>DDQZ01000078.1:726-121865 GCA_002343505.1 Verrucomicrobiaceae bacterium UBA2429 | reverse complement strand
CGGCTCATCGGGGGTGGCCCCCCGCTCGTCGGGGGAGTTCCCCGGCTCACCGGGGGTGGCCCCCCGTCCGTCGGGGGAGTTCCCCGGCTCATCGGGGGTGGCCCCCCGTCCGTCGGGGGAGTTCCCCGGCTCATCGGGGACCGAGCCCCGTCCGTTGGGGACACGTCCCCGGTCATCGGGGACCGAGCCCCGCCCGTCGGGGACGCGTCCCCGGTCATCGGGGACCGGTCCCGGCTCGTCGGGGACACGTCCCCGGCCATCGGGGACCGGTCCCGGCTCGTCGGGGACACGTCCCCGGCCATCGGGGACCGAGCCCCGTCCGTCGGGGACACGTCCCCGGCCATCGGGGACCGGTCCCGGCTCGTCGGGGACCGGCGCTCACGAGACGGGGACAGTGCCCGCCGCAGCCGGGCGGCGGCCTCAAGCTCGGGGGCGGCGGTGCGGCGGGTTCATGCGGGCAGTTTGCTCCCCGCCGGGTTGCGGCAAAGCCATGAACAAGGTGCTGCGCGCGGTGGAAAGGCGGGCTACTCTGCCGGCGCATGAGCCAAGCCTCCGCCGCCTCCAGTGATCCTGTCTTTCTCGGCATCGAGGGCGGGGGGACGCGCACCACCGTGCTCATGGTGGATGCGCGCGGCACGGTGCTGGCGGAGCTGGCGCGCGGCCCGGCGGTGCTCCCACTCATGTCGGACCGCGAACTGCAATGGCACCTGCGCGGCATCGCGGAAGCGCTGCCGCGCGCGCCGCAGTCGGTGTGCATCGGGCTGGCGGGGGCGCGTTCGGAAACGGACCGGGAGCGTCTGCGCAGGGCGGCATGCCGGGTATGGCCGGGCGCGCTTTGCCTGGCGGTGAATGACCTGGAGACAGCCCTGGCAGCCGCGCCTGTGAAGGGCGGGACGCGCGCCGAGGTGCTGGTGCTCAGCGGCACGGGTTCGTGCTGCTACGGGCGCACCGGGGAGGGGCGCGTGGCGAAGGTGGGCGGACGCGGGCATGTGATCGGCGACCGCGGCAGCGCGTGCGACATCGGCCTGCGGGCGCTGCGGGCGGTGATGGCGGACCTGGACCACCACGGCGGCATGGGGCCGCTGGGTGCCGGGATATTGAACGCGCTCGTCTTCAATGAGCCGGATGACCTGATCCCATGGTCGGCACAGGCTTCGAAGACGGAGATCGCGGCGCTGGCGGTGACGGTCTTCGCCTTTGCCGCGAGGGGGGATGCCCTGGCCCGGCGCCTGCTGGCGGATGCGGCGGCGATGCTGGCGGAGGATGCCTGCGCGTGCGCGGAAAAACTCGCCCCACCGGAGGAAAAGGTGCGCTTCATTTTTAATGGCGGGGTGCTTTTGAAAAACCCGGCGTTCCTCAAGGAGGTGTGCAGGCGCATCCGCTCGGCGCGCCCCGAGGCGGTGATGGCTCCCCTGAAAACGGCCTCAGTCTCGGGCGCCGTGGCGCTGGCGCGCAGGCTGTGGGAGCAGGGCGGAGCGCAGCCTGCGGACAAGGCGGCGAGTGTGAAAAAGGGCGCGGTGAAAAGCTCCGGGCTGGCTTTGCCGGAGGTGATCCGCAGCCTGGAGCTGCTGGCGGCCTCACCCACAGAGCACCGGAATCCCCGCTCCATGAAGCTGGACCGGTTGAGCGCGGCTCAAGGCATCGAACTCATGCTGGCGGAGGACGCGGGCATCCCGCCGGCGCTGCGCCTGGAGAAGCGCGCCATCGCGCAAGTGGTCGGGGCGGTGGCGCGGGCGTTTCAGAATGGCGGGCATTTGTTTTATGCCGGCGCGGGCACGAGCGGGCGGCTGGGCGTGCTGGATGCGAGCGAGATCCCGCCAACCTTCCGCGCGCCGCGCGAACAGGTGCAGGGCATCATCGCGGGCGGCCGGCAGGCGCTGTGGAGCGCGGTGGAAGGCGCGGAGGATGACGCGCAGGCGGGCGCTGCGGCGGTGGCGAACCGCGGCCTTGGCGCGGGGGATGTGCTGGTCGGCATCGCCGCCAGCGGACGCACGCCGTTTGTCTGGGGCGCGCTGCGCGAGGCCGGCCAGCGCGGTGCGTTCACCGCGCTGCTGTGCTGCAACCCCGCGGTGAAGAAGGCGGCGAAAAAGCTGGCGGGCACGCCCTGGCAGCCGCGGGTGGTCATCGCGCCGGATGTGGGGCCGGAGGTGCTGACCGGCTCCACGCGCCTGAAGGCGGGCACGGCCACCAAACTCGTGCTGAACATGATCACCACCCTGGCAATGACGAAGGCGGGCAAGGTGATCAGCAACCTCATGGTGGACCTGAACCCCTCCAACGTGAAGCTGCGCGACCGCGCCGAGCGCATCCTTGTGGAACTCACGGGACGCCCCCGGTCCGACGCCCGCGCCGCGCTGCAAGCCTGCGGCTGGGTGGTGAAGGATGCCTATGAGAGGCTGCGCTCGTGAGTTGGAGTTTGGCGTTGGAGTTTGGCGTTGGAGTTTGGCGTTGGAGTTTGGCGTTGGAGTTTGGCGTTGGAGTTTGGCGTTGGAGTTCAAGCTTTAGCTTGTTCACCGACCTCCCGCAGCGGAGCGCGCTCCCGTGTCGCCTGAAGGCTTCACTCCAACGGCTTCACTCCAACGACTTCACTCCAATAACGCGCAACAACGCGGCCGCAGTCTCGTAAGGCTCGACACATCAACTGTCATGAAAACCGCCCTCACTCTTCTGCTCGTCTGCCTCGCCGCCAGCGCGCGAGGTCAGCAGGTGCATCAAGTCGAAATGATGCGCATTCATTACCACACGGAGGGGCAGCACGCGGTGGACGCCGCGGACTCGAATGAAAACGGCATCCCGGACCAGGTGGAGGACATCATGACGCAGACGCTGGCGGCGCGGATGATGTTTGTCGAGGTGCTCGGCTTCCCCGATCCCCTCGCCACGGAGCGCTTCAAGACGGCGTCGTTCCTCGACATCCATCTTCGACACAAGGATGTGCTCAAAACCAACGGCGTGGCCTTTGACGAGCTGCAGCGCTTCAACAAACCCGGTGATCCCAAGGGCGCGCTGAGCATCTGCTTCAATGTGGCGACCTCGGTGAAGGCGCCGGCGAATCTGACGCCCGCGCATGAGTTCTTCCATCTCATCCAGAACGGAGCGACCTTTTTCAAGAACCGCTGGTTCACCGAAGGCACCGCGCGCTGGTCCGAGCGCGCCCTCGGCGCGGGCGGACTGGGACCGGCGCGCATTTTGTCATCATGGCCTCCGCCGGAGGCGCGCATGGCGGAGATCGCCGCCATGGCCTACGAGGCATCGGAGCACTTCTGGAATCCGCTCGCCGCGCGCCTGGACAAGCGCGGCCTCCTGCCGGAAACGCCCGCGCTGGAAAAGCTGCGCGCCATGAGATACACCGACGGCAGCCCGGTGCTCAAAGACGAGGAGCTGGCAGGATGGGAGTTCATCCGCGAGGCGCTGCTGGAGCTCGGCCGCGTGGATGACGAGGCTTTCCGCGCACTCGGCTACGACAGGTGGTCCGAGGAAAACCAGCGCTCCGCGAAAAACGACGCCTTCATCTTCCGCGCGGTGTTTGAGGTGGTGAAACGCCGGGAAGCGCGATAAAACCGGCGGATTATTTCTTCTCCAATCATGAACTTGCCACGAACCACGGCTCTGCTTTCCATCTTCACGCTCGCCTTCACCGCCGGCGCCAGGGACACGCTCGACATTTACTGGATAGACTCCGAGGGCGGGGGCAGCACGCTGGTGGTGACGCCGGCGGGTGAGTCGGTGCTGATTGACACGGGCAATCCAGGCGGGCGCGACGCGGCGCGCATTCACAAGGTGGCGACGGAGACGGCGGGGCTGAAAAGGCTGGATCATGTGGTGATCACGCACTTTCACATAGACCATTTCGGCGGCCTGGCGGAGCTGGCGCGGATGATGCCGGTGGGCGCGCTTTATGACAAGGGCATCACCGAGGAAAGCCCGGACAGCGGGCGCAACCAGGCGCGCTGGGCGCTGACGAGCCGGCCCTACCGCGACGCGCCGGTGGAGAAGCGCGTGGTTTTGAAGCCGGGCGATACGGTGCCGCTGCGCCGGGTGGAGGGCGGCGTGCCGCTGAGCCTGCGCTGCCTGGGCGCGAACCAGGAGTTCATCCCGCCCGCCGCCGATGCGCCCGCCACGCCGGACTGCGGCAGCGTGCCGGACAAGGAGCCGGACCTCTCCGACAATGCGAACAGCGTCGTGCTGCTGCTCGGCTTTGGCGGCTTCCGTTTCTTCGATGGCGGAGATCTCACCTGGAACCTCGAGGCCAGGCTGGTCTGCCCGCTGAACCGCGCGGGCAGGGTGGACTTGTATCAAGTGAATCACCACGGCCTCGACTCCAGCAACCACCCGCTGCTGCTGCGCGCGCTGGACCCGGTGGTGGCGGTCTTCAACAACGGACCGCGCAAGGGTACGAGCCAGACCGCCTTTGACTCCCTGCGCGGCGCGCCGAGCCTGAAGGCCATCTACCAGGTGCATGAAAACGTGCGCGAGGACCGCCACAACAACACGGAAAAGGAGCGCATCGCCAACGCCGGTGACACGGGCGAGGGATGCGCCGCGCATTTCATCCACTGCGCCGTGAGCGCCGACGGCGGCAGCTACACGCTGCATGTGCCCGCCACGGGTCACCGCGAGACTTTTCAGACGCGGGCACGGTGAGCGGCGGCGGCCTCATGGGTTCAAGACGGCCACCTCGTTGATTCCGTTGGCGAAGCCGAGGTCGAGCACCATCTGGTTTTGGAAGTTGAGCGCCTGGGCCTGGCCGTTCGCGCCCGCGCCGGTGGGGCCTGGAAGGAGCGGCGTCCATGAAAAGCCGGCCAGTTTGGAAATGACGCCATCGCCGCCGTCATAGGCCATGCCTTTGCGCAGGCGCGGGAAGGGCTGGCGGAGGGAGGACAGGGCGATGCTGGTGCCGAGTGTGCGTCCGGCGAGCAGGACCTGGTCCCCGTCTTTCGGGGCGCCGAGCAGGGAGGCGCGCACGGTGTAGCGCCCATGGCTGGTGTTGACGGCGATCTGCTGGATGACGCTGACCCGCAGGTTGCCGCAGTCGGGCAGCGGGTCGCCCTTGCGCAGCAGCACCTGATGACTGCCGTCCTCCTGCAGGAGCCAGAGCACCTGGTCCGCGGCGGGCGCGACGCCCGGACCTTTTATTTTTCCATGCACCAGCACCTGGGTGCCGCCAACGGTCCAGTATTGGATGAACTTTGACCATGTGATGCCGCCGCCCATGCCCTGGACCTGAGTGCCTGTGCGCGCCACTAGCGATGCCATGCCGCCAATGGGCATGCGCCACAGGCATTCCTTTTGAGCTGGAGTAATGCTCTGGCCGGTGATGAGACCGCGCATGAGGACGCAGTTCCCCTGATCCACCGTCTCTCCCAGAAAAGCGCTGATCACCGCGCCCGTGACACCGGGGGCCGCGTCCCCTTTGCGGAGCAGCATCTCCTTGGCGTTGGTGGTTGTGTTCAGGATAAAGACCCCCTGGTTGGTGAGCTTCGGCGAAATCAGATCCGCGCAGAACACCGCCTGGTCCACCGCCAGCGCGGCGCGGTGGATTTGCCCGAAGTTGTCACCCGGTGGCGAGAGGTTGCCCTCGCGTGCAAACGCTTGAACGTCCCCCTTGGTTTTGAGGGCGAGCAGGGCGCTGTCGTTGCTCTTGTCCACACCGCCAGCGCCTGTCTTCAGATGCACGAGCACCGCCGGGCCGAGATCGTTTTTTGAGCCTTGCAGCACCTGTTTGATGGATGCGATGACGGCATTGCCAAGCGCGGGGTCGGAGGAGCCGGTGCGCTTGAGCGGATAGACTTCCGTGCCGTTGTCAGCCAGCAGCAGCAGGTTGTTTGCAGGGGAGACGCCGGAGCCCGCGAGCTTCGCCTGGAAGACGCCCATGCTGAAGCTGTTGCAGACCGGATTCTGAAACGAAACCGCTTTCACACCCGCCATGCCCAGCGAAGTCAGATCCATGCCGGCAGTCAGCGCCAGGTCGGCATAAGAGCCATCAGTCATGGAGCTGAAAACACCCGCGGTTTTGCCACCCGACGCGCCCGCGCCCTCCAGGCTGCCGCAAAAAACAGTGTAGCCAGACGGGTTTATGGCGCGCTCCGTGAATTTGCCATGACGCGCATCCACGATGCCGGGCGCGGAGGCGCCGCGCACCGCCAGACTGTGCGCGCCAAGTCTGGCCGCCTGGCCGGTCAGCAGCACGGCTAAGCCGCGGTTCGGACCCGTCTCGTCAGCGAGCAGGGAGGTCACGAGCGCGTTCCCCCGGTTCAGGGCCACCGCGTAGCCGGTGAAATCCTGCGTCTTCCTCGCGGGCAGGCGGATCTGTTTGAGCAGGTGGCCTGATCTCACATCGTAAAGATAGGCGCTGCCCGTGGCGGCGACCCCGCTGTTCGGCTCCGTCTTCAATGGCGCGCCGACCAGGACGTGATCTGTGCTGGCGGCGATCGAAAAACCGTGTCCGCAGCCTGCATGGCCGTCGGGGGCGGCGAGATTCCAGGCAAAGATGCCGCTCTGCATGTCATAGACACGCACGATGCCCGCATCCGCCACCGGCCAGTCGCCTCCGGGCGCGCTGAGCACCGCCCTGCCGCCGGCGATGACAACTCGGCGGCCCAGGTTGTCATTGCCTGAGCCGGTGAATTTGCGCAGTTGAGCGCCCGTGCCGAGATCGAAGAGATAGGCGGCGCCTTTTTCCATGTCATGACTCGGCGAGCCGCCGAGCAGAAAGCGCCCGCTCAAGGCCACGCTCATGCCCCATTCATCTCCTGGCATTGCGTCCGCCGGCACGATCACCTGCGGAGCCTGATTCGCCAGCACATCAGGATAGACAAACACCGCGCCTTTCTCGCCCGAGCCGAGATCGGCGTCCTGATCGCCGACCGCGGCGGTCTTTCCAGAGAGCGCCACGCTGACGCCAAACTCCATGCTGCCGGAGGGCGCCTCCAGGGTGCGCAGCAGAGCGCCCGTGCCGGCATGATAAAGATAGGCTTCGCCCTGGCCGTTGCTTCCCCCGCCGATGGCGCCGATCAGCAGATGGTCCCCGCTCAGGGCCACCGAGACTCCGAAGAGAGCGAAGTCCTGCGGCTTGGGATTGACGATATGCCGCAGATGCTTGCCCGTCACCGCGTCGAAGACATGCGCGGCCCCCGCCGCCGTTGCACCCTGGTTGTTGCCATATTCGCCGATGATGATCCATTTGTCATTCATGGCGGCGGCTCCGCCGAACTGGCTGAGGCTTGCGGGAGTCTTGCTTTGCGGATGCAATTTGATCGTCTGCGAGCTTTGCGCGCGGAGGGCCGCGGCAGGCGGAAGGATGGTGAGAAAAAGCAGGATGAGATGTTTCATGGCGGCGATGGTGTGACTGTTTCACCACCAGTCTGCGGCCATATGCTTCAGCAGGGTATGGCACTCCTGGATTATGCAGCTTGTGCCTGATGCGCGGATTCACCGAGACCGCTGAATGCGCTCTGAACTTGGAAAACCGAGGGGAGCGAGCGGCACACCTCATGGAGAGTCCGCGCGTTGAAAAGCCAGCCCTGTTCTACTTTGGTGGTATGACACAGCAAATTGTCTTGAGCGTTTCCGGCGCGGACGTGAATCTTGCGCCCATGCGCTTCCCGTTTTCAGCCGTGCTGCTGGCGTGCCTGCTCTGCCCGCCCTTTTGCGGCATCAGAGGACAGGCGGCTGAGCCGCAACGGCTGACGGTGGGGCAGATACTCAAGCGCAACCAGTCGAACATCCCGGTCAGGGTAAGCGGCGTGGTGACCGCCGCTGATCCAGTGCGGATCTTCATCCAGGATGAAACAGGAGGCATCGGCATTTTCCGCGCGGCGCTCCGCGGGCAGGTGGAGGCTGGGGATCTCGTGGAGGTCAGCGGCGCCACCACGGGCAGCGGGGCGGGCCTGGGCATCAGCGGCCAGTCCCTGGTCAAGACTGGCAAGGCGGAGCTGCCCAAGCCACAGGCAATCAGCGCGGAAAGGCTGGAAGCCTCCGATGCCAGGCACCAGCGCGTGCGCATTGCCGGCACAGTGCATGAAGTCGCGGCCAGCGGCGAGGTGCAGATCCTGCAGGTGCAGTCAGGGAACGCCTCTTTCATGGTCATGTGGCAGGCCTCCCCGCCTGAGCAGCCGGACAGGGTGCTGGCGCCGAGGCTGGACCTGCTGGACGCGGATGTCGAGTTGGAGGGTGTTGCCATGCCCCAGTTTTCCCCGGCAGGATTGCGCAGCGGTTTCCGTCTCTTTCTGGCTTCGTCAGAGCCGCCGCATTTGAAAGTCCTGCGGGCGGGGTCTTCCGATGTGTTCACACGCCCTTTGCGCACGATGGCCAGCCTGAAGGGGCTGGAAGCCCATGACAACCAGCGCTGGCTTGTGAGGGGAGTCGTCACTTACTGGTCGGACGCCGGCTGGTTCCATCTTCAAGACGGCACCGGCACAGGCCGCGGAAACAACGCGCATTTCCTGCTCAAAGGCATCGGCTGGCCTTATCGAACAGGCCGCTCGGAGCCGAACCTGAAGCCGGGAGATGAGATCGAGCTGGTGGGAATGCCAGTCATCACCGCCGGAGGCCATGTGTCCCTTTCGCGTTGCGAGTGGCGCGTGACCGGGCATGTGGAGCCGCCCCCCTTCGCGCCGGCTTCGGCGGAGCAAATTCTGCAAGCGGACATGGAGGGCGCGTCCGTTTCGATCACGGGCAGGGTCGTGGATGTGGAGATCACCACGGATTACCAGGGCTTCGCCGTCCACACGCTGTGGATGGAGTCGGGAGAGACAGGCTTCGCCGCCATGGTGCAAAAGCGCCGCCAGGGGGAGGTGCCCGTGCAGCCCGGACAGTATGCGCGCGTGGAGGGCGTGGTCACCACTTCGCCGGGCGTCATCGGCAAAGCCGCATTCCGCATCAATGTGAACGATTTTCCCGCCATTCGCGCCGTGCCTCCGCCGCCCTTCTGGCAGACGGTGAATCTCATGCGCTGGCTCGGCGCCGCGGGCGGCGTCATCGGCCTGTTTTTCATCTGGATCCTCATGCTGCGCCGCCAGGTGGCCGCGCAGACGGCGCAACTGCGTGACAACGCCCGGCGGCTGGAAGATCAGCTCGAGCAGGAAAGGGAGCTCAGCGAAGCGCGGAGCCGCTTCGTCTTCACCGTCAGCCATGAATTCCGCAATCCGCTGGCCGCCATCATGTCCTGCAGCGATGTGCTCCAACGGCTGAACGGCAGGATGAGCCAGGAGGAGCACGCGCACCAGATCACCGGCATCCAGCAAAACGTGCGCCGCATGGCCGACATGATGGAGGAGGTGCTGCTGCTGGGACGCGCGGAGTCCGGCCGCCTGCCGTGCGAGACACGCCCGCTCGATCTCGCCGCTTTTTGCCGGAAGCTGGCCGACCAGATCCTCTCCGCCAGCGCCGGGCGCTGCCCCGTGGACCTCACCGTGGCGCCGGGCCTGCCGCCGCTCATGCTGGATGCCGGGCTGCTCCAGCACATCGCGGGCAACCTGCTCGGCAACGCCGTCAAATACTCGCCCGCCGGGATGAGCGTGGAGTTCAGGGCGGACTATCAAAATGGCGCCTGCGTCCTCACCATCCGCGACCGCGGCCCCGGCATCCCCACCTTGGACCGCCCGCGCATTTTTGAGCCCTTCCACCGCGGCAGCA
Source organism: Verrucomicrobiaceae bacterium UBA2429 (assembly GCA_002343505.1). Taxonomy (GTDB): domain Bacteria; phylum Verrucomicrobiota; class Verrucomicrobiia; order Verrucomicrobiales; family Verrucomicrobiaceae; genus Prosthecobacter. The sequence goes on along the minus strand of DDQZ01000078.1, from coordinate 112,229 downwards.
ATGTGGACACAACCGCCGGCACCGGCCTCGGGCTCGCCATTGCCGAGCGCTGCGCGCGCGCCCATGGCGGCGGCATCACCTGCGAGAGCGACTCCGGCGAAGGCACGACCTTCACCGTGCGCATCCCATGCGAAACCTGCGCACCTACTCCCCCATGAAAATCCTCATCATCGAAGACGAGCCGCTCACACGCGAAAACATCGCCCTCATCCTGCGCATGGAGGGCTATGAGACCCGCACCGCCGCCGATGGAAGGGAGGGCATCGCCAGCGCTTTGCGCGAGCTGCCCGACCTCATTTTGTGCGACATCACCATGCCCGACACCGACGGCCACGGCGTGCTCCGCCAGGTGCGCGCCGCCGAGGCCACGCGCGCCACGCCCTTCATCTTCCTCACCGCGCGCGGCGACCGCTCCGACCTGCGCCAGGGCATGAACCTCGGCGCCGACGACTACCTCACCAAACCGGCCAGCGCCTCGGAGATTCTCGAAGCCATCCGCGCGCGGCTCGAGCGCGAGAAACTCCGCGAGCACAACGGCTTTCACCCTGATTTCAGCTCCCACGATCCTCTGCTGGCGCTGGGCCTCACCGCGCGCGAGGCGGAGGTGCTGCTCTGGATCGCCCAAGGCAAGTCCAACGGTGATATTGGCGCCATCCTCGGCGCCACGGAAAACACCGTGAAGAAGCACGCGCAGCACATCTTCACCAAGCTCGGCGTGGACGGCCGCAACGCCGCCGCGCTCGTGGCGCTGGAGAAACTCAGCGCGTGAGCTTGAATCCGCGTTTGAATCCGCCCTTGCGTTTCAAAAAATGTGTGGGATTCACTCTGCCGGTTTTTTCGCCGCTTCCCCGCTTGGGGCCGAAGTTTGACATGTAGCCCGCCCGTTTGGCGGTTCCCCGTCCCGCTCATGCGGGACGCTTTTACTGCGACAGGTTGCCCGTTATTTGGAAGCCAACCTGCCGGTTCGTAAATCAGACATGGAAAAGCATACATTCGCCGAGCTTGGCCTCACGCCCGAGCTTCTCAAAGCCATCGAAGCCCAGGGCTTTGAACAACCCTCCCCCATCCAGGCGCAAGCCATCCCCGTGGCCCTCACCGGGCGGGATGTCGTGGGCCAGAGCCAGACCGGCTCGGGCAAAACGCTCGCCTTCGGCCTGCCCGCCGTGCAGCGCATTGACGCCGCCAACCGCGCCGTGCAGGTGCTCGTCATGTGCCCCACGCGCGAGCTGGCCATGCAGGTCTGCGCGGAGATTCATAAAGTGGCCTCTTTCAAGGAGGGCGTGCGCGCCACGCCGGTCTATGGCGGCGCCTCCTATGACCGCCAGATCCGCGCGCTCCAGGCCGGCTCGCAAATCGTGGTCGGCACACCGGGGCGCATCCTCGACTTCGTGGACCGCGGCACTTTGAAGCTCGACAGCCTTCAGACGCTCGTCTTCGACGAGGCGGATGAAATGCTCGACATGGGTTTTGCCGACGAGATCGAGCGCCTCATGGAGGCGGTGCCCGCCGAGCGCCAGACCATCTTTTTCTCCGCCACCTTCGACCCGCGCATCCGCCGGCTCATTGACCGCTACACGAAGGACGCGGCCACCATCACCATCGAGCAGAAGGCGATGACGGTGCCGACCATCGAGCAGCGCTACTACGAGGTGCAGGGCCGCAGCAAGACCGAGGTGCTTTGCCGCGTGCTGGACATGGACAGCCCGCGCCTGACCATCGTCTTCGCCAACACGAAAAAGGCCGTGGATGATGTCACCGACGCGCTCGTGGGCCGCGGCTACTCCGCCGACCGTCTGCATGGCGACCTGAATCAAATGATGCGCGACCGAGTGATGCGAAACTTCCGCACCGGCACCATCGAGGTCCTCGTGGCCACGGATGTGGCCGCGCGCGGGCTGGATGTGAACGACGTGGACCTGATCGTGAACTACGACCTGCCCTACGACACCGAGGACTACGTCCACCGCATCGGCCGCACGGGCCGCGCCGGGCGCAAGGGCAGCGCGGTGAGCCTGGTGGCGGGGCGTGAGATTTATCTCATGCAGCGCATCCAGCGCTTCACCAATGCCAAGGTCACACGCGCCAAAGTGCCCTCGCAGGAGGAGGTGGAGGCCACGCGCGTGGACAAGACCTTTGAAAAACTCAAGGCCACCCTGGAGGGCGGCGAGTTCACCAAGCACGAGCACACGGTGCAGCGCCTGCTCGACGCCGGTTTTGAAACCACGGATGTCATAAGCGCCGTGCTGGACCTTTGGATGAAGGAGTCCTCGCGCGAGACGGAGCAGATCCTCGAAGACCGCCAGACGGCGAAAGCACAGGCGCCGCGCAAGGAGTTCACTCCGCGCGAGTCCGGTCCGCCGGTGGATGAGGGGCCCTCCCGCTCCGATGTGCCACCGCGTGACGACTACGGCCCCGCGCCGATGCGCTCGCGCTCCTTTGTGCAGAAGGGTCCGCGCTCCGGCATGGTGCGGCTTTTCATCAATGTCGGCGGCATGGACAACGCGCGTCCCGGTGACATCGCCGGCATGATCTACAACACCTCGCAAATCCCGAGCGGCAGCCTCGGCACCATTGATGTGTTCGAAAAATGCAGCTACGTCGAGGTGCCCGAGGATCATGTGCAGACGGTGATGGAAAGCGTGGGCGGAGCCGAATTCCGCGGACGCGCCGTGCGCATGGACGTGGCCGACCGCCAGGATGGCGCCGGCGCCGGTGGCGACCGCGCGCGCCGCCCTTTCGGAGGGCCTCCGCGCCGTCCCTTCGGCGGTGGTGGCGGTGGCTATGGAGGCGGCGGCGGATACGGTGGCGGCAAGCCCGGCGGTTTCCGCAAGCCTTATGGCGGCAAACCCGGAGGCTTCAAGCCGCGCCGTTTTGAGGATTGACGCCCCGCGTGCCGCTAGCGCATGAGGATTCTTTGCGTTGAGTTTTCACGCGCCCGCCCGTTTGTTGGCGCAGGATGTTGTCCTATCTCCTGACATTCGCGGCGGGGTTCCTCTGCGGGGCGGCCACATGGCTGCTCTGGATGACCCTGCGCTTCATGGCGGATGTGAAGGCCGCCAGCCGCGCGGCCTCCAGGAGGCTGGAGGAGGCGGCCTCAGGCAAAGACCTTGAGGCGCTCCAGGCCGTGGAGGCGTGCAAAAACCGCCTGCGCTGGCAGAAACGCGTGAACCCGGAATGGCTGCCGCCCCTGTTCGAGGAGGTGCCGCGCCTGGTGCGCGAGATCGCCCGCATCTACCACCCGGCGCATCCCGACCCGCTGCTGGCTCCGGGTCTGAGCGAGTTCGCGCGCGCGGTGCAACTGGCGGCGCAGGATGTGTCGGACTTTCTGGAGACGCGCTCCATCGGGCGGCTTGTGGACGTGAGCGCCAGCACGGCTTTGAAGACCTGGGAAATGACCCACAAGATCGCCACGCACGACGCGGTGCAGACCGCCAGCAAATGGTACAAGCGCATCCTGCCAGTGTGGCAGGTGGTGAAGTACAAATCGCCCATGGTCTGGGCGGGCATGGCTGTCTCCAACGTGGCCGCGCGCACGCTGCAGCCCGCGCTCATTGACATCATCGCCCGGCGTGTCATGGACCTCTACGGCGGGCGCGCGGCGGCGGAAATGCCGGAGAAGCCGGTGCAAAACTGAGTATTCGGCTCTTGCCGCAGGAGGGGAAAAGCGGCATAAACGCGCCCATGTCCTCCAGCAAATCCTCGCACGGCCATCACTGGCCGATTGTCATCGCGTTGGTGTCCGGCGCCGCCGCGGGTGTGGTTCTCCAGCCCTTCGTCAGCCCCGCGGAGGGAGACCCGGCCGCATGGGCGGGCAAAATCATCGAAGTCTGCCGCTTTTTCGCCGACCTGTTTTTGCGCGCTTTGAAAATGGTCATCGTGCCGCTGGTGGTGGCCAGCATCATCAGCGGCATCGCCGGGCTGAAATCTCTGGACGGTTTCGCGCGCATGGGATTGAAAACCTGGGCCTATTATCTTTTTGGCAGCCTCGTGGCGGTTTGCGTGGGCCTGATGTTCGTCAACCTCGTGCAGCCGGGCCTCGTGGACGGCGCGCCCAACCCCACCCTGCGCGCGGCCATGGACGCGGCGCTGGAAAGCGAGGAGGCGGGCGAGGTGGGCGAGATCATGAAAAACGCGGAAGGCGGCACCGCCTCTCTGGTGGACATCGTGCGCCGCGCCGTGCCCACCAATGTGATAGACGCCTGCGCGAAGGGGGATCTGCTCGCCATCATCATGTTCAGCATTCTTTTCGCCGTGGCGATGGTGCTCGTGCCCGGCGGGCCGCCGCGCGCCCTGCAGGACACTTTCAACCAGCTCACGGATGTGATGACCCTCATCACCACCTGGATCATGAAGTTCACGCCCTACGCGGTGTTTTGCCTGGTCATCCCGGCCATCGCCACGGTGGGCCTGGGAGTGCTGCAAAATCTGGTGCCCTATGTGCTGACAGTGGCGGGCGCGCTGCTGTTTCACCTGCTGGTGATCATGCCGCTGGTGCTGAGGTTCATCGCCCGGGTGAGACCCGCCGCGCATTTTCGCAACATGGAGGATCCGCTTTTGATGTCCTTCTCCACCGCGTCCTCCACCGCTACCATTCCGGTGACCATGCGCAGCCTGATGGAGAACTCGAAGGTCAGCGAAAAGGTGGCGAGCTTTGTCGTGCCGCTCGGCGCCACGGTGAACATGAACGGCACCGCGCTCTATGAGTGCGTGGTCGTGGTCTTCGCCGCTCAGGTGCTGGGCATTGACCTGAGTTTGACACAGCAGTTCATCGTCGTCCTGCTGGCGCTGGTCTCCAGCATCGGCGTGGCTGGCATCCCGGCGGCGAGCCTTGTGGCCATCATCATCATCATGCAAAACGCCGGCTTTTCCGAGGACATGATCAAGGCCAGCCTGGGTCTCATCCTCACCATTGACCGCCCGCTCGACATGGCGCGCACCACGGTGAACGTCTTCGGCGACACGGTCGGCGCGGTTCTTATCGCCCGCTCGGAAGGCGAGGATGTGGACGGCAGGGTGGCGTAGGCGGATCAGCCCACGCGCCTGGCGCGCGGCTCGCGCGCCACGGTGTCGGGCGCGCCGGCGCTGGTGACGAAGGGGCCGTCGGCCATGGGGGCGGGTTTGGTGAAGCCGACCTCGGGCAGGTCACTGGGCTTGCCGGCAAGGGGGAATTCCTTGCGCAGCGGGAAGTAGGGGTAGCCCTCCCACATGAGGATGCGGCGCAGGTCCGGGTGGCCGTCAAAGCGTATGCCCATCATGTCCCACACCTCGCGCTCATGCCAGTCGGCGGTGCCCCAGATGTCGGAGACGGTGGGCACGGCCTGGCTTTCCCCCACTTTGGCCTTCACGCGCAGGTGCTGGAGGTGGCCGTAGCCGTACAGCTCATAGACCATCTCGAAGCGCGGCTCCTCTTCCATGTGGTCGAGGCTGGAGATGTCCACGAGGTAGTCGAAGCTCATCTCGTCCCGGCAGTATTTCAGCAGGAGCTTGAGCGAGGCGAGGGCGACCTGCACGGTGTGCTCTCCGCGAAATTCCGTGGTGGAGAGCACGGCGTCGCCGAATTTTTCCTTGAGGGCGGCGGCCATTTGGGCGGCGTTCATGAGGGCGGGGGCGGGAAGGCGGTGAGGGTGGGAAATCAGGAGGCCATCTCGGCGAGCAGTTCTTTTTTCTGCTCCACCAGGGAGTGCTCGGATTCGATCTTGTGCTGGAGGCGCATGAGCCCTTCGAGCAGGGCCTCCGGACGCGGCGGGCAGCCGGAGATGTACACATCCACGGGGATGAGCTGGTCAATGCCCTGGAGCACCGCGTAGCTGCGGTACATGCCGCCGCTGGAGGCGCACGCGCCCATGGCGATGCACCACTTCGGCTCGGGCATCTGGTCCCAGATGCGCTTCACGGCGAGGGCCATTTTATAAGTGACGGTGCCGGCGACGATCATCACATCCGCCTGGCGGGGGGAGAAGCGCATGACCTCCATGCCGAAGCGGCTCAAATCATAGCGGCTGCACGCGGCGGCCATCATCTCGATGGCGCAGCAGGCCAGGCCCATGGGCATGGGCCAGAGGGAGTTCTTGCGCATCCAGTTGATGGCGGAGTCGAGCTTGGTGAAAACGACGTTGCCTTCGATCTTTGAGTCGTAGGCGGCGTGAGTTTCGGCGGGGGCGACCATGTCGTGCGGGGGTAAAACGGGGTTCGGCGGAGACTTACGCGCCGCGCTGGCGGCGGGCAACCTGGAATTTGGCGGGACGGCGGCGGGGCATCCGCAGATTTCACAGATTTCGCAAATGAGTTGCGGAACTGGCTTTAAAGATCCTCGTCCTGGTGGCTGCCGCGCGCCTGGATTCCGCGACGGACGATGCAGCGGGAAAGACGCGCGCCGGCGGTGACGCGGGCGTCAGGCCAGAGCAGGCAGTTTTCCAGGACGGCTCCTGACTCGACCACGGCGCCGGGGCCGATGACATTCAGCCCGGTCAAAACGGCGTCCGGCGAGACACGGGCCTCCGGGTGGATGGCGGGGCCGCTGCCGGAGTCATGCAACTCGCGGTGCGCCTCCAGGTAGGAGGCGCGGCTGCCCAGATCCCACCAGCGGCCCTCATCAATGACCACGCCGCCGAGACGCGCGCCGGCCTGGATCATGCGCAGGAAAACAGGGATGACGGACTCTACTTTCCCCGGCGTGAGCCACTGGTGGAACTCAGGCTGGCAGGCATACACGCCGGTGAACAGCAGGCTGCCCGGCTGGCCGGTGCCGAGCAGGTTGCGAATGTCGGTGACGAGGCCGCTCTCCTCATCCAGGGCGATGTGCAAGGCGGGGCCGTGACTGCGCAAGGCAAGGGTGACGAGGTTGCCGCTCGCTTTGTGCTCCTCCAGCAGGCGCTGCAAAGGGAGGTCGGTGAGGATGTCGCCATTATAGACCAGGAAGGGATCTTCCCCTAGCAGGTCGCGCACATTGGCGATGCCTCCGGCCGTTTCCAGGCGCTCAGGGCTTTCATGACGGAAGCGGATGGGCGCGCGCCGGTGCATGGATTCTGGAAAAGCTCCGGCATAAGCGTGAGGAAGATGGTGTGTGTTCACCACGAACTCACCCACGCCCGCGCCGAGCAGGTGATCGAAGGCATGGCTGATGAGCGGCTGATGAAAAACGGGAATGAGGGGCTTGGGGAGCTGGTCGGTCAGCGGCCGCAGCCGCGTGCCGAGTCCCGCGCCGAGGACGAAGGCTTTTTGCACGCGCGGCCTGTAAGCGGAAGCCGCGCGGGCGCAATCGGATGTTTGCGGAAAGGCTGGAGCGAAGCAGCCTGCAGGCGGCATTGAGGCTTCGCTGCGGGGGGAGCTGGCCGGACGGCTAAAGCCTGGCACCAGCGTCAGACCCCAGCGTCAAATGCCTGTGATGGCGCCGTCCGGGCTGACCTGGATGCGCTCGGCGGCGGGGACTTTGGGCAGGGCGGGCATGCGCATCATGGCGCCGGTGAGGGCGACGAGGAAGCCGGCGCCGTTGGCGATTTCGAAGTCGCGCACGGTGAGGGTGAAACCGCGCGGGCGGCCTTGTTTCCTGGCGTCGTCGGAGAGGGAGTTTTGCGTTTTGGCCATGCACAGGGGCAGGCGGGAGAGGCCGGCTTTTTCAAACTGCGCGAGCCGGGCGCGGGCCTCTTCGGTGAGAGTGACGCCCTCGGCGCCATAGATCTGGGTGGCGATGACGCTGAGCTTTGCCTCCACGTCATCGGTGGCGGCATAGAGGAAGGGCAGAGGCTGGCTTTCGGCGGGCAGCGCGGCGAGGACGGTCTCTGCCAGTGCCACCGCGCCTTCTCCACCGCTGCCGAAGACATCCGCCACGGCGCAGGGCACGCCGCGTGACTGGCAGTGCCGGCGCACGAGATCAAGCTCGGAAGCGGTGTCGTGAGTGAAGCGGTTCAATGCGACGATGACCGGACGTTGAAACAGCGCCGCCGCGTCGAGATGGGCGTCGAGATTTTCCAGCCCGCGCTCCACGGCGGCGGTGTCGGGCTGCGCCAGGCTGTCGAGTGTGGTGCCTCCGTGCATCTTCAGGGCGCGCACGGTGGCGACGATGATGACGGCTTCGGGTTTGAGGCCGGACTGGCGGCACTTGATGTGCATGAATTTTTCCCCGCCGAGATCAAAGGCGAAGCCTGCCTCGGTGACAGCGAAGTCGGCGTGCGCCAGCGCCATGCGGGTGGCGAGCACGGAGTTGCAGCCGTGGGCGATGTTGGCAAACGGGCCGCCGTGGACAAAGGCGGGCACGCCTTCGACAGACTGGACAAGATTCGGCATCATGGCATCCCGCAGCAGGGCGAGCATGGCGCCGGTGACGTGGCACTCTTTGGCAAAGACGGGAGCGCCATCAGCGGTGAAGCCCATGACGATGCGGTCGAGCCGCGCGCGCAGGTCGGCCAGGGACTCGCTGAGGCAGAGGATGGCCATGACCTCGGAGGCGGCGGTGATGTCAAAGCCGGTGGCGCGCTCGGTGGGGCCGCCGGCGGAGGTGCGCAGGGAGCGCAGGGCGCGGTCGTTGACATCGAGCACGCGCTTCCACAGCACGCCGTCCGGGGAAAGGCGCGTCTGTTTGTTGAAGAGCTGGTTGTCCATCACGGCGGCGAGCAGGTTGTGCGCGCTGGTGATGGCGTGGAAGTCGCCGGTGAAGTGGAGATTGATGGACTCCGCCGGCTGGATGGTGCTGCGCCCGCCGCCGGTGGCGCCGCCTTTGCGCCCGAAGACCGGCCCCATGGAGGGCTGCCGGAGGGCTAGCGCGACGCTTCTGCCGATTTTTTTGAGACCCTGGGCGAGGCCGATGGAGACGGTGGTCTTGCCTTCTCCGGCGGGGGTGGGCGTGATGGCGGAGACGAGGATGAGCTTGCCGCGCGCGGAGCGCCCTTCGAGGGCTTTGAGGGAAACCTTGGCCTTGTCACGGCCATGGTGCTGCAGGTGGACCTCGGGCAAACCGAGTTTGTGAGCGACGGTGGAGATGTCAGGAACCATGCGGGGGTGTTGGAAAATGGACGGCTGACCCTCCGGGGAAAGGCGTTTTCTCAACCGTCCGCTTTTTTCCATTCCTCGCCCTCGTCATCATCATCGTCGAGGTTTTGATAACCGTCGTCGTAGGTGCCGCCGCTGTCGTCATCGTCGTCGTCATCATCATCATCATCGCTGTCCTTGTCAGCAAGCAAGTCGTCGAGGTCGAGGCTGTCGGGATCTATCTCTTCGAGATCATCATCATCATCAACGTCGTCGTCGTCGTCATCATCATCATCATCATCTTCGTCGCCGTCGCCGTCGCCGTCGCCGTCAGTCTCGGCTTCTGCCTCCGGGCCGGATTCATCATCTTCGGACGCTGCGCCCGGCAGGGTTTGCTCGACACCGCTTTTTTCGATTTCCGCCAGGGTGGCGCTGACATCCTGCACCGAATCCAGCACCTTTCTCGCCACGAACAGCGGGGCGCCCTGTTGCACCGCCATGGCGATGCTGTCGCTGGGCCGCGCGTCTATTTCGACGACTTTGCGCTGGTGGATTTCATTCTCGGCGGAGAGAATCAGACGCGCGTGAAAAACATCACCCTGCACATGATTGATGATGACCCGCTCGACCCTGGCGCCAAAAGCCTGGAGAACAGAGCCCAGCAGATCGTGCGTGAGCGGGCGGTCCTTAGGCACTCCGCGCATGAACATGGAGATGGCCGTGCCCACGTTCTCGTCCACATAGATCACGAAGGTCTTGTCCGCGTTCCCGAGGAACACGGCAAAACTGCCCTCCAGCGGGAGGACGGCGCGCACCTGGATTTCTATGACTTCGCGGTTCATGACTGCCATGACTAAAACTCCGCGCCGGGCAAAGGCAACCCCCTGACCGTGAATTTATGCTTCAGGCTCCTTTGCATCCAGCCCGAGGTAGCGGCGCGCCAGCTCCACATATTTGCGGGCGAGGCGCGTATTGGCGTCCATCTCCTCCCGGGTGAGGGGCCGCGTCACTCTCGCGGGGGAACCCATGACCAGGCTGCCTTCCGACACGCGCATGCCTTTCGGCACGAGCGCGCCAGCGGCGATGATGCAGCGCGGGCCGATGACCGCGCCGTCGAGGATGATGGCGCCCATGCCCACAAGTGTTTCATCCCCCACTTCGCAGGCATGAACCACGGCGCGGTGGCCCACGGTGACGAGCGCCCCGAGCACGCAGGGGTGGTCGTCGCTGACATGCAGCACGCTGCCGTCCTGCACGTTGCTGCGCGCGCCGACGACGATGCGGTTGATGTCGCCGCGCAGGACGCTGCCAAACCAAATGCTCGACTCCTCGGCCAGCTCCACCGCGCCGAGGACGACCGCTCCCGGCGCGGTGAAAACCGTGGGATGCGCGCGCGGCGCGGTGGAGGAAAGCAAGAAGTTTTTCAGAAGACTGCGGCTCATGATCTTTGAATTTGCGGGCGGTAGGCGGGATTTTTATGATTGACTGGACTGGCTGGCTGGCGTCTAAATCGCGGCAATTCCGCGAGAAATCCCGGCGGAAAAAGCAAAAATCATCAACACCATCAACCCACCACCATGAACAAAGCAGAACTCACCGAACTCGTCCAGAAGGCGCTCGGCGCCGACACCTCGAAGCGCGCAGCTTCCGACGCCCTTGAAGCCGTGCTCGAATCCATCGCCAAAGGCGTCAAAAAGGACGGCAGTGTCCAGCTGATCGGCTTTGGCACCTTCAAGGTCGCCAAGCGCGCCGCCCGCACGGGCCGCAATCCCAAGACCGGCGAGTCCATGAAGATCAAGGCCTCGAAGAGCGTGCGCTTCGTGCCTTCCAGCTCGCTGAAAGGCTCGCTGTGATCTGACTCTGGTTCATTCGAAAAAAACCCCGCGCTCTTCCGGGCGCGGGGTTTTTCATTTTCAATCTCTCAGCCGGCGGCAAGGACACCGCTGCGCTCGTTTTTCATGCGCCCGCGGTACTCGGTCGGCGATTCGCTGGCGATACGGCGGAAACTGCGGTTGAAGTGCGACAGGCTCTGGAAGCCGACATCATAGGCCACCTCGGTGATGCGCGCGGCGGGGCGCATGAGCATGCGCTTGGCTTTCTCCACACGGGCTCGGTTCACAAAGTCGGTGAAGGTGAGGCCGGTGGCCCGCTTGAAGACCTTGCAGAAATGAAAGGGGCTCACGTTGACCGCCTTTGCCACGTCCTCGAGCGTCATCGGCTCGACGAGGTGGGCGTGGATGAAGATCTTGGCGTTGCGCACCGCCTCGGGCTCGTGCGTGGCGTGGGCGAAGAGCAGCCGGTGGGCGCTCTCGCCGAGCTGGATGGCGAAGGAGCGCAGCAGGCACACGGCCGCGTCATAACGCGCGGGGGCCATCATGGGAGCCTGCTCGAAGTGAACCTTGGCGGAGCGGATCTCGGCCGGGCTGCGGTCGTCGTCGAGCAGGGCGCTGGCCAGCGGGGCGAAGGTGTCCGCATTGGCTGGCTCGAGGCGCACATGCCCGGTCTCGAGCAGGGCCACGGGATTTTTTCCCACTTTCACAGGAATGAGGGTGTGGACCACTCCGGCGACGCCCCGGCGCGTGACCACCTCCTCCACATGCTCCTCGTCCTCCAGGGCGCGGAGGGAAAGGGGCAGGCCGGTGAGGGTGTGGAACGCGGTTTGGTAGTGGCGGAAGAGATCGCTCCCTGCCAGATTTTCGATGAAACGTTGACGTGCTTGCAGTTGGGTGGTGCGTGTGTTCATGGCGGTGTTGTCGTGTGGTGTGACGGGCGAAGGCTAGGCTCCGCCTGGCTCCCCCGCTATTGGTGGCGGCTACGGCGCAATTCATGATGACTCACCGCAATCAAGGCATAGTGGAAACCATTAGCCGCGCGCGCCTCGCTCCGGCTCGTAAGGGCGTCATGCGCCGGTTTTCGCGTCCAACCCGCGCCTCCACCATTCTCTCCAACTCAAGGTGTTTCCTGATTTTGAAAGGCCGTGGATCGCTGTGAAAACGCCAGGATTCGAGCGCGTCAGACAAACAGCGCCGGGCAAAGACGTTATTTGTTTCCGTGATCCGACTCCTCAAGCCGATGTCATCCCTGAAAGCCGCCGCGCTCTGCTGCGGCGCGGCTTTGACCGGCATCGTGCCTGCGGCGCAGGCGCGGGAGGTGTTCTTCGAGGACCACATCGCCCCGCTGCTGGAGCGCTCTTGCCGGCAGTGCCACAATGCGGAGACCAAACGCGCCAATCTCGATCTCTCCAGCCCCGCCACCCTCATGCGCGGCAGCGACGCGGGCGTGGTCGTGAAGGCTGGCGATCCCAAGCACAGCCTGCTCTACGAGCTCGTCCACAGCGGTGAGATGCCGCGCAAAGGTGACAAGCTCACGCATGACGAGGCGGCGCTCATTGCCGAGTGGATCGAGGGCGGCGCGCGTTTCCGCCTGGCGCCGGTGGCGGTGGAGAATGGACCGCGCAAACACGACATCCTGCCCGTGCTGCTGCTGCGCTGCACGGCCTGCCACGGAGCGGAGTTGCAGCGCGGCGGCTTGGACCTGCGCTTCGCCGAAAACATGCTCCAAGGCGGCCAGTCCGGCCCCGCCGTCGTGCCTGGCAAGCCGGACGAAAGCCTCGCCATCCAGCGAGTCGAAAAGGGATTGTGCCCGCCGCAGGACCAGCTTTTGAAATTCTTCGTCGAGCGCCCCGGCGGCACCGAGGTGGAGAAGCTGCGCGAGTGGGTCGCCGCAGGCGCCTCCATGCGCGAGACGCCGCCCGACATCGCCGATGGTGCGCCCGACCCGCTGGTGACAGACGAGGACCGCAAGCACTGGGCCTTTCAACCCCTGCCCGCCGCCGTGCCCGTGCCCGCCTCGCCGGACGGCCTGCCCATGCGCCCGGTGGATGCCTTCATTCACGAAAAGCTGCGCGCCGCCGGGCTCGACTTTTCACTCGAGGCGGAACGCCACAGCCTCATCCGCCGCGCCTACTTCGACCTCATCGGACTCCCGCCTTCCACCGCCGAACTCGCACGCTGGATGGAGCACTTGAGCGACGGCTGGTTCGCCGAGATGGTGGATCACTTGCTCGCCTCTCCCCACTACGGCGAGCGCTGGGGCCGCTTCTGGCTCGATGTGGCCGGCTACTCCGACTCCGAGGGCGGCACCACCGAGGACCCTGTGCGCGAGGTGGCATGGAAATACCGCGACTACGTCATCCGCGCCTTCAATGACGACAAACCCTGGGACCGCTTCCTGCACGAGCAGCTCGCCGGCGATGAACTGGCCGACCACACCGACCCCGCCAAGATCACTGACGAGGTCACTGAAAACCTCATCGCCACCGGCTTTCTGCGCATGGGTGTGGACCAGACCGGTTCGCGCACGATGAACTTCGTGCCCGAGCGCCTCGGCGTCATCAGTGACGCGATCCAGGTGGTCGGCTCCGGCATCCTCGGCCTCACGCTGGACTGCGCGCGCTGCCACAGCCACAAATACGACGCCATCCCGCAGCGCGACTACTACCGGCTTAAAGCCGTCTTCCAAGGCGCGTTCGACGAGCACGACTGGATGACGTGGAAGACGCGGAAGCTCGAGACCGCCAGCCCTGAGGCAATGGCCCGCCACAAGGAAGTGAACGGCCCCTTGGAAAAAGAAATCAAGGCGCTGGAGACCACGCGCACAGCGGCCCTCAAAAAGCTCCAGGACGAAATTTACAAGCAACGCTGGCCGGCATTGGACAAGGCCGGGCAGGAGGAAATTCTCGCCGCCGTGAAAGCGAACGCCATCCGCCGCACCCTGCGCCAGGTGGAACTCGTGAAGCGTTATGAGACCGAGTTCAGGCCCGTGGAAGCCGTGCTCGTCAAAGAGCGCCCCGCCTTCGCGGAAGAACTGCGCGGGTTCGATGAAAAACTCGCCTCCCTGCGCGCGCGCCTGCTGCCGCCACTCACCGTGCGCGCCTTGTGGGATCGCGGCCGGCCCTCGCCCACCTACCTGCTTTCGCGCGGCGAGGCGCACCGCCCCACGCGCCTCGTCGGCCCGGGCGTGCCCTCCGTGCTCACCGACGGACGCGCACCCTTCGAGACCGCGCCGCCCTGGCCCGGCGCGGAGAAAACCGGGCGCCGGCTCGCCTTTGCCCAATGGCTCACCGGCCCCGATCACCCGCTCACCGCGCGCGTGCTCGTGAACCGTGTGTGGGCGCAGCACTTCGGGCGCGGCATCGTCTCCACCCTCGAAAACTTCGGCGTGCAAGGCGCGCGCCCCACCCACCCCGAACTGCTCGACTGGCTCGCGCGCGACTTCGTCAGCAACGGCTGGAGCCTCAAGCACCTGCATCGAGTCATTTTAAACTCCCGCACCTGGAGGCAGAGTTCCCATCCGGCCTCGAAATTCGAAGATCGCAATGCGAAGGATGCGGACCCGGAAAATCTCCTCCTCTCCCGCATGAACTTGCGCCGCCTCGACGCCGAGGCCTTGCGCGACGCCCTGCACGCAGTGTCCGGCCGGCTCGATCCCGCGCTCCACGGGCCGCCCTCGCCCGTCACCGTGCGCGAGGACGGCCTCATCATGGAGCAGGAGCGGCCCGGCGGCATGTTCCGCCGCAGCCTCTACCTGCGGCTGCGCCGCACCGAGATGCCCTCCATGCTCGCCACTTTTGATTATCCCGAGATGCAGCCCAACTGCGTGCAGCGCAGCATCTCCACCGTCTCCCTCCAGCCCCTCATGCTGCAAAACAACGCCCGTGTCCGCGAACTTGCCGCCGCCTTCGCCGCGCGGCTCGAGAGCGCCTCCGGTGATGACGACCCCGCCGCCATCCGCCTCGCCTTCGAAACCGCCCTCCAACGCCCGCCGGATGCCGCCGAAGCCACCGACTCCCTCGCCGCCCTGAGCCAGCTCACCGCCGCCTGGCAGGAAACCGGCGCCACGCCCCCCGAAGCGCGCCTCAAAGCCCTCGCCACCTTCTGCCACACCCTGCTGAACTCCGCCGGGTTTCTTTACCTGGACTGAACATGACTGCGGACGAGAATTCCTGGAGCGTGACCGCGCGGCGGTTTCCAAGGCTGCGGCAGCATCAACAGTGGGCGCTTATCTTCCTGGTTGGCATCTTTCTCATGCAGGATTCAGCAGCAGCCTTTTTTGAGACTGCCGGCATTCTGACGCTCATCGGCCTGTGGCTTTGGCTGCGCCGTCCCGGATGTCTGCGCGTCCAGCCTTCGGGCATCACCTTCCCTTGCGGCCTCTTCATACCAGCGGCGGAGATCGAGGAAATCAGCCCGTCTCCCGCAGGCTGGCAGATCGCGTTCCAGCACCGTGGCGTGCTGCGTTTTGTCGAAGTGCGGGAGGCATGCTTTGACGACGCCGAATGGCCGCGTGTGCGCGCCGCATTTCGAACGTGGCACAGGACTTGCCCATGAAACCGTTGAGGGAATCACCAGGACTGCCGGCCAATCCCAGGAAACGTCTGCCCGCATGGCGGCTGGGTTTCATACTGCTGATCATCTTCCTGGCTTGTGTCCAGTGGGGCATGGTCAGATCTCGTCACCCAACCGTTGTTTTGCCAGATGGAGTTCGTGTCAGCTACTACGGCAGCAGTCATGGCGTGACCATGGGGACATCCAATTTCCACCACACTGGACCACCGGCGGAGGAATACCATCCCTTCTGGCTGCACTGGCTGCGGAGTTCACTGCCACCTTCAATCAGCAGCCATCTTCCCGCCCCCATCATGCACCGCACGGGCTACCCCGCCTGGCCGGACATGCATGAGTTTGAGCTTCAGTTTCAAACGAAAGGTAATCTGAGCCAGCACCCCTTGGACATCTTTGTGGCAGATGAGCATGGGTGGGAAACCCGGGTGCGTGATTATACCTGGAGCTATAATGGAGCGGCAAAGTCAACTGGAGAGGCTGTGTCTGGCTGGTTGCGGCTTGGCAGCGCTTACCCTCGCCGATCGAAAACGATTCGGATCGTGTTCCATCCCAATGATCGTCAGACACCAAAGCCGGACAGGGAAACACGGCTAAAACCTGCCGCTCAGATGATCGTTCCGAATCCCTTTTGGCAGGCTTCATCATCCAATGTTGCGGAACCTTTGCCTCTGTCACTGCCTTTTCGCGGGGAGACTTTGACTCTCAAAGAGCTTCGGCGCGACCGCATTGTTGGAGATGGTTATGGGGCGCTCCATTCATTGCTCGTCGTCGAGAGAGACGGGAAGCCCTTGCCAGGTTTTGAGGTGGCCCGCATGAGCGTCACTGACAGTTCTGGACAGGTGTTTAGACAGACAACAGGAGGCTCCAGCGAGTCTTCGGGACGGATGTGGAACAGCATCGACACGGCGCCGTGGAGTGATGATCCCTGCTGGCTGGTGCGCTACAGCCTGTGTCGGAAGGCGTATTCCCTCGACGTTCCTGAGGACGAGCAGTTCAAGTTTGAAGGGTTGCCCCTGCCATCTGAGGCTCCAATCAATTTCGAACGCAAAGTCACATGCCGTGGAATGACGCTAAGTCTTGGGAAATTCACGCAGGCAAGCGATGCTCCGCGATTCTTGGTGTCGGGCTTGGCAAATGACATCACGAATGGAAAACGAATCATCCTGCTGGATGCTAGAGATGATCAAGGCCGCACGGAAACGAGCGATCCACGCTTTGGGCGACGGAAAATCGTGGGTGGACCAGTGGGCGGCTCGCAGGAAGGCATGACCTACAGCCTGAACCTTCCTGCTGATGCAAAATCATGGAGTCTCACCCTGCTTGTCGAGACATTGACCGAGGTAGAGTTCCGCGTGCGCTCACCTGTGGCAAATACACCGCCTAAATGAACGTTCGCGCATTGTGAAACACAATGCGGGCCAAAGTTGATGAAAAACATCATGCCGCCCGGCAGGATGGAGATGGTTGAGCCGCGTATGATTTGTCATCATGAATCGCGCTTCGCTTTCGTTCCTTGCCGCTCTTGCTGTGCTGGCGGGTGTTGTTTTGATCTCGGGCTCGGGGGATCCGGCAGGGCGCGAGGAAAGCTCCAGCTCGCCGCAACCGCCGGATGCGGGGTTGCGCGTGGCGGTGTTTCAGGCGGATGCCACGCCGCCGATCGGGTCGCCAGTGGCCTATGCTCCGGCGCGGTCCATTGAAGACCCGTTGAGCGCGCGCGGGGTGGTGCTGCTGGGGGCGGGTGAGCCGGTGGTGCTGTGCGCGGTGGATTGGATCGGCATTGCCAACGAGGGGCATGACGCGTGGCGCCAGGCTTTGGCGGAGGCGGCAGGCACCACTGTGGAGCGCGTGGCGGTGCATGTGCTGCACCAGCACGACGGGGTGCGCGGTGATCTCGGCGCGGAGGCGCTGCTGGAGGCTGCTGGGCTGGCGGGCATCCGCTGTGACGCGTCTTTTGTGCGGCGGGCCATCGCCGCTGCCGCCGGGGCTTTGCGCGCCAGTCTGGCGGACGCGCGCAGGGTTTCTCACCTGGGCGTGGGCGAGGCGCGCGTGGAGAAAGTCGCCTCCAACCGCCGCATCATCGGGAGCGACGGCAGGGTGATGATAGCCCGCTCCAGCTCCTACCGCATTCCCGAGCCGCTGCTCTCCCGGCTCGCGGAGAATGCCCGGCGCAATGGCTATGACCTGAGCGCGTCGCGCGTGGAGGAGGCGCTGGCCGCACCGGAGGGGGTGATTGATCCCATGCTGAAGATGCTGACATTTTACGAGGATGAGGAGCCGTTGGCGAGCCTGAGCTACTATGCCACGCACCCGCAAAGTTACTTTGGCAAAGGTGATGTCACCTCCGAGTTTGTCGGCCTGGCGCGCGCGCGGCATGAGCATGCGAACGGCGGCCTCACGCTGGTGCATTTCAACGGAGCCGCGGGCAACATCGCCGCCGGGAAATACAACGACGGCTCGCCGGAGGCCCGTGTGCGTCTGACCGATCGCATGGCGGACGGAATGCGCCGCGCTTTTGCGGCCGCAAAAAAAGTGCCTCTTCAGGCTGGCGATGTCGGGTGGAAAGTCGTGCCTGTCAGCCTGCCCCTGGCCAGTCATCTGGATGCCGATGCGTTGCGGGCGAAAATCATGGACACCAGCGCCGAGGAGGGCGAGCGCCTCGCCGCCGCCGGCAAACTGGCCTTCGTGCAGCGCATGAAAAGCGGATGCAGAATTGATCTCGCCTGTCTGCGGCTGGGGTCGGTGTTGATTCTGCACATGCCGGGCGAGTTGTTTGTGGAGTATCAGCTTGCCGCGCAGAAGCTGAGGCCGGAGGCGGTGGTCTGCATGGCGGCCTACGGCGAATACGGCACCGGTTACATCGGCACCAAGGCTGCCTATGACGAGGGCGGCTATGAAACGCAACCCAGCTCCTCCAATGTGGCCCCCCAAGTCGAGGAGGTGCTCATGCGGGGCATTCGCGCTCTTTTGGCGGACTGACAGGCGGGGCAGGGTGTGAGAGCGGGACAGGGCGCTTGCAAAGCGCCACTCCTTGGGCATTCGCGCCTGCGGTGCTGGATCAGCGCGCGCTTCCCTTGAGAGCGGGCTTCAAGGAATGACGTTTTGTTGTCTCGAAAATGGCCGAGTGCTGCTCAAATGCCGCTCCCGGCTTCGTACACCCGCCATGCTCACCCGCCGCTCCTTTTTCCAGAACATGTCCGACGGCCTCTGCGGGGCCGCTCTGGCGCATTTGTTCGCGGGCGACCGGCTCTGGGGCGCGGCGGCACAGGCGCGGCATGATCTGAGCCCGAAGTCCGCGCATCATCCGGCCAGGGCCAAGGCGGTGATCCATCTGTTCATGAATGGAGGTCCCAGCCAGATGGACCTCTTCGACCCCAAACCGGCGCTCGAAAAACACGCCGGCAAGTCCTTCCCCGGCAACATCGAGGAGCTGGGCAATGTGGGCACCTCCAATGTCGGCGCCATCATGCCGCCGGTGTGCAAATTCGCCCGGCACGGGCAGTCGGGCATTTGGATGTCGGACGCGCTGCCGCACACGGCGCGGGTGGTGGACGAGCTGTGCTTCATGCACTCGCTGTGGACCGACCACCCGAACCACGACAACGCGCTTTACAAAATCCACACCGGCCGGCTGTTCATGGGCCACCCCTCCCTCGGCTCCTGGGTGGCCTACGGCCTGGGCAGCGAGTGCAAGGACCTGCCCGCGTATGTCGTGCTCGACGACCCGCTCGGACTGCCGAAAAACGACGTGCGCAACTGGACCTCGGCCTACCTGCCGCAGGTGTATCAAGGCACGCGCTTCCGCAGTATCGGCGCGCCCATTTTGAATCTCACCCCGGAGAACGAGGAGCCGAGCGCCGTCAGCCAGGCCGCGCGGGACCTGCTGGAACGGCTGGACGGACGCCACCGCGCTCAGCGCCCCGGCTACGGCGAGCTGGACGCGCGCATCGAGGCCTACAGCCTGGCCGCCAGGATGCAGCTCAGCGCCAGCGATGTGCTGGATTTGGATCAGGAAAGCGAGGCCACCCGCGCCGCCTACGGCATCGGCCAAAAAATCACCGACTCCTATGGCCGCCGCTGCCTGCTGGCGCGGCGCATGGTGGAGCGCGGCGTGCGCTTTGTGCAGATCTTCATGGAGGACCAGCCGTGGGACAATCACAGCAACCTCGAAGGCACCCTGCGCTCCGCCTGCGAGCGCACCGACCAGCCCGTGGCGGCGCTCATCAAGGATCTCAAACAGCGCGGCCTGCTCGATGACACGCTCGTCATCTGGGGCGGCGAATTCGGACGCACGCCCACTTCGCAGAAGATCGGCAACGACTTCAGCGGGCGCGACCACAACATGCAGGGCTTCACGAGCTGGATGGCCGGCGGCGGATTGAAAAAAGGCTTCGTGTATGGCGAAACGGACGAGCTCGGCCACAAGGCCGTGGTCAATCCCGTCAGCGTGCCCGACTTCCACGCCACCATCCTGCACGCGCTCGGCCTGGACGCGGAGCGCCTGCACTTCGAGCGCAACGGCCTGGAGGAGCGCCTCACCGGCTTCACCGCGCCGAAAGTCGCGAAGGCGGTTTTTGCCTGAGGCCAGCCGCCTCCTTGACCCCCGGCGCTTCCACGCCAGTCTGGCCGCCTCGTGTCCGCCCCTGTTATTGCTTTTCCTTTCCTTGCCGCCCTCATGTACGCCCTTGGGGCGCTGACCCTGAAGCGGTCGAGCGAGCTGGGTGTGGGGCTGTGGCGCACCACCTTCGTGGCGAATGTCATCGTCGCGTTGCTGTTCTCTGCGCTCTGGATCTTCGGCGGGCCGCCGGTGGAGCGTGAGCTGCTGTGGCAGCCGGGCGTCATTGCCATGTGCCTGTTTGGCGGGCAGATCGCGCAGTTTCTGGCGCTGGAAAAAGGGGACGTGTCCATCGCCGTTCCGGTCTTTGGGTTGAAGGTGGTCATTGTGGCCATGATCACACCCATGCTCACAGGTGAAAACGTGGACCCGCGTCTGTGGGCGGCCTGCATCCTCAGCGTGCTGGGCATCACCTTTCTCAATCGAAATGACGGCGGCCCAAGACCGCGCGGACTGGGCATCACACTGGCGGCGGGCGGCGTCGGCGCTGTGTGTTTCGCTGTGTTCGATGTTCTTGTGCAGAAGTGGGGGCCGCATTGGGGCGCGGGCCGGCTGCTGCCTTGTGTTTTTTGGATCAACGCGCTGCTTTCTTTCGGTCTTGTCTTCCGTTTTTCCGCCCCTCTGAGCGCTGTGCCGCGCGCCGCCTGGCCCTGGCTCTGCGGCGGTTCGGCGCTGCTGGGACTGCAGAGCATCACTTTTGTCAGCACCCTGGCCATTCACGGCCAGGCCGCCGCCGCCAACGTGGTTTATGCCGCGCGCGGTTTGCTGAGTGTGGCCCTCGTCTGGATGGTAGGGCACTGGTTCAAAAACACCGAGCAGCACCTTGGCGCGCGCGTCTTGCGCTGGCGCATGGCCGGCGCGCTGATGATGATGAGCGCCATCGTGCTGGTGGTCCTCCGCTGAGCTTCACCCACGGCGCAAGACCCGTCTCACGCGGCCGTATTGTGCCCATGCCGCGCCTGCCGCCAGCCATCACCCTCTGGCTGACCCTGTGCCTCACGGGCCATGCCCTTGCCGAGGAAAAACCGGTCAGTTTCATCCACGACATCATGCCCCGCCTCATGAAGGCGGGCTGCGCCGGCGGCAACTGCCACGCCAAGCCCGAGGGCCAGAACAACTTCAAGCTCTCCGTCTTCGGCTACGACCCCGCCCACGACTACCACGAGATCGTCCGCGACGCGCGCGGACGCCGCGTCTTCATGGCCGCACCGGAGGAAAGCCTGCTCCTGCGCAAAGCCACCGGCCAGATGCCGCACGAGGGCGGCGCCCGCATCGAAAAAGGCGGCCCCGCCTGGAATCTCCTCGTCACCTGGATCAAGCAGGGCGCCCCCTTCGCCCTCGAAGGCGAGCCCGCCCTCTCCCGCGTCACCGTCCAGCCGCAGGAAGGCACCTATGCCAAAGGCGCCGCACAGCAGCTCACCGTCACTGCCAGTTATTCCGACGGCACCACGCGCGATGTCACCAGCCTCACCGACTACCTTTCCCAGGACAAGGAACTCGCCGAAGTGGACGACCACGGCCTGGTCAAAACCGGCGCCATCAGTGGTGAAGGCGTCATCGTCGCCCGTTTCATGGGGCATGTGGATGTGGCGCGCTTCACCCTCCCATCTGACAAAAAGCTTCCCGCCGAGATTTACGCCAAACTTCCCGTCAACAACGAGATAGACCGCCTCGTTCACACCCGGCATCAAAAGCTCGGCCTCCTGCCCTCCGGCCTCTGCACCGACGAGGAATTCCTCCGCCGCGCCTCTCTCGACCTCATCGGCAAGCTTCCCTCCGCCGAGCTCGCCCGCCGCTACCTCGCCGACACCCGCCCCGGCAAGCGCGCCCGCCTCGTGGACGAGCTGCTCGAAGACCCCAACTACGCCGACCACTGGGCCGTCAAATGGGGCGACCTCATCCGCCCCAACCCCTCCCGCGTCGGCGTCAAACCCGTCTATTTGCTCGATTCATGGCTGCGCGAAAGCTTCCGCCAAAACAAGCCCTACGACCGCATGATCGCCGAGCTGCTCACCGCCCAGGGCAGCACCCACCAGCACGGCCCAGTCGCCGTCTTCCGCGACAAGCGCGACCCCGCCGACATGGGCGCCTTCGTCAGCCAAATCTTCCTCGGCGTCCGGCTCGACTGCGCCAAGTGCCACCACCACCCCAGCGAAAAGTGGACCCAGGACGACTACTACCAGCTTGCCGCCTTCTTCGGCCGGATGAAGCGCCGAGGCCAGGCCATCTCCGCCCCCATCTCCGGCGAGGTCGAATACTGGTGGCACGGCGGCACTGGCAGCGTCAGCCACCCCGTCACCGAAGCCGTCATGACCCCCAAGCCCCCCGACGGCCCCAAGATGCCCTACGTCGAAGGCCAGGACCCACGCGCCCGCCTCGCCGACTGGATGCGCGCCAGCGACAACCCCTTCTTCGCCAAAGCCCTCGTCAACCGCATCTGGTCCGACTTCCTCGGCTGCGGCATCGTCGAGCCTGTGGATGATTTTCGCGTCTCCAATCCCCCCACCAACCCTGCCCTGCTCGACTGGCTCGCCGCCGATTTCGTCTCCAGCGGCTACGACCTGAAGCACCTCATGCGCACCATCGCCGCCTCGCGCACCTACCAGTTCAGCGTCGAACCCAACGAGCACAACCTCGCCGACACCCGCAACTTCGCCCGCGCCCACAAGCGCCGCCTCAGCGCCGAAGTCCTGCTCGACGCCGTCGGCGATCTCACCGGCGTCCGCGACACCTTCCAGGGTCTGCCGCCAAACTCCCGAGCCGTGCAGACCTGGAACCACAAGCTCAGCAGCGAATTCCTCGACGCCTTCGGCCGCCCCAATGCCAGCCAGGAATGCCCCTGCGAGCGCGAGCGCAAGTCCAGCGTCGTCCAGGCCCTCCACCTCATGAATTCCGACACGCTGCAAAACAAGCTCGCCAGCGAGAAAGGCCGCGTCACCGCCCTGGTGAAAGACGCGTCCCTCTCCGAGCCAAAGCTCGTCACCGAGATCTATCTCGCCGCCTACAACCGCCTGCCCGAAGCCGGGGAAATGCAGGCCGCCCTGCGCTTCTTCTCCACCCCAGGCGCCACCCGCCAGACCGCCGCCGAAGACCTCGCCTGGGCGCTCATCAACAGCGCCGAATTCGTTTTCAATCACTGACATTCACCAAAGTGCCACGGCTTTTGGCTCCGCCTAAGCCGTGGGAGTCAGACTCACGATGAAACAGTGCGGGCTCGGAGCGCGCTACCCTCACGGGTTAGCCGGAGGCAAAACCCGTGCACTCTGGAAGCGCGCATCACAAGCAGCGCCGCTCTCCCGCGCCCTATCCTGCGCCGCAATCCGCAAAGTTTGCGCCCAGCGCCGGACAGGCGCGCACACTTCCCTTGCCAGCCGCGTCTTTCCGCTTTCATGCTGGCGGATGCCCAGTCTCGAAGCCGACCTCGTCTCCCTCCTCGGCCCCGATCGTGTATCCACCACGGCGGCGGACCTCGCCGCGCACAGCACGGACAAATGGTTCGCCTCCAGCGCGCCGCAGGTCGTCGTCCATGCCGCCTGCACGGAGGATGTGGCGGCGGTGCTGCGCTACGCGGACGCGCATGGCGTGCCGGTGACGCCGCAGGGCGCGCAGGTGGGTTATGTGGGCGGCTGCGTGCCTTTGCACGGCGGCATCGCGCTCTCGCTGAAAAAGATGAACCGCATCAAGGAGATCAACACCGGCGATGGCGTGGCGGTGGTGGAGCCGGGCGTCATCACGGGCGACCTCCAGGCCGCCGTGCGCGAGCGCGGCTGGTTTTACCCGCCGGATCCCGCCAGTCTCAAAGAGTGCAGCCTCGGCGGTAACATCGCCGCCAACGCCGGCGGCCCGCGCTGCCTGAAGTATGGCGTCACCCGCCATTATGTGCTCGGCCTTGAGGCGGTGCTGGCCGACGGCACCGTGGTCAAAGCGGGCGGGCGCTGCCACAAAAACAAGACCGGCTTTGACCTCGTGGGCCTCATGGTCGGCAGCGAGGGCCTGCTCGGTGTCGTCACCGAGGCCACGCTGCGCCTCATCCCGCATCCTCCCATGCGCGCCATGCTCTCCGCAGGCTTCGGCAGCTTCGCCGAGGCGGCGAACGCGGTGGGCCGGATTTTGGATTCCGGTTATCTGCCCAGCGCTCTTGAGATCGCCGACAAATTCACCCTGCGCGCCGCGCGCGAGTATCTGGGGGAATCCGTCACACCACAGGGTGACGCGCACCTGCTCGTGGAACTCGACGGCCAGGAGGCCTCGGTCAAAGGCGAGCTGGCGGCGCTGGCGGAGCTCGTACGCGGGCTCGGCTGCATCTGCCTGGAGGAGGCGCTGGGAGAGGCGGCCTGCGAGCGCTTCTGGAAGCTGCGCCGCGAGTTCAGCTACAGCCTGCGCAACACCGGCCTCATCAAGCTCAACGAGGACATCGTCGTGCCCCGCAGCCGGCTGGTGGA
This sequence comes from Verrucomicrobiaceae bacterium UBA2429, assembly GCA_002343505.1. Taxonomy (GTDB): domain Bacteria; phylum Verrucomicrobiota; class Verrucomicrobiia; order Verrucomicrobiales; family Verrucomicrobiaceae; genus Prosthecobacter. Next base: position 87,807 of record DDQZ01000078.1, on the reverse strand, counting down.
CCTCGTGGACTTCGCCGAGACCTTGCAGGGCGAGTTCGGCTTCCCCGTGGCCTGCTTCGGCCATGCCGGGGATGGCAACATCCACGTCAACATCATGGTCCCCACCATGGACGACCCCGCCATCCGTGAGCGCGCCGAGGCGGCGCTCGACAAGCTTTTCCACCAGGTCATCGCCTGGAAAGGCGCCATCACCGGCGAGCACGGCGTGGGCATCGCCAAAGAGCGCTGGTTCCCGCACGCCGTGTCCGAGGGCGCGCGCGCCCTGCACCTGCGGCTCAAGCAGGCCCTGGACCCGAAGGGGATTCTGAATCCGGGGAAGTTTGTGCGATAGCGGCGGCTTCAAGGGCCCGCGCTTCTTCCTCATCCTCCTCGCGCCGCGCCTTCGACAGCGCGGAGGCGATCAGGCCCGTGGGCACGGCGATGACGCCGAGGCCGATGATGAGGATGAAAAAGGTGAAAAACCTGCCGCCCGCCGTGATTGGATACGCGTCACCGTAACCCACGGTGGTCAGCGTGGAGATGGCCCACCAAAGCCCGTCGAAGAGCGAGGTGAAGACCTGCGGCTGCGCGGCATTCTCAAAGTAGTAAATGCCCACCGCCGCCAGGTAGAGCAGGATGCAGGCCGTGGCACCGAAGAGCACAAGCTCCTCTTTGGCGATGATGAACGCGCGGTGGAAGCGCTGCATGGCGCGGCTGTAGCGCGCCAGCTTCAGCACGCGCAGCAGCCGCAGCAGGCGGAAGGCGCGCAGCGAGCGCAGGTCAAACCCCGCGCTCAGATAAAAAGGCAGGATGGCCAGCAAGTCCACGATGCCGAAGAAGCTGAAGGCATACTTCGAGACAGGGCGCGCAACAGAGAGGCGCACAAGGTACTCGATCGTGAACACCGCGATGGAAAACATCTCAAACGCGGCCAGCGCGCGCCTTTGCCAGGGCAGCAGGCCGGGCAGCGTCTCCAGGGCGAAAGTGACGAGGGACAGGATGATGACCACCTGGATGGCCTTTTCCGCCCGTCCGAGTCCTTGGGAGTCCGCGCTTTTCATGGCACGCCGATGATGCCCGCGAGCGCCGGCGGGTCAAGACCTGGCGTTTTTTGGAACACAAACGCCACTTGAGAAATCGGCGTCCTGGCGTGAAGAGGCTGGGATGTCAGCCCGAGCTTCGGCAGATCTTTTCCCCGGCACACCCCCCGCGCCCGTTCCGCAGGCGGAGAGCGCGCCTGAAAGCGTGGAGGCGGCGACGCAAAAATCCATCCATCGGGAAAACCGCCGCGTGCTGCTGCTGGTGTGCATGGTGGCGGCTTTCATGGTGCTGGCGCATTTCACACCGCTGGGAGTTTGGATCACGAATGTGCAGCTAGGGAAGGAGCGCCTGCGCGACCTGGGCCTGGCGGGGGAGGGGATGTTTGCCGCCGCCTGCGCGCTAGGCGTGATGCTCGGCCTGCCGCGCCTGCCCCTTTGCGCGGCGGCGGGGCTGCTGTTCGGTTTTGGGGAGGGGCTGCTGGCCTCTCTGGCGGGTTCTGCCGCCGGCTCGTATGGCGCTTTTATCCTGGCGCGGGCCGGAGCGCGGCGCGCGGTGCTGGCGCGGGCGGAGCGCACGCCCTGGCTGGGCAGGCTGCTGGAGCGGCCCACGCTGGCGCGGGTGTTCTGGGCGCGGCAGCTCATGGTGCCGGGCATTTTGCTCAATGTGCTGCTGGGCGTGGGGCGCTGCGGGCACCGCGTCTTCCTCACTGGCACGCTGGCGGGCCATCTGCCGCTGAACGTGGTTTTCTCCCTGGTGGGCAGCGGCCTGGGAAAGGACAGCCTGGCGCACACGCTGGCGCAACTGCTCGGCGCGCTGGCGGCGGTGCATCTGCTGGGCTGGCTGCTCTGGCGCGCCCTGCAGCGCGGCGCGGGCCGGTGAGCCGCTCACCGGATGACGTAGGCGGCCGGGTCTTTCTGACGCTGCGCATACAGGGCCAGCACGGAAACCAGCCACCGGCTGTAGGCGCGCGAGGTGTAGGCGCCCGAGGCCATGCCGGCGAGGTTTTTTGAAATGTGCCCCTCGATGATCTCGGCGGGCCGGCCCGGACGGCGCGCGGACATTTCCCTGCCGGCTGTGTAGATGGAGAAAATGCGCCCGTCGTAAAAGTAGTCCACGAGGTCCTGCCAGTGCCGCAGGCTGCGCGCGAACCAGCGCCCGTAACGGCGGAGGCGCGCGGGTGCGGCGGCATCCAGCCCGCCCTGCGCGGGGATGCTGGCGGCGAGCATGCGCGCGGACTCGAGAGCCATGCACAGGCCGGGCGAGAGCATGGGGTCCACGAAGCCGAAGGCATCCCCCGCGGCCGCCCAGCCGGGGCCGGAGGCGCGCGCGGAAATGAGCTGGTAGTTCGCATAAGTGGCCACGGGCGTGACGCGCCGCCTGCGCGCGGCGGCGGCATGAAGGCGCGGCTCGCTGTCAATGACGCCCTCGAGCTGCGCCTCGGGCGTGGAGCCGAAGGTTTTCGCCGCGTCCTTGTTCATCACCACGCCGATGCTCAGGCGGCCCCCGCTCAAGGGGATGCGCCATGACCAGCCGTGGCGCAGGCGGCTGATGATGACCTGGCCGGCGGGCTCCGGCAGCGCGCAGTCCGCGTAATGGGCGAAGTGGGCCACATCCGTGCGCGGACCTGTGGCGGCTTTGAGCTGGAGCAGTCTGGCGGTGAGACGGCGGCGGCCGCTGGCGTCAATGAGAAGGTCCGGCTCCGCGCCATCCCATCCGGGGATTGAATCGAGGGTTTCGCGCCCGAGCCGGACCTCCGCGCCCTGCGGGTACGGGCCTTCGAGGCGGACCTGCGCCCGCACCATGAGCGCGCCGGCGTTCAAGGCGGTGTCGAGCAGTAGCTGGTCGAAGTCTTTGCGCGGCACGTTGTAGCTGTAGGTGGGCAGGATGCCCTCCACGGATTGGAAGGAGAGCATGAACTCGGTGTCGTCATCAATGGTGAAGGTGACGCCCGGCTTGTGCGTGCCGAATTTTTTCACCTCGTCCTCGATGCCCAGCTCGCGGAAGGCGGCGACCATGAGCGGGATCAAGGACTCGCCGACGACGAGGTCGGGGCGTTTGCCATCGTCGAGGATGACGACGGACGCGCCGCGCCTGGCGAGCAAGGTGGCGGTGGCGGTGCCGGCGGGTCCGGCGCCGATGATGGCGATGCGGGTGGGGCGTTCGGGCATGGGGGATCAGGGTGTGGTCAGGGGTTGCGTGCGGTCGGGCTTGCCGCTGGGGGTCTTGGGCAGGGCGGTGACGAAGACAAATTTCAACGGCACTTTGTAACCGGAGAGCCGCGCGCGGCAGTGGCCCATCAGCTCGCCCATGCGGGGAGGCGCGGCGGGGTCGGCGGGGACGATCTCGGCGGCGGGCACGCTGCCGAAGCCGGGATGCGGCATACCAACGACGCGCGCCTCAAGCACGGCGGGGTGCTCCGCGAGGCAGGCCTCGATTTCCTCGGGGAAGCACTTCATGCCGCCGACATTGATGATGCTGTGCGTGCGGCCCTGGAGGAAGACGGCGCCGTCCGCGTCCACGAGCGCCTGGTCGCCGGTGCGGAACCAGCCGTCCTCAAGGATGCAGGAGCGCGGCGTCCAGGGGCTGAGGTAGGCGTCCACCATGCCGGGGCCGCGCAGAAAAAGCTCGCCCGCCTGGCCGGCGGGCACGGGCTGGCCGGCGGGGTCGCGGAGCTCCATTTCGAAGCCTGGCTGCGGGGAGCCGATGCTGGCGGTCTTTTCCAGCCAGCGGGTGTTCAGGACGGGCAGCCCGCACTCGATGATGCCCAGGGCCTGGCGCAGCGGGATGCCGAAGGCTTTCTGAAACGCCAGCGCCGTGCCCTCCGGCAAGGCGGCGGCGGTGGAGACGGCGAGGCGCAGGCTGGGGATGGGCGCGGCGTCCGGCACGGCGGCGAGCAGGGCGTGGTGGAAGGGGGCGGCGTAGAGCACGGTGCCGCCGTGCTTTCTCAGACCGGCATAAACGTCGGCCCCGAGATGGGACTCGATGAGCACGGTGGTGGCGCCGTGCAGGAGGTAAAGGATGATGGAGACGGCGAAGTGGTGCGCCATGGGCAGCATCCACACGACGCGGTCGCCGGGGCCGATCCGGAGGCCGGCATTGGCGGTGGTGACGCGGTCGAGCAGTGTCTGATGCGCGATGACGACGCCCTTGCGTTTGCCGGTGGTGCCGGAGCTGAAGCGGATGAGCGCGGGGTTCAGCGCGGCGAGGTCGTTTTCCTCAAAGAGTGGCGCGGGGTGGGGCGGCAGCTCCGAGTGCAGACGCGCCTGCATGTCATCGAGTTTCAAATCATGCGTCTGTCCGGCAGGATGGGGCCAGTTTTGCCCTCCAGCGGTGAGCACGCCGTGCAGGGCGGTGGTGGCGAGGAGCTGCTCCCGCTCAGGCCCGGAAAGCTCCGGCGCCACGGGCACGAGCACGGCTCCCGCGCGCAGCAGGCCGAGAGACCAGACGATGTGAGCCAGGCCGTTCGGGCAGTAAAAGCCGGCGCGGCGGCCCTGCCAGCCGGTGAGCTGGGCGGCGGCCTGGTCACACCATGCCTGGAGCTGGCCGAAGCTGACGGAGCGCTCGTTTTCAATGAGGGCGATGGCGGCGGGATCGGCGCGGCGGAAGATTTCGGTGACGATGTTCATTGGGGGGCGGCGGGGCGTCTCGGCGAACGGGGTGAATGGCGGCATCATCCGTTTCATGAAAACACCCGCGTCCCAGCCAAGCCCAAGGGTCCCGCCCGTTCAAGCAGGGCTTGCCCGCATTGTCATTTCACGCCCGCAAAAGGAACTGGATCGGGATGAATGCCTCTGAAATGACCGTGAAGGAACATCAAGCCTCCAGCGCGGCGTGGTCAATGGTGCGCAGACGCGCCTGCCTGGCGCCCATGCGCGGCACGCATTCGAGCAGGGCCTGGGTGTAGGGGTGCCGCGGGCGGGTGAGGATTTCCCCCACCGGGCCGGTTTCGACGATGCGGCCGCGGTACATGACGGCGACGCGGTCGGCCACATCCCGGATGATGCCGAAATTGTGGGTGATGAGGATGAGGCTCATGCCCAGGCGGCGGCGCAGTTCCGCGAGCAGGTCCATGATCTGCTTTTGGATGGTGACATCGAGCGCGGTGGTGGGCTCGTCGGCGATGAGCAGGCGCGGGCGGCAGCACAGGGCCATGGCGATCATGACGCGCTGCTGCATGCCGCCGCTCAGCTCGTGCGGGTAGGCGCGCAGGCGCTTCTCCGGCTCGGTGATGCCCACCAGGCGCAGCCACTCCAGCGTCTCGGCGTCGCGGTCGGCGACATCCGGGCGGTGCAGGCGCAGCGCCTCGCCGATCTGCGTGCGCACTGTGAGCACGGGGTTCAGGGAGGTGGTCGGCTCCTGAAAGATGTAGGCGATCTCCCTGCCGCGCACTTTGCGCAGCGCGCGCTCGTCCATCTTTAAAATGTCATGCCCGGCCAGGGAAAGCTCCTCCGCCGTGATGCGCGCGGGCGGCTCCGGCAGCAGGCGCGCCAGGGCCAGCGCGGTGGCGCTTTTGCCGCTGCCGCTCTCGCCGACTACGGCCAGGGACTCGCCCTCGTTCAAGTCGAGAGAGATGCCTTTGACCGCCTCCGTCGGCGGCTCGTCATGACGGCGGAATTCGATCTTCAAATCGCGGAGGCGCAGCAGGGGAGTCATGAATTTTCAAGTGGAGCCGTGGCGGACGATGCGCGCTGCCAGCCACAATGACAAGGAGCAAAGCGCCACCGGCAGCGCGGCCGCGGGCAAGGCGCCGGGCTGCTCCAAAAAGTGCTCCCCCGCCGTGTGCAAGTCCGCCAGCAAAGGCAGCGGCACCAGGCAGCCCCAGGCTCCGGCGAGCGCCGCGCACCATGCCAGCGCGTCAAGCACGAGCGCCATGGCGGGACGGGCAAGCACCGGCAGCCGGTGGCGCCACCACAAGCGCCAGGGCGCGCAGCCGATGACCACAGCGCCCTCGCGGATGAGATCGGCGGCGGAGATCAGGTGCTTCCTCGCCGGCGCGGGCCACAGTGCCGCGAGCGCCGTCCCCAGTCCCGCGAGCAGCGCCAGATGCGCCACAGCGTGCCGGAGGACGGCGGGGTGGGCCTGGCGCAAAGCGCGCGCGGGCGCGGCCATGCCGGGGAGGATTTCCAACGTCTCCGACAGCATCACCACGCCTGCGGCGGCGAGGCAGGCCGCGCCCATGAGCACCCGGCGCGGGCTGGCATTCGCTGCGAGCAGGCCGGCGAAAATTTGCGCCGTCAGCGGCAGGCAGAGCAGAGTGACGGCGGGTGTCCAATACCACAGCCATGAAGCCAGTCCGGGCTCGTTTTCCAGAGGCATCAGGCTCGGCACCGGCCATCCGCGCGCGCCCGCCATGCCACCTGCGGCGGCAAGCGCCAGCGCCGTGAGGGGGAGGAAGGCCAGGCCTTGCGCCAGCACACGCGCAGGCCAGCGCAGCCATGCCCTGCCGTTGATGAAGAATGCGGCCAGCCCATGCGCGGCGGGGCCGGACACCGCCAGCGCGGCCATCATGATCCAGAGGCATGAGAGGATGTGCCCCAGCCCGTTCCAGGACAGCAAGCCGGGAGGATCAGCCATCAAATAGGTCAAATCCAAGCGGCGGGATGTGTCGGCAAGGCTGGCTGTCATTCTTTTGGCTCCAGCATTTTCAGGTTTGGAGGCAACGGTGCCGCAGGGCTCAGCAGCTCCCGCAGCGTGCTGCCAGGACGCCCGGCAAAACGCGCCCGGCTCACTGCGGCATGGGGCGCGTCTGCCAGCAGCGGCAGCGCGATATGCAACTCGCGCAAGCGCTCCTCCACGGCCAGAGCCCGCGCGGGCACGCGGGTCAGGTCAAACTCCGAGGCCAGCGCCTCCAGCAGCAGATCCAGGCGCGCATCAGCCAGGCCGGAATAGTTCAGCCTCCCCCCGCTGTGCCACCAGGCGGACATGTCATAACCCGGCTCATTGAGCCTGCCCAGCATGACGGCATCGAAGCGGCATGTGGCGAGTCTTTCCCCGATGATGGAATTCTGGGGCAGTGTCTCAATGCTCGCGCGCGCGCCGGCGTCGAGCCATTGCAGGGCCATTGCCTGCGCCAGGGCCAGCCTTGGCGCATTGTCTTCGGGGGCCAGCAGCGTGAACTCGAGCGGGACTCCGTTTTTCTTCCACACTCCCTCCAGGTCCTGCAGCCAGCCCAGGTTGCGAAGTTGTTCCGCCGCACCGGGTTCCGGCGGCGTCTGCCGCGCGGGCGGTGTGAACCACATGCCCTCCGGGAAAAAGCTGTCCGACACCTGCGCTGTGTTTTTTTCCGCCAGCGCCGACCGGTCCAGCATCCGATCCAGCGCGGCGCGCAGGCCCGGGTCCGCCACGCGCGGCGAGCGCGCGTTCCAGAGCAGGAGCAACTGCCCGGCGGAGGGCAGCGGGCGCTTTTCCACCCAGGGCGGCGGCGCGGACATGCCGCTTTCGTTCGGCCAGATGATGTCAATGCCGCGCGCGGCCAGGGTCAGCCGTGTCGAATGCGCCGGCTGCGCCGGGAAAAAGCGCAGACGTTGCGGCAGCGCGCCACTTTCCCAATCACGCCGCTCCAGCAGCAAGGAGCGCTCATCCCTCCGCGCCACGCGCCACGCTCCCGCGCCAGCGTGTGACGCGGCATGGGGCGCGGGCGTCCCGCCTGCGCCCGCGTTTGGCAGGATGGGCAGCCCGATCCACGCGGCCAGTACGGATCCGAGATTCCGCCGGTAGATGACGCGCAAGATGCCGTCTCCCTCAGCCTGGATGTCCTGGATGTGCCGCAGCCCCTCGCGGCCGGGCAGAGCCAGCGGCAGCGCCGCCTTCACCGTGGCGCGCACATCGTCCGCGGACACCGGGGCGCCATCCGGCCATCGTGCGCGCGAGGGGCTGAGCCGGAACTCCAGCACCGGCTCGGCCAGTCCTGCGGCCTCTCCCAGGGCGCGTGTCTCCGGCAGGCGCGGCAGTCGCGGGCGCAGCCAGTCGGCCAGCACCGCGCGCACGGCCGCCTGCCCGAGGGTGGTGACGATTTCACAGGCGCCGTTGTCATCGAACCAGATGCGTTTCACCTCATGCTCCGGGTGCGCGGCGAACTCCCGCATCACGTCCCGTGCCTCCGGCCAGGTCTCGACGCGCCAGAAGGTCGTTCCTTGCGGCGAGTGCCCCGCCAGCAGCCGCAGCGCCTCGCCTGCTCCGGGTGTGCCAGGCTTGGCAAAGCGCAGCGCGAGCGCGTTTTCCTCGATCCGCGCCTCGTCGAGTCCCCACTCCAGCCGCGTCTCCGCCGGCACCGCCTCCAGAGCGCGCCGTCCCGCCTGCGCGCGCGCGGCATCGGCAAACCAGCAGCTCACCCGCAGATGCCAGCGCCACTCCTCCGCCAGCGCCGGTGCCGGGCGGCCCTGGCGGTCCAGCCGGATGAGCGGCTCGTGCAGCAGGTCCAGAATCTGCCGCTCCGCCTCATCCGCCGGCAAAAAGGGATGCAGCTCTGGCAGCGCGCCCGGCAGCAGCACGCGCCACTCCCCCGGCAGCCGCGCCTGCTGCCTGGAGACCACCATCCAGCCGGACCAAGCCAGAGCCGCCGCCAGAAAAATGGCGGGCAGAAATGGCGTCAGGCGGCGCGAAGGCATTCGAAAAAGGTATCGAGCGCGGGTGGATCGGAAAATCGAATTTCGGATTTCGAATTTGCGATTTCCGGCCTAGGCCTGCACCCGTCGGCCGCCGCTTTTTCCCAGTCCATGCGCATTCACACTCTCGACCTGCTTTTCCAAGACACCCCCGGACTCATCGCCTCCCATCTGCTGGAGACGGGCGACGGGCTGGCGCTCGTGGAAACGGGACCCGGCTCCACTCTTCCAGCGCTGCGCGCCGCCATCCGCGCGCATGGCTTTGATGAAAAGGACGTGCGTCATGTGCTCGTCACCCACATTCACCTCGACCACGCGGGGGCGGCGGGCTGGTGGGCGCGGCAGGGAGCGCGCGTGTATTGCCATCCCAATGCCGAGCGTCATCTCATTGACCCCTCGCGCCTGATGGCCAGCGCGCGCATGGTTTATGGAGATGCCATGGACCGTCTCTGGGGGGAAATGCTGCCCGCGCCTGCGGAGCAGGTGACGGTGCTTCAAGACGGTGAAATCCTGCGCCTCGGCGGTGCGGAGATCACCGCCTGGGACACACCCGGCCACGCACGGCACCATCATGCCTTTGTCTGCGGAGACATCTGCTTCACTGGCGATGCCGCCGGCGTGCGTCTCGGGGGCTCCAGTTATCAGGGAGTGACCAGCGCGCCGCCGCAGTTCGAGCCGGAGGCCTATGATGCCACGCTGGCGCGCCTGCTCGCCGGAGAATTCCGCCAAATCTATCTGGCGCATTTTGGCGTCGTTAACGACGTGCGCGCCCATCTGGAAGCCTATCGCGTCCGCATCCGCCAGGTGCATGAGCGCATGAGCGCCTGGGTGGCGGAGGGGCGCGACTCCGAAACCACCCGCCGTCTCCACCAAGATGCGGAGCACGCCCTGGCCCTCAGCCAGGGCGTGACCGGAGAGCTTTGGCAAAGCTACGAAAAAGCCAACGGCACCGCCATGTGCGCCGACGGCATCAGGCTGTGTGTGGAAAAGAGCTCGTGAGACACCGCGGCTCAGTTTTCCCGCCTGGCTCGCGCCAGATTCCTGAGTTCATCACACGAGCGCGCCTGCAGTTTCTCTTTGAGCCGCATCTGGTGGGTCTCCACTGTTTTCACGCTGATGCCCAGTTGCGCGGCAAGTTCCTTGCAACCCAGGCCGCTGCCCATGAGACGAAACACCTCCACCTCCCGTACCGTCAAGGTTTTGGTACCGGATGCCGGCATCCCGCCATGCCAATTTTTCGAATGACCGTTCGCCCCCTGAATCACGCGCGCCGCGCTTTTGCTCAAATGCATGTCCCCCCGCATGACCGCCGCGCAAGCCAGGCGCAGCTCGTTGAGATCATCCCCTGTCGTGGTGTAGCCGAGCACACCCGCGTCGAGACAGCGGCGCACATGGTCCTCCTCCGCCGTGCGGCTGACCACGAGCACGGGCTGGCTCCGGCGTTTGCGCCGCAGTTCCCGCACCAGGCGCACCACTTCCAGAGGCCGGTCGCAGGCAAAGACGATCACCAAAGCCGGCTTGTGCTCCATCAACTGGCGCATCGCATCCATTGAGCCGCAGGCCTCCAGGCAGACGCTGATGCCGGCGGACTCCATCAGGAAATGCCGCATCCCCAGCCTGACCAGCGGCTCTTTGGAGACGATCAATGACACAGCGGCGGGGTTCATGACATGAACTGGAAACGACAGCGGGATGCCTTTGCATCCCTGGCGGAATGACAATGGAAGACCGCGTTTAACCGTTGCCGCCCCGTTCGGGCAAGCACAAAAATCAGGGAATCGGGAAAGATTCTTGAGACAACACCTGTCCTGGCTGGCGGAATAATGGACTTGGCGGGGCATTGACGGGCGTTTGGATGCAGGCGGCGGAAAGCCCAAACATTGCCCCTGTTCCCTGACAGCATTCCTCGAACTCGGCGGCAGAAAAATCAGGAGCAACCCTGATGGAAACCATCCGCGCTCCGGCAAAGAATGAGCCAACTTACCTTTCTCCGCATGCTCCAGAAAATCCTGCTCAATGGGTCTGAATGCCTCCGTAACCAACGGCTTCGTGAATTGGCCGCAGTCCTGGCATTGTGCAGTCCCGTGACAGGCCAGGATCTGCCTCAGCCAGTCTCCCCTGATGTTTCCAAGCCTTTGCCGCAAATTCAGCGCATCGAATCCCCCAAAGACTTTATTGAAGCATTCAAAGAGGCATCAAAAAGGATGAGCAAGTCAGATTGGGAGGCTGTGCGCAAGGCGCAGGAAGATGCTATTGATCCAGCCGGGGCGAAGAAAAAGGCTCCCTTGCCGGATCCCGGGCGCGAGCAAGTTCCTGGCGCGCTCGCTGATGCCGAGGCAGCGGCGAATTCTCTGAGGATGATGCGCGAATGGTACTCGCTAAAGCCGGGCGGCGCATTGCCCAACATGGTTCCCGGCCCACCCCAAATCCCCGCATCCGCCTATCTTGCGGAGCTACGGGGTTTGGAAAGCAAGGTCGCAAGGCTTGAGGAGGAGGTCACATTGTTGAAAAAAGCCAACGAGCAGAAGCAGGAGATCATCACTCTGCAAGAGCAGTTCATCGTTGATCTGAAAAAGCAGATCGAAGTCCCGGCCAAGGAGAATCAACCCTGAACCATTGACTCATGCCTGAATCATCCAAAAATGCGGAAGGACCGGCGCTGGATTCCCTGGAGAAAATGATCGCCGCCAAAAAACAAGAGGCTGCGGCAACCGATCGGACCCTTGCGGCGCCTTTGTCCTCAACCAGCGCTGCTGCGGGAACGACTGGGGCAACGATAAAGACCGTTCAAAATGAGCAGCCCTGGACACCCGCGCTTGTGGGGGGGCTGAGTCTTGGCCTGATGGTCTTCGGTGTCTTTATTTTCTGCCTGATCACGCACTTGGTCAAAGAAGGCAAGGTCACCGAACCGGCGGGGGACGGGCAATGGCTGCTCAGGCTGATGGTCGTGCCGTTATGCGTGCTGGCCGCCGTTTTGCTGGTCATTGTGGGATTCTCCAATGAGCAGACGGCGCCCGCAGTCGGACTGCTGGGCACCATCATCGGCTATCTGCTGGGTTCAGGTGCGCGCGGTGTCGCGCCTGTCGGGGCAACGGCAGTCCAGCAAGGTGCCACACCCAGCCCGCCGGTGAAACCAAGCTCCGGGACATGATGCCCTCTGTTATTCCGTCAGAACAACACATCCACCACTCAAACCTCATCCACCACCATGACCCAGGCACAAATCCGCGCCATGCAGGCAAAAATCGGCACTGAAGTGGACGGCTTTTGGGGGCCGCGAAGCATCGCCGCCTGCCAAAGGCATCTTAGATCTTTAATGCCCACGCCCGCGCGCTTCCCGAGGCAGGCGGGCGTGCGGGCCTTTTACGGACCGAACGGGGTGCGCGGCGGTTATACTCCGCCGACTACCACCATTCGTCTGCCATTCACGATCTATTACGACGCGCAGGCGGTGAACACGCTTTCCCCCCATCGTCTGTGCGCGCAGTCCCTGCTCAACGTCTTCAACCGGCTCGCCGCCGCCTTTCCGACACGCGCGGAGCGCCAGGCTGCCGGCATTCTAACTTACAATGGTCTTTACAATCCGCGCAGAATGCGCGGCAACAGTGGAGCGTGGTCCATGCACGCATGGGCCATTGCCATTGACCTGAACGCGGGCAGCAACGGGAACATGACACACTGGCCTGCCCGCGCCACCATGCCGCTTGAGGTCATGGAATGCTTCGCCGCGGAGGGCTGGCTTCCCGCCGGTGCTTTTTGGAGCCGTGATGCCATGCATTTCCAGGCCACAGCACCGTGACACTCTTCACAGTTCGTTTGCCCGCACCTTCATGCGCACCCTATCCCTTCTTGGCCTCATCACCGCCGCCGCGCTGTCTTGCTCATGCAAATCGGGTGAGAGGAAGCCCAACCTCTGGCCCAGGTTCCTCGGCAGCGGTCTCACCGGCAGCGCGCCCGCGCAGCATCTGCTGGAAGCGCGGCGCGACAGCCTCATCGGGCAGCTCACCAAACAAGCGGAGCGACCCAGCCGGACAGATTCTGAAATGGACGGAAGCGGCGCATCTCCACAACTCAAGCAGCACGCCTCGATCTTCCAGATTCGCTACGAGCAAGCCCAGACCGATGCTGCGGCGCGCAATGAACTCGTGTGGGACCTGATCCAGATCGCCGACGTGAACTACCAGCTCTACGAGCAGGGTCTGGTGGCGAAACTCCAGGGCGGCAACGCCATCATCAACATCGGCACCGCGGGCATGAACGCGGCCAGCACCTTGAGCGGCAGCAGCGCGGTGAAAACGACAATCTCGACTCTGACCACCTTCATCACCGGCTCCCAGGCCGAGATTAACAAGACCATTTTCCGGGACATGGCCATCCAAACCATGATCTCCAACATGCGGGCACTCCGCGCCAAAAGGTATCAAGTCATACTCACGAAGCTGCGCAAACACCACAATGACGCCGGCAAATACCCCGTCGGCGAGGCCATGAAGGACGTGCTCGACTACTATCAGGCCGGCACCTTTGTCAGTGCCATGATTGAGACGCAGAATTCGGCGGCGCAGGTTGAGAACGAGGCCAAAGAGGCCACAGACAAGCCCGCCACCTAAAAGATGCCGAGAAAACTCAAGCCCGGCCAGGAAGGAACAAGGCACTCCAAGCCCGCATGAAACACCCTCCGCGAAAACAGCGATCTCCGTTCATTCCGGCTGCCGCCGCAGGCATGATGCTCTGCCAGTGCGCGTCTTATGAGCGCTTTTACGACCGGCTGCAGGAGGGGGAGTTCAAAGGCAAATACGAGCTTGTGAAAACGGGCGGGACGGACCCCATGAACAGGGCGGAAATCCACATTTTGCGGCAAAAAGCCAGCGCCCCTTTCCACTTCACCCGCTCCGGCGAAGACGGGGAAGTGATCGAGCCGATGAGGATGAAAACCAGCGGAGGCAGCATCCCCTACGCGGTGCAGGTTCTTGTCAAAAGGAACGAGAACTACCTGCCTTACACCTTTGAACGCTCCTATTTCATCCACGACTGGCTTTTTGAGGCGCACAAGCACAAGCTCTCCGCTCACAGGCGTCACACGCTTCAAAGCGCCGCTCTTGTCATGGCTGAATGCCAGAAAACCGAGGTCGAGGAATGGCGCGCGCGGCAGACTTTCGGCACGCCCGAGCAAGCCGCTGATCATGAGAAAAAGCTGCGGGACAAGCGTCAGGCCATCTGGCTTCAATACCAGGCGGTCAAAAGTTTCATCGCAAAAAAAATGTGGGATGGCGCTCCCGAACCCAGGCCGGGAGGTCCGGATTATGAGCCGGAGCAGGTGACCACGGTGAACACCTCCGTGGTTCAGAGGGTTGACGTGCAGATCGCCGACGAAAGGCAGCGCCCTTTGGCTGAAAACCTGCGCGCGCGCATGCTGGCGCTGGGATTGAAATCCCACGGAGTGGAAAACGTGGTGCGAACCGGCTCCTCCGAGCCGCCGCTGCGGACCGAGGTGCGCTACCACAACGAGGGTGACATGGAACTGGCGCTCTATCTCCAGGAGATTCTCTCCAATCCAAGGCACTTTGGCGAAGTCCGCGTCGTCAAAGCCCCGCCGGACGCTGGCGCGGAGAGACGGCGGCAGTTGGAGGTCTGGTTTCCCAGGATCCGTGCATGACCTGCCGTTCAAAATTTTCAAGACAGTCAACAAACTCAGGCAAGCAGCATCATGAAACTCAGCTCAACTCTCGGCAAAACCATCTCGGACTTTTGTGAGAACAAGTTTACCAACCCTGCGGACAACCATTGCGCTCACTATGTGTGCCATGTGCTGGAGGTAACGTCCGGCTACACTTGCAAGGCGCATACCGGCGGAAGGGCCCGGCGGCCTGCCTGAGGGTCCAGGAGCTATTCGCCGTCTGCCCGCAGGTTGGCGTCTGGAAGGACGCTCCGGGAGACTTGTGCCTCGTGTTTGTCACCGACAATGCAAATGTGGACTTGAAGCATCACACCATGCGCAATGTGCCAAAAAAACATGTCGGCATCTTGAGCGGAGGCCAGGTGTACAATTACGGCAACACTTCGGACACGGTGGTTTCGCAGACTCCCGGGGATTTTTTAAAGCGGTTTCAAAAGACCTATGGAGGTGATCAGGCGCTCTTCTTTGGCACCTTTCCCGCGGGGGCCAGAACGCCGGAACCCGAAAGTGGCGCCGCAGTTCCAGCGAGCGCTGGCGCGCCAGCGCCGGAGTCCGCGCATGCGGCAACAAGTTCCAGGCTTCAAATTCGCCCTCAGACATCGGGGGAAAAGACCGACTATTTTGCCAGGCTCGACGGCGGACCTGAATACTATGTGGCGAGATCGGTCAGTTATCTGACCTACCGAGGTCTGCATCAGCCGGGTAAAATGCAGTCGGGGCCGCGGTATCGGACCAGTGATTTCAAACCTCAATATGAGACAGTCGCAGGCGTGCTCGGAGTGATTTCGGCAGGCGAAAGCAGCGGTTTTTTCAACCGGCTCAACAGCTATGATCGCGCGGCATTCACTTTTGGCTTTTTCCAACTCGCAGCGCATACTCCGAATGACAATCTCATCTTGTTTTTTCGGCGGCTTGCGGCGGAGAACTCCGCTTTTCAGGATTTGTTCCCGGAACTCAAGGTCGTTGATGGTGTCCTTCACCGCCTGATTGGCGGGCATGGTGTGAGTCTGGAGAGGCCATCACCACGTCCCGGCCATCCAAGCGAGATGAACCTGCGTGACTTCATGTCCTACCTTAATCCGGAGGCTTCCAAAGTGGACGACCAGGAGCTGTCGGTCGCCGCGCGTCTTGTGCATCTGGCTGACAGCGATCCGGGCTTCAACTCGCTGCAGGTCAATGTGGCGGCCGGCATCACGATGAGAAAGATGCGTGACCGCTATGCCCAATGGTACAGTCTGGACGGCATGTCGGACCTCGTCTGCACCGCCATCGCGGACATCCACCATCAAGGGCGTGGCACGAAGACCGAGGTTCGCTCAGCATTGGCATCCAGCAGCACGGTGAGTGGAAAAGTCGCCGCGCTGTGCCTGATCGGAGAGTCAAAATATGCCTCGCGCTGCGCCACTTTGAAAAAGGCGCTCAAAGATGCGGAGAAAGACGGGCACCTTGGCATTTCAGTCTATGACAAGGCAAGCGGACTGTTCCGACCGGCGACGGGCTGGCCTGACTGAGGGGGCGGCCTTGTTGTCGGGCATTCCCGGAGTCAGCAGGTTCAATACATGCTCGGCGTGGCAAGTGAACCAGGGTCGCCCTCACCTTCCCGTGAGCCTGTTCCAGAGTTTGCGGGCGGCACCGGGTTTGGCGGGGGTGTCCCCCTGGCGGGCGCGGCCCTGGGGTTTGGAGCCCTGGCCGCGGCTTTCGGAGCGCGCGTTGTCATTTCTGGCGCTTGGACGCCATGTCTCCTGGCTTGAGCCGCTATGACTTTTCGGATCGTGCCGCTGCCCGCGCTGTCCGCCGCGTGGTGTGTTCTGCCTTTGGCCGCCCCTGCCTCCGCGTCCGCCGCCCTGCTGCCGGGGGCGGTCGCGGAAGTCCTCCTCGGGCGGCGGAGTGGTGGCGGCGGCACTGTAGTCGAAGCCCTCGGCGCGTTTGCGCACCAGGCCGCGGCCGATGAAGCGCTCCAGCCGGCGCAAATCGTCCATTTCATCGGTGCTGACAAAACTGATGGCGTCCCCGATGGCCTGAGCGCGGCCGGTGCGGCCGATGCGGTGGACATAGTCCTCGACGACGTGGGGGAAGTCGAAGTTCACGACGTGGGAAATGCCGTCCACATCTATGCCGCGCGCGGCGATGTCGGTGGCGACAAGCACGCGCACCTTCCATGATTTGAAATCCTCCAGCGCGCGCAGGCGCTGATTTTGCGAGCGGTTGGCGTGCAGGGTGGCGCATTTCACGCCGCCTTTCTCCAGCTTGCGCGCGATCTTGTCCGCGCCGTGTTTCGTGCGGCTGAAAACGAGCACCATCTGCAGCTTCTCATCCTCCAGGAGATGGGCGAGCAGGGCGAGCTTCAGGTGGCGCGGCACTTCATACACGAACTGGGTGACGGTTTCGGCGGGGTTCGAGCGTTTGCCGATCTGGACGATCTTTGGCGCGTGCTGGAACTCCCTGGTGATGGCTTCGATCTCCTTGGAGAGCGTGGCGGAGAAAAGCAGGGTCTGCCTTTTGGAGGGCAGCTGCTTGATGACGCGGCGGATGTCCGGCAGGAAGCCCATGTCGAGCATGCGGTCGGCTTCGTCGAGCACGAGGTGCTCGAGGCCGGAGAAGTCGGCGCAGCCCTGGCCTATGAGATCAAGCAGGCGGCCGGGGCAGGCGATGACGATGTCCGCTCCGGAGCGCAGGGCGGCTTTTTGAGGGTTTTCGCCCACGCCGCCATAGACTTTGGCGATTTTCAATGGCAGGTGCCTCGCATAAGCGAGGACGTTTTCCTCGATCTGCGCGACCAGCTCGCGCGTGGGCGCCAGCACGAGCACGCGGGTGCGCCGGCGCTGGCCTTGGGGCGGGTTTTGCGCCAGGCGCGTGAGGATGGGCAGGGTGAAAGCGGCGGTCTTGCCCGTGCCTGTCTGGGCGATGCCGATGACATCCCCCCCTGCGAGCACGGCGGGGATGGCGGCGGATTGAATGGGAGTGGGCTCGGTGTAGCCGGCCTCCTGGATGGCGGTGAGGATGCCGGGGTCAAGGCCGAGGGATTTGAAAGGCATGCGCGCCCATAAGCGCGGCGCGCGCGGGATGCGAGCCGGATTTGCACAGCGCTTCATGCCAGCCTTCGCGGTTGCCAGAAGCGGCGGGCCGGGCGTAAATCCCGCCGCATGAAAGCTCACCCACTTCTCATCACAACATTTCTCGGAGGTTCCACCCTCTTCGCGGCGGACTGGGCCATCTGGCGCGGACCCACCCATGACGGCATCTCCACCGAGTCAGGCTGGACGCTGCCAGCGGATCCGCAGCCGCTTTGGGAGGCCGAAGTGGGCCTTGGGTTCTCCTCTTTCTGCGTGTCCGAAGGCAGGGTCGTCACCACCGGCCACGCCGATGACAAGGACACGGTCTTCTGCCTCGACGCGAAGACTGGCAAGGAAATCTGGAAGCACAGCTACCCCGCCGATCTCGGAGACAAGTATTATGAAGGCGGCACCTCGGCCACACCTGTCTTCGACGGCGGCAAGGTTTATCATTTGAGCCGCTGGGGTGATCTTTTCTGCTTCGAGGCCGTCACGGGCAAGGTTGTCTGGGAGAAGAACGTGCAGAAGGAGACCGGCGCGGACTTGCCGGACTGGGGCTTCGCCGGCGCGCCGCTCGTCCAGGGCGGGCTGCTCATTCTGAATGTCGGCAAGGCCGGCCTCGCCGTCGAAAAGGACAGCGGCAGGATCGTGTGGAAAAGCGAGACCGACGCCGCCGGATACTCCACGCCTTATCCCATCACCCGGGGCGGCAAAAAGCTGGCCGTCATCGGCTCCGCGGAGGCTTACATCGCTGTCGAGGTTGAGACAGGAAAACAGGTCTGGTCCCACCGCTGGAACACCCGCTATGGTGTGAATGCCGCCGACCCCATCCTCAGTGGCGACCTGCTTTTCATCTCCAGCGGCTACAACAAAGGCTGCGCTCTTCTGAAACTCACCGACGGCGCGCCGGAGAAAGTCTGGGAAAACAAAAACCTCAAAAACCAGTTCAACTCCAGCGTCCTGCTCGATGGCCATCTCTACGGCATTGATGGCGATCAAAACAGCCGCTGCGCCCTCAAATGTGTGCGCCTCAGCGATGGCAAGGAGTTGTGGGACGCCAAGGAAGCCGGCTTCGGCTCCCTCATGGCCGCCGATGGCAAGCTGATCGTCCTGACCTCCAAAGGCGAGCTCATCATCGCCAAGGCCACGCCTGCCGAGTTCGATGTCATCAGCCGCGCGCAAATCCTCAACGGCAAATGCTGGAGCGCTCCCGTCCTGGCCAACGGACTCATCCTCGCCCGCAACTCGGAAGGCCGCGTTGTTTGTGTCGGGGTGGATCGCGGCAAGTGAGGTTTGATGATGGATGAATGCGGAGTGACGATAGCCGACAGCCCACAGTCCGAATGCCTCTCCCCACCGTCCGCTTCAAGCACGCCCGCTTCTCGGCCCGCTTTCCCGAGTCGTACCGCTACTCGCGCAGTCATTACTGGATGGCTCCCGTGGAAGGTCAGGATGGAGTGTGGCGGGTGGGCTTTACCAAATTCGCCACACGCATGCTGGGGGAGCTGGTGGACAGCGAGTGGAAGAAGCAGGAAGGCGATGACCTGGCTCCAGGCGACATCGTCGGCTGGGTGGAGGGCTTCAAGGCGGCGTCAGACGTGTATTCGGTGATGCTGGGAGCGTTTGTCGAAGGCAATCCCCACCTCAAGCAGGACGCCTGCATCGTCCGCAGTGATCCTTATGAGGTCGGCTGGCTTTATGCCGTTCGTGGAGAACCCGAGGAGGACCACCTCGACGTTCACGGCTACATAGCCCACCTGAGCACCATCATCCAACGCATGGCCGAGGAAGGCCACGGGGAGGAGGGCGCGGCTGAGGAATGATCACCTGCCATTCCAGTTCGCGCGCTGTTCAGGGCAGAAGCGCGTTGGGCGAGTCCACAAAGAAGTCGCCGAGTTGCTCATCGGGCAGGGCGCTGTTGCGGATGCTTTCCAGGCGCCTGCGGCTGCCGCGTTCGGAGGAGGGCCGGTTGGCCGTGCGCTGCACCAGGTCGGTGATGAGCGGCGCGGCCACCGCCGCGCTGCCAGCCAGCAGGCCCAGCGCCACGAGATTGGCCGCGCCGCGGCTCATGCCGCGCCCGAAGAGGATGCCCAGCGCGCAGCCAGCGGCCGCCGGGGCGATGATCCCAGCGTAGGTTTCGTAGCGTTTTTCGGCGGTGGACTCGGGTGACATGGAGGTTTCCATACAGCATCGCGGCACTTTGTCCAAAGTGGAATTTGCCCGGCACGGTGTTTGCTCCATGATGGGCGCTTCCATGGACCAGCCCCGCAAGACCTCCCGCTACGCGCTCATCCTCGCCGGAGGCAGCGGCCAGCGCTTCTGGCCGCTCAGCCGCGATCATCTGCCCAAGCAGTTGCTCAAGCTCTTCGGCTCGAAAACCCTGCTGGAGATGACTGTGGAGCGGCTCGATGGACTGGTCCCGCGCGGGAACATCCTCATCCTCACCAACACCCAGCAGGAGGCGGCCGTACGGGCGCTTTTCCCCGCGCTGCCGGCGGAGAACATCATCGCCGAGCCGGAGAAGCGGGACACCGCGCCGGCCATCGCCATTGGCATCGGCTGGGTGGTCGCGCGCGACCCGTCCGCCACCATGATCGTGCTGCCCGCCGATCATTTGATCAAGGACGACGCCGGCTTCCGCCGCGTGCTCGACCAGGCCGCCTGCGCCGCCGAGTTTGGCAGCAGCCTGGTCACCGTCGGCATCAAGCCCTCATGGCCCTGCCCCAGTTACGGGTACATTGAGCGCGGCCAGCGTGTCTCGCTGCCTGGCGCGGACGCCGCGCCCATGTACGAGGTGGCGCGCTTCCGTGAAAAGCCCAACCCCGAGCTGGCCGAGCACTTTCTAGCGCAGGGCGGCTTCGCCTGGAACGCGGGCATGTTCATCTGGAGCATCCCCGCCATTTTCAGCGAGCTGACGCGGCACTGCCCCGTGCTGGCCGACTTCGTCTCCGAGCTGCGCAATTCGAAGGACTTCATGGCCACTGTGCGCGGCCAGTTCCACCGGCTTCCCAAACTCTCGATTGATTACGCGCTTATGGAGCGCGCCACGCGCGTGCTGAACATCGAAGCCGGTTTCGACTGGGATGACGTGGGCAACTGGACCTCCGTGGGCCGTTATCTCGACAAGGACGCCGCCGGCAACCAGCACAACGCGCCCCTCACCACGCTAGATGCCGCTGACAACCTCGTCTTTTCGCAGACCGGCCAGCACATCGCCCTGCTGGGCGTGCATGACCTGATTGTCATCGCCGCCGGGGACGCCCTGCTTGTCACCACGCGCGCCCAGGCTGAGAACATCAAAAAACTGGCCGACAAGCTGCCCGCCAGCCTCAAGTGAAGCCGGGGTGGCCGCTGACTTGGGAGGACGGCACGGAGGCTCCCGGCCCGGAATCAATTCTCCAAGGGCAGACTGGCCGCGTCTTGCAGCACCTTCGCCGCCGCGTCATGAAAGGCCTGGCGCATGGGCGAGGCATCCCCGTTCGGCAGGCCGGCGCGCTGGATGAGCATGATCTGGATGGAGCCGGAGGCGGGGTCGAACCACATTTGCGTTCCGTGCGCGCCGCCATGCCCCGCAGTGCCCGCGCTGAGCTTGGCGGTGACGCCGGTGGGCCGGGCCACCACCTGGAGGCCGAGGCCCATGCCCATGCCTTCGACAAAGCCGGCCTTCATGTCTCCCGTGTGGTTTTGGAACATCAGCGCCAGGGTTTCTTTCGAAAGATGCTTGCGCCGGTTGGCCTCGCCTCCGCTGACCATCATCAGACAAAGCTTGTGCAGATCCTCCGCCGTGGAGAACAGCCCGCCCGCGCCGAAGGGCTGGCGTTTGGTGGAGGTGTAAGGCTCGCTCAGATATGGAATGCCGGAGGGCACAATGCGGCGCAGCTCGTCATCCATCTTGTAGGACACCGCCAGTTGCTCGATCTGCTTGGTGGTCGGCACAAAGGTGGTGCTCTTCATGTTCAGGGGGCGGAAAACGTAGTTCGACATGGCTTTGGAAAGGTCCTCCCCGGTGACGACCTCGATGATGCGGCCCAGGGTGTTGATGCCCGGATTCGAGTAAGCCCATTTGCTGCCGGGTTCGAACTGCAAGGGGGTCAGCGCGCAGATGACCGCGGATTCGCGCGGCGTGCGGGAGTCCGCGGGGCCTGGCTCGGCGTTCGCATTGCCCGCGATGCCGCTGGTGTGGGTGAGAAGGTCTTTGATCGTGACCGGACGCGCGGGTTTCACCAGCACCACGCGGTCATCGCTTTTTTCCTGGAGCAGCATCTGCCCTTTGAACTCGGGCAGATACCTCTCCACCGGGTCATGGATGTCCAGGCGCCCGTCGTCATGCAGCATCAGGATCGCAAGGGCGATGACGGGCTTGGTCATCGAGGCGATCCAGAACAGGCTGTCCTGCTCCATCGGTCTCCGCGTCTCCAGCACTTGCCAGCCCACCGCTTGCATGCTGAGAATCTGCTCGCGTTTCGCCACCAGCGTGACCGCTCCGGCGATGTGCCCCTCTTTGACAAAAACCTCCAGCGCCTCGCCGACAGAGTCAGCGCGGGCATGGAGCATGGACAGGAGCAGGGCGGCGAAAAGAAGGGCGGTTTTCATGAAGGTGGATCGGATCTTCATCGTGGATGCTTGCGCGCGGAATGCAAAATTTCAGCCTTCCATTCTCCCCCCTTGAATGGTGACGCCCGCTTGCCCCGCCGCGCCTGCGGCTCCACCTCGTCCGCCATGCCCGCCTCAGACGCCCTCATCCAGGCCGCGCGTGATCTCGACGCCGCGCTCAAGTCCCTCTCCTTCGGCCCGCCGACCGCCTATGTGTATCATCCACTGGACTACGCCCGCGCCCCGCACGAGGCCTACCTCGCGCGCTATGGCGGGGGGAAAAAGCGCGTGGTTTTTGTCGGCATGAATCCAGGGCCTTTCGGCATGACGCAGACGGGGGTGCCCTTCGGTGAGATTTCCGCCGTGCGTGACTGGCTCGACATCCGCGAGCCGGTGGGTCGCCCGGAGCGCGAGCATCCGAAGCGCCGCGTGTCCGGTTTTGACTGCAAGAACTCCGAAGTCAGCGGACGCCGCCTCTGGGGCCTGTTCAAGGAGCGCTTCGGCACGCCGGAGGCGTTTTTCAAAGATCACTTCGTGGCCAACTACTGCCCGCTCGTCTTCATGGAGGAGGGTGGCAAAAACCGCACGCCGGACAAGCTGCCCGCCCACGAGACCGGGGCCATGGAGGCCTTGTGCGACGCGCATCTGCGCCGTGTGATCGAGGCGCTTGAGCCGGAGTGGGTCATCGGCGTCGGCGCCTTCGCCGAGGAGCGCGCCGCGCGCGCCCAGGCCGCGCTGGCGCGTCCCTTCCGCGTGGGGCGCATCCTTCATCCCAGTCCCGCCAGCCCGCTGGCCAACCGCGACTGGCCCGGCGAGGCCGCCCGGCAACTGCAAAAGCTCGGCGTGTGGTAAAGCGGCCCCGCTCAAGCCACGAGCGGCAGGTTTGGGTCCACGTCCGCGTCCAGCGGCGAGGCGCGGCCTGACAAAAAATGCTGGAGCGCGGCGAAGGCGATCATGCCCGCGTTGTCCGTACACAGGTCCGGCCGGGCCAGCAGGAGCGTCAAGCCCTCCTCCGCGCAGCGGCTGGCAAGGCGCGCGCGCAGGCCGCGGTTGCAGCTCACTCCGCCGCTGACAGTCACAAGCTTTTCCCCGCATTGGCGCGCGGCCAGCGCCAGCTTCTCCACCAGCACCTCGATGATGGCCTCCTGCACGCTGGCGCAGACATCGGCCAGCACGGCGGGACTCGCCAGGTCCAGCTTCGGCAGCTCGTAGAGCACGGCGGTTTTCAGCCCGCTGAAGCTGAACTCCAGGCTGCGGCCGTCGAGAAAGCTGCGCGGAAAAGCGAAGGCGCGCGGGTTGCCAAGCGCGGCCTGTTTGTCCATCTCAGGACCGCCGGGATAGGGCAGGCCGAGCATCTTGGCGGTCTTGTCAAAGGCCTCTCCGGCGGCGTCGTCGCGGGTTTTGCCCAGCAACTGGTAATCCCCGGCGGCGCGAACGCGCACCAGCATGGTGTGGCCGCCGCTGACGATAAGGGAGACATTCGCCCGCACCGGTCCCGCGCCCTCCATGAAGGGGGAGAGCAGGTGCCCTTCCATGTGGTTGACGGCGAAAAATGGCTTCCCCTCGGCCACGGCCATCGCCTTCGCCATGCTGGCGCCGATGAGCAGGGAGCTGACCAGGCCAGGACCGGAGGTCGCTGCAAAGGCCGATATGTCCGCCAGTGTCACGCCGGCATCCGACAGCACCTGCTCCACCAGCGGGCGCGCGTGCAGGATGTGGTTGCGCGAAGCCACTTCCGGCACCACGCCGCCGTAGCGCCTGTGGATGTCCGCCTGCGAGGAGACCCGCGCCGCCAGCAGCCGCCCGTCCGCCGCGCAGATGGCGGCGGCGGTCTCGTCACAGGAGGACTCAAGCGCCAGAATCATGCGTTTAAAATCCGCACAGCAGGCGGGCAAAGCGCAGGCCCTCGACGGTGA
Organism: Verrucomicrobiaceae bacterium UBA2429; assembly: GCA_002343505.1. Lineage (GTDB taxonomy): Bacteria > Verrucomicrobiota > Verrucomicrobiia > Verrucomicrobiales > Verrucomicrobiaceae > Prosthecobacter. The sequence continues at coordinate 63,944 of DDQZ01000078.1, read as the reverse complement.
TCTGGCCGCTGTTGTTGATGAGGCCGCGCGTGTTGTAGTAATGCGGCACGGGGTCCTCCCTCGCCCAGGTGGCGACCGCCGTGGCCACGGAGCGCGAGCCGGGTTTGACGGAAACCGGGAAGCCCCACCGCGTGCAACGCACCTTCCAGGAGGGCGCTTCCGCGGAGCCGCCCTCGTTCAGCCAGGGATAACGCCGCAGGATCTCCATGCGCGCCGCGCCCGGCACTTCCAGCTCGAAGTAGGCCTCACTGCCGCGCAGAAACTCGCCCAGCGTTAGCGCGGGGTTTTTACGGCGCGCCAGATACAAGGACTGGATGTCGAGTCCGAGCAGGTTGAGGCCGTTGTAAAGACCGTGGTGGTTTGGCGTGCGGAAGTGCTCCGCATGCCAGGCGGGGAACTGCTCCGAGAGCAGGATGTTCAGCTCCAGATGCAAATGCGCGCGCCGCTGGTCAATCCCAGCCCCTGTGAAGCCCATGCGTGCGAGCCTCTGCCCGGCCTGCACGCGCTCTCCCGGCACCACGATGATTTCGCCAAGGTGCGCGTAGAGGCTGAAAAACGGTCCTTCGGAAAGGTCGTGCCGGATGACGATGTAGCGGCCGTAATTGCTGTGCGCGCTCGTCTCGCTGACATGCGCCACCGCGCCGGGCAGTATGGCGCGGACTTCATCGAGGGGATTCCCCGCCGCGTCGCGGCGCAGCGGTTTGATGTCCATTCCCTCATGAAAGCGGGCGAAGGCGACACGGCTGCCGACACGGCGCGCGTCACGGACAAAACCGAACTGTCCCCCTTCCCATGGAGTGGACTTTCGACCCTCGAAATCCCGGTCCACGAACTGGAAAAAAGCGGGGCCGTCTCCCGTGAGGAGAGCGTCGTTGTCCGTGGGCAGGCGCAGGTCCAGCGCGTGCAGTGTGGCGCAGGCGCAGAGCAGGATTGCGGCGGAGAGGCGGGGCATTGTGCGGCTTGATAGATGCGGAAGCGCGGCGGTGCAAATCCCGTGGCAGGCGCCAGGAGTGGACGATTCTGCCGGCTGCAAAAGGATCGGAGCGTGTCGCACCGCCGGGGGGACGGCTGGGTGCTTCACGCTCCGACGGGTTTTTATTCTGGCTGTTGGGGGGGAATATCAGGCCGCTTTGGCGCGGGAGCGTGTCTTTTTCACAGGGCGCGGCTGCGTCGTCGGGCGGAAGGCCTCGCCGAAAAGGTAGCGGCGCGCGCTGTCAATCTGGCCGGTCACACGGGCCAGCCATTTGTTGTAGTCCTTGCCGAAGGTCTCCGTCACGCCGGGGTCCATCAGTGCCTGGCTCAGTGAGAGGTGGCGCGCGCGCAGCTCGAGCTCGACCTGGAAGCCGACTTCGGGGATGTGCAGTTCCACCGCGTCGTACATGTCCATCACACGCGCGGCGTAGCTGCGGTCCCAGGCGCGTTCATCCTCCTCGTAGCAGCTTGTGACCAGATGGGCGATGGTGTACTCGGCGTGGTCCGAGAAGGTCTCCACCGCCTCGATCACCGAGTCAAAGCTGTCCACCTCGGTGGTCACCGGCAGCACGACCGAGAGGCTCACTCCCTCCTCGTCCAGCGCCTGCTCCAAATGATGGTTTTGGTAAAAGCCGCAGAAAAACTCGCCCATGCCACTCGCTGACTCCAGCAGAGTGATCGGCGCCTCCTCCATCAAATCGAACAACCGTCGCTTGGTGATCGTGCTGGCATCGAGCGCGTGCTCGTCATCTGAGTTTTCCGCGTCTTCGAGAAGCGTCACTCTTTGATGAGCCACGCCGAACTGCTTGAGGTAGTGGCTGAAACAATGAGCGAGGGTGCTCTTGCCAGTCGAAGGGTAGTCGTTTTGGAGGAGGATGAGCTTTTTCATATTTTTTATGAATACACCGATGATTTTAAAACATATGGAAATTATTGCAACAATAATAATTCACAACTCTCAAATAATTTTCGCGCCTCCTCTTCGCCCTATTGTTGCCGTTGCTTCGCCTCCCGCTCCCCGACGGGACGCCTTGCTTCCTGCGCGCGCACTTGTTTGTCCCGCCCCTGCGGCTGCCGCGCCGACGCTCCTCCTGGCATCGCCTACCGCCGCGCCCGGCAAAGTCAAGCATCGTCAACCCACCGCCAAAAATCGGCAGCGCCCCCGGTTTGCCCCGCGCAAAAGCGCCGCCATGCTCCCGTTTCCATCCCCGCCCAACCCATGAAAACCGCCGCACGCCTTGGCCTCCTCCTCGCCGCCCTCAGCGCCGCCTCCGCCGAAGACGCCACCCTGGAGCCCCTCCAGTACAACAACCCCGGCCTCACCGTGGACCTCGGCGTCGGCCTCTGGGCATGGCCCATGCCCATCGACTTCGATGGCGACGGCGACCTCGACCTCGTCGTCAACTGCCCCGACAAGCCCTACAACGGCATCTACTTCTTCGAAAACGCCACCGGCGACACCGCCAAAAACCCCATGCCCGTCTTCAAGCCCGGCGTGCGCATCAGCAAAGGCGCGCAAAACGTCCGCGTCAGCCATGTGGACGGCAAACCCGTCGTCCTCAGCCCCAACACCATCCATCCCGACTTCCTCAAAACCGGCATCGAAAAAGGCTCCAGCCTCGGCCTCGCCACCAACATCCACCCCAACAAAGTCCGCGCCAACATGTGGCACATCGTGGACTACGATGGCGACGGAATGCAGGACCTCATCGTCGGCGTCGGCGACTGGACCGAATACGGCTGGGACAACGCCTATGACGAGAACGGCATCTGGAAAAACGGCCCCCTGCGCGGCTACGTCTATGTGCTCCGCAACAAAGGCACCAACGCCAAGCCCGACTACGACAAGCCAAAAAAAGTCATGGCCGGCGACCGCCCCATCGAGACCTACGGCTGGCCCTGCCCCAACTTCGCCGACTTCGACGGCGACGGCGACCTTGACCTCCTCTGCGGCGAGTTCCTCGACGGCTTCACCTACTTCGAAAACACCGGCACCCGCACCAAGCCCAAGTATGCGCTCATGAAGCGCGTCAAAGCCGACACCGGCAAGTTCCTCACCATGGACCTGGAGATGATCACCCCCACGGCCATTGACTGGGACAAAGACGGCGACCTCGACCTCATCGTCGGCGACGAGGACGGCCGCGTCGCCTTCATCGAAAACACCGGCGCATTCGAAAACAAAGTCCCCCTCTTCAAAGAGCCCCGCTACTTCCAGCAAGAGGCCCATCTGGTGAAATTCGGCGCCCTCGCCACCCCCGTTGGTTTCGATTGGGATGGCGATGGCGATGTGGACATCCTCTGCGGCAACACCGCCGGCTATGTGGCCTTTTTCGAAAACCTCAGCGGCCCCGGCGTTGAGAAGCCCAGATGGGCCGCGCCCAAATACCTGGAGGCCGAAGGCAAAGTCATCCGCCCCATGGCCGGCACCAACGGCTCGATCCAGGGTCCGTGTGAGGCCAAATGGGGCTACACCACTCAGACCGTGGCCGACTGGGACGGTGACGGACTTCCTGACCTCATCCTGAACTCCATCCTCGGCAAAGTCGTCTGGTACAAAAACACCGGCACCCGCACCGCCCCCCGCCTCGCCGCCGCCCGGCCCGTCGAAGTCGAATGGCAGGGCGAGCAGCCCAGCCTCGCCTACGGCTGGATGCGCCCCGAAGGCAAGGCCCTGCTCACCCAGTGGCGCACCACCCCCGTCGCCGTGGACTGGAACCACGACGGCCTCACCGACCTCGTCATGCTCGACCAGGAAGGCTACCTCGCCTTTTTTGAGCGCGCCAAAAACCAGGACGGCCAGCTCATTTTAAAACACCCCCGCCGCGTCCTCTGCGCCGATGAAAAAGACCCCCGCCCCGGCCTGCTCAACAAAGCCCTCGGTGCCCTCGCCGTGCGCAACCCCGTCGCCATGGACCCCGGCCAGCCCCTGCGGCTGAACGCCGGCATCGCTGGCAAGAGCGGCCGCCGCAAGCTCTGCATCATGGACTGGGACAGCGACGGCAAGCTCGACATCCTGCTGAACTCCGCCAACGCCAACTTCCTCCGCCAGACCGGTGCCAAGGATGGCAAGTGGCACTTCGCCGACATGGGCCTGCTCGCCGCCGTCAACATCGAAGGCCACGACGTCAGCCCCACCACGGTGGACTTCAACGGCGACATCCTCCCCGACTTCCTCGGCGGCGCCGAAGACGGCCACCTCTATTACATGCGCAACCCGAAGGCCGCGAAGTGAGCGACTCTCCGCCAGTGCTGCGTTGGAATGTTGAGGATGTTTGCGAGAACTTGCCGCATGTGGTGGATGTGGACCGAGCAAGCAACGCGCCGGGGCGCGTTAACAATACCCAAAAAAAGCCGCCTCCGCCGGGCGGGCCGGCGGAGGCGGGGAAGTGGACTGTTTGCGGGCTTTACGCGATCTCGGCGGCCCAGAAAGTCTGCCAGTCGTCGAGGTTGTTGAGGTCCACGGCGCCGGGGTTCACGGAGCCGTCATCGGGCAGGCCGCAGGCGGCGAGGATGGCGGCGCGAGTGTCGTCGGCGTGGATGTAGCCTGTGATGGATTGGTTGTGCTTGTAAATGTCGGCCTTGGTGAGCTTGACGCCGGGGTAGGCTTTGACCCAGGCTTCGAACTGGGTGTAGGTGGGTTTGGTCTGGATGAAGGCGAGGAAATCGGCTTCTGCGATGCCGAGGGCGGCGAGGGTCATTCCGTCGTAGCCTTTGCCGCAGCCGGGGTAGTCGGGGTGCAGCTTGCCGGCGGCGGCGAGGGAGGCTTTTTGCCAGAGGCGCGGCAAATGCAGGACGCCGAGAGGACCGGCGACGCCGGAGGAGATGAGGGGGACGATTTGGCTCATGGTTCGTGTGGGGATGAGGTTAGGACTTGGCGGCGGAGGGAGTTCCGCTGCCGGGCATGGAACGTGGCGGAGCGCTGGGTTTGGTCAAGATTCATTCCGGCGCATCCAGGGGGCGAACTCCTCCGGCACGCGCGCCTCGAAACTCAGCGGCTGGTCGTGGATGGGATGCTGGAAGGCGAGCTTCCATGCATGCAGCATGAGCCGGGCGGCGGGCGCGCGCTGGCGGGAGGGGTGGCCGTAGATGGGATCGCCAAGGATGGGATGGCCGAGGCATTCCCTCATGTGCACGCGAATCTGGTGTGTGCGTCCAGTGAGCAGACGGCACTGGATGAGCGCGCAGCCCTGATGCTCGGAGCGCTGCTCCCATTCGGTGACGGCCTCCTTGCCCGCGCCGTCGTAAAGGACTGCCATGCGCTTCCGGTCCACAGGGTGGCGGCCAATGCGGTTTTCAATGCGGCCGTGCTTTTCAAGCGGGATGCCGTTGATGACGGCGAGGTAGATTTTGGCGAGGCGGCGCTCGCTGAAGGCCTCGGTGAGGCGGCGATGGGCGATGTCGTTTTTCGCCACGACCATGCAGCCGCTGGTGTCCTTGTCGAGCCGGTGAACTATGCCGGGACGGGCCTCGCCGCCAATGCCGCTGAGGTCATCGCAATGGTGCAGGAGGGCGTTCACCAGCGTGCCGTCGGGGTTGCCTGCGGCGGGGTGGACGACGAGGCCGGGGGGCTTGTTGAGGACGAGGATGTCTTTGTCCTCGAAGAGCACCTCCAGGGGGATGTCCTGCGCGACGATCTCGACGGGGGCGACCTCGGGGATGACGACGCGGACGGCGTCCCCGGCTTTGAGCGCGGCGCTGGCTTTGGCGGGCCGGTCATTGAGTTTGATGTGGCCTTCGCGGATGAGATCCTGAATGCGCGCGCGGGAGAGGTCACCGAGCCTGGCGGCGAGGTGTTTGTCGAGGCGCTGGCCGCTGTCCGGGGGTTCGATGCTCCACTCCACGGGCGCATGTTCGGCGCGGGTGGTGGCGTGGCAAAAGGATTTTCCCGCATCCACTGACAATTCACCCGGCAAGGGGCGTTTCGTTGGAAGCTCGAAAATCAGATTCCGCAATCCCATGCCCGCCCGCCTCATTCTCGCCGCCCTGCTTTTCACTTCCGGCATTTCGTGCTCGCAACTCGGCCTGTGCAAAGTGGCGCCGAAGCGCATGGTGGGCATCTTTGGCGGCATGGGGCCGGAGGCCACGGCCAATCTCTACGCCGAGATCGTGCGCCTGACTCCGGCGAAGGAGGACCAGGACCACCTGCCGACAGTCATTTACAGCCGCCCGCAGGTGCCCGACCGCACGAAGTGCATCGAGTCCGGCAGCCGCGAGATCGTGCCCTACATCCAGGAGGGCGTGCGCCGGCTGGAGCGCATGGGCGCCTCTCTCATCGCCATCCCGTGCAACACGGTTCATTATTACCACGCGGACATGCAGAAGGCCGTGCGCGTCCCCGTGCTGAACATGATCACCGAGACCGTGGACGCCGTGGAAAAGCGGCACCCGCGTTGCAAGGTGGTGGGCCTGCTGGCCTCGAACGGCACCGTGCGCAGCAAGCTCTATGAGAAGGCCTTCGAAGCGCGCGGCATCCGTGTCGTGTATCCTGACGCCGCTTGCCAGCAAACCTGCGTGATGAATGCCGTGTACAGCATCAAGGCCGGCGGTGACAAACGCCGCCAGGCGGACCTGCTCGCGCGCGCGGCGGACGATGTCACCCGCAAGGGTGCGCAGGTCATCGTGCTCGGTTGCACGGAGATCCCGCTCGCCTTCGACAGCTCCCGCACCCGGCTGCCCGTGGTCAATGCCACCGAGGTGCTCGCTCTGGCCGCCATCCGCGAATACCAGCGCGGCGCGCCTTGACACACGCTTTTCAGAATCCCGCACACCGCGACTTTGATGAAACACATTTTCCTGCTCGCCGCCCTCGTTCTGCTGCCCGGCTTCATCGAAGCCCGCCCGCGCAACATCGTCTTCATGCTGCTCGATAATGTGGGCCAGGAATGGTTCGGCTGTTACGGGGGCGAAGCCGGGGTGACTCCGGCGATTGATAAACTGGCCGCCACCGGCGTGCGCGTGGAGCACTGCTACACCGCCCCCGTCTGCGGCCCCAGCCGCATCGTCGCGCTCACCGGCCGCTACCCGCACAGCACCGGCTTCCGCCTGCATCATGACGCCGCGCTCTACAGCGGCGGCGGGCTCGACCCGGAGCGGGAGATCCTTTTTCCCCGCCTCTTCCAAAAAGCCGGCTTCGCCACCTGCCTCGCCGGCAAATGGCAGGTGAACAACCTCTACGACGAGCCCGGCGTGCTCGACCGCCACGGCTTCGACGAGCATCTCGCCTGGCCCGGCAGCCTCGACAAGGACAAGATGACCCCGGAGCAGACCGCCGCCTTTTGGGACGCGGTGAAGCGCGAGTCCGTGGAGGACACCGTGGCCTTCATTCAAAACATCGAAAGCCGCTACTGGGACCCCGTCTTCCTCCGCCAGGGAAAGCGCGAGCGGCATCCCGGCAAATTCGGCCCGGATGTGGCGCGGGAGTTTGCCTTCGACTTCCTGCGCCGGCACAGGGACCAGCCTTTTCTGCTCTACCTCCCCATGGTGCTCACCCACGGAAACGCCTACCCCCACCCTGTCACCACCACGCCGCTGAACCGCGATGAAAACCGCCCGCATGAGGAAATGTTCGCCGACATGCTGCGCTACGCGGACATGCAGGTGGACGCCATGGTGAAGGAACTCGAAAAGCTCGGCCTGCGGGATGACACCATCCTCATCGTCGCCAGTGACAACGGCACCGAGCAAAGCCTCTCCACCCGCCGCTCCGGGCGCGTGGTCAAAGGCGGCCTCTACAAAATGAACGAGGCTGGCGGGAACGTCGCGCTCATCGCCAACAACCCCAGACACATCCCCGGCGGCCGAGTGCTGCCTCTGGCCGACTTCACCGATCTCTATCCCACCTTTTGCGAACTCGCCGGCGTGCCCCTGGATGCCGCCCGCCTGCCCGACGGGCGCTCCTTTGCCCGCTTTTTGATTGATGAAAAAGCGCCTCCGCATCGCGACTGGATCCTCAACGAATACCACACCACCCGCGTCGTGCGCGACACCCGCTTCAAGCTCTACTCCGAGGGTTCGTTCTTCGACGCCAACGCCGATCCTGACGAGCAGCACGACTTGTCATCCGACTCCCGCCTGGAGATCGCGGCCGCGCGTTCAAAGCTCTCGGCGGTTCTCGCCTCCCTGCCGCCTGACAAGCCCGAACCCTTCCCCCTGCGCAGCCAGAGCGGCTTCAAAATCCGCACCGAGCTGCGGGCAAAGCGCAATTGACGCCCGCACATGTTTTGAAACTCTCCGCGCCGTGAGCACTCCCGATTCGAAGCCCGCCGGCATTTCCCTCTCCACCGCAGTCGCCGTCGTGGTGGCGAACATGGTGGGCACCGGTGTTTTCACCAGCCTCGGCTTCCAGGTCGGAGGACTGCCGTCCGGCTTCGCCCTGCTGGTGCTGTGGGCGGTGGGCGGGCTGTGCGCTTTTTGCGGAGCGCTGGCTTATGGCGAGCTGGCGGCCGCCATGCCGAGATCGGGAGGGGAGTATCATTTTCTGGCCAGGATATTCCATCCGGCGGCGGGTTTCATGGCGGGGTGGATTTCGTTCACGGTGGGTTTCGCCGCGCCCATCGCCCTGGCGGCCATGGCGTTTGGCAAATACTTCGGCGGTGTCGTGCCCGGAGCGTCCGCCACGGTGTTGTCAGTCTTCATGGTGCTGGTGGTGGCGGTGGTGCATTCGGCGGGCATTCACACGGCGGCGCGGTTTCAAAACGCGGCCACCTGGATGAAGGTGGCGCTCATTCTCGTCTTCATCGGGGCGGGCGCCGCTCTCGGAGAGGGGCACGGCGCGCGCTTCACTCCGGCGGCGGAGGACTGGGCGCTGGTGACCAGCACGCCTTTTGCCGTCAGCCTCGTGTATGTGATGTATGCCTACGCGGGCTGGAACGCCACCACCTACATCGTGGGCGACATCCGCGAGCCGCGCCGGAATGTGCCGCTCTCCATCGCGCTCGGCACCCTGCTTGTCACTGGGCTGTATCTGGCGCTGAACACCGTCTTTCTTCATGCCGCTCCCATGGACGAGCTGGAGGGCAGGGTGGAGGTGGGGCATGTGGCGGCCGGCCATCTTTTCGGCGAATCCGGCGGCAGACTGATGAGCGGGCTGATCTGCCTGGGCCTGGTCTCCAGTGTGAGCGCCATGACCTGGGTGGGTCCGCGCGTGGCCATGACGATGGGCCAGGACGCGCGCCTGCTGGCGCCGCTGGCGCGTGTGGACAGGCGCGGCACGCCGCAGGTGGCGCTCGCCCTGCAGACGCTCATCGTCGCCGCGCTGCTGATGACCTCGACTTTTGAGAAAGTGCTGACCTGCGTGCAGTTCAGCATCCAGCTATGCTCCTTTCTGACGGTGCTCGGTGTCATGGTTCTGCGCCGCACTCAGCCCGGCCTGCACAGGCCGGTGCGCTGCTGGGGCTATCCGCTGACTCCGTTGATCTTCATGGGCATCAGCCTGTGGATGCTTGTTTATGTGCTCAAAGAGCGTACATGGGAATCCCTGGCCGGTCTCGGCATCATGGTCTCGGGCCTGCTGGTTTACGCTGTGTCAGCGAAGAACGGAATGACGGCGAAGGCGCTTTAAACCGCGGGTTGTCACGATTTGTGAATCCATGCCTGGAATTGTGGAGTGATGGATTTTCAATGCTCCAGCACTCCATGACTCCAACCGCTGATCTCAGGATTTGTGGCGACGACTGGCATCAAAAGCCTCACGCCTTCACATGCCCATGATCTGGTAGCCGCCGTCCACATAGATCACCTGGCCGGTGATGGAGGCCGCGCCCTCGCTGGCGAGGAAGACACCGGTGGCGCCCAGCTCCTTCGGCTCGCAGGAGCGGCCAAGGGGGGCGTGCTCATCGTAGTGCTTGAGCATGGAGCCGAAGCCGGCGATGCCGCGCGCGGCCAGGGTGTTCACCGGGCCGGCGCTGATGCAGTTCACGCGAATTTTCTTTTTGCCCAGGTCATAGGCCAGGTAGCGGGTGCTGGCCTCGAGGCTGGCTTTGGCCACGCCCATCACGTTGTAGTGCGGCACCACTTTTTCCGCGCCGTAGTAACTCATGGCGATGATGCTGCCGCCGTCCGTCATGAGCGGCGCGGCCTTGCGGGCGAGGTGGACGAGGGAGTAGGCGCTGATGTTGTGCGCTGTAAGGTAGGCCTCGCGACTGGTGCTGAGGAAATCGCCCTCCAGCGCTTCCTTCGGGGCAAAGGCCACGCTGTGCAGGAGCAGGTCCACCTTCGGCGTGATGGCGGCGACTTTGTCGAAAAAGGCGTCCACTTCCTCGTCCTTGGAGACATCGCAGGGAAAGAGCGGTGTGTCCGTGCCGAAGGTGCCGGCCAGTTCCTCGACGTTGTCCTTCAGGCGCTCGCCCTGGTAATTGAAAATGAGCTTGGCGCCTGCCTCCGCCCATGCCTGGGCGATGGCCCAGGCGATGCTGCGCTTGTTGGCGACTCCGAAAACGAGACCGGTCTTTCCTTCGAGAGGTTTGGCGTTCATGGCCTGCTGCTCTAAAGCGTTTGCCCGCCACGGTCAAGCGCGTGGTAAAACGGCCACGCTTCCAGCTCCGGCGGACCGTGGGTCTCCTGCTCATAATCGCCTTTTGTTCCCGCAGCGTTCATGTCCTCGAACGCGGCGCGGCAATCAGCCATTGAAGGGTTGGAAAAGAGGCGTGTGAGAATCAGATAGTCGCGCCGGGTGAGGGGTGAGGCGTTGGCTTGGGGACGCCAGTGCATGTGGAAGGGATGCACGGTGCGGCCGGAGACCTCGCGGAGTTTGCGGAGGATGTCCCAGCCGGCGGGATCGGTGTCGCCAAAGTGATGATGGGGGAGGTTGGGCTGCAGTTTTTGCAGGAGGAGACGCACGGCCTGCGTGGGGAACGAGGTGGCGACGATCAGCGTGCTGCGGATCGCATCGGCACGCGTGAGCTGGAGAAAGGTGGTTTTGCGATTCTCGACGGTGAGGAGCCTTTGCGCGGTCGTAGTGAGGTGCGTGGCACGCTCCAGCTCGGCGACGGAGAGCGTGGACTCGAAACGCAAGTCGAGCGGCTTGCTGTGATCAGCGAAGTGCAGCACGAGCGGGCCGCTGTAATGCAGCACGCTATTGCTTGTCTGAATGCCAAGCGCCTCCAGCGGCGTCTCGCGGCCGACCAGCAACTCCAGCGCCCGCTCGATGAAGCTTTGCTGGGCTTCGAGGTATTTCGAGTCGCGGCCGATTTGCGTGCTCGCATCGCGGATCAGCGTGCCTTCGGGCCATTCGCGTGTGGTGAGGTCGAACAGCAGCTTCAAGAGTTCTTCGACGCGATTCGCCTCGCGCCATCGAAAAGGCTCCACGGCATGCGGAAGGGCAAACTCGGCCTTCAAACGGCTCAAAAGAGCGTTCCAAGCTTCGGGAAGCAGCGGATGGCTTTTGGCCGCAAAACGCTCCACCACGGCCAAAGCGGCTTGTTGAGCTTCCGCGCCGGTTTGGGAGCCAAATTGGGCATGGAGCCAGGCTTCGGATTCGAGGGGGACTTCGATTTTGTCGATGAATCGCGGCTTGTGGCGGAAGGGGATGAGTTTCAGCGGCAGCTTTTCGGCATCCCGCTGGGCTGCCTGACGTTCTTCCGCGGAGGTGAGGCCTGCATCATCGAGCAGCGTTTCCCAATCCCGGCGAAACGCCCGCACCGATGACGCCACCCGTCGTTTCCGGGCGGTCATCCATTGTTCGTGCAGGGTTTGGAGCCAGCGCATGAGGCATCGTTGGCGAGAAGTGATTCGTGAACAGGAGCGCGAAGCAAAGTAGCCATCTTGTTCCGCAAGATGAGCCGAGGGCTTTCACCAAGCGATGACGACTTCGAAACTCGTGGGCACTGCTTGCTGGCGAGCACGTCAGGCTCCTCTCACGGAGTGAGAGGGCTACTTTGCTTCGCCCGATTCGATCACTCCATCAATTCCGCGAGCCTGGAGCCTTCCACTCGAACGACCCAGTTTTCGATGTTTTGGATCTGCTCGGTGGCTTCGTCGTAGCTGCGTTCGACGCGGCATTGGACCACGGTGTCGGCGTGTTGGAACATCGTGGGGAGGCGGTCTTCGGGGAAGGCCATGATGAGCTGGAGGCCGAAGTTGCGGGCGAGCGCGAGGCAGTCGTCGATGCGGTCGCCGCTGAGCTTGCTGAAGGCTTCGTCCATGACGACGAGGCCGAGGTTCTGCTGCTCCTCGCGGCGGCCGAGATCATAGACGCGGCGGAAGGCGGCGAGGGTGGCAACGAAGAAGGGTGCCTGGTTTTCACCGCCGCTCTGTTTCTTGGCGCTCTTGTTGAGGCTGATGGCAGCGGCATCGCCACGGCCGGCGGGCTTGGCCTCAATGTCCCAGTGATGGTAGTAGCGGTAGTCGAGCATGCGCTGGTGGCGCTTGTCCTCGGGGTTGTCGGCGGCGTCGATGGCGGCCATCAGCTCGGCCTTGGCCCGCTCGATGTCCTCGCGGCCGGCGGCGTTGAAAAGTTCCATCTCGCTGCCGCTGGGCAGGCCTTTTTCGACGAGCGTCCAGATGGCGCTGTGCGCCTTGTCGGCACGGCTGGTGAGCTGGTAGCGCCAGCCGCCAATCTCGTGATCCATGGCGCGGTTCAGCTCGCGCTTGGTGCGGTCGGCCTCGCTGAGCTTTTCACGCAGCACGTCGAGCACCTGATGCTGCAAACGATCCTCCCATTCCTTCCGCGCTTCATCGGCGGCGGTTTTGAAGCGCTCCAGCTCATGCGTTTCGAGGTCTTCGCGGCGCTGGTCAAAGGCGGCGTTGTCCTCCGCGTCGGCATCGAGCGCATCGCCGAGGTCGGCGTGCACGTTGACGAGCTCGCGACGCTGCTCATCGTGCAGGCGGCGTGCCTCCTGGGCTCGGGTGTCGAGCTGAATGGCGAGCGCGGCGGCCATTTCGATGGATTTGCGCCAGCTCGTGGCCTTTTGACGTTCGGCGGTGATACGCGTGGTGATCTCGTCGTCGGAAAAACCATTCACGAGCATGCGCGAGGCCTGACGGGCGATGCGAGTCTGCTCTTCCTGAAACACATCCTCCTGGATGGCTTCTTCGAGTCGCGATTGCTCCAGCGTGAAGGCGGTGATGGCCGTCTTGAGGCTGCCGATGCGTTCGTGGATGCCTTTGAGCGTGGCTTTTTGCACGCGGAGGTTTTCCATGGCCTTCTCGTGGTCCGGCGTGGCAAGGAGGTTCCAGGTCTCTTGCAGCTCACGGAGCTCTTCGCGCAGTTTGGGCAGGCGCTGGACCTCGTCGGCACCTTCCGGCGCGGTGAAGCGGTCGAGATGGCCTTCAGCGCCGCGGTTTAAAAACGCGCGGAGGTCATCGCAGTCGCTGCGCACCTCCTCGATGACGGCGTCGGTCTCGCGAAGCTCGTTCTCACGCAGGTCGCGGAGGCGGCGCAGGCCTTCTTCGCCGAGCGTGAGCTCTTTTTCAGGCGTGAGCTTCACACGACGCGGCGGATCTTTGAGCCATCCGTCGAGCGAAATCGCCCGCTCGTGCTTGTCGAGCTGCGCGGCCTTGTTCACGGCGACGAGGCCGCCGAGCAGGTGATCGAGCACCTTGCCGGCGAGATCGTGTTTGGTCTCCACCATCTCACGCAGCGAGCCTTTGAGGACCTTCGTGGTGGTTTGCGCGGCTTCATCGGGATGAATGAGCGGCTCGTGCGGATTCTGCGTCTGCTGCGCCTGATCCCACGCGGCGCGGAAGTCCTCGGGAATGACGGCGCGGCGATGGATGCCGAGCACGGTCTCGATGAGCGGCCACCATTTTTCCGCGCTGGCTTTCACCTCGACCACGCGACCGAGCGCGACGGCTTTTTGTCCGCGGGAAAGCAGCGCATTGAGCAGCGGCGAGGGCGTGGCGTGGCCTTCGCGGAGCTGCGCGAGGTCTTTGTGCAGCGCGGCCTTGCGCTGCTCATGCTCGCTGAGGCGGGCGAGCACGGGCTGGAGCTGCTCGTTCGCCTCATCCTTCAGCCGCATGTAGGCACGCGCGGTGTCGCGTGCGGCGGCGAGCGCCTTGCTCTCGTCCTTGCTCTGCATCGCGGAGATGGCGGCGGAGGCCTCGTCGAGATTTTGCAGGCCGAGTCGCGACGCGTGGAGCTGCCAATCCTGCCAGCGGCGCAGATGGGCGCGAATGCGATCATGCAAGCTGCTGGAGGCCGCATTGAGCCGTTCGATCTCGCTGTCGAGCTCGCGACGGCGGCGGTCGATCTCTTCGAGCTTGAAGGCCTTGTCACCCAGCGCGGCGCGGGCGGATTCCTCGGCGTGTTCGAGGCGTTCGCGCTCGCGGATGGCCTGCTCGTGCGCTTGCAGATTCTCGGCGTGCTCGGCGCGTTTGTCTTCAAGTTCGGCGCGGCGGCGATTGAGGCCTTCGAGCGCTTCCTCGTGCTTCAAAGCATCGCTGAGGTGCGAGTAGAGCGCGGACTCGCGTTTCGACGTGAGCCAGTCCTGATGATGCGCTGAGATGCGCTTTAGGCGCTCGAGCTGGTCGTACATCTTTTCCAGCCGCTCCTGCGCCCTGCGATGCGCATCGACGCTGGCCTTCACCGCCTTCACATCCGGCATGCCAGGCTCGAGCAGGAACTCGCGCACGAATTTTTCGAAGTTGCTCTCCGGCTCGAAGGCCATGGCGCGGGGCAGCGTCTTCGCCATCTGCTCGGCATCGAAGCCGAGGTGGCTGCGCAGCGCCATTTCATCGCGATAGGTCTGCTGGCGGTCCCACACATCGCCGTCGAGCTCGCGCTTCACACGGGTGCGGAATTCGTCCTCGGGCAAAAATTGCATCGCCTGCGGTCCGGCGTCGCTGTTGAGGAAATCCTGCCACGCGAGGCGGCGTCCAGCACGGAACCAGATCGTCGAAGGCTTCGCCGTGGGGCTTTCATACTCGATGCGTGCGCCCCAGGTCTCGCGACGCGGCTCGCTTTCGCCGGATTGCAGCGGCCAGGTGAACTCCAGCGCGGCGAGCGTGACGCTGCTCGGCCGCAGGTAGCGCTCCGCGCCATCGCGGCCGGTCGTGTTCGTGTCGCACAGGCAGTAACCGCGCAGTGAGCGACCGCTGCCCGCACCGGCGGCGGCTTTGTTGAACTTGCTCTGCTGCTCGCCGAGCATGACGAACTGGATGAGATCCAGCAGCGCGCTCTTGCCGCTGCCATTCGCGCCGGTGATGAGCGAGAGGCCGGAGACGTCGATGAACTGGCGGTAGCCATACCAGTTCACCGCGAGGATGCGGCTCAAGGTGATGCGCGGGGCGCTCATGCGGCCACCTCCCCGTCTTCCGTGCTGTCTTTGACCGGCTGATACAGCTCCAAGCGCTGCTGCCACGCGGCGATGTCATCAAACGGGATCACGCGGGCCAAAGAGGGCAAAATCTCGATCTGCATCTCGCCCGCCTGCGTCATACCCTCGGGCCGCAGCGTGCGGATGAGGCGATGACGACGGATGCGGGCCAGGCAGGCCTCGATCTGCGATTTTTCCGGCGTGCTGATCTTGTCGAAGTACACCTTCAGCGCGCCCCAGAGCTGGTCCACGGTCACGATGACCGCCTCCTGGCTGCCGGTGCTGATTTCATCATCGTAAAGCCGCCACAGCGCCAGCAGCACGAGCGTCTCGTCCTTGTCAAAACGGCCCAAAAGCAGGCACGACTCCGTGCGCGGTCTCGCCTGCAGCAGCGAGCGCTCCTCATCGATGATCAACTCCAGCGCCAGCGGCGCGAGGTAGTCCTCCACATGCGTGCGGTAGTGATCACGGGCCAGCAGATACAGCTCCCGCCCGCCGCCCTCATCGCCGAGCAGCACCCCACGCCCCAGCAATTCCGCCAGCACCTCCCGCAGCGCCGCGCGATCCGAATCCGGCACGTCGCTCCAAAAAGAGCGCGGCCAAAGCGGATCGGAGGTGGCGGAGGTCATGGGGCGGCAGAGTTAGAACAGGGCGTGTGGGTGGCAAGATGAAAGGCGCACCGATGATGCTGCCTCCAAACTTAACCCCCGGCTCACTCGATCGGTGGAATCTCGGCCCGGATCTTTTCCAATCGCTCACGCGTGCCATGCAGATCGCACCAGTGTTCGATATAAGGCCAGTCGAGTTCATCGCCCTGCACCACGATCATGCTGTCAGCATCTACGAGGTCCTGCGGACGCGCCCAGCGAAGTTTTTGAATGACCATGTCCTCGGCCGTTGGCGTCCAGGCATCGCGCGTGCAGAAAACCTGCCGACGTAGCCGTTTCCGGCTCCACATGGAGAGGTGATGAGGATCACTGCTGAGAATAAAAAGCTCCACGTCGAACGCCGTCTTGCGATGCTCAAGGATGTAGCGCTTCGTTCCCGTCAGCGTTTCCACATAAACCTGTGGATCCAGTTCAAACTGCGCATCCACCTCCTTGAGAAAGGCAGTGAACTGCGGCTCTTGAACCTGGATGACGAGATCAAAGTCCTTGGTGGCACGAGGGATCATGTAGTTCATGCAAGCCACCGATCCGCCGACCATGCAGGAGACACCAGCGCGGTCCGCTGCTTCGAGAATGAAGGCCACCAGCTCGCTTTGCTTCATACTTATCTCCCCACAGGAACAAAAATCCCCTGGTCTTCCCGAGTGCGCAGGCGTTTCAGTCGCTTGCGCAGGATGCCGGTCGCCGTCTGGGCGTCAGCATCGGGATAAGAATCCTTCACCGATGACGCCATCACCTCGAAAGCGAAGTCGGTCATTTCCATCGCTTCGGCGAAGCGCTCTTCCGGCGTTTGTCTCCGCGCTTTGATGACGCGGTCACGCCGAATGACATCCATCAGTGGATGGAGTTCGATGGGGCTTTGGCTGAACTTCATGGCTTGATCGTAGTCTGCAGCAACCATTTGCCAAGCGTCGAAAGGCATCATCCCTCCCGCGTGATCGCAAACCGCTCCACGCGGTGCCCGGCGATCTCGTCGTGCTCCAAAATATGCGGTTCGAGGCCGTTGCGGCGGCGGAGGCCGTCCACGCTCCAGCGGACGCGTTTGCCGGCGAGAGCAGGCGCGTGCTCGTAGGCCACGGCGGCGAGCAGATCGAGCAGGTCGTCGGTGGTTTCGAGGGTGATGTCCTCGGTGCTGGTGGTGCGGCCTTTGGCTGGCAAAAGCTTCGCCACGAGTCGTGCGGCACGTTGCGGCGTGAGGGCGAGGCGCTGGCGTTCTTTCCACGCGGCGAGCACATCGTCCTCGCTTTGCTTCGAGGCACCGGTTTCGCCAAAACGCAGATCGACCGGCGATTTCGTGCGCCGTGGCTTGTAGAGCGACTCGGTGCCGAAGAAGAAACGCGTCTCCACACAGCGCGGCGCGAAGTCGGCGCCTTGACCGGCGAACTCTGAGAAGCGACCGCCCGCATGCGCGGCATTGATGGCATCGCAGTAAGCTTTCACGATTTCCGGCCGACGGCCGCGCAGCTCCGTCTGGTAGCGGTAACGCTGCTGGCTGAGGCGGTTGAAGGCGGCCATGCGCAGGTCGATGGCCTCCGCGCGGCGTTTCAGACCGCCGAGATCGCGCTCCAACCGCGTGAGCATCGCCACGGCGTGGTCGTAGGCATCGGCGTCGTCGTAGCCGTAATGCTCGCGCAGGCCGGATGCGAGGCGCTCTCGCATGAGCGGATCATCGTGGCACTCGGAAACGGCACTGCGGGCATTTTCGATGCGCGTGAGCAACCCGCCGCGACGCAGCGCATCGTAGCAAACCATGTGCTGCCCCTGGCCGAACTCCTCATAAAGAAGGTTCAGCGTGTCCGCGGCCGTGGCGGTCTGCCTTTGGCGCTGCTCAAAGCCGGTGACGATTTTTTCCACTGCATGCAGTTGCTCAATCGCACGCTCCAGACGCTGCGTGAGGTCGGTGATGGTCGAGCGGAGCTGATCGGGCGGCTGGATCTGCGGATCGAGCACGCCGCGCTCCTCCAGCGTCTGGCAAAGGCCGCGCAGCGTGTCCGCGAACGTCTTGAGCTCCGCCACGCGATCCTCCGCCAGGTCGCGCAGCATGCGCAGCAGCGGCCGCAGCCCCGGCGTGATCACCGCCCAGCGCTCATGCAGCCCGAGCGTCTGATCCTCCAGCCAGCCCGCCGCGATGAGGCGATTGAAAAACTGCCCCGCCCGCTGCCGCGCATCCCGGAGTGCAGCTCCTTCATCGACATCAAGCAAAGACAGCGGATGCCGCGCGATGACTTCCTTGATGATCTCAATCGTCTCCCGCTGCGAAAGCCTCCCCGCCTCGCCCGCCTCATCAATCAGACGGTCCGCACAATCCACATACACCGGCGCCGAAGGCCGCGCCAACGGGCGAAAAAAGTCCGCCGAGACGCTGCGGGCAAGACGCTGGCTGAGAAGCTGGGACATGGACGGCCGAGAGTACTCCGGCTCCATTCGTTGCCAACCAAATTCAAGTTTTAGCGGCCAACTGAAATGGCGTTTCCCAAGACCTCAAAAAACGCCTCCAGATCAAACTCCCGCGGCATGGGTGCGTCACCGGAATGATGTGCGTAGGACGACTGTGGCTTTAGCCCGGTCGTCTGGTGGGCGCACGATGCGAAACGACACCTCCCAAAAGCCGGGCGGGCTGCGCCACACCCGGCCTACATCATTTTGGCGACGCACCCGCCGGCTAGACAACCGCTGGCGCTTCACGTCAAAATCACGCGAACACTTCCGTGATGACCTGGCCTTTGTCGCCGACGGTGAAGGGGCGGTTGCTGGGGGACATGACGATTTCGTTCACGTCGAGGCCCATGGCATGGCCGACGGTGCTGTGGAAGTCCTGGATGGTGGCCTGCTTGTCGGCGGGGGCGCTGCCTTCTTTGTCACTGGCACCATAGATGGTGCCGCCTTTGACCGGGCCGCCGGCTAGCAGGGTGCTGAAGACTTTCGGGTGGTGGTCGCGGCCGTTGCGGCTGTTGATTTTCGGCGAGCGGCCGAATTCAGAGCACAGGACGACCATCGTGGACTCCAGCAGGCCTTTAGATTGAAGATCGGTGAGCAGTGCGGAGAGGGCGGTGTCGAGCGTGGCGCCGTGGTCCTCCATGCCGTCGTCAATGTCGTTGTGCATGTCCCAGCCGCCGTAGGCCACCTCAATGAAGCGCACGCCGCGCTCGACGAGCCTGCGCGCGAGCAGGCAGCCCTGGCCGAATTTGTTCATGCCATAGGCGGAGCGCGCGTCGCTGCTTTCCTCGGAGAGCCGGAAGACGGTCAGGTCCTCGCTGGAGAGCAGCTTCAGGGTGTCGTCATAAAAGTCGGTGTAGGCTTTCAGGTTCGTGTCCTGGAATTTGGCGCGAAAGTCCGAGTCCAGCCGGTTGAGCAGGGCCAGGCGCTTGTTCAAGGTGTCGCCGCCGCTGTTGGCATACTGGAGGCCGGCTTCGGGATCGTGGATGGGGAGGGGACTGAAGGCGGCGGAGAAGAAGCCGTTGCCGTTGTCCGGGCCGCGGTTGATGCAGACGGAGGAAGGGAGGCTCCGGCCGCTTTTGCCGAGGAGTTGCTGCGCCCATGCGCCAAGCACGGGATGCTTGATGGTGGCGCGCGGGTCGTAGCCGGTGCGGATGATGTACTGGCCGGAGGCATGGACACCGGTCTTGGAGGTCATGCTGCGGATGATGGCGAGCTTTTCGGAGTGCTCCTTCGCCAGGGTGGGCAGGAAGCCGCCGAGCTTGAAGCCAGCCTTGGTCTGCACCGGATCGGACGGGCCTTTGGTATCGCCCTCCTTGGGGTCGAGCGTGTCAATGTGGGACATGCCTCCGATCATTTGCAGCCAGATGACATGTTTGGCTTTGCCAAAACCGGGCAGGGTCTTGTTGTCCACGCCTGGAGCTGTGTCGGCGGCGCGGGAGAGGTGCGGGAGCAGCGTCACACCGAGGGTTGCCTTGGCGATGGTCTCGGCGAACTGACGGCGGGATTGTGGGTCGAGCTGCAGCAGGGAATTTTTCATGACCGTGAAATGCTGGTGGTTTGAATGGAGGATCACTGCACAAAGACGAACTCGCGCGAGTTGAAGAGCACCCAGGCGAGGTCGCCGGGAGTCAGGCCGCCGTTGATCTCCTCATAGACGGTCTTGAGCTCCGCCTCGGTGGGGCGGCGGGAGAAGAAGCTGAGATAGAGGGACTCGACCTGGGCTTGTGCAGTCTCGTGCTTTTCCGCCTCGGCAACGGCGAGGGCGCTTCGGCTGCTGAGCACTTGCTGGGCCTCGCCGTTCATGAGCATGAGCACCTGGGGCACGCTGCCTTCGGAGCTGTTGCTGTCCGCGATCTGGCGGTCGCTCTGGCCGAACATGCGCAGGAAGTGCCCCTCGCGCTCGGGCTGGCGCAGTTCGGAGGCGCGGGCGAGCGCGAGACCGAGCATCATGTCCGGCTGGGTGACCTCGCCCTCCTCGTTGATCTGGCTGGCGGTCTCCATCATGGAGCGGCGGTTGGGGCGGTTTTTTCCCGCTTTGCCCGGCTTGCCTCCACCCAGCGGGCCGTCGGCTTTGCGGCGCATGGACTGCATTTCTCCGAGTTTTTCCTTGATGATCTCGGGGCTGATTTCGGAGACGTTCAGGGCCATGACCTCCTTGTAGCTGTCCGCTCGGCGCAATTTGAAGGCGTCCACTCTTTCGCCGATGGCGAGCGTGACGCATGAGTCCCAGGCCTGCTCGGCGGTCAAGCGGCGCAGGACGGGGCCGGGGAAAAGGTAGGGCTCGCCCATCACCAGCTCCGCGGTATAGGCCTCGCGCTGATAGGTCTGGGTGTTGCAAAGCAGGCGCATGAAGGCGCGGAGGTCGAAGTTCAGGCGCACCATTTCCCTGCCGAGGTGGTGAAGCAGGGCGGGATTGCTTGAGGCGTTGGGATCGTCAAGTTCCGCGACGGGCTCGGCGACGCCGACACCAAAGACCATTTTCCAAAGCCGGTTGGCGATGGTCATGGCGAAGCGCGGGTTGTCCGGCGCGGTCATCCAGTCGGCGAAAATCTCGCGCAAGCGCGTGTCGTCGCCGGCTTTCTTGAGCGCGGCCTCGGCGGTCTGGTAGCATTTGAGGCGGCGGTCGTCCTTGCCCCATGCGATGAGGGCGGGTTTCACGGGGTCGCCGGGGCTGGCGTCCTTGTATTTGTAGTCGTCGGGCAGGACGAGGTCGTTTTGCTTCTGGTCGAAAATGGCCAGTGCGTTCGCGTCAAACAGCCGCTTGGCCTGCTGCAGTTCCTGCTGGGTCAGCTCATCGCGCAAGCCGCGCATGGAGGCGCGCGCCTGGCTGCGGGTGTAGGTCTCGGTGGCGCCAAAAAAGGCTGCCATTTCATAAAACTGCCTCTGCGTCCAGTCGGCGAAGGGGTGGTCATGGCACTGGGCGCAGGAGACATCCGCGCCGAGAAAGGTGGAGAGCGTGAGGCTGAGGTTGTCGAGCCTCATGCCGCGGTCGCGGAGGAGGTAACCGGCGGCGCCGTTGTCGAGTAGTTTGCCGTCGGCCACGAGCATGTCGCGCACGATCTGGTTCCAGGGGCGGTTGTCGGCGATCTGCTGTTTGAGCCACTCCTCGTAGTGGAAAAACTTGGCTTTCTGCGCGTCATCGGCGATGCGCAGCATGTCGGACAGATAGTTGTACATGCGCGAGGTAAAGCCCTCGCTGCTCACCAGCCGGTCAATGATCTTGGCGCGTTTCGAGGCGCTCCCATCGCCGAGGAAGGACAGCGTCTCCTCGCGCGTGGGGATGCGCCCGGCGAGGTCGAGATAGACGCGGCGTATGAACTGCTCGTCACTGGCCAGTTCGTTCGGCTTTTGCCCGGCCTTCTCCAGCCCCATGAGCACGCCTTTGTCTATCATGGCGGCTGCCTGGGCCACATTTGGGTCTTTGGGGATGCCGAGCCCCTCGGGTTTCAGGGTGGCGGCCAGCTTTTGATCATCTTCGGAGAGGTTGTTCAGCGGCAGCCGGTGGACATAGCCGTTGCGGGTTTGCAGAAAAATCTGCCCGTTTTCGATGCCGCGAAAAGTGGCCTCCACGGTGCGGCCCTGCTGGTCGCGCCAAGTGCGGAAGTTGGAGTTGCCATCCGGGGCTGTCGTCTCAGCGTCGGTGAGCGAGACGAGAAGGAGCAGGGGTAAACAGACGAAAGACAGCGTTTTCATGATTTGTTCAGAGGCCGACCTTGAAACGCGGACATGGCACAAGGGTTGCGCTAAAATTGCGACTCTGAGCAGGCGAAGCCTCGTGGTTGAAGCACCGAGGCTAAAAAATACCTTTGATTTTCTTTATATTTTCTGTAAAATTTGAATCATTTGATAGTTTGTCATATAATTTCAATAAAGCACTGCTGAAATCTTTCTTTTCCTCCCGGGCACTCCAGCCTCATGCTTGGCATTCATCATATGTCCGCCAGGCACCCTGCAATGAATCACGAAATCGAGAGCTTCGGTCACTTGATGATCGCTCGCACCACCGGCCAGCAGCCGGTGCGGCTCTCGCGCTCGCCGGATGAGGTGACATTTCTGGCTTTCGACGCCTCGATCAAGAGGCTGGTCGAATTGCATGTCCTGGGCAAAGGCCAGCCAGTGGACGCGGGCACCCGCCAGGCTGTGCTGCGCCGCGCGCGGGAGGTGGCATTGTTCCGCGGGCCTTCCTTCACCCGCATCCTTGATGTGGGGGAGGATCAGGGTCTGGCCTATTACACAAGCAATCTGAACGATGGCGAATTTGTCGGTGAATATGTGCGGCGCATCGGGCCGCCGCCGGCCGCGCTCGTGTTCGCGCTTGTGCATCAGTTGCTGGAGGATTTAATCCGGCTCAAGGACCAGCAGCAGGTGGTGCCATCGCTGCATCTGGATCGCGTGCTTGTGACCACGCAGGAGGACGCTTTTTTGCAGCTCCGGCTTTACGACTTGGGCCTCACCTCGCGCGAGACACCCCAGCAGGGCGCCGCCCGGCTCGTGGTCGAGGGCTGCCGTTTGATCTTCCAGCTACTCACCGGTCGCGAGCATCAGGGTGAAAATCCCGACCTTTTCCCCGCCATGACCGCCGTGCCCATGAACCTGCGCACCACCATGCGCAGCGCCCTCAACGACGGCGGCGCGCATGTCCCCGTGTCCCTGGAACGACTGAAGGACGACGTGCGCGAGGCTCACGCCGCCCTGGTCAGCAGCATCCAGGCGCGCACCTCGCGCAAGCAGCTCCTCGTCACTCCCGCGCTTCAGCCGAAGTCTCAAATTCAGAGCGTCCTGCTCGAAAACGTCCCTGTCGAGACCATCCTCGGCAGTCGTTTCCTCGTGGTGGAGGACGAAAATTTCCGCCGCCAGCCCTTCTCCATCCCCTGCGTCAACGCCAAGAACGAGCAGCCTGTCACTGTCCATCTGCTGCCGCCATCGCGCATCGTGGACAAGGCGCTGTACGAGGCCGTGCCGCTGCAAATGTGGCGCTTCGATCCCGGCAGGCACCCGAACATTTTGCGCAGCCTCAGCCTGTGGGAGAGCCCCGACTGGACCTTCCTCACCGAGGAGCGCGAACCCGGGTTCTCCCTCAGCCGACTGCTCGCCGAGCGAGTCTGCCTCAACCCCTCCGAGGTGCTGGTGCTCATGCGCCAAGTGAGGGAAGGCCAGGAGCAGGCCCTGGAATGTGGCGTCGAGAGGCTGGATCTCCACCCCTCCAGCATTTATCTGCGCGTCGGCAAAAACGGCCCCACCCAGGCTCGCGAGTGCGAGCGCCTGATGCAAAAGCGCGTGGACGTGTGGCCGCCCTTTCATGTCAAGCTGCGCGCACACCTCACCTTGCGCAATCTCTACGAGCCGCCGCTCGTGGACAAGCCGGAGCTGGGCGAGCACACTGAAACACACCTCGCCGACCGGGACTACCGCCACCGCGTCTTCATCGGACTGGCCAGTTACCTGCTCACCGGCGAGCGCCAGACTGGCGGCAGGCCCGTATTCCCCGAGACCATGCCCGAAGTCCTGGGCGGGTTCATTTGCGAGTGCCTGGAAAAATGCCGTCAGCATGGCGCGGCCCCTTCCCCCGCCGAGTTTCTCGCGCGTTTTGAAGAACTGATGAACGGCCCCGCTGCGCCCGACCTCCTCACCCGCATGAGAGGGGCCATGGTCAATGTCGAGGAAATGGAAAGCGCCGGCAGTGTCAGCGACTTCGATGACGACGACTACGCGGATTCCGATTCCGACACTCCTCACGGAACCGCGCCCGCACGGCTCAAACCCGTCGCCTTCACCCGCAAAAGCAGCCGCCGCCGCGGCAAGCCACCCTACCTGGCCTGGGCGGCCGGCATTGCCATCACCGCTGTGCTCGCCTGGCTGCTGCTGCCCTCCGCCCGGGAATCCTCGCCAACCTCGGCCAGCATGGAAGGCGCCGATCCTGACCAGGCTCTCCAGCACGCCGCCCACTCGCATCCAGAGGAGTCGCCGCCGCCTCCATCCAAGTCGGAGCCCGTCGCCGCCCGGCAGTCCGCCGAAGCCTCAGACCCGCCTGCCGAGCCGCCGGCACCTTCCGCTGAAACACCTCCGCCCGCGCCCAAGCCGGTGTTGACCGCCGCGCAGGAGGGACCGCAAAAAACCGAGGCCAAACTTGCCAGAATCGAGCCTGCGGAAGACTCCGCGCCTTCCGCGCCCGTCGTTGCCGCCCAGGCGGGCGCGCAGCCCAGCGTGGAAAAAGCAGAAGCATCCCCGCCGCAGGCCCCGGCCACCGCCGCCGCGCCACATCCAACCGCTGCTGATGGGAACAATCCGCCAGTTGGCGAAACTTCTGGCAAGGCCGGCCCGCGCGTCGCCAAGCCTGTGCCGAATCCCGTCATCATCCGCAAGGCCATCCTGCCCACGCCGGATGAGATCGCCAAATACAAGCAGAGCCTGAACCAGACTCCGCCTCCCGTGCCAGCCAAGTCTGACACCCCGCCTGAGGAAGACGTGGAGCGCATTGGCACCACGCCGACTCCGCCAAACCTCGCGCGGCCTTGATGTGGTCTGGATGCCGGACTGGCATGGGCTGCCGCCTCACTTATGCGGCACCAACAAAGCACACCATCCGCAAAGAGAAGTGTGATGGGCGATTCAGCGTGCTGTCTTGATGCCGGATGAATAGCGTTGTTCGACGGGCCAGGGTATTCATCTCATTCCAGCGCTCGCGCTACCGTCGCCAAGATGCGCACTGCACAAGCCGCGCAGCCTGACACACCCGGCCTGACCAAATACGCCCGCGATGCAGGGTCCGGCTCCGGCGGTGCGTATTGAGAGGCCCTGCCATGAAGCCCCCGCCTTTCCTGCCGCTCCTGTGCCTTTCCCTTGCCACCCTGCCTGTGTCAGGCGCCACTGAGGGTGAGACAGAGCACTTTTACTGGCGAATCCCCGGACCGGACGAGCCCTATGTGGACACACAACGGGGAGACCGTGCTTTCGCCTTCCAGGGAGCGCGCATCATGCTTTCCGAGGACAACGGGCGCACCTGGCCGCACGATGCGGAGTTTGCCGACGCGCAGAACATCACTTTCAGCGTGCTGTTAAAAAACGGGAACGTCCTCTTCGCCACGCGGGAGCGGCTGTTCCTAAGCACTGACAAGCTCAAGACGCACCGCGAGCTTATCGTCAAGCGGACCGACGGCAGCGACTACCTGCCGCACAAGCCGGTGAACCCCGCCGCGCCGGGCTGGTATTTCCATTCACTCGACGGCGAGCATTGCTTCGAAGTCGAAGGGCGTGAGATGCTCGTGTGGGGGAACTACTGCAACGTGCTCGGCGGTCCCGTGCCGGTGAACATTTATTACTCCACTGATGGCGGCGAGACGGTGAAGCTGGCCTATGGCTTCGGTCAAAACCCGCACTTCCAGCAAAAGGGCGCGCCGCCAGGCGCGCCTCTGCTGGGCGAGGCGGGGAACCCGCTCATCGCCCGCCATGTGCACGGCGTCACTTACAATCCCGCTGAGGGTGCTTTTTACGCCTGCACAGGGGACATTGACCGCGGCCACGGCAAGGAGTGCCACTGGCTGCGCGGCATTTATGACGCGGCGGCGGACAAGTGGGAATGGCGGGTCGTCATCAGCGTGGACTCGAATTCGCGCTTCAAATGCGGCGGCATCAATTTTGTCAACGGCCGCTGCTGGTGGATCGCCGATGCCAACGGCCCCGCCATCGCGAATCGTTGGGATCGCGGCATCTTTCACTGCGCTCCGGAAGACATCACGGACAAGGCCAGGCACACTCTCGCTTTTAATCCCGGCTTCGAGTCCGCGAACATGCTTTACCAGGATGGTGTCTTCCTCGCCACCCACTGCGCCCCGGCCTCCACTTATTTGAACGGAATCATCTGGTCCGGTGACGACGGCAAGACGTGGGCGCAGCATGATCTCAAAGAGCCCGGCCCGCGCTCCGGCTGCCGCATCAACAGGAAAAACGGCGAGGGCTGGTTCCGCATGGACCTCCGCAAAGGCTGGATCGAGCGCGCCGAGGTTCTCTTTCTCAAACCGAAAACCTGATATCCGCATGACAGCGGCCCTTCCAATCTGGATTGCCATCACTCTCGCCGCCGGCGCGAGCGGGGTGGCTGCCGACCACTGGGCCTTCCAGCCGCTAAAACCCGGCAAGGCCAGCAGCATCGACGCCTACCTTCCCGCCTCCGCACCACGCGCCGACGCCCGCACCCTCATCCGCCGCGCGCATTTTGATCTCACCGGCCTCCCACCGTCGGACATGTCAGACTCGTCCGACCTGTCCGACGAAGCTTACGCCACGCTCATCGACTTTCTCCTCTCAAGTCCCCACTACGGCGAACAACAAGCCCGCCACTGGCTGGACATCGCGCGCTACTCCGACACCAAAGGCTACGTCTATGCCCGCGAGGAAAAGAACTGGGTGCACGCCTCCGCTTATCGCGATTGGGTCGTGCAATCTCTGAACGCCGACATGCCCTACGACCGCTTTTTGCTCCTGCAAATCGCCGCGGATCAGGTCGTGCCGCCGAATTCGCCCGATCTCGCCGCGATGGGCTTTCTCACGCTCGGGCGGCGCTTCCTCGGCGTCACGCATGACATCATCGACGACCGCATCGATGTCGTCATGCGCGGCACGCAGGCGCTCACCGTCGCCTGTGCACGCTGCCACGATCACAAGTTCGATCCCATCCCCACGCGCGACTACTACGCGCTCTACGGCGTCTTCCAAAGCTGCGCCGAGGCGCTGGTGCCGTGCGCGATCGGCACCAATGCCGAGCTCGCCGCGCTGGAGAAAAAGAATCGCGAACTCATGACGAAACGCCGCGAGGAGCAGATGAAACGCACGCGGGATCGCGTCACCGACTACCTTCAGGCCACGCGCGAGCTCGACAAGTATCCCGAGGAAGTCTTCGGGCAGATCCTCGACGCGAACGACCTCAATCCTTTCATCGTTCATCGCTTCGTCGCCTGGCTCGAAAAGCATCCCGGCGTCGAATTGACCGAAGAACGCCTCAAACAGCCCGATTCGCCCGCCTTTGTACCCGACGAGCACATCGCGAACATCGAAATGTATTTTCCCACCGGCGTCACCACCGAGCTTTGGAAGGCGCAGGGCGATGTGGACCGCCATCTCATCAAAACCAGCACCGCACCGGCTTACGCCACCATTCTCAAAGATCGCGCCCTGCCCAGCACGCCGCGCGTTTTCACTCGCGGCAATCCGCTCACCAAAGGCGATGCTGTCCCACGCCAGTTCCTGAGCATCTTCGGCAACCAAACGCCTTTCACGAAAGGTAGCGGACGCCTCGAACTCGCGCAGGCCATCATCGACCCGCGCAATCCGCTCACTGCCCGCGTCATGGTGAACCGCATCTGGCAGCACCACTTCGGCCGCGGCCTCGTCAGCACTCCAAGCGACTTCGGCAAGCAAGGCAGCCCGCCAAGTCATCCCGAGCTCCTCGACTGGCTCGCCACCGAGTTCATCCGCAGCGGCTGGAGCATCAAGCACATGCACCGGCTCATCATGCTGTCGGAAGCCTACAAGCAGAGGAGTGATGGAGTGATGGAGAATTGGAGTGATGGCCAGCAATCCATTACTCCATTACTCCATCACTCCAACGTCCCGCACCGCTTGAGCTTCGAAGAAGCCCGCGATGCCTGGCTCGCCGCCGCAGGTCGGCTCAATCTGCGCGTCGGTGGCCGTCCCGAGCCTCTTTTTGCCGCCAGCAACACGCGCCGCACGCTCTACGCCTTCGTCGATCGCGAAAACTTGCCCGCCGTGATGCGCACCTTCGATTTCGCGAATCCCGATCTCTCGATTCCGCAACGCACCGAGACCACCGTGCCGCAGCAGGCCCTTTTCGGCCTCAATCACCCCTTTCTCGTTCAGCAGGCCAAAGCGCTCGTGAAACGCGTTTCGACCGAAAAGTCGCCCGAAGGCCGAATTGGCCTGCTGTATCGCTATTTGTTCCAACGCAGCCCCAAAGCCGACGAACTGGCCTCCGCGCTGTCGTTTGTCGCTGTCGATGAAAAGCCCGTCCTCGCCGAAAATGATCACGCGAAGGCCTGGCAGCATGGTTTTGGCGAGTGGGATGAAAAAACCGGCCGCGTGAAGACCTTCACGCCGCTTCCGCACTTCACCGGCCACGCCTGGCAAGGCGACGAAGACTGGCCGAATGCCAAACTCGGCTGGGCACAACTCACCCCCGAAGGCGGCCATCCCGGCAATAACCGTCAGCACGCCGTCGTGCGTCGCTGGATCGCGCCTGCCGATGGCCGCTACGATCTCCGCTCCACCTTGATCCACGAACCGAAGGTTGGCGACGGCATCCGCGCCTTTGTCAGCCACTCCCGCCTCGGCAAATTGCTCGGCACCAAGCTCCACGGCTCCAAAGCCGACCTCAGCCTCACCTCCATCGCCTTCCAGAAAGGCGACACCCTCG
Source organism: Verrucomicrobiaceae bacterium UBA2429 (assembly GCA_002343505.1). Lineage (GTDB taxonomy): Bacteria > Verrucomicrobiota > Verrucomicrobiia > Verrucomicrobiales > Verrucomicrobiaceae > Prosthecobacter. The sequence continues at coordinate 35,184 of DDQZ01000078.1, read as the reverse complement.
ATTTCATCGTCGATATCGACATCGGCCTGAACAGCGACCAATTCCTCTGGTCCCCGCAACTCAGCGGCACTCAAACCATCGCCGGTTCCGGCGGTGACACGCCATCCGAAGTCTGGGACGCCAAAAAAGACTTCACCGCCTCACCGAAAACAACGCTCACCTCCTGGGAGCAGCTCGCGCAGGTGCTCATGCTCTCGAACGAGTTCATGTTTGTTGATTAACGGGCCCGATTGCCTCAAACTGACCGCATGAGCACACTCGCTGAAATTGAAAAAGCCGCTGCTGCACTGCCTCCGGAGCAAAAACAGGAACTGATCCTGTTTGTGGCCGCCCGGCTGCGTGCGGAGGGTGGTGAACTGCCGCCACCGCGGCAGTTCAGCAAAGAGCGGATGGCGGCTTGGTTCGCCGAAGACGAGGCTGACATGCAGCACTTCCGCCAAAGTGCATGACAGCTTTGTGCGCTACTGAGACTCGTGTTGGTTGAAGTGCTGGCAAAGACGAAGGTGTAAACTATCTCACCTTGTTCTGAAGCTGTCGATGATACCATGAGCTAGAGGTGAAATGAAGGAAGCTTCTTCCTCTGAAATCATGAAATGGATTTTATGCATTCCCAGAATTTGTCGAAGGATCGTATCTGAAACGCTGGGAGTTCGAGCCTGCTCAACATGGGTATATAACTCGTATCGGTAAGTTTTACCTTCGTGATATGCTGTTGCCGAAAAGCAGTCGAACTCAACACCGTGACGATTCTTCATCTTCTGCCAGGCCACGGTCGTAGTGCTGCACAGCTTCTTGGCATCCTCGATGATCGCCTCACGGATGTCGTTTGGTGACAAATTTTTCGGCGGAGGCGGGACAAGGTCCATCATTCCAATAAATCGCCCTTCAAATAGGAATTCGGCGTGGCTTGCTCCGCCGTGAGGGTTATGAACGACATTGATTCGTGGATCGTGTTCAAAGCTCTCACCCAGGGGGCCTCTGAATATCTCCTGAGGAGTTGCGGGTGGCTTTGTGAGAAGACAAACCCACCCGATAGCGGCAAGTCCAAAAGCCAACGACAGCCAAATCGATATGTTGGTGGCTCGGTGCAAGTTCATTCCTGTTTTTCTGGGATTGAGTTGCCATACTGTCGAGTGGACGCTTGGCGGGCAAGTCTTGAAGCGTTGCCGTCGTATTCCCACCATGCCCCACCCACTCACCCGCCGAGACTTCCTCGCCCGCTCGGGCATGGGCTTGGCGGCGCTGGGTTTGGGCGATACGCTGCTCGCCTCGAAGCCGCACCACGCGCCCAAGGCGAAGCGCGTGATTCATTTCTTCCTCAATGGCGGGCCATCGCATGTGGATACGTTTGATCCGAAGCCGGCGCTGGCACGTTACGCGGGCAAACCGGTGCCGAGTCATCGCATCACGGAGCGGAAGACGGGCGCGGCGTTTCCTTCGCCGTTCAAATTCAAGCGGCGCGGACAGAGCGGCATCGAGGTGAGCGAGTTGTTCGCGAAAACGGCGGCGCACATCGATGACATCGCGGTGATCCGCTCGATGCAGGCGCAGGTGCCGAACCATGAGCCGTCGCTGATGCTCATGAATTGCGGCGACTCGATCCAACCGCGGCCGAGCCTCGGCGCGTGGCTGACGTATGGCCTCGGCAGCGAGAACTCGAACCTGCCTGGCTTCATCGCGCTGTGTCCCGGCGGCATGCCGATCAAGGGTGCGGAGAACTGGCAGGCGGCGTTTTTGCCCGGCGCGTTTCAGGGCACCTATGTCGATTCAAAGCACGAGGCGGTGGACCGTTTGATCGAAAACATCCGCAGCCCGCACGCGGACACGAGCGTGCAGCTCCGCCAGCTCGAGCTGTTGCGCCGCATCAATGCCGCGCACAAGGCGGAGCGCAGCGATCCGCGGCTGGAGGCACGCATTCAGAGCTTCGAACTCGCCTTCCGCATGCAGATGGAGGCGGCGGACGCGTTCGATGTGTCGAAGGAGCCGGAACACATCCGCAAAATGTATGGCGAAGGCGTTCACGCGCGGCAGACGCTCATCGCGCGGCGCCTGCTGGAGCGCGGCGTGCGCATGGTGCAGCTCTGGCATGGCGCGGGGCAGCCCTGGGACAATCACGACAACATCGAAACAAATCACCGCAAGCTCGCCAACGACATCGACCAGCCCATCGCGGCACTGCTGAGCGATCTGAAGCAGCGCGGCATGCTGGAGGACACGCTCGTGCTATGGGGTGGTGAATTCGGCCGCACCCCGACCGTGGAACTCGCCGGAGGCAAATCGAAGCTCGGTCGCGATCACAATCACTACGGCTTCAGCGTGTGGATGGCCGGCGGCGGCATCAAAGGCGGCACGGTGCACGGTAGCACGGATGAGTTTGGCTTCGCCGCGCAGGAAAACCCGACCAGCATCCACGATCTTCACGCCACGATCCTCCACCTCCTCGGCATCAACCACGAGGAGCTGACCTACCGCTACGCCGGGCGTGACTTCCGCCTGACGGATGTCTATGGGGATGTGATCCGGCCGATCCTGGCCTGACGCGGGATATTTTCACTGCCCGATGAAGAACATGTAACGCCACAAATCGCCGTAGGCATGGCGGACTTCGCAATGAGCGGCGGTGAAGCGGTGGCGCAGCGACTCCAGGATATGCCCCTCCATGCGCACATGGTTCACGCCCATCCAGCGGCGGAACCACGCCTGGCGCGACTCGTGGAAATCCACCACGGCCACCATGCCACGCGCGCTCAGGTCTTCGCGGCAGATGTCCAGCACCTTCTCATAGCCGGGGTTGATCATCGAAAGCGAGTAGCTGAAGACGATGAGGTCGAACTTTCGCCCGATGGCCACCGGCGCGTCATAGGCCCGCTGCATCAAGGACACGCGCGGCGCGTGGCGGCGGATTTTGGGGCGTGCCTGGTCCAGCATGTCTTTTGAGAGATCCAGTCCGAGGATTTGCGCCTTCGGGAAGATCTCCGCCAGTTCGACGAGATTTTTTCCTGTGCCGCAGCCCACCTCGAGGATGCGCTCCGGCATCACCACATGGCGCGCCGCGTGCCGCAGGATGCGGCCCCGGCCGAACAAAAAGGCCCACCGGGTGAGGTCGTAGATGCGCGCGTGCCAGCGGTAGTAGCCGGCGAGTGAGGCGTCGTTGCTCATGGCGTCACATCCGCCAGCAGGGTGCGTCCATAGGTGCCCGCGCGGTCGAGCAGGTGCAGGCGGTCGGCGGTGGCCTCGTCCAGGCGCAGACGCTCGCGGGCGAAGGGCGGGATGAAGTCAATGACCGGGCTCGCCGAGCGCATGAGGATGCGCGTTCCAGGGCGGCTGTTTTCCAGGATGAGACGCCACTCCTCCTCCAGCGCCTGCGGCCTGTGCGCGGCCAGCCAGTCCTGATGGTCGAGCAGCACGAAATGTGTGTATGCCCCGGGATGCTCGCGCAGGAAGTTCGCCACCGTCGTGCTATGCGTGACGACGCGCTCCGCGCGCTCCCGCAGTGACGGCAGGTGTTCTTCACGCAGGTAGCGCGGGCAGCATTCACGCGTGTAACTTCCGGTGAGATAGACACGCCAGAAGTAGTTATCGAGAAAAAGCGTCTCCGTCAGCACATGCTCCAGCTTTTGCCGGATGTAGCCCAGGATGCCGCCGGGGAAGTTTGCTTCGATCAGCCGCACTTGAGCGCGCGGGACTCCGAGCATGGTCATGGACACGGGCTGGCGCAGAAGCCAGGAGACGAGTCCGCTCCAGAGATCCGGTTTCACCTCATCATAAAGCCGGCGCTGCTCCTCCAGCGTGCCTGTCTCAAGCAAAGCGTGGATGTAGCCGCGCACTTTCCTGCTGCCGCGTGTGAAGCTTTGCAGTGTGATCCACGCCATCTGGCCCGCCGTGCCCCGGTAGTAGAAGGAGGGGTTCAGCGGCGTGCTTTGAAAATAGTAGTGCTTTGCGCGCCAGTAGCGCGCCGCGTAGGGCGGCAGGTCCAGGTCCGCCAAAATTTCGCGGAAGCGCGGATGCGCCCCGCGGCCAAAGAGGGCGAAGAAATCTTCGAAGTCCCCGCGCTGGATCATCGCCAGTTTGAGCTGCAGCAGCGCGTTCTGGCGCGGGTTCATGTCCACGGCATGTATCCTCGCAGGCGCAGCCAGCAGATAGTCCAGCGCGTTGCAGCCGGCGCTCGTGATCATCACCAGCCGGCTGTCCGCGCGCAGGTCCAGCATTTCCAGATCGGGCCGCGGGTCCTCCCAGCAGGTGTTATAGACGAGGTTGCCGCCATGCACGCGGTTGAAGATCACATCCTGGGCAAGATGGCGGAGCGGCGTGCGGGACTTGAGCGTGACGGGCATGACCCGCCACAAAAGCCCGTCCGCGCAGTCAGGCAGGCGGCTTCGTGTGAAAAAATCGCCATCTCACGGCCCGGTTGACACATGGGGTTTCAGCAGCTCGCGCCACCGCCATGTCATGTCTTCCCGCATCGCCGGATGGCCGCTCTCCAGCGTGGCTGCGCGCTCACTCGCCGAGCAGTTCCTTGATCTTCGGCTCGATGGCCCCGGCCCACATCTCGTAGCCTTTTTCAGAGAGATGCAGCAGGTCGGGCATGATCTCCCGGGTCAGAGTGCCGTCGGGTTGGAGGAAGGTCTTGCCGATGTCCATGAAATGAATGGTTTTGCCGTTGGCGAGTTTGGAGATCAGCGCGTTGGTGGCCTCATTTTGTTTGCGCATCGGGTCCTCGGGACTCTCTCCGCGCGGGAAGATGCCGAGCAGGAGGATGTCGGCAAAGGGGGCCTTTTTCCGCAGCTTGCGCAGGATGAGTTCGACTCCGTCGGCGGTCTGTTCGGCGCTGCATGTGTAGATTTGATTGTTGATCTCCGGCATCGGACGATTCTGATGGCCGGTGTTGTTGGTGCCGATCATGAGCACGATGAGCTTGGGTTTGAGTCCGTCGAAGTTGCCGTTCTCAAGGCGCCAGAGCACATGCTCGGTGCGGTCGCCGCCGATGCCGAAGTTGGCGGCTTTGCGCGAGGCGTAATATTTCTCCCAGGCGGCCTTGCCCTTGCCCTCCCAGCCCTGGGTGATGCTGTCGCCGAGAAAAACGAGCGTCGCCTCGCCCTGTTTGGAGACCGCGTTGAAGCTCTCGTGGCGCTTCATCTTCGCCTCGTTCGGCTCGGCCGCCGGCGTGGTGGCCACATGGACTGGGATGACACGCTCGCGCGCGCAGGATGCCAGGAGGAATGAGAGAGCGAGGAGGGAAAGGGTCGGGAGCTTCATGGGAGGCACGGATAAAAATCGGGGCGGGAAGAAAAGGAAGCCTTTTTTTCGAAAAGCCCCGCCCAAGTCCGGCCCACCACTGCGCAAGATCGGCGGCGCGCGGTCGGCGGAAGGGCGCGTTGTTTGGCGCATGACCAATCTCACCCGCCTTTATTGCGATGTCGCCCAGCCCATGGACCACCTGCGTTATGGCCGCGGCCGCAGCGCGCCCGCCACTGCCGCCGGGCGCCGGCCCATCGTGGTCTGGAACATCACCCGCCGCTGCAACCTCAAGTGCCTGCACTGCTACCAGGACTCCGACTCCCGCCACTACCCCGGCGAACTGGACTGGCAGCAATGCCAGAGTGTGGTGGATGACCTGGCGCAGTTCAAAGTGCCCGCGCTGCTGCTCTCCGGCGGCGAGCCCATGATCCACCCGCGCTTTTTCGAGCTGGCCGAATACGCCGCCGGCAAAGGCCTGCGGCTGACGCTTTCCACCAATGGCACGCTCATTGACGCGGAGAATGCGCGCCGGCTCAAGGACATCGGCTTCTCCTATGCGGGCATCTCCCTGGATGGCATGGGCGCCACGCACGACCACTTCCGCGGGCGCAGTGGCGCGTTTGAAAAAGCCGTGGCCGCCTTCCGCCATTGCAAGGCCGTCGGGCAAAAAGTCGGGCTGCGCCTCACCCTCTCCAGCCACAACATTGACGACCTGGACAACATCCTCGACTTCATCGAGCGCGAAGACATTGAGCGCGTCTGCTTTTACCACCTCGTCTATAGCGGACGGGGAGCGGAACTCGTGGAGGTCCCGCATGAAAAGACCCGCGCGGCCATTGACAAAATCCTCGACCGCACCGCCCGCTGGGTGGCCGAGGGGAGTCCGCGCGAGGTGCTCACCGTGGATCAACCGGTGGACGGCCCCTACCTCTACATGCGCCTGCTGCGTGAGAACCCGGAGAGGGCGGAACGCGCCTGGGAGCTGCTGAACTGGAACGGCGGCGGCGCCAACAGCTCCGGCACCGGCATCAGCAACATTGACACCCAGGGCAATGTCCACCCCGACCAGTTCTGGCACAGCCTCACCCTCGGCAACGTCAAAGACCGCCCCTTCAGCGAGATCTGGACGAACCGCGACCACCCGGAGCTGACCGCCCTGCGCAACCGCAAGGAGCACCTCACCGGCCGCTGCGCCTCCTGCCGCTGGCTGAACCTCTGCGGCGGCGGCTTCCGCGTGCGCGCCCTCCAGATGACGGGCGACTTTTGGGCGCCTGATCCTTCCTGTTATTTGCGCGATGAGGAGACCGCCCTGGAGGCGGTGTGACAGCCTCCACGCGCAGCGCACCGATGGCGCATTCCGCCAGCCTGTCTTGCGGGCGGGGAGTTAGTGGGGCGCCTCGCCATATTGGGCGAGCAACCCCCAAAGATATTCCACATCCTCGGTGGAAATGCCGGGCGAGTAACGAACCACCTCCTCCTCAAAGACGCGCCGGGCTTTTTTCTTGAGCGTGTGGTTGAAGTAGGCCCTGAGCCGGATCGTCGTGGTGCCAAAGCTGGCCGCCATTTCCTCCTGGGTGGGGAAAGGCTGTTTCGGCCATTTTTCAAGGAGCACCAATGGCAGCAGGGCCTGGGTGAGCGCGGCCTTGCCCCCCGCATCCCCCTTTGATTGGATGAGCGTCCGCTTCAGACCGCGCCAGAGATTGCGCGCCAGTTGCAGGTCAAACTCCTGGTCGGGATTGAGGTGGGCGGTCTGCTCGGCCTGCCATTCCCGCTCGGCTTGTTCGGGATCATAGGTTTCAAATATGACGCCACCTCCGCGCTTCTCTCTGCTCAGGGCCTTGATGGCACTGCGCGCCTGGTTTTGCGCGCAAGTCGTCAGCCAGCTTCGGAATTTGCCCTCCGCCGGATCGAATGACTTCAACAAGCCCATCCGCACGAACCGGGCGAAGAAGATCTGTGTCTGATCCCAGGAGCCGCCGCGCCACGAAAGCATCTCCAGACTGGACCGTATTCCCAGGCCCGCTAGTCTAAGCTTTCCTGAAAATGAAAATACTGCATCTTCTTCCCGCCGCTCTTGCCCTTGTCCAGCCGCTTGCCGCACAGGTCGAGTTCAAGCCCGGCGACCGCATCGCCATCCTCGGCAACGCCATGCCGGATCGCGCCCAGCACTTCGGCTGGCTGGAGACGATGCTCACCCAGGCGAATGCGGACAAGGACCTCGTCTTCCGCAACCTCGCCTTCGCCGGCGACGAGGTCCACACCTGGCATCGCATTGACGGCTTTGGCACGCGTGACGAGTGGCTCACCAAAGTGGGCGCGGACGTCATCTTCGCCTTCTATGGCTTCAACGAGTCCTTCAAGGGCTACGAGGGCATCGAGAGCTTCAAGGCGAACCTCGGCAAGTTCCTCGACGAAACGAAGGCCAAAAACTACAGCGGCAAAGGCGCCCCGCGCATCGTGCTGTTCTCCCCTTTCGCTTTGCAAAAGACTGCGAATCCCAGCCTGCCGTCGTTGGAGGAAAGGAACACGAATCTGCAAAATTACACCGCCGCCATGAGCGAGGTGGCCGCCGCCAAAGGCGCGGTCTTTGTGGACCTCTACGCCCCCACCGCGCCGGGCCTGCCTGCAGAGGCCACCCTCGACGGCCTTTACACCACCAGCACGGGTGACAAAGCCATCGCCGATGCCGCCTTCCGCGCGCTCACCGGCCAGAGCGCGCCGGCAGTGAACGAAAAGCTGCGCGCCGCCATCCTCGACAAGAACTGGGAGTGGCACCAGCGCTACCGCACGGTGGATGGCTACAACGTCTATGGCGGCCGCTCCGGCCTGGCCTACACCGCCGGCGTCGGCGGCTTCAAGCAGAACGAGAAGACCCCCGAGCCGCCCTACATCTCGAACAACCAGACCATGATGCAGGAGATGGCGCAGCGCGATGTGAAGACCGCCAACCGCGACCTGCGCGTGCATGCCATCGCCAAAGGCGGCGACCTCGTTGTGAAGGACGACAACCTCCCGCCTGTCGGCAAAGTGCCCACCAACATGCCCGACCCGAAAGAGGGCAAGGAGTTCAACAAGGTGCCCATGACCGGCATGAAGTTCACGCCGGAAGGCCTCGTCGCCTTTCCCGATGCCAAGGAGGCAATGAAGGACATCCAGACTGAGCCGGGTCTGAAGCTCACGCTTTTCGCCGATGAGAAAAAATTCCCCGAGCTGGTGAACCCGGTGCAGATGGCCTGGGACACCCGGGGCCGCCTCTGGGTCGCCGCCTGGCGCAACTACCCCGAGCGCAGCCCCACCAGCACGAAGGGCGACAGCCTGCTCATCTTTGAGGACACCGATGGCGATGGCGGCGCGGACAAGATGACGGAGTTCGTGGATGACCTGAACTGCCCCACCGGCTTCAATTTTTACAAGGACGGCGTCATCGTCATGCAGTCTCCGAACCTCGTGTTCATCGAGGACACCGACGGTGACGGCAAGGGCGACAAGCGCACCATCATGCTGATGGGCCTGTGCGCCGCGGATTCGCATCACGAGACCAACGCGCTCAGCTACGACTGCGGTGGCGCGCTTTACCCGAGCGACGGCGTCTTCCACCGCACCCAGGTCGAGTCCCTCTACGGCGTCGTGCGCAACACCAACGGCTGCATCTACCGCTTCGACCTCAACCGCCGCGAACTGGAGCGCTTCACCACCGACGCCACGGTCAATCCCCACGGGAAAATTTGGGACCGCTGGGGCAACGCCTACTTCACCGATGCCACCGGCAACGTGAACACCTTCGCCGAGGCATCCTCCTGCTATCTGCCGCGCGAAGGCGGCGGCAGCGCCAAATTGAAGCCGTTTTGGAACCGCCCCGCGCGACCCAGCCCCGGCAATCATGTCATCTCCAGCCGCCACTTTCCCGAGGACTGGCAGAACAACTTCCTCAACACGAATGTCATCAGCTTCCAGGGCATCTGGCGCGTGCCCCTCACCCAGGACGGCGCGGGCATGAAGGGCGAGACCGAGTTCGAACTCGTCAAAGCCGACCCCGCTGTGTATCCCACCTTCCGCCCCAGCGCCATCAGCGTCGGCCCGGACGGCGCGCTGTATTTTTGCGACTGGTCCAACGCCATCATCGGCCACATGCAGCACCATCTGCGCGACCCCAACCGCGACAAGCTGCACGGCCGCATCTACAAGCTGACCTATGAGGGGCGGCCGCTGCTGGAGCCGAAAAAGATCCACGGCGAAAGCATCGAAAACCTCCTGGAACTGCTCAAGGAATGGGAGGACAACGTCCGCCAGCGCGCCAAGATCGAACTCGCCAAACACGACCGCGCGCAGGTGGCCGCCGCCGCCAAGGCCTGGGCCGCCCAACTCGACAAAAACGACCCCGAATACGAGCACCATCGTCTCGAAGCCCTGTGGACGCATCAGTGGGTGGACGTCGTGGATACCGACCTCCTCAAGCAAGTCCTCGCCTCCCCCGAACCCCGCGCACGCGCCGCCGCCACCCGCGTGCTTTGCTACTGGCGCGACCGCGTGCCCGGCGCGCTCGACCTGCTCAAGACTGCCGTCAACGATCCGGACATGCGCGTGCGCATGCATGGCGTGCGCGCATTGAGCTTCTACCGGCCCACCCCCGACGCTGAAAAGGCCCTCGAAATCGCTTATGATGTGCTCAAGCACCCCGCCGATGACTATATCAACCATGTCTTCGGCGAGTGCCAGAAGGGACTGCAATCCGTGCTCAAGACCAAGGTGCTGCCCGGTGATCCCGCCGCGTTTGCCGAATTCATCAGCAAGACCAGCGACAATGATTTGAAGGGCCTCCCCGACCTGGAGCCGGTGCTCATCGAAAAACTCACCCGCCCGAAACTGCCCGCCGACGTGCGCGCCAAGGCCCTGGAGGAACTGGCCAAAATCACCGGCAACGATTCGCCCGTCGTGCTCGTGGACATGCTCAAGCGCGTCGAGGCCGCTGCTGGCAAGCTCAACGCCACCGCCGACGATCTCGGCAAACTCCTGCTGGCGCAGTCTCCCGGCATGATCGCCCGCCACGGTCTCATCATCAAAACACTCGCCCAGGAGGCAAAACAAGCCCCGGTGAAGCGCGTCTGCTACGCCGCATACATCGTCGGCGATAAAACACCCGACAACCTTTGGACCGCCGTCAACGATGGCGAGCGCAATTATCTCGTCGAGTCAATCGCCCTCATTCCTGGCAGCGAGGCAGCCCTGCGCGCCAGGTTCCAGCCGCACCTGACGGCGCTGCTTGCCGGCGGAAAAACCAACGGCGGACGCTTGCGCGCCGTGCTCGCCGCCCTGCCGTTGACCGGGCCGGAGAATGCGGCTGCGAATTTCCAGCTTGTCGCGCGGCATCTCATCGAAGGCAAAGAGCGCAGCGCCGCAGCGCGTGCTCTATTAAAATTTCCCCGCGCCAACTGGGACGCCGCCCTGGCCCGGCCCGTGGTGGACGCTGTGCTCGCCCACGCCAAAACCGTGCCCGCTGGCGACCGCACCCGGCTCGATTATGTGGAAGTCATCGCCGCCGCCAAGGAAATGGCCGCCCTGCTTCCCGAAGCCGACGCCAAAACCGCTCTCGACGCCCTGCGCGGCGTCAGCGTGGATGTCTTCATCGTGCGCACCGTGCATGAGCAGCTCCGCTTCGACACCACGCGGCTTGAAGTCAAAGCGGGCAAGCCCTTCGAGATTGTCTTCGAAAACGACGACGTCATGCCGCACAATCTGGTTATTGTCCCGCCTGGCAAACACATGGAGATCGGCACCGCCGCCATGACCATGACCCCCGACAAGCTGGACAAGCAAGGCCGCGCCTACCTGCCCGCCGCCTTTGAAAAGGAAGTCATCGCCGCCACCAAGCTGCTGGAGCCAGGCCAGAAAGAGACCCTCAAAGTCCGCGCTCCCGCCCAGCCTGGCGAATACGAATACGTCTGCACCTTTCCCGGCCACGCCCTCATCATGTGGGGCGTGCTGAGTGTGCAATAAGCTCGATTTTTTTTCCAGCCCCACGCTTAGCCGTCCCCACGCAGTGTAGAGGGTCGTCGCGTGAGACGCGCAGCCTTTGACAGGCCGGGCATCCGCCGCCACACTCCGCGCCCTTTTGCCCGTCCATGTTTGAGCTTCTGGCCACTGACACCACCTCCGCCGCCAGGCGGGGGCGGCTGCGCACGCCTCATGGCGTGGTGGAAACCCCCATCTTCATGCCCGTGGGCACGCAGGGCACGGTGAAGGCCGTTCATCCCGATGAACTGCGCTCCCTGGACGCGCACATCATTCTCGGCAACACCTACCACCTCTGGGTGCGGCCCGGCATGGAAATCATCCGCGAGGCGGGCGGCCTGCACGCCTTCATGAACTGGGACCGGCCCATCCTCACCGACAGCGGCGGCTACCAGGTCTTCTCTTTGGCGAAGCTGCGCAAGATCAAGGAGGAGGGCTGCCATTTTAACAACCATGTGGACGGCACGCCCATGTTCCTCAGCCCCGAGATCGCCATGGAAATCCAGGCCACCCTCGGCAGCGACGTGGCCATGCTCTTCGACGAATGCACGCCCTGGCCCTGCGGCCATGAGGACGCGCGCAAGAGCCTGGAGCTGACCCTGCGCTGGGCGCGGCGCTGCCGGGAGTGGATAGATCAAAACCAGCCCCAGACCGGCGGCGGGGCGCAGCTTCACTTCGGCATCGTCCAGGGCAGCACCTATGAGGACCTGCGCCAGCGCGCCGCGCGCGAGCTGGTGGCCATGGACTTCAGCGGCTACGCCATCGGCGGCCTGAGCGTGGGCGAGCCGGAGGCGGACATGATGCGCATCGCCGACTGGACGTGCCCGCTGCTGCCGGAGGGCAAGGCGCGCTACGCCATGGGCCTGGGCACGCCGCCGCAGATGGTGGAGCTCATCGCGCGCGGCATAGACATGTTTGACTGCGTGCTGCCCACCCGGCTGGCGCGCAACGGCACCGCCTTCACGCACGAGGGCACCGTCAACCTGCGCAACAACAAGTTCGCCAGGGATTTCCGCCCCATCTCGGACGACACGCACCCGCTCTGCCAGGGCTTTTCCCGCGCCTACATCCGGCATCTGATCAACACTCAGGAGGTGCTGGGTTTGCGGTTGATTTCCCTGCACAATCTGCATTTCTACCTGTCCCTCGCGTCCCGGGCGCGTCAGGCCATCGAGCAAGGTGGCTTCGCCGAATTCCGCGCCGAGGTTCACGCCCGTTACCAGCTCCGTCCCGAATCCCCCGAATGATGACATCCTCCCTCTTTATCACCCTTCTCGCCCAGGCGCCCGCTGGCGGCGCGCCTCAAGGCGGCCTGCTTGGCAATCCGCTGGTCTTCATGGTGCTCATGTTTGTCATGATGTACTTCCTGCTCATCCGCCCCCAGCGCCAGCGCCAGAAGGAGCATGAGAAGCTCGTCTCGAATGTCAAAGTCGGCGACCATGTGGCCATGAACGGTGGCGAGCACGGCATCATCACCAGCGTCAAGGACAAGACCGTCATGCTCAAAGTGGCCGACAACGTGAAGATCGAATACGACCGCTCCGCCATTGCCACTGTGACCAAGAAGTCTGATGTCGTCGAGGCCTGAGCGCGTGAAATTCGAAGTTCGGAACTCGAAAACGTCCGTCGTCTGCCGCGTTGAACCGCCCCCTCATTCCACCTCTGCCCCCAACTAACCCCAACCCCCTTCGAGCTTCGATTTTCGGACTTCGGATTTCCTCCTCCTCATGTCACCCATTCTGACCTTCTTCATCGGCGCGGCCATCTTGATGCTGCTGCTCTTTTACAATGGCACCACCGTTCACAATCGCCGCCGGATGCTGGGCACTGTGCTCATCGTGGTAACCAGCCTCTTTGCCGTACTCTCCATCAGAAACATGGGCATCAAGCGCGGCATTGACCTCCTGGGCGGCAGCGAGTTCGTCGTACAGCTCAAGCCGGGTGTGGATGACGAGGGCCAGCCCAAGCCCGTCTCCAGCGAGTCCGTGCAGCAGGCCATCGGCATCCTGGAAAAGCGCCTCAACCCCGACGGCCAGAAGGACTTGCTGCTCGCCCCGCAGGGGGAGGACCGCATCCTGGTGCAGATGCCGGGTGTGAAGGCGGAGGAGTTTGACGAAGTGCGCCAGAAGATCCAGCAGGTGGCGAAGCTGGAGTTCCGCATCGTGCATCAGGACAGCCGGTCAAAAATCGCCGAGATCGCCGCGAACGGCGGAGTCAAAGAACCCGGCTGGGACGAGCTGAAATACAAGGCGGAAAAAGACGATCAGGGCAACGAGCTGCCCTCCCGCGGCAGTGAGCTGGTGCGCAACCGCCCGGACATGGAGGGCAAGTATGTCAGCAGCGCCTTTGCCACATTTGATGCCGAAGGCTGGAGGGTGTATCTGAACCTCGACAGCACCGGCGCGAAACTCTTCGACGAAGTCGCCGCCGCCAACAAGGGCCGCCAGATGGCCATCATTGTGGACGGCGAGATCATCTCCGCTCCCGTGCTGCAGACTGACCACTTCGGCGGCACTGCCGTCATCAGCGGCAACTTCAAGGAGCAGGAGGCGCGCGTGCTCGCCAGCCTGCTGGAAAACCCGCTGGAGAACCCCATGGACATCCTCTCCGAGAGCGCCGTCTCCGCCACCTACGGCGAGGCTTCCATCCGCCAGGGCATCAAGGCAGGTCTCGCAGGCTTGGCGCTCGTGCTCGTGTTCATGGTTTTTTATTACCGAACGGCAGGACTCATCGCCATTGCCGGTCTGGCGGTGAATCTTCTGTTGCTGTTCGGTGCCATGGCGCTTTTCCAGTTCACACTGACCATGCCCGGCATCGCCGGCATCGCACTGACCATCGGCATGGCGGTGGATGCGAACGTGCTCATTTACGAGCGGCTGCGGGAGGAAATGGCTGCCGGCAAATCCCTGGCCGGGGCGCTGGAGTCCGCGTTTGAGAAGGCCTTCTCCGCCATTTTTGACTCGAACATTACCACCCTCATTACGGCGGCCATCCTCTTTGCCCTGGCGAGCGGCTTGGTGAAGGGCTTCGCGGTCACGCTTACCATCGGTCTGCTGACCTCCATGTTCGGCGCGCTCATCGTCACCCGCGTGCTTTTCAACTGGTTCATTGACAAGGGCATCCTGACGAATCTGAAGACCGCCACGATCATCCCGCACAAGGTCTTCCCCATCCTCAACCACGCGCCGAAGTTCATCGTCGCGTCCCTGGTCATCACCGCGGTGTCCTTCGGGGCCTTGTTTGTGAAGGGCAAGCACAGCTTCGGCATTGACTTCCGCGGCGGCGCGCTGGTCCACCTCCAGCTCGCCGAGGGCAAGGACCTCTCCACCGAAGAGCTCGACGCCTTTGTGAAGACCCTCAAGATCAAGGACGAGAAGAGCGGCGCCGAGTCCCCTGTGGGCACCTTTTACACCCAGAAAAAAGGCTCCCTGGGAGAGGGTGCCATGATCACTCTGCGCTGCGAGTTCGAGGCCGGCACCGTCATCGAGGCCGGCATCAAGGGCAAGTATCCCGCCGAGGTCGTCGCCGGCACCCAGGTGGAGCGCGTGGGCGCCCTCATCGGCAGCGAGCTGGCGGAGAAGTCCTCCGTGGCGCTCGGCCTGGCCTTCATGTTCATCTTCATTTTCATGGCCATGCGCTTCGAGTTGGCCTTCGCCATCGGCACCGTCGTGGCCCTGGTGCATGACGTGATGCTCGTGCCCGGCCTGTGCGTGCTGCTCGGCCAGGAGATGTCCGTCATCCACGTCGGCGCGCTGCTTGCCATCGCCGGTTACTCGGTCAATGACACCATCATCGTCTTCGACCGCATCCGCGAGGTCATCAAGCGCGGCGGCAGCGGCGGCATCCGCGACATGATGAACGAGGCCATCTCCCTCACACTCTCCCGCACCCTGCTGACCAGCACCACGACCCTCTTCCCCATGATCGTGCTGTTGCTGTTCGGAAACCCGGCCATGCTCGAGTTTGCCCTGCCCATCATCATTGGCGTCTTCCTGGGCACTTATTCCTCGGTCTTCATCGCCGCGCCCTTCGTGCTCTGGTATGCGCGCAAGACCGGCCGCAGCCTCAAGCGCCAGGTGCTCGAGGCCGAGGAGGAGGCGCGCAAGGCCCAGGCCGCCATCGCCGCAGCGAAGCAGGCCCAGATCGCCGGGACCTGATTCCGCCAGTGTCGTTTTGGAAAAAGCCCGCCTCTCCCTCAGGGGAGGCGGGTTTTTTGCGGATGGCAACCCGCGAGGGTGCGCAAACATGAGTCTCCGTGAAGGGGAGTTGCCTCGGTCATTCGGTCAGTCGTTTCTGTCGCCTGAATCAAAAGCGCGCAGTTCCAAACCGCCGCAATCCATGCAGAGGGCGTCCTTTATTTGAAACTGCGCCATGCAGCGCGGGCACCAGGCAGCCGCGCCGGGGTGGCGGTCCGGCACAGGCTCCAATTCCTTCAGTGGCACATCCTGGGCACTGAAAAACTCCTCCAGCGCGCGCGCCTCCAGTGCCGAGCCGGGCGCGGCGCTGTGACGAGCCTCCTTCCAAAACTCACGGCACAGCCGCAGCCACTCGGACTCCGCGAGCAGGGACCGCGCCGCCAGCGGATGCGCCCTCAGCGGGCTGCCGATCTCATCCGGCGCGCGCATGGCATGCTGGGGCAGGAAGGCGATGGCGAGCGTCTTCCAGAACCGGTGGCGCACCTTGGAGTCCGCGCCGCGCGCCACGCGCCAGAAGGTCGCCGCCTGCGCCCAAAGCATGAGCACCATGCCGCCCGCCAGCCAGAGCACCTCCGGCCCTTCTCCCAGCCAGCGGTAAGCGCCCGAGATGACACCGAAGCACCAAGCGAGCAGCAGCACTCCCATGCGGCGCAGCGTCCGTGTCTGCCGGGCAAGGGATTGGGCGGCCCGCTCCACCGCGGCTGTGTCCAGACTGTTCCTGGCATGGAGCAGAAAATCCGCCGCGCGCGTTTCCTGGTCCATTTCCCGCCAGCGCTCCAGCCTTGACTGCCAGGAGCGCGCGGCCCCGGAGTCCTCGCAGACGATGTCTGCGCGCCCGCTCAGGCGCAGCAGCGCGTCCTCCGCCAGAGGGGCGAGCTCCGCCCAGGGGATCACCTCCGGCGGGGCGTCATCCAGGCGCGCCACCAGGCCTTCCGTGGAGGGGATCAACCGCCACCGCGAAAGCACGAGCCTGGCTTGCGGCAGCAGGGAGATGAGCGCGAGCCGCCGCCCGCGCAGTTCGAGGGAGCGGACCACGCGGCGCAGGCGCCAGCCTCCCGCCGGGCCGGTGAGCAGCCACATGCCGCCGGGCAGCCATGCCAGGCACTCCAGCAGATAGAGCGCCGCGAAGAGCAGCCACAATGCCTGGCCTTCGGTCATGGGGGATCACGCCTGGCCGCGGCCGCCGAAGAGCTTGCTGAACAGCCCCTTGAGCGCCACACCGATGCCGATGACGATGACGATGGCGCCCTTGCCCAGCTTGGCGAAAAACCCGGCGAGCTTGGCAAAAAGGCCCATTTTTCCCGCCGCCACCGCCGCGCCTCCGGCCACAAGGGCGGTGAGGCCGTACTTCGCCATTTTGTCGCCCTCGCGGAATTCGGCGTAGCTGTGCCCTCCCAGGTATTGATAGCCGGAGATGATGTTTTGGTAGGCCGGAATGAGCGAGTCCATCTCCTCGGGGCCGCAGACGAGGTCCACTTTCATCACGCCATGCCTGCCCAGCAGCCGCGTGCTGTAGTTGATGGACTCGCCGTTTTGCGAGCCGACACGCAGCGCCCACTCCAGGTTCTTGGTCTGGTCGTTGAAGCGCGGCGGCACGGCCCAGCCGAGCAGATGCAGCTCCGGCATGCCCATCTCGCGCCGGCGCTCGTTGCCGTGGCGCTGGCCTTCCTGGAGCGATGCCAGCATGGCGTCGGCGTCGAGCTTGTCCTTCTCGTCATCCTTCACATAACCGGAGTCGTCGAACTCGAAAATGACCCACGGACCCTCGCCCTCGGTGGTCAGCATGCCCAGCTCGCTGTCGCTGGTCAGGTTTTGATAAAGCTGCAGCATCTGGCGAGTGCCGTTGCCGTCGGTGAAGCGCCAGCCGGAGGGGATGCCCACCTGGGCCATGTCCTTGAGCCGGCCCACTCCCTCGCGCGTCCAGCCGAAGGACTCGATCCTGTCCAGAAAGGCTTTTTCCCGCGCCTCCATCTCCGCCTGGGAAGGCTGGGCGGAAGGAGCAGGCTCCTGGGCGAGGGTGAAAACGGAGGGGATGCCGCCAATGATGCCGGCCAGGGTGAGGATGCGGATGTTCATGGGAAAAACTCAGGAAGCTGGAGCCTCCCAGGCTGTCGGACCCGCGGCGCCGGGTCAACTGGCAAAGCGCGTCTTTTTTGACCTGGGCCGGGCTAGACTGCCAGCGCGTGTTGCAGGACAGGCAGCACGCGCTCAGCCGGAGCCGAGGCGCGGATGTGCGCGGGATTCCAGCACAGATGCAGACGCTGAGTATGACCGCCCAGTGCGGGGACGGCGACGGCGGCAAACTCCGCGTCCGGCAGCTCCCATGCGGCGATGTGCGGCAGGATGGCGGCCACCTCCCGCGCGGCGGCGGCGCGCGCGGCCATGACGAACGAAGCCGTCTGGATGACTTCGGTGACCCTTGCTTTGGCGCGCTCCAAGCCTCGTTCGAGAATGGTGCGCACATCACCCTCCGCAGGCAGGGCCAGCGGCAGCTTTGTCACGAGACGCGGATCGCCGGCTTCCAGGCGCAGCCGCTTGAGCAGCGAGCGCGAAACAAAAAGCAGATGCTCGACGACCAGGAGAGGGCAGCTCTTGAGCTGGCTGCCCACCGCCTCTCCGCGGACGATGGCGAAGTCAGCCTCCTGCTTGCGCAGGTCCGGCACGCGCTCGTGGACGCGGCGCGCCACTAAGTCGAGACGCGCACCGTTCAGCGAGCCGACGATGCCGGTGAGGCGCGGGGCGACCCACCAGTGAAGCATGCTGCTGCCCGCGCACAGGCGCACGGTGGCGGGACGTCCGCGGCATTTTCGATGAAAATCGCCCAGCCGCTGGAGATTGTGATTGATGATCTGGTATAGCTCCATGCCCTCCTCCGTGGGCGTCATGCCCTGGGCGCCCGGCTTGAGCAGGGTCACGCCGAAGCACTGCTCCAACTCTTTCATTTTGCGGGCGAAGTTTCCCGGAGCGCCTCCCGCAGCCTTGGCCGCCTGGGTGCAGCCGCCCGCGTCCACCACACGGCTGAAGTCCACGAGCCGGTCTAACGTGAGATTGCTCTGCTGCAAAAAGTCCGTCTGCATCCAGTTATTTCAGCATTCCTAATTAAATTTGCAACCCCCTTGCCAATTGCCTGTCTTCCCAAAAACGGGCGGCATGGAAATGTGACGGTCCCGACACCAACCACCCCGTCCCGATCATGAACGCCGACCTGTCCAACCCCTGGGTGCTTGCGCTCCTGTGCCTCGCCTCCTCCATTTTTGGCTATTATCTGGCGCGCGTCATTTTTCTGTATCCGGACGAAAGAAGACCCTCCCGCAGGGATCCCTGGCTCGAAACCGAAATCACCACATCCAGACACCGGACTTGGAGAAATGCCGGTCAGGGTGTGCTGATCCGGAGAGAGGCTGAACGCCACAGATACAAGAAACGCATCGTCCACGATGACAAGTCGTGCGGGAATTCGCACCATTGGCCGCCTGATGACTTCCATTTTTGCGGCGGAGTGATTAACAAAAGCGAACGCCGCCGCATCCTCAAAAGGAAACCTGCGCGTGCGGCGGCCCAAACTCCCCCCGCGCTTGTCCCGCCTGCTTCAGAACAGGAGGGAAGTCCCCCGCCGCCTTGCGCGGACGCTGCGGACACATCCTTCCGCCAGCCATCCGACACCACCCCGCCCGCCAGCCCCGCATCCGAACCCCCTTTCAACTCCAATGAACCCTCTCTTTGAAAAACGTCCCGTGCTCATCGCCTTCAGTGGCGGAGACTCCCCCGGAATGAACCCCTTCATGCGCGCCGCCGCGCGCCTCGGCGGCAATCTCCACGACGTGCCCGTCATCGGCGTCATGGAAGGCTATGCCGGCCTCGTGCGCACCCTGGCGCGGCTGGAGTCCGGGGAAGTGACTCTGGACTCGCTGCGGGAGGAGATCCTCCACCGGCCGGGCATCTTCGGTTTCCACGCCAAAAACCAGCACTTGGTGCATCTCGACCCGGAATCCGTCAGCGGACTCGTCGTGCGCGGCGGCATCAAGCTGCGCAGCGCGCGCTGTGACGAATTCCGCGACGACGGCATCCGCGCGCGTGTCATCCAGATGCTGCGCGGTCTCGGCTTCCGCGCCGTCATTGTCTGCGGCGGCGACGGCTCGCTCGCGGGCGCGCGCCGCCTGCATGAGGAGAGCGGCATCCAGGTCGTGGGCGTGCCCGGCACCATAGACAATGACCTGCCCGTCACCGACTGGGCGCTTGGAGTGCAGAGCGCCATCGAAAACATCCTGCAGGAGGTCACCAAGATCAAAGACACCGCGCGCAGTCATCGCCGCGTCATGGTGCTCGAAACCATGGGGCGCGGCTGCGGCGAGCTGGCCTTGCTCTCCGCCATCGCCTCCGGCGCGGAGTACGCCATCATCCCGGAGGACGGCTTCCTCAGCGGCGACCGCATTCGGAAACTGGCCGGGGAGATCGAGCAATCCCACGCGCGCGGCCGCACCCACAGCATCGTGCTCGTGGCCGAGGGCGTGCGAATGGACAGGCACAAATGGGAAAGCCCCGCCTGGATGGTGGCCATGCGCCTGGGGGAATGCTTCAAACACGGGCCTTTCAAGGAGATCGAGACCCGCGCCACCGTGCTCGGCTATGTGCAGCGCGGCGGCAGCCCCGCGGCCTTTGACGGCATCCTGGCGGCAGAGTTCGCCGGCACAGCGTGGCAGGCCATCATGGGGACGGGAGCCAGCGGCGTCACCGTTGTCCGGAATGGCGGGCACAAGCTCGCGCCCTTTGACTGGCAGCCGGACTCGCTGGAGCGCGCCGCGCGTCTGCAAAAGCTTCGTGAAACGCACCGCGCGCTCAGCGGCTATTGACCACGGCCATGAATGCCCCTGAAGCTCCCCTGGCCCGCCACCGCCGCCTCATCGCGGAAAATGACGCGCTCATTCTCGGACCCAGCCTGGACAACGGACGCGAGATCACCGCGCGGCGCACCGCCATCCATCTCGACGCCATTGCCGCATGGGCCGCGCGCGAGTGGGCGGAGCGCGGCTGCGGGCGCCCCTTCGCCGTTGCCGCCATCGGCGGCACCGGCCGCCATGAAATGACGCCCTGCTCGGACCTTGACGTGGCTTTTCTCTGCGATGAAGCGCCGGACCAGAGCGTCTTCCTGTGCGAGATGCACCGGCAGACGAACGGCTCGCGCGAGTTCCTCGACGAGCACGGCTTCACCTTCCATGCTGCCACCTATCAGCTCGACTATGTGGCCGATCTCGACGCCAAAGCCGTCACCGCGCTGCTTGATCTGAGTCCCGTCTTCGATCCCCACGACCTCACCGGCAGGTTCCGCGAGCGGTTGCGCGTGAACCATGACGCCTTCGCGCATTTCCTGCACATCAGCGAATTCTGGCGCGCCCGCGGCGGCATGCACGAGGATGCGCACCACGCCGGGAAACTGGATGGATTCGACATCAAAGCGGAGGCCCTGCGGGATTTCCAGGCCGGCGTCTGGACTCTGGGCGGGCGGCGCTTCCGCCACAGCCACGAGGTTCACGCCATCCTGCCACCGGAGGACATGGCCGCCTACCACCTGCTGCTGCGTGTGCGCGCCTTTGTGCAACTGCGGCGCGGCACCCGCATGGAGCCTCTGCCGAACGGCCTTCACATCGAGGACAGGATGCGTTTTGAAGACTTCCTGGCCTTCGGGGATCTTCTCGGACCGGACGCTGCGGAGCGCGACCGTTTCGAATTCGCCGCGCACGCGCGCGCCGCCCTGCTCAACGCGCGCCGGCGCGTCACACGCTTCGCCCGCGCGATCATCGGGCGGGAGTTGCTGGAGGGCCGCGAGGTCGGGCGCGGCATCGTTTACGGCATGGGCGGCATGAGGCACACCACCGCGCCCGGCTGCGTCTCCCCGGAGGAAAAAAGCCGCGCCGCCCTGGACCTCCTGCTTGAAGCCCAGCGCCACAGCCTGCCGATTGACCCCGCCGAGCTGGACAGCGCCTTCAAGGACATCGAGAACTGGCTGGTGCCCGTGCCCGAGCTCGGCGCGCTGTTTTACGAGCCGCGCGGCAGCCTCGCCAGTTCTCTCGCGCATCTGGCTCGCTTCCCCGGCGCGGAGGAGCGCCTTTTCCCCGGCCACGCCGCTTTCGAGGTCTCCGTGGACGAGCGCGTGATGACAGAGAAAAAGACACTTCGCGGCGCGCTTCTGGTCGAGAAGTTTATCAGCCTTGAAAAACGCCGCGCCGCCGGCCTCGACCTGTCCGAGACACGCGCGGAGGGCCTTCCGGTGGACATCAACCTGCTCGATGAAGTGGAGACGGCGCGCGCCGCGCCCGACACCATGGCGGCCGTCAAGCTGGCGCTCAAAATCAAACGCCTTCCCCTCATGGCCGATGACGCGCGCCGCCGCGCCGACACCCGCCTCAGCCTTGGCGAGCGATACTCCAGCGGCTTCTCAGGCCTGCCGGTCGAGGATTACCTGGAGCGCTGCTTCTCCAACGCGGGATTTCTCCCCGAGACACTGGAACTGACGCGCTTCCTCATCACCCACCGCCGTCTGCTGGAGGACCTGGTGGCCGACGGCGTCAATGACAAATTCAAGGTGGACCGGCTGGCCTCCGTCTGCGGCGGCACCAGCAGGCTGCGTGCGCTTTTCGTCTTCACCCGGGCCGACCGCGCAGGCTGGAAGGACAATGTCACCGATCCCGGCAACTGGTTCGCCATCCGCGAGCTCTACAAGATGACTTGGGAGCGCTTCCACCCGCCGGGCAATCCGCTCGGCATCCTTGATCAAATGCTCGCGGGGGGCATGCCGGAGGAGGACGCCGAGGTGATGAGGGACCTGGGCGTGTCCTTCTTTGGCGGAGCCTACGCGCGCCACACATCCCGCTTCAGCGGCCACCTCGCCGCACTGCACCAGAAGCGCGAGACCGAACCGCTTCTGCGCATGCTGCATGACGGAGCCTCCATCATTCTCGGCATCGCCGCGAACAACATCCAAGGCCTCGCCGCCGCCATCTGCCACACTCTATGGACAAACGGGGTGCCTGTGTTCCGCTCCCATCTTTTCTCCGCCACCAATCTGGGCCTGGCGCTGGACTTCTTCCACCTCCGGCCGGGAACCGCCCAGCCCGGCCGGGAGGTGCTGGAAAAAATGCGCCGGGAGATCGCCGCCGGACCGCCTTCCCGCGCCGCGCTGCCCGCGCTGCCCGTTTCAAACATGGTCATGGAGCGGCGCGACTCCAAAGTGATGCGTCTGCGCGTCTGGTCCCCCGAGACATCCGGCGGCCTTCTCTGCATGATGACCGGACTGCTCTACCATGCGTTGGACGCCGGCATTTACGCCCTCGACTCGCGCGCCGAGACAGACGGCACACGCCTCACCATCCTGCACAGCCTGCCTTCGCGGATGACCCCTGAGAACGCCCTCGCCAGGCTGCGCGCGGAGACCAGTCTCGTGGCATGAAGCACACCGGCATCGCCGGGCATCGCCCGAAATCAGCCGCCATATCCTTGAAATCCAGGCTGCCTTGCCGCGTTGTCCCCTCTCACCATGAAGTTTTCGCTCCTGCTTTGCACCCTCGCCCTCTGCCAGACACTGAACGCCGCCGGCAAGCCAGGCATCCTTTGGCTCACCAGCGAGGACCACAGCCCGCACATGGGCTGCTACGGTGACAAAATCGCCCGCACTCCGAACGTGGACGCGCTCGCGGCGAAGGGCATGCTTTTCCAAAAAGCCTGGTCCGTGGCTCCTGTCTGCGCGCCCGCGCGCACCGCCATCATCTCCGGCATCTATCCCTCAAGCAGCGGCGGCCTGCACATGCGCTCCATGGTGTCCCTGCCCGAGGGCGTGAGGATGTATCCCGCCATTCTCCGCGAGGCCGGCTATTACTGCACGAACAACAGCAAGACCGACTACAACCTGCGCGAGACCGGCAAGGTCTGGGATGAGTCCTCCAACAAGGCGCACTGGAAAAACCGCGCCGAAGGCCAGCCCTTCTTCGCCATCTTCAACTCCACCAAAAGCCACGAAAGCCAGATCCGCACCCGCCCGCACACGCAGATCACCCAGCCCGCCGATGTGCGCGTGCCCGCCTACCATCCAGACACCCCCGAAGTGCGCCAGGACTGGGCGCAGTATTATGACAAAGTCAGCGAGGCCGACGCCGACGCGGGACGCCATTTGAAGGAACTCGAAGAGGCCGGCCTCGCGGAGGACACCATCGTCTTCTACTACGCCGACCACGGCAGCGGCATGCCCCGCGGCAAGCGCTGGCCTTCAAACACGGGGCTGCATGTGCCTTTTGTCGTGTATTTCCCCGAGAAGTGGAAACATCTGGCACCGAAGGAATACATGCCCGGCGGCAAGTCAGACCGTCTCATCAGCTTCGTTGACCTGGCGCCCACGCTCCTCAGCCTTGCCGGCATTGAACCGCCGAAGTGGATGCAGGGCCGCGCTTTTGCCGGTCCTTACCAAAGCGAACCGCAGCCCTTCATCTTCGGCGAGCGCGGGCGCATGGACGAGCGCATGGACCTGGTGCGCAGCGTCACCGACGGGCGTTATGTGTATTTGCGAAACTACCATCCCCACGTCTCCCAGGCCCAGCGCGTGGCTTATCAATTCGAGACGCCCACCACCCGCGTCTGGCACGATCTTTACACCCAGGGCAGGACCAATGAAGCCCAGTCCCGTTTCTGGAAGACGCCCAAAGACACCGAGGAACTCTACGACCTGGAAAGCGACCCCGACGAAGTTCTCAACCTCGCCCAATCCCCGGAGCACCGCGCCATCCTCGAAAAACTCCGCGCCGCACAGCGCGAGCATCTGGCCAGGGTGCGGGACATTTGCTTCCTGCCAGAGCGCGAGATTCACACCCGCTCCGAGGGCGGCACGCCTTACGAGACCGCGCGTGACGAAAGAAAGTATCCTTTTGAAAAAATCCTCGCCGCCGCCGAACTCGCCGCCGGCATGGACTCCACCGCCAGCGGCGAGCTGGCCCGCCTCATGCGCGAGGACGGGGACAGCGCCGTCCGCCACTGGGGCGCGCTCGGCCTGCTCATGCGCGGCGAGTCCGCCGTCCGCGAGCACGCCGCCGCCTTGCAGGCCGCGCTGTCAGATGACTCCGTGCTTGTGCGCGTCACCGCCGCGCAAAGTCTGGGGCAGCACGGCGATCCCTCCCGCCTCTCCGCCGCCCTGGCTGCCCTCGGCGCCCTCGCCGCTCCGCAGGACCACGATGTGCTGACCGCCATGTCGGCCCTCGCAGCTATTGAGGCCCTCGGAGAGAAAGCGCGACCTCTGCACGATGAGATCGCTCAAATGAGCCCCGACGGCCCCTCCCCCGACGGGCGCTACAACAGCTACGTCCCGCGGCTTATCGCCAACATCGTTCCAGGCGCGGCCGCCAAAGCTCCCAAGGGCGGGAAGGGAAAAAAGAAAAAGTGAGCCGGGCCGCGTCGCCCCCGCCTCACTCGACGGCGGGTTTCCAGGCGCGCACAAAGTCAAGGCATCGCGTCACATCGGGCACGTTGTCCTCCCAGTTGGACTCGTATTCGACATGGATGGGGCCGGGGTAACCCTGCTTATGGTATTCAGCCAGAATGGCGCTGATGTTGGAGACGCCGCCGCCATAGGGCACGTCTTTGGCCTTGGGATTGCCTTTTTCATCCAGGTCCTTGAGGTGGCTGTCAAAGATGCGGCCTTTGAGGATGCGCACGCACTCGACGGGGTCGAGACCGGAGCGCACCCAATGGCCGGTGTCGGCGCAGGCGCCCATGCGCGGGTCGCGGTCTTTGACGAGGCTGAGCACATACTCTGGATCCCAGAAAAGATAGGCGCGGTCGAGCGGGCGGCGGGGATGGTTGTGGATGGCCATCTTGATGTCGAACTCCTTCACCAGGGCCTCGATCTGGTCCAGCGCCGCGACCTCCGGCTCGGTGACGACGATGCCAATGCCCATGGTTTTGCAGAACTCGAAGACCTTGCGGTTTTCCACCTCGTTCGAGCCGAGGCGGACGACTCCGTAGGCGACGGCGGTGACGTCTTTTTCCGCCAGCTTCGCTTTCACGGCAGCGATGACTTCGGGCGCGGACTCGTGGTTGAAGACCGCGTCCGGCTGTTCGGGGGAAAGTTTCTGGCGCGGGTAAAACTCGATGGTTTTGCCGCCTGCCCGGGCGGTTTTTTCAATGGCCTCCATCACGGAAAAGAGGCGGAAAGTGTAGGCCTGGCAGCCGGCGTAAAAGTGCCCGACTTTGGCCGTGTCCGGGATTTCGGCGGCGTGGGAAAACAGGGCGGTCAGCGCGAGGAGCGGGAGGAGCTTTTTCATGGCAGGCGGCAGGGAACGGGCCGCGCGCTGCGATCTTGCAGAGGCTACTTCGGCACGCCGGTGATGTCCTCCTTGAGTCCTGGCGGGCGCATGAGCAGGGATGGGCTGGACGGGGCGGGATCGGGCGCGTTTGACAGGGCGGGAATGTCCACGGGCGGGGCGGCCGGAGGCTCCGGCGCGGTGGTGATGACCTGACGCGCGGCAGGCACGGAGACAGGCGTGGCGGCAGCCGCGGCGGCGGGCGGAGAGGATGCGGGTGCCTTGGCTTTCTGCCATTGCGCGTGGCCGGAAAAATGCGCGAAAACGGCCCCCAGGATCATGGAGCCGCCGACAAAGACGGCGGCGCGCAGCCAGAAGGGCACATAGTCGCTGTCAGGCAGCAGGACTTCATCGGGGTGGATGGTCGGCGGCGCGTCGGCGGCTGTCTTGGCCCAGTCGGGACCGGAGGATGTCTCCATGACGGGCGTGTCGCGAAAAAGCAGCTCGGCGAACCCGATCGAGGGTTTCTGCGTTTCGGGCGCGAAACCGCTCGTGAGCGCGGTGGCGGGCGCTCCAGGCAGGGGCATGGATGCGGCGGCGGCGGTGCCGATGGGCACGGTGCGCTGCTGGCGCGGCTTGGGTTTGATCTCCAGCGGCTCGGTGACAGGGGCCGGGCCGGACCGGGCCAGGTCGTGATGCTGGAGGATGCGGGCGAAACGGGCGAGAAAATCCGCGCGCTGGCCGGGACGGCCCTGCGCTTTCTGGATTTCCTCCCGCAGGAGGCGGGCGGCGCTTTCCCGCTCGCGCGCGCCGCCCTCCGGTGCCGCGGCGCGTCCGGGCAGGGCCTCGATGCCGAGAAGGAAACTGCCGAGCGCGGCCAGCCAGGAGCCATTCCAGACGCCGGTGCTGTCAGCGGCGGGCGGCAGGAGCACGGCCGGGTCCAGCCCGCGCCCGGACATGGAAGCCAGGGTCGGGTGGGCGCGCAGCATGATCGAGAAAGCCGGCCAGTCGGTGAGTTTGCTGAGCAGGAGTTTGGCGCTGCGCGGATCCTCGCGTGAGAAGCCGGTGAGCAAATAAATGTCCTCCAGGCGCAGCCGGCGGGTTTCCATGCCGGATTTTTCCAGGGTGGAAAGGGCGGCGTCCAGACCGGCAAGCACGAGGTAGCACTCCTGGGAGTCGAGCGCGCGGCGCTCGCGCAGGAACTCGGCCAAATGGATGCCTTCGACGACTTCCTCCGCAAGACAGGCCAGGTCGTCCGCCTCATGCACGAGCGCCACTGGCACCAGGCAGCCGTGCTTGGCCTTGTCCAGCTTCAAAGCCCTGCGGCACTGGGCCAGCGGCCCGTCACCCGCCATGCGCGCGGGCGGCGACTGCTCGACGAGGACGGGGCGGCCGGTTTTCGTCAGGATGCCGCGCATGGCGTAAGGGCTGGCCATGTCGAGCCGCTGGCTCTGGATGCGCACTTGGTTCACCACGCCGCGCGCCACCTCCTGGTAAGTGGCCAGATGCCCGGCAAGCAGGGCGCGCGGCTTGTGCGCGGTGGGGATTTCCCCGGCGGCGGCCTCGAGTTTGGCGATCTCCGCGCGCAGATCCTCCAGCGCCTCGCGCGTGTCCGGCCCCGCAGCGCCGAGGCAACCGGCGAGCAGCTCCGCAAAATCCGTCCCCGGCATCATGCGCTCCGCGGAGCCGGGTCCTTCGCCCGCCTGCTCCTGAAACATGGCGCGGAGAAACCGCGCCGGTTTGTCAAAAGCCGGCTTCAAGGGACGAGCGGGGGTGGTTTTGACCAGCGTCGAAAAATCACACACCTGCGCCATCACCGAGGCCGGCCCGGTCTGGATCAGGCGCAGGCATTCCAGCGGGGCGGCGGGCAGCAGGCCGCCGCGCTCGAAAAGGGCTCCGGCGGCCTCCAGCGCGCGCGCGGCGATGGCCGCCGCCAGCCATGCGGGCAGCTCGTCCTGCCTTGCCAGGTATTGGCCCAGCGTCTCGCCGTCCACATGGCTCGTGATGAAGTATGGGTTCCCCTCGTCCTCGCCGTAGTCGAGCATGCGCGCCAGCAGGGGGTGCCCCTCCGTCTGCAGGCGGCGGCAGGCTTTGTCGAAGGCCGGCCGGTCCGCCAGCGCCTCCAAAAGCACATGGCAATGGACGAACTCCAGCCGCTTCGTGTCAAAGGCCAGCACCGCCACCTGGCGCGCGTCGCGCACAAGCTCCACATTCCGCCCGTCCGTGTCCTGGACGATCTGGTAGTGCCTGAAAAGACTGGGTTCCGGCATTGTGGCGTGGGGTGTGGGTGAGTGAGAGCCGCAGTGTCCTACCGCCTCACCGCTTTTCAAGAGCGGAGTCGGAGACCGCAGCATCGGTGGGCAGGGCTGGCGCGCGGGTTGCTGGGAAATTGGCGGCGGAAGCAAAAGCTGTCTTGTCCGGCTCTGAGGAATCCGCTAAAAAACCATCAAATATGACCCAGCCACAACGCGAAGCTCTTTTCGACATCCTCGCCCTCGCCATCTACGCCGACGCCCACGTCTCCCTGGACGAGGACGAGCTGGTCCGGCAGGCTTTCGTCAAACGGGGCTGGAAATCCACCCGGCCCAAAAGCCTGTTCATTGACGAATCCTTCGCCCGCGCCCGCGAGGCGGCGGAAAGTGACGATGCCATGATGGACTACCTCGAGGAGCGCGCCGCCTCCTTCACCACGAAAGCCGCGCAAAAAGAGGTCTGCGCGCTGGTGAAGGACATCCTGGAAAGCGACGGCATGACCGCGGAGGAAAACGAGTTTTTCCACCTTCTCGTCCAGTCCCTGCCCCGGCTGAAATGAATCCAGCACGGCAAAAAGGGCCGTCCTGAGCAAAGGACGGCCCTGGTTTTGAGGAAAGGGTGGAAACGGCTGAAGGATGGCTCAGCGCGCGACGATGGCGGCGGTGCGGGCGGCGAGCGCGGCCTGGTGGGCGGCGCGCAGGCCTTCGAGGCCGCGGTAAGTTTTGCCGACTTTGGCGCACAAGCCCCGGCTGACCAGGCCCTGCAGCTTCTCGTAGGAGCGGAGGCGGAGCATTTCCTCGCCGCCGCTGACCGCGTTCTTCAGCTTGAGGTTGTCATAGACCAGCTTGAAGAGCGCATTGAACTCAAGCGTCTGGCCTCCGGAGAGGACATTGACAAGCTCGTCGGTCACATGATCAGGGACGCGGCGGGAGAAACGTGTTTTACGGGTCGGTGTCGTTGCCATAGAGGCTGCCAGTCTAACACAGACAATGACGAATGCGACGGTTTTGTGCATTTGCGGGGATTTAATTTTCCCATGAGGCCGGATTTGAAAGAATCTTGCCGATCCTGCGTTTTTTTTTCGCCTCCGACGCGGATTGTATGCACAAAGCATGGTCAAATTGCAGTCATTTGACCGCGATTTTATACAACGCCTTTTTCGAGCGGATGTAGAGCGCCCCGTCCGCCACGGCCATTCCCGCCGAAATCGCCTCCGGCAACTGGTTCTTCGCCAAGATTTCGAATTTGTCACCCGCCCTCACCACATGGCTCTGGCCGCGGTCGTTGCAGAAGTAAAGGCGGTCCCCTGCCGCGATCGGCCCCGGCAGGTGCTGCCCGTCGAGGCGGTCCTCCCAGATGTCCTCGCCCTTGAGCGGATTCATGCAGGAGAGGATGCCGCCGCGTGTGATCTGGAAAAGCAGCCCGCCCACCAGCACGGGGCCGGCCTCGCTGGCGTTGCGCTTTTCCCGGTCCCAGAGGACATGGCTTTCGGTGATGTCCCCCTTCATGCCCTCATCCACCCGCACGCCCAGGGTGTGCGCGCGCTCGGAGCCGGTGTTGAGAATGAGCACGTTTTTGATGAGCAGGGGGCGGATAGCCGCGTTGAAGCCGCCGTGGCGGATGGTCCACAGCTCCCGGCCTGTGGCGGGATCGTAGCCGAAGGCCGCCCGCGAGCCGACGCTGACCAGCGTGGGCACTCCCGCCAGGTCAAAGACCGTCGGCGTGTGGTAGGCCTTGCGCATGTCGCCATCGCGCGTCGGTTTGCCCTCGGCGTCCAGGTCGCCGTAGTCGGTGGTACGGTTCGTTTTCCACACCGTGGCGCCGGTTTTCTTGTCCAGCGCGGTGACGAACTGCTCATTGATGCCATCCAGCGTGAGAATCAGGAGACCCTCGTGGATGACGGGCGAGCTGCCCGGGCCGCGGTAGTGGTTCACATTGATGTCCCGCCGCTGCCAGACCACTTCGGCGGTGGCCGGGTCCAGGCGCGCGGTTCCGTAAGTGCCGAAATGGACATACAGCGCGTCCGCCTCCAGCACGGGGGAGGGCGCGGCGTAGTTGTTGAGCGGGTTGCCCAGCGGCTCGGGGTCCGCGTTTTCAAAGAGCAGCTTGTGATGGACCACGCGCCCGCTGTGGCGGTCAATGCCATAGACGAACTGCTTCTTCCCGTCCTCCGTGGCGCTGGTGAACCAGATCATGTCCCCGCCGATCACCGGCGTGCTGTGGCCCGCGTCATCGAGCTCCGTCCGCCAAGCGATGTTTCTGCCGCTCTCCCCATCCCACTCCAGCGGTAGCCGCGCCGCCTCCGCCGCCGGCACGACACCGTCATTCGTCGGCCCTGTGCGGTCCGGCCAGAAAAGCGGCGTCGTCGCCGGCTGGGCGGACGCGAGGCAGGCGGGCAGGACGCAAAAGAGAAGTGGCTTGGGCAGGGCGGGCATGGCTGGAAAGGACGGCGGGGCGCGCAGGGTTCTATCGCTCCCCGGCCAAGTCAACCCGCCGCCTCCGTCCGCTTGCGCTCATAGCGGCGGAATTCCAGTTCGTCCGTCCTGCCCAGCACCTCCTTGAGGTCAAAGAGATGCTCGAAGGGCGGCAGGAAGGCGTCCCCCTCATGCTCGCCGGCCACCAGTGTCAGGTACACCTCCCCGCAGCGCGGCAGCAGCTCCGCATAGACCTGCGCGCCGCCGATGACGAACACCTTCTCCTCCCCGCCGCACGCCCGCTCCAGCTCCGCCAGGTCCCGGATCACCGTCACCCCCTCCCGCTCCGGCATGGCCCGGCTTAGCACCACATTGCGCCGGCCCGGCAGCGGCCTGCCGATGGACTCAAACGTCGTCCTGCCCATCAGCACCGGATGCCCCAGGGTCGTGCGTTTGAAAAAGCGCAGATCCTCCGGGTGATGCCAAGGCAGCGCCCCGCCGCGCCCGATGACACGGCGCGCATCCATGGCGACGATGGCTGCCAGGCGCGGCATCATGGCTCCCTCACCCAGGGCAGGCGCACCCTGGCGTGATAAATGGCCGACTTCCCCTCGTGGCTGGAATAATAGCTCACATGCAGATGCCCCTCGTGCCAGACCAGGCCCGGGTAGCTGCAGTCCCCCGCGCTCGGCAGCTCCAGCAGCGGCTCCACGCCCGTCTTCGTCATCTTATAGAGCACCATGTGCGGCCCCGGCGTCCTGCCAAAGCCGCGCGACCCCGCCACCAGCGACCCGTCCGGCAGCTCGATGAAGTTCGGCCCGCCCAAAGGCACCGGCAGCGGCGTCCATGACCATTGGCGGAAAGGCGCCGCCGCCACGCCGATCATGCCCTTTCTGTCACCCGCCTCCCGCCGCACCAGCGCCACCGCCGAGCCGTCCTTGAGAAAGCGGATCGTCGTCTCATTCGGCTGGCCCGGCACCTGCATGATCGAGGAGAGCTGCCACACCCGGCCATCCGCGCTGGCATACGACTTCAAAGACCACTCCTCCTCGAACTTCGGCCCGCCCGTCGTCGGGTGGCAGTTGTAGGCCGCCCCGTAAAACTTCCCGTCCGCCGGGTTCACCGTCACCCGCCACAGCCAGTCCCCCTCCGCCAGCAGCTTCTGCGGCGGCGTCCACACCTTCCCGTCCGTGGACATCACATAGCGCGGGCGGCGGCCTTTGAGCTGCGTGCCCTCATACACCGAGCCGCCGCACAGCAGGTAGAGCTGCTTGCCGTCCGGCGTCACCTCGAACTTCGGATCCCGCAGGTCCACGCCCGCCTCCGCGATGCTCGCGTAGTCCACCCAGTTCTCACCCGTCGAGGAGATCAGCACCCGGATCACCCCGTCCCCGCCCACATGCGCCTTCGCCTCGCGGAAGCAGCAGAAAAACAGGTTTTTAAAACGCGCCAGGTCCGTGAAAGCATTGTGCTCACCCTTGTCCCAGATCTTTTGCACCGAGGTGATCTCCGCCGCCTCCTGCGCGGGCAGCATGGCGGTCAGCAGGGACAGGCTCAAAAACAAGGCACGGGTTTTCATCAGGGCAGTCATACGCGGGCGCGGGCGGGCTTTCGCCGCCGATCATGCCGAACGGCGGCCTCCTGTCGAATGGGAACTCGCGCGCGTCCGCGCCATCCCCATAAAAACGACCGCCCCCGGCGGACACCCCGCGCGGTGATCCGCGCCCTGGCATCCACCGGAGGCAGCTTTTCCGGCCCGCGGCCCGCGCGCCGCCCCCCGGCTCAGGGGATGACCTGAAACAGGACATTCTTCGTGGCGCCCGCCACCTGGCCGCGCAGCAGGGTCTGGCCGTTGAAGCGGTAGAGCACGCCGTTGACCGCGCGCTTTTTGCCGTTGTCATCCAGGAAGCTGCCGGTGACCAGGCCCGTGCTTTTCAGCGACAGTGCGGGTTTCCGCGCGTTCTTGGGCGGGAAGATGAACTTGTTCTTCGTGTCAAAGGCGAGGTTCTCGCTGATCATGCTCGCGATCTCGTCCATCGAGGCCGGGATGCTCAGCTTGCCAGCGCCCATGGAGCCTTCCAGGAAGTCCAGCGCGCGCTTGTTTTTCTCCGGCGCGTAGCTGCCGCCCAGCACGACAAGACTGCTGTCGATGCCGGCGGGATAAAACACAGAGGCAGGATTCGCCGGACGAAAATGCCCCGTTTGCGACGCCTCCAACCGGTCTCCCATGACGTTGTCGGTGAAATGAAAATGGGCGCGCACAAAGCCGCCGCCGCCGTACAGGCTCACGCACACGGGCAGCGTGCCGGTGGCACTGGCGTCATGATCATGGACCAGGGGGCCGGAGAAGGTCAGCTTGGAGCCGTCGGCGGCGAGGCCCGCCAGCGTGACCATCCCGTTGCCCTTGACGGTGGCGCAGACGACTCCCGGAGCCTCCGAGCCGTTCGTGTTCAGCACGCCTGTGAATTTCCCCGCCACCGTGGTGGTGACACCCGCCGGGAAAGTGTGCGCCTCCATCAAGTTGCTCCGGGCGCCGTAAAGCCTGCCCTCCCCCACATACAAATCACCCTCGGCCTTGGCGTCTATGATCAGGCCGATCGGCGGCAGCGGCGCGGCTCCGGCAGGAGTCTTGCGCTCGATCGCCGTCATGAAGAATCCTTCCGGCGTCAGCACACCCTTCAGCGGATAGGCCTTTTTGCCCACCGTGAACTTGGCGCTGAAGCTGAATGCCGAGGTCTTGGTGAAGGACAGCGTGCCGTGAAGCTGGGAGTCCGCCAAGACGATGCGATACACGCCGTATTTGCGCATGCCGCGCTTCGGCAGCAGGCCGAGCTTCAGGGTCACGTTGTGCGCCGTCGCTGTCACCGAGCTGGCGCTGTAGCCGTCCACCGCGATGTGGTAGGTCACGCCCTTCGTCGCGTAAAAGGTGCAGCTCGCTCCATTCGCAGATGCCCCGTTGGCGCGCGTCCAGTGGTCGTCACCGTCGGCGATGAGGGTCAGCGCGTTCACGGAGGCGCCTGTGAAAACCGAGACCAATGTGTCCCGCACCGGCATGTCGTTCGGAGGCGACAGAGTGTCCACCGTGCAGAAGCCGTCCTCCGGCGCCGTCCACTTCCACCAGGCGGTTTTCTTCGCGCCATACTCACCCCAGCTGGTCATCGGCGGCTCGCCGGCCTGGCTCGTGTAATTGAGGATGGAAACACTGGTGAAATTCAGCGACGAGCCGGTGATGACCGTCGCGTTCTCAAAGTTGTCGGTCGCGGCGTGCGCGCGGTTGTGCATGCCCAGCCCGATCAGGGCGGCGGCGAGGAGTGTGGCTTGTTTCATGGCGGAGGGGATGAGGTGTGTTGTCTTCATGACACCCCCACCCTGAGCCCGCCCCGCGAAACAGGGTATGGGACTTTGGTCGGATGCGCGGCACATTTTATATCCGACTAAAGTCGGATGCGCGCCGCCCGCCCGCGGCGCCCTTTTCCGGCCGCTTCGGGAGCAAAAAAAAGCCGGGCGTCACCGCCCGGCCAGTCACATGCCCCGCCCTCCGGCGGAGGCGCGTCACACACCCCTCACTTCACCTCCTTGAGCACGCGCAGGATGTCCTCCGCCTGCTTGTCCGTCGAGGCCTGCGCGTCGCGCCACACGATCTTTCCCTCCTTCACCAGAAACGCCTGCCGTGCCGCCAGCGTCACCTCCCCCCGCTCCATGCGCTTCACCCCGAAGCCGTCCACGATCCTCCCCTCCGGGTCCGCGATCAGGTCATACGGCAGCGTGAAATCATCCCGGAACTTCTTCTGCGCCTCAGGCTTGTCGAACGACACCCCCAGCACCTGCACCCCCTGCTTCGTCAGGTCCGCGAACGCGTCCCGCAGCGAGCACGCCTGCTTCGTGCAGCCCGGCGTGTTCGCCTTCGGGTAGAAAAACACCACCGTCGGCCCCTTCGCATACACCTCCGTGAACTTCACATTCACACCGTCCTGGTTCAGCCCGCTCACATCCGGCGCCGGCAGGCTGACTTTCTCACCCTCCCCCGCCCAGGTCGGAGCGGCGGCCAGCAGGGCGGTGGCGAGCAGG
>DDQZ01000078.1:404-602 GCA_002343505.1 Verrucomicrobiaceae bacterium UBA2429 | reverse complement strand
GCCAGCAGGGCGGTGGCGAGCAGGAGCGGGAGGAAACGGCGGGATTTCATAAAAAGCAGGGTGTGGGGGATGCGGCAGTGTTACCAGGGCGCGCGCCAGCGAGTTTGTCACACGCCGCCGGCACCCAAGCATCAACGCGCCCGCGCGCATTGATAATTCCGCCGCCGCGCGAAATTTTTTTTCTCCCCCAGCCCGCCC
>DDQZ01000078.1:0-202 GCA_002343505.1 Verrucomicrobiaceae bacterium UBA2429 | reverse complement strand
GCCCCCCCCCGCCGCGCCATGCTCACCCGCCTCGCCCTCGGCGTCCCGGAGCCGGACGCCGCCCACACCCTCGTCCAGGTCTTCCTGCGCGGCGGCGCCGACACCCTGAACCTCCTCCCGCCCCACGCCGACGACCGCTACCACCGCCTGCGCCCCTCCCTCGCCATCAAGCCCCCCGGCCCCGCCGCCGGCGCCGCCAGCG
>DDQZ01000083.1 GCA_002343505.1 Verrucomicrobiaceae bacterium UBA2429 | reverse complement strand
ACCTCATCCAGCGCACCGACTACCCCCACCCGCCCGACTTGTCGAAGACCTCAAATGGCTCCTCCCCCAGCGCCACCCGTAGCCGCGCCTGCAAAGGCGTGGAGTGGCAAGTAGCTGCGGCGCAAGCCGTGGAAGCAATCGCCCGCGCCAGCAGATGGCCTTGCCGAACATCCGAGAAAGCCAGGACCCGAGCATGCACGCTTCTCGATGTGCCCTTGGAGTTGTGAAGGCGAGTCAGCAGACATTTCAGCGTCCCTCGGACGGCGCGGAGGGAAACCGCAAACCGCCGACTCCATGAAGGGCGCGGGGCGTGGCAAAATGGGGCGGGCGCACCCGCCGCATTCACGGTTCGGCGGGAACCGGCAGCCATTTTTCGGGGGAGCCGGCTTTGAGCAGGACCTCTCGCAGGCTCACGGCCTGCCCGCCCAGGCGCTTGCTCTCCTCGGCGGCCTCCATGAAGGCGTAGATCTCCAGCGTCTCCCTGGGGGAGACGGGCGGCTGGCGGGTCTGGAAGAATTTCACGATCTCGCGCAGCAGCGGCGTGTAGTCCCCCTGGTTCTTCTGCTCGGTGACGCCCTTTTGCCCGAAGCGGACCAGCTTGTAATGCGGGGAGCCCATCGGCTGCGAATGCAGGGCGTGCAGCGTGCCGAGGCGCCCGCCCTGCCAGACGCCGGTGACCACGGAGAGGGCGGCGCTGGTGGCCCGGCGCACCTCGCGGCAGCCGGATCCCATGACGGTGAAGAGCGCCTCGGCGGGATGGATGCCGTAAAAGAAGAGGTCGGGATGATGCGGGAGGATGGGCGCGGGGCCGTATGAGAGGGCGCCAAGCGCGGGCGCGTCCCCGGCGGCGGCCACCTCGATGACGCCCGGATACCAGCGTATGGCGGAGGCGCTGAACATGGGCACCTTGGCGGCGTCCGCCATTTGATAAATCTCCACCGCCTCCTTCAGGGAGGCGGCCACGGGTTTGTCGAGGAAGAAGGGCTTGCCGGAGAGGATGACCTGGCGCGCCTGCTCCAGATGCGGGCGGCCGTCCACGCTCAGGATCATCACGGCATCCACCTCCGCGCAGACCTCGGGGATGCCGCTCTTGATCTGAACGCCGAATTTGTCCCTGAGCAGGGCGGTGTAGCCGGCGAGACGGTCCGCGCTCTCCGGCAGGTCGGGGCTGCCGGCGGGAAAAGCGGCCACGACGCGCGCGCCGCCCACATGATTGGGATTCGCGGGATCATTCAGCCTGAGGGTGAACTGCTCGCAGTGCGAAGTGTCCAGGCCGATGAGGCCGATGCGGAGATTTTCTGCCATGATGGGAAAAGAAAGCGCCAAGCCAAGCGCGGCCGCGATGGACGCGCAGACGGGTCTGTTTTGTCTGGCAAACATGGCGCCACAAGGCAGCAATCTTCATCCGCGGGCAAGCGCGTAGAGCGCCTCGCAGGCATTTTCTCAGGCTCCGAAGAGGCGCGGCAGCCCGGTCAGAGCAGCCGCCGCGCGTTGCGCAGGCCGTCGGCGCTGACCACCGCCTGGTGGCGGCCGGCCACAAGAAAGTCCACATGGTTCTGCCACTGCATGGGCCGCAGGTTCGCCAGCCCGCAGCCGCGCCGCTGGAATCCGTAATCGGCGATCTCCCAGCCGAACTCGCTGTGCCTGTTCCGGTATTCGCGCCGGTGGATCCACGCGCCGAACTCGTCCTT
Source organism: Verrucomicrobiaceae bacterium UBA2429 (assembly GCA_002343505.1). GTDB lineage: Bacteria > Verrucomicrobiota > Verrucomicrobiia > Verrucomicrobiales > Verrucomicrobiaceae > Prosthecobacter. The sequence goes on along the minus strand of DDQZ01000083.1, from coordinate 24,536 downwards.
GCGCCAGACTTCGGGGTCGTTCCCAGGAATCATCCGCGCCAGGCCCCAGACACGGTCCACCACCTCGGCGTCATAGCTTTCAAAGGCGCTGTCTGTTTCGGCGGGGTCGGGCATTGCCGGGTGTACTACGCCCTCACGCGCCGGCTCTCAAAAGGAAAGCGCGCCGCCTCACGGCGCCGGGCTGGCCTCCTCCTTGATTTTGCCCCTGGCCTCCAGCTTCTGGCGGAACTTCGCCACCTTCGGCCCCACCACCACGCGGCAGTAGCCGGCGTTGGGGTTGATGGCGAAGTAGTCCTGGTGGTAGTCCTCGGCGGGGTAGAATTTTTTCAGCGGCGCGATCTCCGTGACGATCGGATCCTCCCAGTCCTTCCGCGCCTCCTCCATGGACGCCTCGGCGATTTTTTTCTGCTCCTCGCCGACATAAAGAATGCAGGAGCGGTACTGGGTGCCGACGTCGTTGCCCTGGCGGTTGAGCGTGGTGGGATCATGCGCCAGCCAGAAGAAGTCCACGATGTCCTTGTAGCTGATGACCTGCGGATCGAACTCGATCTGGACGACTTCCGCGTGGCCGGTGTCGCCATTGCAGACCTGCTTGTAAGTGGGGTTGTCCACATGGCCGTTGGCGTAGCCGCTGACCACTTTTTTCACGCCTTTGAGCAGCTTGTACTGGGCCTCGGTACACCAGAAGCAGCCGCCGCCCAGGATGGCGGTCTCGGTCTTCGGGCTGGCGGCATCGGCGGCGGGCATGGGGGCGGTGCTCATGAGGGAGACGAGGGCTGTGAGGACAATGGGGATTTTCATGGCGCGATAAGGCGGGCTGGTGTGCAGCCAGGGATGCGTTACGAGCGGGGGAAAACTTTCGCGATTCCTTTTTTGCGCAACGGGTTTTCAAGCCGCGTTTCGATGCTCTGATGCGCGGCATGGATCCTTTGGGCACGCTTTATGAAATGACCGGAGAGCAGCGCCTGCGCGGGCTGGTGGCCGCGTTTTACCGCAGGGTGCGGACCGACGACCTCATCGGCCCCCTTTATCCGCCGGATGACTGGGAGGGCGCGGAGAAGCGACTGGCGGACTTCCTCATCTACCGTTTCGGCGGTCCACAGACCTACATCGAGGAGCGCGGGCATCCGCGGCTGCGCGGACGCCACATGCCCTTCGCCATCGGCACGGCGCAGCGCGACCGCTGGGTGGAACTCATGGACGCCGCCCTCAAGGAGACCGTCATGCCGGCGCAGGCGGCGGAGCTTATGCGCCCATTCTTTGCCCAGGTGGCGGACTTCATGCGCAACCGCGAGGGGTGAGTCTGGGGCGCGGCGCTCCGGCACTTTTTTCACCCGACTCACACAAAGCCCGCGCCGGGTGTCGTTAGGCGCGTGAACGGACCCGTGTCCGCAACCTGACAACCCACCCATGAACACCCGACCCCTCCGCACCCCCGCCCTCCTGCTGGCGCTGGCCCTCTCCTGCCAGACCCTCGCCGCGCAGGACAACCCGCCGCCGCGTCCGCCTGAAAATCCCCGGCGCGACGCCCCGCCACCCGAAGCCCGCGAACGCGCCGAGCAGGCCGAACGCGAAACCCGCGAGCGCAACGAGCGCGCCGAGCGCGAGCGCCGCGAAAACGAGGAGCGCGCCCGCAGGCCCGAAGGCGGCCCTCCGCCGGAACGCGCCCCAGCTCCGCGCGGCGAACGCCCGGACGGCCCCCGACCTGACGGACCGCGCCCGGATGCTCCGAGGCCTGACCAGCGTCAGGGCGACCGGGATGAAAACGCCCGCCGCCCCGATGGTCCGCCACCGCAGGACAACAGGCAGCAACGCCCTGAACCCGGCCCGCGCGGAGATCAGGCCCGCCGGCCGGATGGCCCTCCCGCCCAGAGAGACGGCCAGCGCCAGCCTGAGCATGGCCCGCGCGCTCAAGGCCGCAGCCCAGGCTTTGGCCGCGACATCCCCGCCTTTGTCCGCGGGCGGATCGCCGACCGGCTGGAGGCGATGGCTCGTGAATTGAGGCAGGGCGGCCCCGGCATGGAAGGCCCGCGCGGCCCGCACGGCCCTGGCGCTCCCCATGCCGGTGCCGGGCGCAAAGACGGCCCGCACAGCCCCGGCCAGATGCGCCATGAGGAAGGACCCGGCAAGCACAAACCCGGCAAGCACAAGCATCCCCATGCGCGCGACGGCAAGCATGGCAAGCACGGCAAACCCCAGCAAATGCGGCATCACCAAAACCAGCGTCAGGACGGCCCGCCGCATTCCGAAGGACGCGGAGGCCCCGGCCAGGGACGCGACTCCTCAAACCGCCGTCCGCCCATGGAAGGCCCGCCGCCTCCCCGCCAGGGAGCGTGAGCCGCGCGGCCATTCCACCGGCAGGGGGTGACTCCCCTGCCGGTTTTTTTGCGCCGAGTGGATGTCATGGTGATCGCGCGGCTTGCCAGCCCGCGCATTTGAACGATCACTGGCCCATGAATTCCGCGCCCTCCATCGCCGAGCAAATCCAAGTGCTGCAATCGCGCCAGGATGTGGCCGCCTGGGCGCTGGCGCGACTCGGCCTGCCGAAGGAATGGCGTGACACCAACCAGCCCGGCAACACACCGCGCTGCCAGGAGGCCGTGGACCGGCTCTTCACCCTCGCCAGGGCGGACCTTGAGGACGCGCTCGCCGCGCAGGGCCTGGCGCCGGAGCAGTTGCCGCATGTGGAAACCCGCCCCGGTTCCTCCGACGGCGCCTACTTCATCGCCAAAGGCCCCGGCTCCTGGGAATACTATTACCAGGAGCGCGGCATGCCGTGGATCGGCGTTCATTTTGATGACCTCGCCGAGGCGCGGAAGCTCCTGCTCAACGACTACATCCCCGTCTGGCTGGACCGGCTTCACATTCCCGCCCGCACCAGCAGCGGAAAAAAAATCACGCGGATGTAGCGGGCCGGGGGGGCGGCCTGCTTTTTGTTGATTGGTCCGGCGGGCAAAGCTCCGTATTCTGCGCATGAGAGCACCGTCCCGCGACAATCATCCGCCGAGAGCCTTTCACCTGGCTCGATGCATTTTGCTCTCGGCATTGTGCGGCCTTGCGACAGCCCGAGGCGATGACACGGCCATGGAAATCACCGCCGCGGACGATGACGGGGCGCTGCCGCAGCCCTTCAATGGCGAGGGTTTTGAAAGCCTGATGACTCATCCGCCATTCACCCGCTCTCTCGGGGTGGCGGATTCGCTGATCCTCACCGGCATCGCGCGGGTGGAGGAGGATGTCTTCGCCACCCTGCTCGACACCGAGACCATGAAGTCCCATGTCGTCTCCAAGACGGCCAACAATCTCGGCTGGCAGTTGGTCGGCGTTGGCGGCAATCCCGCCGAATTGCACACCTGGACGGCGAAGATTCAGATCGGCGGCGGGCAGGTCGTCTCGGTGCGTTATCAAAAACCGCCCGCCAAAACGGCGCGCTCCTCATCGTCCGGCGGCGGAGGATCCGGCGGCAATTCCCCGCCTCTGAGCTCCAGCCAGGCGGATGAGGCCCGCCGGGCCGCCTACAACTACCGGGAAGGCTTCTCCTCCGACGGCTACCCGAACGCCCCGCCCCCGCAAATCGTGGAGAAGCTCTCGCGCATCAGCGTCAGCCAGCGCGAGGAGATCAACCGCCAGATGCTGGGGCTGCGCAACCGCGGCATGAGCATGGATGAAAGACGGCGGATTTACGAAAGCATGGTGGACCGCGCCTCGCAGAGCCGGCGCTGAGCGCGGCACACGGCTCAACCGGCGGTTTTCATCCCGTCCCCCGGCTCGTCTTTCCGAGCCAGCAGCGTCACGATCAGGATGAAAAAACACATCACCACGGAAAAGAGCGGGAATTGCAGGGCCGGGGGCAGGCTGTAAACCAGCGCCAGCGCCGGGATCCACACAATCCAGTTCGTCACCAGCACTGTGGGGCAGGTCCGCGTCCAGAATGAACGGTCCATCGAGGCCCATGCGCGGGTGACCGAGCCGCCCATGTCCACCCAGCGCATGGCGAAAAGGACCGTCGGCACGAACCACAAAGGACTCATCACAAACTGGTCCAGCGCCACCTTCTTCAACAGGGTCGGAGCGTCATTGCCCGTGCCGAAAAGCCTGCCCTGGATTTGGTAAAAAAAGTCTATCTCCATGCCTCGCCACCCCCAGAACAGTGAGAGCAGTCCCAGCCGCCGCCAGCGCCCGGCCGCAGGCAGCGTCCCCATCAGCCACTGAACCAGCGCGGGTAGAACCGCCGCCGCAAAGACCGTGGACAGCAGGGAGAACGCGAACGCCCAGCGCAGCTTGAATTGGCCCACCCGCTCCCAGACCTCCGCCACCGCAGGCATGTGGTAGTAGCTGCCCACCAGCGCCGCCACAATGACATTCAGCGCGATGCATGGCGCGCGGTTTTGCCAGAACACTGCCGCGATGCTGGCGGCGATGCCAGGCGCGGCTGGCGGGGAATCAGTCATGGGACGGACGCCGTCCATGCCGGAGGACGGCGCCGGGGGCAAGCCCTATTCCGCATCGTCACAGCTCAGCGTCCGCCGCTGTTGATCAAGCCTGCCAGGCTGCTAGCATGGGCCGCAATGGTTCCGCGCATCTTTGACCGCTATCTCGGCCGGCAGGTTTTTTCCGCCACGCTTCTCGGCGTGCTGCTGCTCAGCGGCGTCATGGTGCTGGGCAACCTGTACAAAAAACTCGACGAGCTGCTCGGCGGCGCGCAACTGCCTTTCTCCTTCATTCTCGAGTTCGTGGCGATGGTCATCCCCTTTTCCCTCGTCTTCACCATCCCGTGGGCCTTTCTCACCTCCATCCTGCTCGTCTTCGGGCGCATGTCGGCGGACAACGAGCTGGTCTCCCTGCGCATGACCGGCTGGTCCATGCCGCGCATCTGCGCCCCTGTCTTCGCCCTGGCCCTGCTGCTGGCGGGCATCTGCCACTGGGTAAACGTGGACGTGGCCCCGGCGGCCAAGGACCGCCTCAAGCGCATGTTTTACGAGGTGGCGCTGGACGACCCCACCACCATTTTCCAGCCCGGCCAGGTGATGGACAAAATGCCGGGCTTCATCATCCACACCGGCGGCAAGGAGGGCGAGGTTCTCCAGGACATGCACATCATCGAAATGGAGCGCCGCCTGCCCGTGCGCGTCATCCGCGCGCGCGAGGCCCGGCTGGAAAAGCGGAGCGAGGACGAGCTGGACCTGCTCATGGTCATGGATGACGCGGAGATCGAGAGCCTCGCCTATGACGAGGAGCGCAGGCTGGTGAAGACAGAGTTCCTGAAAGCCTCCCGCACAGCGATGATCTTCCCCCTTTCCAGCATGAAAAACACCACCGTCAAAGTGAACGCGGGCATGAAGTCCACCGGCGAGCTTTGGCGCGAGGTGATCGAGGATGCCAAAGACGACCCCGCGCATGACGCCAAGGAGCATTCCCGCTCGCTCACCGAGCTGAACAAGCGCTACAGCTTCTCGCTCGCCTGCCTCACCTTCGCGCTGGTGGGCATCCCGCTCGGCGTCACCGCGCAGAGGCGGGAAACCTCCACGGGTTTCGCCCTGAGCCTGGTCACGGCCACGGTTTACCTAGTTTTCATCATCCTGGCCGACACGCTCAATGACAAGCCGCATCTTTTCCCGCACCTCATCGTGTGGCTGCCGAACGCCGTCTTCCTCGGCATTGGAGGCTGGCTTTTCCACCGTCTGAACAGCAAATGATCCCCGCTCTCCCGCGCGCACGCCTGCCGCTCGCAGGGCTGCTTCTCCTCCTGACCCTCGCCGCCTGCAAAGAGGCGGATCAAGGCGCGCCCGCCGGCGTCAAAGGCGTGGCCTACCTCGCGGCGGACGAGGGCGCCCCCCACGAGGTCATGCGCCGCCTCGCGCTCGCCCGCATGCTCGGCGGGGACCGCGAGGCGGGCCTCTCCCTTGCCCATGCCGGCGGCAGCGCCGCGCGGCAGATGGACCAGATGCTCGACGCGTTGAAAAAAAAGCCCGCCTTTGTCATCGTCTCGCCGGTGGATGCCGCCATGCTCACGCCGCTGGTCCTGGAGGCCAGAAAAAACGGCGCCCTCGTCATCGGCATCGGTGAAAACGCGCGCCAGGCCCCCTGCGACACCGTGCTCTGGTGCGATCCGCAAAAACTCGGCAGGCTCGCGGGCGAGGTGGCCGTGCGCGCGCTCAAGCGCAGGGCCGAGGCGGAGAGCGCGGACGAGGCGCGCGGCAGGGTGCTGCAAATCCGCGGAGATGAGAACTCCGCGCGCTGCACGGGCATGGACGCAGGATTCCAGGCCGCCCTCAAAGAGGCGCCCGGAGTCGTGCTCGTGCATGACGCGCCCGGCTTCTGGACGCGCGAGGGCGGCGAGGCGCGCGCGCGGGACGCGCTGCGCATCCAGCGCGTGGTGGATGTCATCTATGCCCACAACGACCTCATGGCCCTCGGCGCCGTCGAGGCCCTCGGAGGCAGCCGTGACGATGTGCTCGTCATCGGCACGGATGGGTTGGCGGGCAAAAACGGCGGCTACACCCTTGTCAATGAGGGCGTGCTCGACGCCACCATCTACCAGCCACTGCTCGTGGACTTCGCCGCCCTCATCGTCGCCAAAAAAATGCAGGACCCCGCCTTCGAACCGCGCAAGGAATACGAGCTGGTCCCGCGCTCCGTCATGCCCCGGGACCTCGACGACATCCGCCTCAAGGGCATGATGCCCTACCCGGATTTATAGCGCCGCATAGTGGCACGGGTTTCGCCTCCGGCCCGCACGCTCACTCCAGCGACTTGATGTAAAGGATGAGGCTTTCGATCTGCGACTCATTGAGGATGCCCGCATAAATCGGCATGCCAGTGTCGAATTTCTCAAAGCCCTTCACCACCTTGGCGGACGGGGCCAGGATGGACTCGCGCAGGTAATCCGCATCGGCGGTCACTTTGCCCTTCATGCCTTTGGCGATCTCGCGCTCGGAGCCGTGCAGGCCCTTCCAGCTTGGGCCCACTTTGCCCACCGTGGTGCCGTCAATGCTGTGGCAGGCCATGCAGCCGAACATCTGCGCCACGCGCTCGCCCTCCTCGGTACTCGCCTTCACCTGCGTCATCGCCACCGCCGCGCGCGGGGTGAGGTCCACCTGGATGTCGTCAAAGCCCTCTTTCTTTGCGTCAAAGACGGCCAGCTCCCAGGGGGTGAAGTAGGCGGTGTTGTTCGCGGGCAGGCCGTCGGCGCTTTTGAGGCCCCAGCCGATGCGCATCTGATGCACGCCGCCCTGCATGTCAGGGATGCCCACAAGCACGCTTTTGCCATCCTTGCTCAGGTAGGCGCTGCTGGCGGTCATGAACTCCTGACCGGCGCTGCCGTCGAGCTTCAAGTGCGGCGATCCATACTCGGCGCTGCGCTTGTAATTCCAGCGCTCGGCGCTGTAGCTGGCGGGATCGGCGGCCAGCTTCGCATCCAGCGGCGCGTTGAAGCGCAACAGCAGGCCTTTGTCCATGGGGGTGACCTCCTTCAGCAGCACACGCGGCTTGCCAGTGTAGCGCACACGGGCCAGACCGCTGAGCTGTTTGGCCGTGGTGCCCCAGACCTGAAAACCGACGACGTAGAGCTGGCCGTCGGCGGGATTCACCTTCGCGTTCAGCGGGCCGAAGTCGAACTCGCGCGAGAAGCTCATCACGGCGGCCTGCGGCCTGGCAAAACGGGTGTTCATCACCACGCGGAAGATTTCCGGCCGGTTGTAGCCCACATGGATCAGCTCGTCATTCACCGGCCCCATCTTCGCGTCCACCAGCCAGGTCTGCGTGGCGCCGCTGGGGTTCACGGGATGCGGAATCCACGTCACCGGCTCGGCGATGGGTTCCGGATACTGCTCCTTCGGCGCGATGGTGGGCAGGTGGCCGTAGAACTGGTTTTTCTCAATGATCTGCAGCGGCGTGGAGGGCACATAATGCCCCTGCTGATCGCTGGCGGTGACGAGGCCCGTGCGCGGATGCACGCCGATGAAGGGCTGGCGCAGACCGTGGCCGATGACCTCGAAGGACTTCCCATCCGCCGCCACCTTGATGACGGTGCCGTTGTGCTTGCCGCGCGTCGTGCCCTCCTGCCCGCCCTTGGAAATGTAAAGCGCTCCGTCCGGCCCGAGCTTCATCGAGTTCGGAAACTCCCGCGTCTCCGCCGTCTGCGCGAAGAGGTTGCAGAACATCTCATAGCGGTCGCACACACCGTCGTTGTCGGAGTCCACGAGCTTCCAGATGCCGTTGCGGTCGAAGACGAGGATGTCCAAATTCGAAATTCGAACTTCGAGCTTCGAATTTTTCCTCACCACCAGGCTCATTGGCTCATGCAATCCGCTGGCAAAACGCTTCCAGGTCACATTTTCGAGATCGCCCTTGAGGCCGGAGATGAGCCAGACATCGCCGTCAAAGGTGACACCCGCCGCGTTGCCCTGGTCGTCGAGGAAATCAAGGTCGGCCAGGCGCACATTGCGCTTCCACGGGTTCGGCACCGGCAGCGGGATCGTGTCCACGACATGGGCGTCGGGCTTGGTGAAGAGGATGCCGTGGGTGGTGACGATTTCAGACCAATGCGGTTGCGATTTTTCTTTGACGGCAGGGTGCTTGCTGACGACGAAGCCGCGTGCGGGAAAGGCACCGTATTGAATCGTCAACGAATGTGGCACAGGCGAGGCCTCTACCTTCAGCCAGAAGACGCCTGAATCCTTCTCCATCTGGTTTTGACACACCTTGAGTAACGAGGAATCACGGCCCTCGCCGACCAGAAACCTGGCGTCATCCACATTCGCCTCATGGGCATAGACCAGGGCCAGGGGCTTGGCATGCGGCTCGATGTCAAAGTGCCGGACAAAAAGGCTAGAGCCGGAATCATTCACCATCTCAAGCCGCTCGGTCACCCGCGTTCCTCCAACCCGGTAAGAAAGTCTGGCCGCTCCGTCCACGACGGTGACCGACTCAAAGCGGCCCGTTGCTTCATCCAGCGGCCCGCGACCCACTTCTTCAGGGCTCGGCGCAGGTTCGCGCGGATCACGGAAGACAGGTTTGCCGGAAGCTGACTGGAGCACCTGCCAGCCGGGATAAACGCCATTGGACAAAACAGGACCGACGGACGGTCCTGGCTCGGGCAAATCCTCCTGGCCGTCCTTCGTCTTCTGGCCGGCGACATGGTAGGAGCCGGTGGCGAGCGCAGCGGGCATGACGGGGCTGTTTCCCCGGCCTGACCAGACAAATGCCAGGCGAAGCAATTCTGTGTCAAAGCAGGCCCAGAGGTTCCCGCCACCCCTTTCGCTGCCAACGTTCAGGATCAGGCCGCGCGGCGTGAGATTGTCCTTGGGGAAGCCCTCGCCGAGGTCGCGGCAGTCGAGCACGCTGCTGAAAAACGGGAAATCCTTCTCCACGAAGTCGCCCCAGGGCGTCACCGGCGCGGTGCCGGGTTTGGCGGGAGATTGGGCGGCAGCGGATGAAACAGCCAGAAAAACCAGAGGAATGAAGCCAAGGCGCATCGTCAAGAAACAAGCCGAAAACGCCGCGTCTGTCAGCGGGAGAGATTTTCATCCGCAACCCTCCGGTGAAATGCCGGGAAGATGGATCAATGATTGCGATTTGGCCTGGACGGCCTACACTTTTCCGCGACTTTCGCGCCCCTTGAGTCGTTGGCTTGATCCGTTGAACCCATGCACCCTGACAGACCAGCTTCCCGACGCCGCTCGCGCGGCTTGATTGCCGCACTGACCGCCTCGTTGCTGGCGACCACCGCGCCGCTCCACGCGGATGTCACCACGGACACGGAAAAGAAGGGTTTTTTTGGCCGCATCTTTGGCGGCGGCAAAAAAGAGGAGCCCGCGCCGCCGCCAGCGCCTGAAAAGCCGGAGACACCCTCCACACCCGGCCCCAAACCCACGGTGACGACCAAGTCGAAAGCCGGCTCATCCACAAAGCCGTCAACCAGCACTTCCAAGACCCCGCCTCCGCCTGCGAAAAAGAGCGAGCCGGCCAAACCCACCCCGGCCAAGCCCGTGGCGGCCGCCGAGAAAAAATCCGCGCCGCCCCCCGCCCCGCCGAAAACCGCCGCCGTGAAGCCTGCGGGCGATGGCGAGTTCGCCCAGGATCGCGGCGAACTGAAGCCGCCGCCGCCGTCCACCCCGCTGCCGCCCGCCGCGCGCCAGTCCGGCGGCTGGCAGATCGTCAACATCAACGGGCGCGACTACGTCACCGGCGAGAGTCTCCACCAGTTTTACCGATTCAGCTCCTACAAGGTGGAGGGAACGCATGTCTGGCTGCGCTCGAACAACCTCATCATCAAGGCCACCATCGGCAGCCAGGAGATGCTGATCAACAACATCAAGTTCATCCTCAGCTACCCGGTGCAGGAATACTCCGGGCGCGCGCTCTTCTCGCGCATAGACCTCAGCAAGCTCATTGACCCCGTGCTCCGCCCCTCCCACATCACCGACGCCGTCCCCTTCGACACCGTCGTCGTGGACGCGGGCCACGGCGGTCACGACGCCGGCGCGCGCGGCATCTATGGTTATGAAAAAGACTTCGCCCTGCAAATGGCGCGTTCCGTGCGCGACGCGCTCCAGCGCAAGGGCTTCAAAGTCATCATGACCCGCGACAGCGACACTTTCATCACCCTCGGCGGGCGCGTGGCCGTGGCGAACAACACGCCCAACTGCATCTTCATCAGCCTCCACTTCAACTCCGGCGGCAGCGAGGCCGCCAACGGCATCGAGACCTTCGCCCTCACCCCGCAGGGCAGCTCCGCCAGCCTTGAGCGCGGCGGCGGCTACAACGCCAACGGCCTCACCGGCAACTCCCACGACTCCGCCAACATCGCCCTTGCCACCGCCGTCCACGCCATGGTCATCAGCAAGTTCCGCTTCGTGGACCGCGGCATCAAGCGCGCCCAGTGGAGCGTGCTCTCCGGCTGCAAAAAACCCGGCATTCTCTTCGAGGGCGGCTTTGTCACCAACCCCAACGAGTGCCGCCTCATCGCCTCCGACACCTACCGCCAGCAGGTCTCCGCCTCCATCGCCGACGCCGTGGTGAACTACCGCACCGCCCTCAAAGGCGCCATGACCCGCCGGTAGGACAGGCGTCCCCGCCTGTCTCGTGTGAACCGGGCATCCTGCCCGCGCCAGGCGGTGCAACCTTCCAGGTTGCACGCTGACAGCCCGCCCCGCGCCTCCGCGTATAAAGTCCCCGCCGCCATGAAGTCCCGCGCCCTCTTCCTTCTACTGCCCGCCTTCCTCCCCGCCGCCGACCTCCCGCCGGACAAAGGCAGCACCATCCCCGAGTCCGGCATGCGCCCCGTGGTGGTCGAAGCTTCGAATTTCGAATTTCGGATTTCAGACTTCACCCTCCCCGAAGGCTTCACCCTCACCCTCGCCGCCGCCGCGCCCCTCGTCACCCACCCCATCATGGGCTGCGTGGACGACCGTGGCCGCCTCTTCATCGGCGACGCCGCCGGCGTGAACTGGAACAAAGCCCAGCTCGAAGCCAACCCGCCCAACCGCGTCCTCATGCTTGAGGACACCGACGGCGACGGCGTCTATGAAAAGAGCACCGTCTTCGCCGACAAGATGACATTCCCCCAGGGCGCCTGCTGGCATGAAGGCAGCCTCTACGTCGCCAGCCCGCCCGGCATCTGGCGGCTCACCGACAAGGACGGCGACGGCATCGCCGAAGACCGCCGGCAGATCGTCACCGGCTTCGACTACACCGGCAACGCCGCCGACGTCCACGGCCCGAAAGTCCACCCCAACGGCCGACTCTACTGGTGCCACGGGCGCAAAGGCCACGTCATCAGCCAGAAGGACGGCACCCTCGTCCACGAGGGCAAAGCCAGCGGCATCTGGTCTTGCCTGCCCGACGGCGGCGATGTGCAATGGCACTCCCTCGGCTGCGCCGACAACCCCACCGGCCTCGCCTTCACCCCCGAGGGCGACATCATCGGCACCTGCAATCTCTATTACAGCAACCCGCGCGGCGACACCCTCATGCACTGGCTCTACGGCGGCGTCTATGAGCGCGCCGACCAGATGCAGGTCATCGCCGACCTGCCCCGCACCCTGGAGAAAATGCCCGTCATTCACAACTTCGGCCACGTCGCCGTCAGCGGCTGCGAGTTCTGGCACTCCCAGCCCGGCTCTCCCCTCTACGTCACCCACTTCAACACCCAGCGCCTCGTGCGCATGGACCTCGCCAAAGCAGGCGCCAGCTACACCGCCACCGAGAGCGAGTTCCTCAAAATCCACAACCCCGACGTCCACCTCACCGACGTCATCGAGAGCACCGACGGCTCCCTCCTCCTGCTCGACACCGGCGGCTGGTTCCGCCTCGGCTGCCCCAGCGGCCTCATGGCCAAGCCCGACGTCCTCGGAGCCGTCTATCGCATCACCGCCGGGAAAAAAGCCGCCCCCGTCGCCGCCGCCCTGCCCCAGCCGCCCGCCAACCCCAAAGCCGCCGCCGCCGCATTAAAATCCCCCGACGCCCACGCCCGCCGCCGCGCCCTCGAATGGACCGCCCAGCGCCTCCCCCACATCCTCGAAGCCGACGCCAAAGCCCACGCCGACGCCGCCAAGCTCGGCACCGCCATCCGCCTCATGATGCGCGAGCCGCTCGACCCGCCCCTCGAGCACTCCCTCATCCTCGCCGCCCAGAGCATGAGCCTGCTCGCCGTCAGCATGGACGACCTGCGCAAGGAGAAAAACCCCGCCGCCCTCCGCCGCATGCTCTCCAGCTTCATCCCCGACGACTCCGCCGCCATGAACCAGCACATGGGCATCGCCGTCCAGCAGCTCGACAGCGCCGATGCCGCCCTCGCACATGTCGCCCTCGGCATCGTCACCCAGCATCCCGACGCCGACGAATGGGTCGCCCCCACCTTGATCCAATGGCTCTCCCATGCGCCCACCGCCGCCCGCTTGACCGCCCTCGAGGGCTTCGCCCTCGTGCTGCGGGACCAGCCCCAGACTCAAAAACTCCTCACCGCCATGCTCGCCGCCCCGCAGGGCGAGACACGCCGCGCCGCCCTCCGCGTCTTCGCCGCCCAGCCCGTCAATGACGTGCATCCAGGCTGGCTCCCCCCCATGCAGGACCTCCTCGAAAAGCCCGCCGACACCGGCCTCCCCCTCATCCTCGACGCCATCAAGCGCCTCAAGACCCACCCCTTCGACCCCCAACTCCAGGCCCTCGCCGACGACTCCGCGCAGCCCCTTTCACTCCGGCTCAAAGCGCTCGACGCCATGAAAAGCCTCCAGCTCGCCGGCCCCACGTTCGACCTGATCCGCGCCACCGTCACCGACCCCGCCGCCTCCGCCGCCGCCCGCATCCAGGCCGCCACCATGCTCGCCGCCGCCCCGCTGGATGCCGCCCGGCACCTCGCGCTCGCCCCCGTCTTCGCCAGCACCGGCCCCGTCGAACTCGAAAAGCTCCTCCCTCTCCTGCGCAAAGCGAAGGAAAGCGACACCGCCCGCGCCCTCGCCACCGAGCTGGCCAAAAACCCCGCCATCGCCAGCCAGCAGGAGAGCCTCTACCGCACCGCCCTCCACCAGCACCCGCCCGAGATTTTTGAGGCCATCATTCTCCCCGCCTACACCCGCGCCAGCGAAGCCCAGGAGGAGAAAAAGCGTGCCCTGCCCGCCCTCGCCGAAAAAGCCGCCACCGCCGGCCGCGCCACCGAGGGCAGGCACGTCTTCGAGTCCGGCAAAGGCACCTGCATCGCCTGCCACCAGATCGGCGGCGTGGGCCGCGTCCTCGGGCCGGACTTGTCAAAGATCGGCGCCATCCGCACCGAGCGCGACCTCATCGAGAGCATCCTCTTCCCCAGCGCCTCCCTCGCCCGCGACTACGAGACCCACCTCATCGAGACCGCCGACGGCCAGACCGTCATGGGCGTCATCCGCAGCCACACCGCCGAGGGCCTGCTCGTCATGGACGTGGCCGGACAGGAGAAAAACCTCCCCCACGCCGCCATCACCGCCAGCACCCAGCTCCCCGCCAGCCTCATGCCCATGGGGTTAGATCAAACCCTGCCCGAGCAGGACCTCCTCGACCTCGTCGCCTGGCTGCGCAGCTTGAAGTGACCCCAAACCGATTCACTCATCGCAGCATGATGGCGGGCAGGCTGTAGCGTGAGCAACATGGCACGAAGAGCCATCCTACTGGGGCGGCCGGAGCTGGCCGCCGAGTCTGGGTGCCCAAGGGCGCATGCCCGGTGGTGGAGCGGCAGACCAGGCATGAATGAGACTACCTTTACGGCTCGCTGAAGGTGACCGGGGGAGAGGCGCACTTTGCCCATCTGCCCACCGTGAACCTCGGCTGCGGGGCGCGGGAGTTTACCGGCAAGGATTCCGAGGGCGGGCGCGTAGTCTCCGGCCATGTCCACTCCCAGCGACCGCCGTTCCTTCCTCAAGCACTCCGCACTCGCCGTTGCCGCCGCGGGTTTCCCCGCTGTGGTGCGCTCCGCCAGCCCGAACTCGATGCTCCAGGTGGCGTCCATCGGCGCGGATGGCATGGCGTTCAGCGACATCAAGAACATCGGGGCGCACGGGAAGGTGCGGTATGTGGGCTTCTGTGACATTGACAGCACGCGCTTCGCCAAGGCGGACGCGGCCCACCCGGGGGTGCCGCATTTCGCCGATTTCCGCGAGATGCTGGCCAGCCTGGGCGACAAGGTGGACGCGGTGAACGTGGGCACGCCCGACCACATGCACGCGAAGGCGGCCATCGAGGCCATGCGCCGGGGCAAGCACGTCTATTGCCAGAAGCCGCTGGCGCACACGGTGTGGGAGAGCCGCCAGATGCGCCTGGAGGCGGAAAAGGCCGGCGTGGTCACCCAGATGGGCAACCAGATCCACTCCAACCTGGAATACCGGCTCGGCACGCGGCTGATCAAAGAGGGGGCCATCGGCAGGATCAAGGAGGTGTTCTCCTGGGTGGGTGTCACCGGCAACGAGCGCAACAAGAAGCTGGAGCCCCTGCCCGGCGCGCCCGTGCCCGCGCATGTGAACTGGGACCTGTGGCTGGGCGTGGCCCCGAAGCGCGAGTACGCGCCCTGCTACCACCCCTTCGTGTGGCGCGACTGGCAGGACTTCGGCGGCGGCGCGCTGGGGGACTTCGGCTGCCACATTCTGGACCCCGTCTTCACCGCGCTGGGCCTCAACGCCCCCCTGACGGTGACGGCGCGCAACAGCGGCATCAATGCCCACATCTGGCCGGTGAATGAGGAGGTGGAGTACGTCTTCCCGGGGAACTCCCTGACGGCGGGCAAGACCCTGAAGGTGACGTGGAGCGATGGCGGCCTGCGCCCGGACCGCAAAAAGGCGAAGATGCCGCCGGACCTGGAGCTGCCCCGCAGCGGCTCGCTCTTCATCGGCGAGGAGGGCAACATGGTGCTGGCCCATGTGGCCGGGCCGCGGCTTTACCCGGTCGAGAAATTCCAGGGCTTCAAATACCCGAAGGAGGAGGGCAAAAGCCACTGGCATGTCTGGGTGGACGCCTGCCTCGCGGGACAAAAGACCAGCGACGGCTTCCACTACGCCGGCCCGCTCTCAGAGACGGTACAGCTCGGCAATGTGGCGACCCGTTTCTGCACGCGCGGCCCCATTGACTCCCGCACCGGCGACCCTCTGAACCCCGTCATCCTGGAATGGGACGCGGAAAAGCTGGCCTTCACCAACGCCCCCGAGGCCAACCCGCTGCTGACGAAGACCTACCGCGAAGGCTGGGCCATCTGACCCCCGGCCCGCGCTGAGGCGGGCGCCGTCTCATCCGCCAAAAAACTCCACCGCCTGGCGCAGGATGCCGAGCATGGCGTCCACCTCCTGCTCCGTGTTGTAGAAATAAAAACTGGCGCGGCTGGTGCCGGGGACTTTGAAGCGCCTCATCAGCGGCTGAGTGCAGTGGTGGCCGCCGCGCAGGGCCAGGCCCCGGGTGTTCGCATACTCGACGAGGTCATGCGGATGCGCGCAGTCGAGCGTGAAGGCGGCCAGCGGCGCGCGCGACTGGCGCGGGCCGAGCAGGCGGATGCCGGGCAGCGCGCTCAAGCCGTCCCAGGCGCGGCGGGTGAGCGCCTCGCCATGCGCCTGGATGGCCTCCAGCCCGATGCCATCGAGGTAGTCCATCGCCGCCGCCAGGCCGATGGCTCCGGCGATGTCGGGGGTGCCGGCCTCGAAGCGCGCGGGCGGCGCTTTGTAGGTGCTGCTGTCGAGGGCCACGCTGAGGATCATCTCGCCGCCGCCCTGCCAGGGTGGCATTTCCTCCAAGACCTCCAGCCGCGTGTAGAGGACGCCGATGCCGGTGGGGGCGCACATTTTGTGGCCGGAGAAGGCGTAGAAATCGCAGCCGATCCCGCGCACATCCACGGGCATGTGCCCTGCGGCCTGAGCGCCGTCCAGAAAAGTGGTGATGCCGAGCGCGCGGGCGCGGGCGCAGATCTCGCGGGCGGGGTTGATGGTGCCGAGAGAGTTCGAGACATGGACGAAGGCGAGGAGCCTGACCGGGCCGTCGAGCAGCGAGTCGAGCGCGTCCATGTCGAGCGTGCCGTCATCAAGCACGGGGATGTGGCGCAGGCTGGCGCGGTTGCGCTGGGCGGCGAGCTGCCAGGGCACAAGGTTGCTGTGGTGCTCCATGCCGGTGGTGAGGATCACATCCCCCGGCTGCAAGTGGCGCGCGCACCAGGCTTGAGCGGCGAGGTTCACACCCTCGGTGGTGCCGCGCGTGAAGATGATCTCGTCGGGGCTCGCCGCGCCGATGAAACGGGCCGCGCGCGCGCGCGCCGCCTCGAAGGCGTCGGTGGCCCTCATGCTCAGCTCGTGCAGGCCGCGGTGGACGTTGGCGTTGTCCCGCTCGTAGTAGCGGATGAGGGCCTCGATGACCTGGCGCGGCTTCTGGCTGGTGGCGGCGTTGTCAAAATAGATGAGCGGGTGCCCGTGGACCTGCTGGCCGAGGATGGGGAAGTCGGCGCGGAAATCTGGGAAGCTGGGGCTGGCGGGTGCTGGCATGGGGCAGAGTCTGAGAGGTGCTGGAGACGCTCCGCGATCACAATGGGCGCTGATGGGGGAACTTCGAAACTCGAATTTCGACTTTTGCGGCGGCCTACAGGATGCCGCTGAAAAAAGTCGCCGCGCTGGCGCCGGGGATTTACACTCCGGCAGTCATGTTTTTTGCCGTGCGTTTACTGTCATGCCTCTGCCTGCTGCTGCCGGCGGCCTTGCGCGCGGAGTTTGCCACGGTGTGGACACTGGGGGTTCATGACGGGACTCCGAACGGGTTTGGCTCAGTCTGGGGCATTTTTCCATCTCCGGGCAGCGCCTCGGTTCTGGATGACGACTATTACTTTGCCGGGGACTACTCCGATCCCGTGGGAGTCGTGGCCGCTGCCGAGCCGGTGAATCAGGCGGACAATGCCCTGGCCAGCGGCGACAATTCCGCCAGCCAGCGCTACCATTTCATGCTCAGCGCCGGGCAGGCCGCGGGGGCCGCGCGGGTGCGGTTCATCCTCCATCATTGCTGGGGAGGCACGCCGGCGGATCGTGGATATGGCACGCACGAGTTCACGGTGAAGCTCAACGGCGCGGTGATCGGCACGCGGACCGCCTCCACATACGGAGCGCTTGTCGTCGAGGCTGATGCCACGCCAAACACGGGTGCCAATACGATCGAGGTCATCCGCTCCGGCGGCAGCGCCGATGGCTGGGTTCACATTGACGCGCTGGCTTTCGAGATTGATCCCACGGCCACCCTCGATGCCGACAGCGACGGACTGCCGCGCTGGTGGGAGGAGACCCACGGCCTGAGCGATACCAACCCCGCCGATGCCGCGCTCGACCTCGATGGCGACGATCTCACCCATCTCCAGGAGTTCGCGCGCGGAACCAACCCCCGCCTCGCCGACACGGACGGCGACGGCCTTTCCGACGCGGTGGAGACGAACACCGGCGTCCATGCCGGCATTTCCGAACTCGGCACGAATCCCCTCCTCGCCGACACCGATGGCGACACGCTCTCCGACGGCGATGAATGGCTGACGCATCACACCAGCCCACTCCTTGCCGACTCCGATGCCGATGGCGCGCCTGATGCCTGGGAGCTGCGCACGGGGCACGATGCCATGAGCGCCGCCAGCACGCCGCCCGTCTTCCCCGACGCTGTGGCGGTGAATTTCGTCTCCGATGTCAATCCCCACAACGCCCTGCCCTGGCTGGCCCCCGCCGGTCTCGCGCCCCAGCTTCATTGGAACAACACGATGCCGCTCACGAGCTGGAACACGACCTCAGGCAACACCATGCACATTGAGTCCCCGCAGCAGGGTGTGCTGGTCAACAGCGCCGGCGCGCCCACCACCATGACCCTGGCCTGGACATCCCCGAACCATGTGTGGATCAATGGCAACACCGGCGCGCCTGACCGGATGATCATGGACGCCTACCTCGTCGTGAGTGACTCCACGCCCGCCTCCGTCACCATCGGCGGCATCCCTTTCGCCGGCTACGATGTCATTCTTTACGCGGGCGGCAATTATGACGGCGCGGTGGGCTATGCCCGCCTCAATGACCAGCCCGCCACCGACCGCTGGTTCATCACCGGCAGCCGCCCGCCGGAGACGCGCTTCACCGAGCCGCACGGCTCCACTCCCGCCAAGCCCTGGCGCGGCAATGCCATCCGCTGGCGCAATGTCACCGGCGCCACCGCCAGCGTGAAGCTCTTTCCCCACGACAATCACGAACTCGGCATCCACGGCATCCAGATCGTGGACAGCGCCACCGACTCCGACGGCGACGGCATGACCGACTCCTGGGAACTCACCCACCGCCTGCGGCCCGACCTCAATGACGCCGCCCTCGACCCTGACGGCGACGGCCTTTCCAACTCCGGCGAATACGCCCGCGGCACCGACCCGCACAACCCCGACACCGACGGCGACGGTCTCACCGACAATGTCGAAAGAAACACCGGCGTTTTTTTCAGCCATTTGAACACCGGCTCCAACCCGCTCATCGCCGACACGGATGGCGATGGTCTCAGTGATGGTGAGGAAATCGCCCACCTCCCCCATCCCACCAATCCCGTCATGGCTGATAGCGACGGCGATGGCATGGACGACGCCGAGGAGATACGCCTCGGTCGCGACCCTCACCTGCCGGACACCGCCACCTTTCTCCCCCAGGTCACAACCTCGCCGCGCACCTTCCTTTGGCAGGTGGAAAACGTGCAGGTCATCTGGGACCACACGCGCGGGCATCAAAGCGGCCTGCAATGGGGCGATGACGCCCTGCTGCGCCTCACCCTGCGGAACTCCGCCTTCCCGAATCAAGACGCCTTCTGGGTGGCCTTGCGCGTCGTCTCCGGCCGTGTCACGCGCCACTTTTACTCGAACTACGAGTCCGCCTTCAGCCACCCGGACAATAACAGTTGGGACATCTGGGAGAGTGACTGGAATGAGCCGCCGACTGACCTCGCTCCCGCGCTCGGCTTCAGCGGTCACGGCTCCGTGGACATGAGCGACCGCCTGCGCTTCCGCATCGAGGGCAGCAGCCCCGGCTCGCGCACGAACTGGACCTTCACCTTCTCCATCTTCAACCAGGACACCAACACCACCGTCGCCAGCACCACCTTTGCCGGTTGCGCTCTCGCCTTGAACGTCCACAACAACAGCGCCTCCTGGCAGGATCAAAGCGGCGCTCCAGGAGTTTACAGCCTCTATCAAAACGACGGCGTCCGCGTCTTCATCAGCCCCTGGCGTCTGGATGAGTCAGAGGCTTATCTCTATTGGAAAGACAGCGACAACGACGGCATAACCGACTTCAACGATTTGCTCTACAACGACCCGGCAGATGCCGCACTCGACGCCGACAACGACGGCCTCACCAACCTCCAGGAATTCCTCGCCGGCACCCTTCCGCTCGAGGCCGACAGCGACGGCGACGGCGCGCCTGATGGTGTCGAAGTCGCAGCCGGCACCGATCCTCTGAACGGCTACAGCCTGCCGCCCTGGTATCACGGCCCGCCTCCGGGTGCCGCAGCGGACTACAATGGCAACGGCATCCCCGACGCCTGGGAACTCTGGCTCGGCCGGTTCGATCTCGCCGCCCTCGACGACGACGATGGCGACGGCATGAGCAATGCCGACGAGGCCGCCGCCGGCACTGATCCTTTTGATCCCTACTCCCGCCTCTGGGTGGACACCACCCGCGCCGGCTCCGACCTCGTCGTCACCTGGCCCCTGGTCGCTCTCAAGCACCACCGCCTCTGGCAAAATGACAGCCTCTCCCCCGCCACCTGGACACCCGCGCCCGGCGTGCCGCTCGCCTTCGGCAATGAATACCGCCAGACCGTGGCGGCGGCGCTATCGGGCACCGCGCCCCGCTTTTTCAAAGCCACTGTCACCGATCTCGACACCGATGGCGACGGCGTCAGCGACTGGGCCGAGGTGAACGTTCTCGGTTCCGACCGCCTCTCCGCAGACAGCACCCGCGCCCCGGCGCCAGTGGATAGCAATGGAGACGGCCAGCCGGACACCAACCTCAGCGGCGATCTCGTCAGCCTCCTCGAAAGACTCCACGGCGCCACCCCCGAAGGCGGCTTCCCCCTTGGCAGCGGAGGCGGCCCGGGCACAGTCTCCCGCGCCCAGGCCGCGCGCTTCCTCATGCAGGCCAGCTTCGGTCCCACACCGGAGGACATTGACCGTGTCCAGGATTTAACCATTGATGGCTGGATATTGGATCAGTTGAACAACGCCCCGCCCACCCTGCACTCCACTTACATCCGCAGCATCTGGCAGGACATGATGACACAGCGCGCGAATCCAAACTACATCCGCAGCGAGGTCGTCGCCGGGGAGGACCGCGATCCCTTCCTCTTCGGCGGCAACATGAAGACCGCCTTCGCCCGCGCCGCCATTCAGGGGCCGGACCAGCTCCGCCAGCGCGTGGCCTTCGCCCTTTCCCAAATCCTCGTCACCTCCCGACGCGATGCCAATCTGGAGAACCGCTGCCTCGGCATGGCCGACTATTACGACATCTTCGTCCGCCACGCCTTTGGCAGTTACCATGACATCCTCATGGAGGTCACACTCCACCCCGTCATGGGCCGTTACCTCAGCCATGTCGGCAATCAAAAAGCCCGCCCGGAGATCAACCAGTATCCGGACGAAAACTACGCCCGCGAGGTCATGCAGCTCTTCACCATCGGCCTGTGGCGGCTGAATCCTGACGGCACCCGCCAGCTCGACAGCCAGGGCCAGCCCATCCCCACCTACTCCAATGCCGAGATCACCCAGCTCGCCCGTGTGCTGACCGGTCTCTGGTTCGGCGGCCATTACTGGGGCGGCGGCGGCTGGACGGAGACCGATTACGCCACACCCATGACCATGCATGCCGACCGCCACGACTTCGGAAAAAAGACCCTGCTCGACGGCTTCGTCATCCCCGCCCGCGCCCCCACTCACGCCGAGGCCATGCGCGACATCCAGGACGCCATCCGCCATCTCTTCGAGCACCCCAACACCGCCCCATTTGTCAGCCGCCAGCTCATCCAGTTCCTCGTCACTGACAATCCCACTCCCGCCTATGTCGCACGCGTCGCCACTGTCTTCACCAGTGACGACTACGGCCAGCGCGGCAATCTATTCTCCGTCGTCCGGGCCATCCTGCTCGACCCCGAAGCGCGCGGCCCCAGCCGTCCCGCCGACTATGGCCGGCTCAAGGAACCCGTCATCCGCGCCATCGCCCTTGGCCGTGCCTTTGGCATGAAGCAGGTGCCGGACCTCCTCTGGTGGGACTGGAACGACTTCTACAATGACAGCCGCCAGGAGCCCGGCTACTCCCCCAGCGTCTTCAATTTCTACCGCCCCGACTACCGCGCCCCCGGACTGCTCACCCAGCAGGGCAAAGCCGGCCCCGTTTTCCAAATCACTGACAGCTATTCCTCCATCTCCTTCCCCAACCGCCTCTGGCAGATGGTGATGGAGGGCTTCAGTTACTGGGAGGAATACCGCTTCCCCATAGACCTCAGCCGCGAGCGCGCGCTCGCCGCCCAGCCCGAGCGCCTCGTGGACCACCTCAACACCCTCTTCTGCGCCGGAGAAATGACGCGCGGCACTCGCTCTCTCATCTTGCAGGCAGTCAATGCCATACCCGCCGCCGAAACCGCCGCCCGCGCCCGCGTCGCCGCCTACCTCGCCCTCGTCTGCCCGGAAGGCGCGGTGATGCGCTGAGCTTGCATGCGTTTCCGGCACTGGCTGCAAAGTGGACAAACACGCTGTTATCCCATCTGGATGTTGCAGTTCAGATTTTGCTTTCTTTGTTCGTGTTGTATCCGTCAAACGTAGCCCCGTGGGATTGTCGTAGCTAGCAAGTGTCGTAGCTGGGAGGCTACGACACTTATGGATACGAACCGGGACGGGACGGCGATTTTGAAACGCGATGTGCTGGGGCGTGTGACCCGCTCGCGCGCTCAGCGTGAGGCTTTGCTCGATGAGTTCGAACGCAGCGGCATGAAGGGGCGGCCTTTCGCTCGCTTGCTCGGGCTCAATTACCCGACTTTCGCCATGTGGATTCAGCAGTGTCGTCGGGCTCGCGGTGACTATGCTCGCCTGGCTTCGCCGAAAAAAAGCCTCGGAAAAAAGCCTGGCATTTTGTTGGCATTTTGTGCGCGCGCTCAGTCCACGCGCCGCAGCCACACCTGCCATACCCGCGCCAATCACGGCGAAACGTCTGCCTTTCAAATCTTCCATATCCACAGCCTACGGCACACGCGCAAACAGGGCCGCAGGCTTTCCGTGGAAGGCGCGCCATTCACAGCCTCACACCTCACGCTCCGCAGGCAGCCAGGAGGGGAATGGATCTTCCAGCTTCGCCCATGCCTGCTGGCCTTGGGCGAACTCCTCATCCGTGAGCAGCGCCGCATCAAACAACGCCGTCAATGCCGCGCGGTCCATGTCACGCCCGATGATCACCAACTCCGTGCGCCGGTCACCATACGGCCCTTCGACAAAAGCACGGATCTCCTTCTGCGTCTGCGCATCCTGCGGCCACTCACTCTCAGGCACCGCGCTCCAGAAAAAGCCCATCGCCCGCGTGTCCCGCAGCACGCCCGCCTGAGACACATACCCCGCCAGCTCCATACGCGTAGCCAGCCAAAACATGCCCTTCACACGGATCACCCCCTCCCACGGAGCACGCAGCAGAGCGTGGAAACGCAGCGGATGAAAAGGCTTGCGTGCCCGGTAAACAAAATTGCCAATGCCATACTCCTCCGTCTCAGGCGTGTGACCCGCCAGCGAGTCCAGCCAGCCCGCGCTTTGCTCCACCTCACTCATCGCAAACAGGCCCGTGCCCAGCACGTCTTCGAGCGGCACCTCGCTGTTGCAATAAAGATGCCAGGCAAAAAGTATTTGACCGCTTCCCAAGTCCGCTCCACTTTCCCACCATGAATCCATCTCAATCCCTTGATTCACAGTCCGATGACCTCGAAAAGCAACTCGTCGGCGTCAACGCCAGGACGGCTCCCTACCCTGCCGCGCGCTCCTGGTCCGGCGGGCGCAGGCGCATCCTGGGGCGCGAGGTCTTCGAGACCAACACCTACCATGTCATGTCACGCACCTGCGGCGGCGAGGTCTTCTTCGATGACGTCGAGAAGGAGGCCCTCAAGCGCCTGCTCTGGAAAATGAGCGAGTTCTGCGGCGTGCGGCTGGTCACCTATTGTGTGATGGGCAATCATTTCCATGCCCTGATTGAAGTGCCCAAGCGGGAGATTTGGCTGGAGCGGTTTGCCGGGGCGGAGGGCGAGGAGCGGCTCTTTGAGCATTTGCGCCTGCTCTACAGCAAAGAATTCATCGCCCTGCTGCGCCAGGAGATCGCGGAGCTGCGGCGGCTGGGCATGGACGCGCTGGCGGCGGCGAAGCTGGAGCGGATCAAGCGGCGGTTTTGCGATCTGTCGCTGTATGTGAAGGAGGTCAAAGAGCGCTTCAGCCGCTGGTTCAACAAGCGCCGCGGACGCAAGGGCACCCTGTGGATGGACCGCTTCAAAAGCGTGCTGGTGGAGGGCAAAGGCGAGCCGCTCCACACCATGGCGGCTTACATTGACCTGAATCCGCTGCGCGCGGGGCTGGTGAAGGATCCGAAGGACTACCGCTGGTGCGGGTATGGGGAGGCGATGGGCGGCAGCCAGCGGGCGCGGAGGGGTTTGGCGAAGGTGACGGGAAAGCCGGTGGATGGGTGGGGCAAGCAGGGCGGAGCGGAGGCGTATCGCTGTCTGTTGTTCAGCACAGGCATGGAGGTACGGGATGCGCCGAATGAGGATGTGGTGCGCAAGGGGGTGACGGCAGAGGAGGCGCGCGCGGTGCTCAAAGAGAAAGGCAAACTGCCTGCGGGCGAACTGATACGGCTGCGAGTGCGCTATTTTTCGGAGGGATTGGTGCTGGGCGGGAAGGAGTTTGTGGAGACGGTGTTCGAGGCGAACCGGGGACGCTACAGCGCGAAGCGCAAGGAGGGCGCGCGCCCCATCGCGGAAGTGGCGGGCGGCGGATGGTATGCGCTCAAAAGGGTGAGGAATGCGGG
>DDQZ01000013.1:53892-59865 GCA_002343505.1 Verrucomicrobiaceae bacterium UBA2429 | reverse complement strand
AGGGCGCGTGGATGACGCTTACATCCATCCGGGGCTGCGCCTTTCAGCCGATTCGCGCAAGAGCGTCGCTGACCGCGCCCTCCAGAGCGCGCGGGCCGTCACCGCCGAGTTTTTCATCCAGCGCCTCAAGCCGCTGGATCAGATCCGCGATGTGCCTGCGCGGATAAACACCGCCCGCAGCCTGGCAAAAGTGTGTGCGGCAGCCAAAAGGCCGGTGCTGGTAAATGGCGCAGCGCCCGTCCCTGCCGAGCATGGGACAGGCGCCGTCTGGATGCGGAGTCAGTTTTTTGCGCCCCGCGGCGCGCACACCGCGCGCGGCGAGCAACGCCTCCCCCAGGGTTAGCATGGGCGTCTTTCCCGTCAGGCGGAAATGGCAGCACTGCGCGCGCGCGACACACTGCCGGTCCAGCGGGCGCTTTTCCAACTCCGCGTAGATGGCGCGCACCTCGTCCAGCGCGGCGCTGTGGTCCGGAGTGGAGCGCATGATGCGGCGGATCACTCCGGAAGGTTGATCTGGTCCTCCGGCTGAAGGGTCACATCCACGGCGGGGTTGCCGATGTCGCGCGAGAGATTGTGCTCGGTGACGCGGGCGCCGCGCACGAGGCGCACGCGCTTCATGCTGGCAAAGGGCGTGGGCCCGCCGGCGAACTGGATTGCCTGGGAAAGCGTCATGCCAGGGCGGTAAGGCACGGGCCCGGGTTTGTTGACGCCGGTGACATAAACCTGGCGCGCGGTCTGGTCTGTGTCTATGGAAACGAGCACGTTCGGGCGCGCGTAAATTTCCCGCGAAACGTAAATCTGCTCGATGGAGCGCTGAAGCGCGGAGGGCTTGAGACCGCTGGCCCGCACCTCGCCGATGTGAAGCAGATTGATGGTGCCATTGTCGCTGATGGTATAGACCTTGTTGATCTGCACCACCTCGTTGTCGGGTATGGCGCCGATGCTGATGGTGATGCGGTCGCCAGACTTCAAGGGCAGTTCGCCCTGGGCGTGGACGCGCTGCGACACGGCGCAGAAGACAAGCAGGAGGAGGAGGCGTGAGTTCATGGCGGAAGTCAGAATAAATCCCCACCTGGCGTCCGGGCAGGCGCGGTTTCTCCGGCGGCTTTGCGGCGCTTTTTGGGCTTGCCACCCTCGGCGGCGGGGCGGTTGTCGGGGGAGTAGTAAGTGTAGTAGTTTGTGTAGTACTGGTACTGGCTGTCGGCCCGCAGGTCCACGTTGTTGAGCACGACGCCGAGAACGGTGCCGCCGACGTTTTCCACGGTCTGCTTCACACGCATGAGTGTCTGGCGCGGCAGACGGCGGTGCTGGACGACGATCATGGTGAGGTCCGCCTCATTCGCGAGCACGGAAGCGTCGCTGACACCGAGAATGGGCGGGGAGTCTATGAGGACGATGTCGAAGCGGCTCTTGGCATCCTCAATGAGGTCTGACATGCGCTGGGAGTTCAGGATGCCGGCGCTGTCGGCGGGCAGGAGACCGCTGGGCAGAAAGTAAAGGTTTTCCACAGCGGTGCGTACGACGACGTCCTCCATGCGCACGTTGGTGGTGAGAAAGTTGGTGAGGCCAGTGGTGTTGCCGGCATCGAAGTGGGTGTGCATCGAGGGGCGGCGCAGGTCGGCGTCTATGAGCAGGACGCTGTATCCCCCCTGGGCGCAGACGACGGCGAGGTTGCAGAGCGTGGTGGACTTGCCCTCGCCGGCGCCGCCGCTGGTGACGGTGATGCAGTTGGCGTCGCGGTTTTTGCGGTTGAACTCGATGTTCGTGCGCAGGATGCGGTAGGCCTCGGCGTCGGGATTGAAGCCTGTGGCACGGTGCAGGATGCCGACATTTTTCGGCACCACGGCAAGCACAGGCACGCCCAGAAAACGCTCGACATCGTCGAGGCTCTTGATGCTGGTGTCCATGAACTCCAAAGCGAAGGCGAGGCCGAAGCCGAACATGAGGCCAAGGATGCCGCCAAGGGCGAGATTTAGCGCGACATTGGGCTTTGCGGGGCGGCCCTCCGGCTCAGCCTTGGCGTAGATTGTGGCCGGGGATTTGAAAATCTCCAGACCGGCCTTGGTCTCGAAATATCTCGTCTTCAGCGTGCGCAGGATGGCCTCGATGTCGGTCACGTCGTCTTTGGCGGTCTTGTATTCATTGAAGGCGGACTGCTGCCCGAGCAGTTCGGATTTGGCGTCCTGGTTGGAGGCTTCGAGAGCCTCCTTCCTTTTGCGGGCGCTCTCCAGCCGGTTTTGCAGTCCGGCCAGATGGTCTTTGGCAGCGGCGGCTATCAACTCCTTGTATTTGGTGATCTGGCTGTCATTGGCGAGCACCTCCGGGTGCCTGCGGCCACGTCCCTGATTGACAAGTCCCTCGCGGGCGACCTCAAGCCGCTGCAATTCACCGGTCATCTGGGCGACATTGGCGTTGTCGAGCTTCAAGCCGCCGGCGCGGGCGACTAGTTCGTCCCCTTCCAAAGTCTGCAACTGGCCGATTTCCGCACTGAGGGTTTCCACATCGAGATCCGCCTGAAAGATGGCCTGCTCGCGAGTAACCGCCATGGAGTCCCCGGTGGTGCGCAGCTCGGCTCCCGGCACGGTGGAGTTCGGCCCTGCCGAGAACCACTCGCCGACGATGCCGGCCTTGGTCTTGGCCTCCTGCATTTTGAGCTGGGCCTGGGCGCGGAGTTGCTCCTGCTCGGTGATCTGCTTGTTGAGCATCTCGAGAGCCGATTCTTTCTGTTTGGACTCCACCTCGACACGGCGTGTCATGTAGCTGTCGGCGACCGCGTTGGCGATGGTCGCGGCGAGCGCCGGGTCCTTGTCAAAAAACTCGATGATGACGAAGTCGGACCGGATGCTGGACTGGGTGTCGAGATTGGAGCGTAATTTCCCAAGCGCTGCCTGACGGGTGGGCAGCTCCCACTTCAACTGAAGGTCCAGCTTGTCCACCACAGGGTAGAGCGTTTCGGGCTTGATGATGCTCTCGAATTCATTTTTTACAACGACATCGCTGTTTGCCATGAAGTTGTCGCTGGAGCGCTCGAAGACCTGCACCTTGTCCTGAAGCCGCTCGATTTTCATCTCAACCCGGCCGCGGTATTTGCGCGGCATGATGTAGGTGAGCATGGCGGCGGAGCCAAAGACGAGGAGGAATGAAAGTATGATGAGTCCAGCCCGGCCACGGATGACGCGCCAGGAATCGAGGGCGTGATTTTGCAGGTCGGGGCTGGCTTCGCTCATGAGTCTTTGATTATCCGTTTCGCTTGATCATCCGCCGTTTCACAAACAGCCAGCGGGGGCGCGAGGCCGCCCGCTGGCCGGGATGCTGGCTGTTGTTTCCGGGAGAGTGGTTTAGAAAGAGGCGGTCACACCGACGGAGACATTATGACGGTCGAAGCTGCGGAAGGCGTCGTCGGAGTCGAGCAGGGAGTAGCTGTAACGGGTATCGAGACTGAGATTCTCCAGAATCTGATAGGAAAGCCCGGTGGAAAGCAGCAGAGAGTGCTCCGTCACATCAGTGATCGCGCCATCACCATCGAATTCGCTGTAGGCATAAGAAGCGCCGGCTTGAACGCCAAAACGCTTGGTGACTTGGTGATGGAAATTCACACCCGTGCGCAAGGCATAGCGGCTGTCATATGCGCCAAGTTCGGCGCCATCATACCCGGCCACACCAAACCAGCGCGCAGTCGTTTTGCGGGCGACCTGATGGCTGAGCGCAATCTCGCCATAAGGCGCGCTTTTCCAGCCGCCGTATGAGCGGAAGAACTCGGCACCCGCGCGGAAGGATCCCGTGGTGCGTTCGCTCCAGGCATGATCCAGACCCGCCAGCGCGAAATGGGATTGGAAGTCGGGCCTTCCAGCCGCCCTGAACTGCGTGTGGCGGTAGCGATATTCGGCGTTCAACGTCGTGCGCTGGCTGATAGCATAGCTGAACTGCTGCGCCACAAGATGGGACAGACGGTCCTCGAAACTAGAAACGAGATTGTCGTCATAAGTGATTCCGTCCACGGTGTATGACGTGGTGGTGGAAAAGCGCTGGGACCAGGCGTAGCTGACGTTGAAGTTGTTGTAGCCGTAAAGGTACTGCCCGTTGAAGAGCGTGGTCGAGCCTCCGAAAGCGAGGTTGGGCTCCGCCTCGTAGGTCAGATAAAAATTATTGCTGATCTTGAGCCGCTCGGACAGCTTGTGAGCCAGGTTGAAAGCGACACGGGCGTTGTAAAACGTGTCGTCATAACGAGGCATGTCATCAAGGTAGTGTGTGGCGCCAAGGTCCAGATCCATGCTCCAGGGAGTGACTGGATCCGCCTCCGTGTAGGTCATGCCGACCCCACCCTGGATGTACCACGATTCGAAATCTGGCAGGAAGGCCGAGGGAACGTCATACTTGAGGTTGTCATAGCCGCCGCGTGTGGTGATGCTCCAGGTCAGGGGCTGATCCTCGGTGAAGTCGCCGGAGAAATTTCTCACCGCAGTCAACCCTTGGGAATAACCAGTGACTGTCGTGGCCGCCATCATGATGGCGCATAACGATGGGAGACAGTGGCGCATGATGACGGGGGTGTAGATTCGTCGTATTTCAGTGAGCCCGGAGCATCAATTAAATCCGGGCTGGTTTTGGCTTGGCGAAAGCGGATCGTCACAATCTTTCCGGCAACGTGGATCACGCGGGATGAATCCGGACGCGGGCGGCTGGATCAAATAAACGCCGCGGATGCTGGCGGGCACGACAGGTTCAAAAACAGGCTCCGGAGCCACTGGAAGCGGGTTTTTAGCAGGGTTCTTCGCCGAAGTGTTGAGATCTTGCGGCGCGGCCACAAACTGGGCGGCAATGGCGGTTCCGGGAGAAACTGCCGTGGCGCTGTCTGTGATGACCGAGGCCATTTTGGGGGCGACCGAGATGCCCGTTTGCACAATTTGATTGACCAGGGCCGCATCCGCTTTGGAGGCAAGAATGGCAGCCTTGATGATCTCACCGGCGCAGGACTCGTTGATCACAAGCGCGTCCTCGACAATCATCAGAACCTTGGAAGGATCATTACTGACAGCGGCCGTGACATCGCTCGAAATGTTCGCGCAGGAACTGTTTTGTCCATGCGTCGGCATGGTGCCAAGCAAGGCGGCGGTGAATGTCAAACCGAAGAAACGGAATGCGGAAAGGGCGCTCATAATGGCTTGAGGATGAGATTGTTAATTCGCTATGACTGGAGCGGGTAGTGGGAATCGAACCCACATGGCCAGCGTGGAAGGCTGGAACTTTACCATTAAGCTATACCCGCAATTAAAGCCATAGTAACACTCAATCCTCGCAAACAGCAAGGTATTTTTATAATTTAAACAAAAAATTTTAAAAATTCAGAAAAATTGATGAATTCAACATCCTGATTGTGTGCCACACCTGTCTTTCAGCAGAATTCGAATGTCTAGCCACCTTCGAGGGCCATGCAAGAGTTGATTTTTGAGATCTTGAGGCACTCTCAATTGCGTCAAGCCGTGGTTCAGTGCGCAAGATTTTTCAGAAATTTTATTGACGGTCAGTGTGAAATTGGGTTCAACGAATATGTCCAATTTCAAAATCAGCGCTTGTTCGACGGGCATTGTCCAGGCGTCCGGCTTTGAGTTTGGCCGAAAAGTTGCTTCAAAAACAAGGAGAATTCTTGAAACCCTGTGATAGAATGACCACCCCCTGAATTTCATCAGGAAATCAAGAATCCCAAATCTGCATCGTACCAACCCTTGAAACCTTTCATCTATGGAACTCGACGGAGGCATTAAAATCTACCTGCGTGAGATCGGCAAGACTGATTTGCTGACTCCGGAGCAGGAGGTTGATCTCGCCGAGCGCATCAAGCGCGGCGACCCAGAGGCGCGCTCGCACATGATTCGCGCCAACCTCCGCCTCGTTGTCAAAATCGCCCAGGATTACGCGAACTACGGCCTGCCCCTGCTCGACCTCATCTCCGAGGGCAACATCGGCCTCATGAAG
>DDQZ01000013.1:47636-53776 GCA_002343505.1 Verrucomicrobiaceae bacterium UBA2429 | reverse complement strand
CAACATCGGCCTCATGAAGGCGGTGGAGCGCTTCGACCCCAACAAGGGCGGCAAACTCTCCACTTACGCGGCATGGTGGATCAAACAGTCCATCAAGCGCGCCCTGGCCAACCAGTCCAAGACCATCCGGCTGCCCGTCCACATGGTGGACAAGATCAGCAAGATGCGCCGCGTGGCCATGGCGATGTCTGAGGAACTCGGGCGCGAGCCGACGGATGACGAACTATCAGAAGAAATCGGCATTGACCGCGCCAAGCTCAGCCAGCTCAAAGTGGCCTCCATGCGCCCCGCCTCGCTCGACGCGCCCATCAGCGATGATGACAGCACCGAGTTTGGAGAGATCGTCGGCGATGAAAACGCGCAGACCCCATTCGACCTCCTCAGCCACAAGAACATGCACAGCCAGCTCGACGGGCTGCTGACCGTGCTGGATGAGCGTGAACGCAAGATCATTGACGCGCGCTTCGGCCTCGCCGGACAAAAGCCGCGCACGCTTGAGGAAGTGGGTCAGGAATTCGGAGTCACACGCGAGCGTATTCGTCAGCTTCAAAACATCGCTCTGCGCAAGCTGCGCCGCGCGCTTCAGAAGAAGGAAGATCCAATTCCAAAAGCGCTTCGCAACGCCGGCAAGAAAAAAAAGAAGGCTGCCGCCGCTGCGGAAGACAAAAAGTGATTCATCCATCAAGGCGGGCAGAAATGCCCGCCTTTTTCATGCTCGACATCATCCAGCGTGTTTAAATTTGTAAACCAGGAAGACTCTGTTTTCACTCCCTTCCTGGTCCTCATCAACCCTCGCAGCACTGCTTCAAGGATCAGGGGTTGCAACCCCATACTGCCAGCCACCAGGCTCTTTCGCATGAGCGGCAACAAAGCAGGCGTATAAACTGCGGCCAGCGGCTCATGGCCATGCTTTGACTCAAAGCAAAAACCCATGCCGCCCGCTTCCAACGCCCAGCACCTCACGATCTCGCCTGCGGGCATGAGCGGCATGTCCACAGCCAGCGCGAGCACCGGCATGCCCGCCAACTCTAGCGCGCGAGTCAAAATACCCAACGGCCCCGAATCATAACCGGGGGGATCCACAAACCACTCGATGTCCGATGGTGGTTGAGTCATTTCAGATCGCTGTTCCGCGCGGCAGGAAAGCAGCAGGCGCGCGGGACGCAGTGCGGCCAACTTCTCAAGCTGCCATCTCCACAAAGGCACGCCCTGCCAATCCAGAAAAGCCTTGTCCCTGCCCATTCGGCGTGAGCGGCCACCGGCAAGCAGCAGCGCGGCGAAAGGCGGCATCTCCGCGCTCACAGCGTGCCTCCCCGGATGAAGTCAGGCACCAGACGGTGCTGCGTCCTGAGCGGCACGCCCTCCATGAGTTGCAGCAGGCATTTGAAAATGACACGCGCCCACTTCGAGGGGTCGCTGGCGTAGCGCGCCATCTCCGGAGTGGTGTGAGCTAGGAAAAGATCATCGTCCCGCGAGATCACCGCCACCTCTCCAGGCACGCGGCAGCCCTCGCCAAGCAGGCAGGTGAGCACCGTCAGCGCATGAGCCGAGCGGCCCACCACAAAGGCATCCGCCGGCGCCCGGCCCCGCGCCGCCGCGCTCACCTGGGCGCAGAGTCCCTCCACCGTGCCATCGTGCCGCAGGATGAGTGGCTTGCCGGCCTGGCGCGTGTAGCCTTCCAGAAAGCCCTGCTCGCTCTCCTTGTCCCCCGGCGCGTGCGTGTCCGGCAGCAGCAGCACCGGGCGCGTTTTCCCCTTCGCCGCCAGCAGGCCGCCCGCATGGCGGCAAGTGGCGCGGTGGTCCAGGTCCACCGAGGGCAGCTCCACTCCGGGAGCCGCTGATCCCGCCACCAGGCAGGGGAAGCCCCGCTGCGCGAACCAGCGCTGCACACGCTCAGGCGCCAGATGCAAAAGCCACACCGCCTCCTGGCCGCGCTTCTCCAGATGTTTGAGGGACTTCTCCCCGTCCGGGCCGAACGCCGCCGGCAGCGTCAGCAGCTCCAACGCGTGCTCCGCAGCCGCCAGCTTCTCCCGCAGTTCGTCCACCCAGCACACCATCAGCGGCGGCATCTCCCGCAGCGGCACGGGGCTGAGCAAGATCACCTGCGTGCGCCGCGCCGGCGTCGTGCTCGCAGGGCGGGTAATCCGCGTCGGCCTGCCATGCACGCGTGTCAGCCAGCCCTCCGCCGCCAGGCATTCCAATGCTCCGCGCAATGTCGGGCGGCTGATGCCCATCTGCACCGCGAGCTGTCTTTCCCCCGGCAAAAACTCCCTCCATGTCCCGCGCTCCAGCTCGCCCCGCAGCAGCGCGGCGGCCTGGGTGATCAGCGACTGGCGTTGGATGAGGGCTTTCACAGTTGGCGTTGCCGTCCATCAAAGCAGACACCGCACCCAGGTCAATGCACACCCTGACTTGCCATCCCGCGGAATCTTGGCTCCTTCCATCCCCTGCCCCGCTCATGCCCGCCCTCGACTACCCGCCGCCCCTGCAACGCATGATCGCGCAGGTCAAGGCCCTCCCCGGCCTCGGGCCCCGCAGCGCCGAGCGCCTCGTGCTCTGGCTCCTGCAAAGCGGCGGCCGCATCGAGCCGCTTGTGGACGCGCTGGAAAACCTCCACCACCGCGTCCACGCCTGCCCCGAGTGCGGTTTCTACATCGAACAAGGCCAGGACTGCTCCCTCTGCCACAGCCCGAAGCGGGACGCATGCCTCATCTGCGTCGTCGAGCAAGCCGCCGATGTCCTCCGCCTTGAGCGCTCCGGCGCCTTCACCGGCCTCTACCATGTGCTCGGGGGCAAGCTCTCCCCGCTCGACAACGTCACCCCCGAGGACCTGCGCATCCAGCCCCTGCTCGACCGTCTGCGCGCCGCCGCCGTGCAGGAGGTCATCCTCGCCATGGGCAGCGATGTCGAAGGCGAGGCCACCGCCAGCTACCTGAGCGACCTCCTCCGCGCCGAAGGCGTCGCCGTCTCCCGCCTCGCCCAGGGCATGCCCGCCGGCGGCGGGCTCGATCATGTGGACGAGCTCACGCTTTACCAGGCCCTGCATGGCCGGCGGCGGTTGTGATCATGGGGAACGGGCATCCTGCCTGTTCCCGGCACAGGCGGGACGCCCGTGCCCCATACCTTGCCCCATGCCAGGCTCCCGCACAAACAGCAGCCGCAGGCTGTTCAGGCACACCACCACCGTGCTGCCCTCGTGCGTCAGTACGCCCAGCGTCAGCGGCACGATGCCAAAGAGCGAGGCCACCGCCATCACCACCACCGAGCCGAGGGAGATCGCCAGGTTCTGCCGGATGATCGCACGCGCCCGCTGGCTGATATGCCGCGCCGAGAGCAGCTTCTCGATGCGGTCCTGCATCAGCACGATGTCCGCCTGCTCCAGCGCCGCGTCACTGCCGCGCGCCCCCATGGCGATGCTCACATCCGCCGCCGCCAGGCTCGGCGCGTCATTCACCCCGTCCCCCAGCATCGCCGTCTTTTTCCCCGCGCGGGTGAACTCCCGGATCGCCGCCACCTTGTCCTCCGGGTGCAGGCCCGCGCGCACATCCGCCACGCCCAGCTCCTGCGCCACCTGCGCCGCCGCCGCGCGCCGGTCCCCCGTCAGCATCACCGTCAGCACCCCATCCGCCGCCAGCGCCTCCA
This sequence comes from Verrucomicrobiaceae bacterium UBA2429, assembly GCA_002343505.1. Taxonomy (GTDB): domain Bacteria; phylum Verrucomicrobiota; class Verrucomicrobiia; order Verrucomicrobiales; family Verrucomicrobiaceae; genus Prosthecobacter. The sequence continues at coordinate 50,134 of DDQZ01000013.1, read as the reverse complement.
GCACCGCCCTGCTGCCCGCGCGGATCTCATCCTTCAGCAAAATGCGCCCCATCGCCTTCTCATGCAGCACCCACACCTCCGAGAAGCCCAGCGGCGCGTCCGGCACATCCTTCAGCCAGGCGTCAAAGCCCCCCTGTCCGATCAATTCCCGCCGCCCCGCATACACCACCCCCTCCGCCGTGCGCCCGCGCAGCCCCTGGCCGGGGATGGACTCGTACTCCAGCAGCTCCCCCGGGTCGATGCCCTGCTCCCGCGCATGGCTCGTGATCGCCCGCGCCACCGGATGGTTCGAGTGCGCGTCCAGCGTCACCGCCAGGCGCAAAACCTCCTCCTCCCTGCCCGGCGGGAAGCTCTCCACCGCCGCCACCCGCAGGTTCCCCTCCGTCAGCGTGCCCGTCTTGTCCATCGCCACCACCTCCACCTCCGCCAGCTTTTCAATCGCCGCCCCGCCCCGGAACAGGATGCCCCGCCGCGCGCCCCATGCGATCGCCGCCAGGATGGCCGACGGGATGGACAGCACCAGCGCGCACGGGCTCATCACCACCAGCAGCGTCATCGCCCGGTAAAAGGCCGACTTCTCCTCCCCCGTGCTCTCCATCGGCGGGATGCCCAGCGCCAGCCACCACACCAGAAACATGCCCAGCACCGTGCCCAGCGTCAGCAGCGTGTAGTTCGTGCCAAAGCGGTCCGTGAAGCGCTGGCTCGGTGCTCGCAGGTGCTGCGCCGTCTGGATCAGGCTGATGATCTTCGCCAGCGCGCTCTGCGTGGCCGGGCGCTCCACCCGCGCCCGCACCAGGCCCCACAGGTTCAAAGTCCCCCCATACACCACGGCGCCCACGCCCTTGTCCACCGGCACGCTCTCCCCCGTCAGCGTGGACTCATCCGCCGCCGTCTCACCGCTCGTCACCACCGCGTCCACCGGGAAAAGCTCCGCCGGCCGCACCTGGATCACCTCCCCCGCGCGCAGCAGGCCCACCGCGCGCTCCTCCGTGGAGCCATCCTCCAGCACCACGCGCGCCAGCTTCGGCGCCGCCTTCGTCAGCGCGTTGATCTCCCGGTGCGTGCGGTGCAGCACATAATGCTCCAGCGCCCCCGACGTGGAGAAAAGGAACAGCAGCAGCGCCCCCTCCTCCCATGCGCCGATGGCCACCGCCCCCGCCGCCACCGCCAGCATCAGGAAATGCACATCCAGCCGCCGCTCCCGCAGATTCTCCCACGCATCCTTCGCCGCGTCCCAGCCCCCGCTCACCAGCGCCATGCCGAAAAGCGCCCTCGCCAGCCACTCCGGTCCCGCCCCCGTCTTCTCCACCACAAAGCCCGCCACCAGCGCCGCCCCGCACACCGCCGCCTGCGCCGCCATCGCCCGCCACTCCTCCCGGCTGCGCGCCTCCATCTCCTCCGGCTCCGGCCACTCAAAGTCCCGCCACTTCCAGAAGCGCGGCGCCGTGGGGCAGCTCGGCTTCTCCAGGCGCACCGCCCCCGCCTCCTCCGTCAGTTGCACCGGCCCCAGGTCCGGGCGGCCCGCCTCACGCGCCGCCAGCAGGTGCGCGTCCAGCGCGCGCAGCACCTCATTGAGCCGCGCCTGCAGCAGCGCCGCGTCCACCCGCCCCAGCGTCGCCACCTGCACCGTGCGCTCTGCCGGATTCAGCCGGATGGCCTCCACCCCTTTCTGCTGCAAAAGGAAATCCGCCAGGGCCTCGGCCCAGGGGCGGTCTTCGCTGGCGCGGTCATTCATCACTCACCGGCTACGCCGGAAACTCCATCCGGGAAAGCCCAAACCACCGTCTTGCGGCGGCAGCCATGCAGCCCACCTTTCGCACATCTCCGCTTGAAGCTTGAGGTCATTGATGGCGATGACCGGGGCTGCCGGTTGCAGCTTCGGCTCTTCGCGAACCGCGAGCTACGGCGCCGCGGTCACCAGCACTTGGAGAAAACGCCGCGCGGTGCTGCTGATGAGGATGTTGTCCCGTACCTTCAGCGTCGTCGCATCATTGATGAGCACTGTGGTGCTCGCCGCGCTGAAGGAATCCGGCTGGCCGGTGGCCAGATCGCCCGCCGTCTGCACCTCATAGGTCACGCCGGGCTGCTTGGTGATCGTCATCGTCAGGTAGCCGCCCTCCCGCGTCAGGCCGGGGAGGGTGGGGGTGATGAGGGTGGGATTCAGCCCGAAGGCATACTCCAGCAGGTTCACCAGCCCGTCGAGGTCATGGTCAAAGAGATCCGCCGCGTTGCCGGTGTTATCGGTGGTGCCGAAGTGGACCTGCCGCCAGGATTCGATGGGGGTGAGACCGCTGATGTTGGCCTGGGCGATATAGGGGGTGAATGTGGTGCCGGCGGTGAGAAAACTGCCGCCGACGAAGAGATGCCCGCTGGCATCCGCCGCCAGCGCCCGGACGGTGCTGTTCATGCCCGAGCCCAGGGCGCTCCAGGCGCTGCCGTCCCATTTCGCGATGCGGTTCCTGCCACTTACCCCGCCCGCCGTGGTGAACTGTCCCCCG
>DDQZ01000013.1:47076-47352 GCA_002343505.1 Verrucomicrobiaceae bacterium UBA2429 | reverse complement strand
GTGCTGCCGTTCCATTTCGCGATGTTGGAGGCGCTGGTCCCGCCCGCCGTGGTGAAGTCTCCCCCGGCGTAGAGATCGCCCCCGCTTAGCGCCACTGCCCAGACGGTGCCGTTCATGCCCGTGCCCAGGGCGCTCCAGGCGCTGCCGTCCCATTTCGCGATGCGGAACGCGCTGGTCCCGCCCGCCGTGAAGAACTGGCCCCCGGCGTAGAGATCGCCCCCGCTCACCGCCAGCGCATGGACGATGCTGTTTATGCCCGTGCCCAGGGCGCTCCAG
>DDQZ01000013.1:46341-46916 GCA_002343505.1 Verrucomicrobiaceae bacterium UBA2429 | reverse complement strand
GCGCTGCCGTCCCATTTCGCGATGAAGTTCGCGCCCGTCCCTCCCGCCGAGGTGAAGGATCCCCCAGCGTAGAGCTCGTCCCCGCTCACCGCCAGCGCCTGGACGGTGCCGTTCAAGCCGGTGCCCAGGGCGCTCCAGGCGCTGCCGTCCCATTTCGCAATGTAGTTCGCGCCCGTCCCTCCCGCCGTGGTGAACTGTCCCCCGGCGTAGAGATCGCCCCCGCTCACCGCCAGCGCATGGACGATGTTGCTCATGCCCGTGCCCAGGGCGCTCCAGGTGCTGCCGTTCCATTTCGCGATGGCATAGCCTATGCTTATTCCGCCCGCCGTATCGAACTGCCCCCCGGCATAGAGATCGCCCCCCCTCACCGCCAACGCATAGACGCTGCTCGGGGCGCCGCTGATGCCGGTGCCCAGGGCGCTCCAGGCGCTGCCGTCCCATTTCGCAATGCGGTTCACCGTGATCCCGCCCGCCGTGGTGAAGGATCCCCCGGCGTAGAGATCGCCCCCGCTCACCGCAAGCGCATTGACGATGCCACCGCCCATGCCCGAGCCCAGGGCGCTCCAGGCGCTGCC
>DDQZ01000013.1:0-46130 GCA_002343505.1 Verrucomicrobiaceae bacterium UBA2429 | reverse complement strand
AGGGCGCTCCAGGCGCTGCCGTCCCATTTCGCAATGTAGTTCGCGCCCGTCCCGCCCGCTGTGGTGAACCATCCCCCGGCGTAGAGATCGCCCCCGTTCACTGCCAGCGCATAGACGATATCGCTCATGCCCGAGCCGAGGGCGCTCCAGGCGCTGCCGTTCCATTTCGCGATGCGGTTCACCGTAGCCCCACCCGCCGCGGTGAAGTTTCCCCCGGCGTAGAGCTCGCCCCCGCTTACCGCCAGCGCACGGACGCTGTTGTCCATGCCCGTGCCCAAGGCGCTCCAGGCGCTGCCGTCCCATTTGGCGATGCGGTTCGCGCTCGTCCCGCCCGCCGTGGTGAAGGCGCCCCCGGCGTAGAGATCGCCCCCGCTCACCGCCAGCGCAGAGACGTCGCTGTTCATGCCCGTTCCCAGGGCGCTCCAGGCGCTGCCATCCCATTTCGCGATGCGGCTGGCCGCCACCGTGCCGATGGCGGTGAATTCCCCGCCCGCATAGAGATTACCGCTGCCATCCACCGCGCAGGCCTGCACAGTGTTGTTTGCCCCCGGGATGCCTTCAGGATTGAGCGCCACCCAGTCCGCATCGGAGAAGGTGGGGTCAATGCGCACGGGGTAGGCCGCGCCGGCGTCCCGCACGAGCACGCGCAGGCGCCCGGCGTTCACCACGTCGAGGCGGGCGGTGAGTTCCTTGCCCGTGGCATCGGTGACCTTCAGGCGGCTGTAGGCCAGCTCCCGGCCCGTGGCGCTGACGGTGAGCTTTACGCCGTAAGCCGCCGTCTCCGCCCGCGCGCCGGTGACCTCCAGGTCCACGGCCATCTCCTCTCCCGCCGCCGCCGGGCGCTGCAAAACGATGAAGTCCTGGCGCACGCCATCGGTGCTGACGCGGTATTCCTCCACCAGGCCGGGCCGCAGCCACAGGGCGGCGTCTTTGCCTGCGCGGACGCGGCCGGTGGCGGGGAGCGCGTGCAAAGGCAGGGCGCCTGGTGCTCCTAGCGCCGTGGCGGCGGAAGTCGCGGCCGGGGAGCCGGGGCCGCCGATCCCGAACACAACGGCGGCTGAGGGAGCCGCCGCCCTGCCCAGACCCACCGCCCGCACGCGGAGGCGGTGCGGCTTGCCCGCGTCCTCGTCGGCGGTGGAGGTGAGCCAGAGGCCCTCGGGCGTGGCCTCGGCCTCCAGGTCCTGCATCAGCGCCCGCAGATGCGCCCCGGTGGCGGTGGGCGTGATGGAACTGGCCGCCTGCGCCCCCTGCTTGTCCGCCTCCGCGCCGAGCTGGGAGAAGGAGATGGCCGCAGGCGCGGCGGGGGAATCAGCGGCAGGTGTCAAAGCAGCCACCTGCGCCCAGGGCGCGGGCAGGCAGGCCAGGACCAGCGCGGCGGCGGGGAGGCGGCGGCGGTGTGTCTTCATGGGAATGCGAGCAGGATGGGTGTTGTGCTGACGCGACGCAAGTTGGGGCGCCAATGCCGCCGCGAGTCTGGCACCGCCCGCCCTGTTTGCACCCTGTTTTCATCCCATTGTCAAGGGCGGGCACGGATGGGCCTCCCATCTCTGAGGCGATCCGAGAGCCCGCCCTTCCCCTCCCCGCGCCTGCCACGGGCTTGCGCCCGCAGCCATGCCGTGGCCGCCGCAATTCGGTGGCGGGCGGCCTCACTGCGCCCGCAGCAGGTAGAAGGCCGCGTCATCGCCGGGCGTGAAGTGGAACTCGATCTTCCCCTGCCCGTTGACCGTGAGCTGCGGGGCCGTGACCGGGAAGGGCTGGAAGCTCTCCGGCTCCAGCGTGTCGCTTTTCTCCAGGCCCAGCGTCAGGGTGAAGACACCCGTGCCCGCGTTCCTCTGGATCAGCGGCGTGCCGAAATGAAGGGCCTGCACTTGAGCGGCAGTGTGCAGACCGGCGGCTGCGGCTCCGTCAAAGAGCGCCGTCACCAGGGCTGGCTGCGCCGTTTGCCAGTTGTAGCCCAGGGCGGCGAGGCGGTGCTCCGCCCAGTCATTGAGACCGTCGCTGTCCGTATCCAATGTGGTGGAGAGAGCCAGCCCGGAAAGGTTCAGCAGAAAGGCGCCGCTTTCGGCTCCCTCACTGATGATTTCCAACTGTGCCGTTCGCGTGCCGCTCATGGCGCCGTTGGGAGCGAAGCGGAGGGTAAATCGTGTCTCTCCACCAGCAGGCACTTCGGTGGAAAAACCCGTTAGATTCAGCGTGTAGTCCTCCGCTGAGAGCCCGATGATGGCGACACCAGCCATGCTGAGCGCAGTCTCACCCGGGTTCCGCACCACCACCTCGCCGGGTATTGTGGAAGTGTCCAGGGCCAGAACGCCAAAGTTCACATTTTCCCCTGATTCCCTCTCGACACCCGCAGGATGTTCCACGGCAAAATCAAGAGTGGCATGTGCCAGTCTCAGCCGCCATACGACCATAAATCGGGCAGTGCCGTAAAGATGGCCGTCGCTGCCAAAAATGGGGGTGCTACGAGGCTGGCTTGCCTGACTGCCATCGAAGGAGTGCAGCACTGTGAGGGAACCGGCGGCGGTGATCTTGAAGACCGTGCCGTGATTGGCCGCGCCACCGAGCGTAGTGGTGCCGTAAAAGTCACCGTCACCGCCCTGGACCAGCCCGGCATTGGGGTTGCGGCCATCCGTGCTGGAGAAGGAGCGCAGCACCGTGTGCGTGCCAGTGGAGGTGATCTTGAAGACCGTGCCGTGATTGCCCGCGCCACCGGCGGAAGTGGTGCCGTAAAAGTCGCCGTCACCGCCCTGGACCAGCCCGGCATTGGGGTTGCGGCCATCCGTGCTGGAGAAGGAGTGCAGCATCGTGTGCGCACCGGCGGCTGTGATTTTGAAGACCGTGCCGTGATTGCCCGCGCCGCCAGCGGAAGTGGTGCCGTAAAAGTCGCCGTCACCGCCCTGGACCAGCCCGGCTTTGGGGTTGCGACCATCCGTGCTGGAGAAGGAGTGCAGCACCGTGTGAGCACCGGCGGCTGTGATCTTGAAGACCGTGCCGTGATTGCCCGCGCCACCGGCGGATGTGGTGCCGTAGAAAACACCATCACCGTCTTGCACCAGATGAGAGAATGGATGGAAACCGTCGGCACCGGCGAAGGAGTGAAGCACGGTGTGCGTACCGTCGGAGGCGGTCCTGAAAACTGTCCCGCCGCCGTCCTCGCCGCCGCCGACCGTGGTTCCGTAGAAGCTGCCAGCGCTGTCTTGTGCCAGCCCGGCGAAGGGTTCACCGCCATGTATGTCGTGAAATGAGTGGATCACGGTGTGCGTGCCGGCAGCGGTGATTTTGAACACAGTGCCGCGAGAGGCGACCCCTCCATACTCCGTGGTGCCGTAGAAGACGCCGTCGCCGCCCTGAACGAGGCCTGCGAAGGGAAAAGCACCGGTATTTTCTTGGAAGTCATGCAGAAGTGTGTGCGTGCCGTCGGCGGTGATTTTGAAGACCGTCCCCTGACCATGGGCACCACCCTCGTAGGTGGTGCCGTAGAAACCACCGTCGCCACCCTGCGCCAGCCTCGCCTGCGGGTTGGCGCCATCGGCGCCCGCGAAGGAGTGCAGCACGGTGTGCGTGCCGTCGGCGGTGATTTTGAAGACTGTTCCCAGACCATGATCCCCACCCCCGTAGGTGGTGCCGTAGAAGCCACTGTCACCGCCCTGGACCAGCCCGGCGATTGGAAAGTCACCGTCAGTTTCATCAAAGGAGTGCAGCACGGTGTGCGTGCCACTGGCGGTGATCTTGAAGACGGTGCCATGACCATGATCGCCCCCGTAGGCCGTGGTACCGTAAAAAATTCCATCGCCGCCCAACGTCATCCCCGAATGAGGCTGGCTGCCGGCAGTTTCATCGAAGGAGTGCAGCACGGTGTGAGCACCGGCGGCGGTGACTTTGAAGACAGTGCCGTTGTCGTTGTCGCCGCCATAAAGGGTGGTGCCGTAAAATGCACCGTCGCCTCCCTGCACCACCCCACCCATCGGAGAATAGCCATTGGCACCGTCAAAGAAATGGAGCACGGCATGTGTGCCGTCAGCGGCGATCTTGAAGACCGTGCCAGCATCCCAAGGCCCCCCGCCGCCTTGCAGCGTGGTACCGTAAAAGCTGCCATCGTCGCCCTGCACCAGAGCAGCCCACGGATAGCTGCCATGAGTTTGATTGAAGGAGTGCAGCACGGTAAGTGCGCCACCTTCGGCGACCTTGAACACGGTGCCCAAACCGCTGGCTCCCCCTGAATGAGTGGTGCCGTAAAAATGCCCGTCAGCGCCCTGAGCCAGCCCGGCGTAGGGGCTTTGGCCCAGATTCTCGGCAAAGAGCACCTCGAAGACCTGCGCGTGCAGGAGGGAGGCATGCATGACAAGAAGGGTGCAGACGAAACGCCCCAGGATGCGGCAACGGAATGTGAGCCATCCAACAGGCGGGGAATTCAATATGGGGCGGGATTTATTCATGCGCATTGCAAGAAGGTGAGTGGAAATATGGAATCAAGAACGAGGGGAGTGAGATCCCTCCCGAACCCTTCTTATCAATACTGCCCCCATCGGACACACATTTTTTAAAGGAATGAGCATGGATAAAGCTGGAAGCCGCGTCACCCCAGCGCCCGTTTGAGCAGGTTTTCGGTGATCTTTTGCACGCGGGGGTCGGGGCCGTGGGGGCGGGAGTAGTGGCTCCAGACGGGCATGGTGCCGGGCGGCTTGCTCATGCCGAGGCCCCACCAGATGGTGGCGGCGTTGAAGACGTAGTTGCCTTTGGGGCCGGGGTAGATGGTGGCGGCCCACTGCTGGGGCACGCGCCCGCCCTGCCAGGCGGTGCCGGCGGCGATGACTTCGAGGCCGGGGAGGTCGGCGGGGGGGTCGCCGTGGTATTCCCAGCCGATGAGGCCGGGGATGGCGTCGCCGGCTTTCATGCCGGTGCCTTCGAAGAGCCAGTGCTCCGGCTTGACGCAGGTCCAGTCGCCGCCGCCGTTGACGGGGCGGACGTTGCGGGCGCCCATGAGGTAGCCTTCGTCGGGGCCGCGGTGGGGGAAGGGGCCGTGGTTCTGCTCGCGGTGGACGGCGTATTCGTAGTCGCCGCCGTAGGGGCCGCCGCGGAAGATGCGGCGGCGGGGGATGCCGGCGGCGTTGGGTGAGAAGGGGGTGACCCAGCAGACGCTGTTGCCGGAGAGGAAGAGGAGGTTGACGCCGGCGTCTCGCATGAGCACGACGCTTTCGTATTGGCGGATGTCCCAGTATTCGTCGTGGCCGATGCTGATGAAGGCTTTGCATTTCAAGCCACGATCGGGGGTGATCATGTCGCTGTTGCCGCAGTAGGTGACATCGTAGCCGTGCTGCTCGAGCCAGTAGGCCATGGGGAACTCGAAGCAGAGCCATTCGCCGCTGCCGATGGACTGGGGGTTTTCATAGATCTGGGCGTATTTGGCGTAGGGGCGGTCGAAGCTGACGCGGGGCCAGGGTCCCTGCCCTCCCTTCGGATGGATGTAGAGGGAGGTGGCGTGGGGCCAGCGGTTGTAGGCCTGCCAGGTGTTGTCGCTGCACTGGAGAAGGATGTCCGCCGGGCGGTCGTCGGTGACGATGAAGACGATGTAGCTTTGCCAATAAGGCTCGTCGGCGGAGTCGGGGAGGGTGGTGAGGCGTCCGAGATAGACGCCGCTGAGCCAGTCTGGGGGGATGGTGAGGGTGGCGGTTTTTTCCCAGACGCATTCCATGAGCTGGGTGCCGGGCTGCATGTCGGGGTCGGGCTGCTCTTTGCCCTGGAAGGGGCCGAGTTCGGTCATGAGGCGGGCGCCTTTGCCCTGGTAGTAGCCGGTGCGGAAGATCTCGATCTTGAAGGGGGCGGCGGGGCGGGTGCTGACGTGAATGTCGAGGGTGTCGCCGGCTTTGACGGACTGGCGGGAGGCGTAGCCTTCGATGAGGGGGGAGCGGAAGCCGGCGCTCTGGTCGAGCCGGACGCGGGTGAGCTGCCAGTCGCTGGAGCCGGGGCGTGCGTTTTCTTGCTGGATGAGGTTGGGGCCGGGCATGGTGAAAAACATACCGGCGCGCGCGGCTCACACTTTCACCCAGGTGCGGGCGCGGCTGCTGTGGAGGATGGCTTCGCAGAGCCTGACCTCGTGGTGGCCGTCCTCGGCGGTGGCGAAGAGGGCGGGCGTTTTTTTGCCGCTGGCGATGTGCTCGTAAACGGCGCGGTAGTGCATCTTGTGCGCGTCGCTGAAACCCTCGGGATGGCCGCCGGGGTAGTCGGTGAAGTTGGCGACGTCCTCGAGGAAGCCGGGGGTGCCGCGCTGGAGGATTTGGTTGGGCTGGTCGCGCCTGCCGAGGAGGATTTCATTGGGCTGCTGGAGATCCCACTGCACGCTGCCCAGGGTGCCGTGGATGGAGAGGCCGAGGCTGCACTTCGAGCCGGCGGCGACCTGGGAGATGAGGGCGTTGGCGTGGACGCCGTCGCAGTAGCCGTGCTTCGCCTTGCCGAACTTCAGCAGCACGCTGCCAAAGTCCTCGGTGTCCACTTTGTAGGGCTGGAGCTTCACGGCGGCGGCGGCGGTTTTGGAGAAGGTCCGGACTTCGTTCCTGGGACGCAGGCGGGTCTTATGAAAGGTCTCGATGTGGGCGAAGACGCGGGTGGCTTTGGCGCCGAGGACGAAGCTGACGGCGTCCATCCAGTGGGTGCCGATGTCCCCCACGGCGCGCAGTTTGCCGCCCTCGGAGGCGAGCAAGCGCCAGTTGTAGTCGGTGTCGTGGAGCAGCCAGTCCTGGAAGAAGCGGCCCTGGACGTGGATGATCCGCCCGAGGTCTCCGCGCGCGACCATGGCGCGCATCTGGAGCACGGCGGGGAAGAAGCGGCAGACGTAGTTGACGGCGAAGACGGGGCCTTTGCGTCCGCCCTTTTTGACGGCCTCGACGACGCGCGCGGTCTCGGCGGAGGTCATGCCGAGGGGCTTTTCACAAATGACGTGCCTGCCCTGGGAGAGGGCGTCGAGGCTCTGTTCGACATGGGCTTTGTTGGGCGAGGTGATGTGGACCACGTCCACGTCCGGGCTGCGATGCAGCGCCTGGTGATCGTAGCCGCCGAAGACGCGCGGGATGCCCCAGAGGGAGGCGGCGGCTTTGGCGCTTTTTTCCGAGCCGCAGACGGCGGTGACCTGTACGCCGAGGCGCCTGAGAGCCTCAATGTGGACCGGGGCGATGAAGCCGGTGCCGATGATGCCTGCGCGGAGATGGTGGAGCGGTGTCATGCCGGCATCTGAAACGGGAGGGCCGGACCTGGCAAGCGCGCGTGTTTTTCAAAACAAAAAAACTCCGTGCTGGACGCGCGCGGCTGTTTATCTGTAATTTCGGTTTTTTCCCCGGATATGCGCCTGCTCTCGAAAATCCTCTGGCTCCTCGCTTTCCTGGCCGCCACGTTCTGCTGGATGGTGCTCTTCGAGCACGGATTCACCATGAAGGGCTTCAGCCAGGGCGTGCGCGAGGAGTGGCAGGCTCTGATGCAGCTCGTCTCCCCGGAAAAAAGCGCCGCTCCCGCGCAGGAGCCCCCGACACCCAAATCAACGCCCAGCAAATAAACCCGCATGATCGTCAAAGAGAACGAACTCACCCCCAAGCAGCAGAACCTCTGGAAAAAGGGCCTGCTGGCCATCGAACAGAAAAACTGGGAATACGCCGTCGGCCTCATCCTGCCCGTGGTGCAGGAGCTGCCCGGCTTCCTCGACGGGCGCATGGCCCTGCGCCGCGCGGAGGGGGAGGTGGCCGGCGGCGGGCGCAAGTTCAGCTTCGGCGGCGGCCTCTTCAAAGGCACGAAGAAAGACCCCTGGGAGGCCATCGCCGACCTGGAGGAGAACGTCTTCCAGAAAGACCCGTTCAACCCCGGCGCCAACCAGCAGCTCTACGACCTGGCCATGAAGGTCCAGTTCCCCGACCTCGCCGCCTTCGCGCTGGAGACCATCCGCATGGGCCAGCCGGAGAACACGAAGAACATGCACACGCTGGCCCAGCACTACATGGCGCACGACCAGCCGGAAAAGGCCAGCGAGGTCTATCGAGCCATCGTCAAAGTGGACCCGCGCGACATCACCGCCGTCAAAGGCGAGAAGGACGCCGCCGCGCGCAGCTCCATCCTGCGCCAGGGCTGGGACCAGGAGGGAGACTTCCGCAAGGCCATGAAAAACGCCGAGGAGGCCGGCATCCTCGAACTGCTCAACAAGCAGGGGCGCACCCGCGAGCAGACCGAGTCCCTGCTGGCCCGCGTCGTTGACGAATACAACCAGGACCAGACAAACATCAACACCGTCAAGGCCATGGCCCAGCTCTACGACGAGCTCGACCAGTCCGACAACGCGCTCATGTTCTACGAGTACGCCCTCACCCTCAACCCGGGTGACGTGGCCCTCCAGCGCCGCACCGAGCTCATCCGCGACAAAGTGCGCGACATCCACATCGCACAGATGGAGGCCGACATCGAGGCCAACCCCGGCGCGCCGGACATCGAGGAAAAGCGCGCCCAGCTCGCCCAGATCCGCATGGAGCGCGCCCAGACCGCGATCAACGAGGCCCGCGCCCGCGTCGAGCGCAACCCCACCGACAAGCAGGTGCGCTTTGACCTCGGCCAGGCCTACTTCAACGCCGGCATGCACACCGAGGCCATCCCCGAGCTGCAGCAGGCCAAGAGCAACCCCAACATCCGCATCAAGGCCATGCTCCTGCTCGGCCGCTGCTTCGAGCGCAAGAACATGAACGACCTCGCCCAGAGCGCCCTCGCCGAGGCCTCCAAGGAGCTGGCCATCATGGACAACACCAAAAAGGAGATCCTCTACGAGCTGGCCCTCGTGAACGAAAAAATGGGCCGCCAGGAGCAGTATCTCGAAGCCCTCAAGGAAATCTACAACGCCGACTACGGCTACCGCGACGTGGCCCGCCGCGTCGAGTCCTCCTACCAGTGAGGCGTTGGATCTCCCGTGCGCGGCGGCTGGTCCGCCAGTCGCCGCGCGGACTGCCCGCGTTCCGCCGAAAGGCCGCGCTCCAGGCTTACGCCATTCCGGGAAAGCACCGCGCCAGGCAGCTTGCCCGCTTGCCCCCGCGCGGCGCGCGTGGCATCCTCCGCGCCATCCATGCAACCGCCCGCCACCGCCAGCCCGCCCCTGCTCCGGCTGGCCGTTTACGCCCTGGCCGCGGGCATGGCGCTGACGCATGTTTTTGTCACCTTCCAGGGGCTGCGCAGCGCCCAGGGCATGGAGCAGGCGCAGATCGCGCGCGAGCTGGCGCGCGGTCACGGCTGGCAGACCCTGGTCATCCGCCCGCAGGACTGGGCGCGGCTCATCGAGCATGGCGCGCAGGCCGCCCCGCAGGCGATGCCCGACCTCAGCCAGCCGCCCGTGCAGCCTCTGCTGCTGGCTCCCGTCTTTAAACTGCTGGAAAAGTGGCAGGCCTACCGCCCCTTGAAGACCGGCCCCATCTACTTGCTGGACCGCGCCATCGCCTGCGTCGGCGTCACCGCCTTCCTGCTCACCCTGCTGTGGACGCACGGCGCCGCCCGGCGGCTTTTCGATGAAAAAATCGCCGCCGTTTCCGTTCTGGCCCTGCTTTTTTGCCAGCCGCTCTGGCACCTGGCCGTCAGCGGCAGCCCCGCCGCCCTGCTCCTGCCCATGGCCGCGCTCAGCCTCCGCCTCCATGCCGCCGCCGCCAGCGCCGCCGCCGAAGGGGCGCGCGCCTGGCCCGCACTGCTCGGCATGGGGCTGCCGGCCGCACTCATGGCGCTCACCCACTGGATGGCGGCCTGGCTGGTGCTCGGGCTCGGGCTTTCCCTGGCACTCACCTTCCCCGCCAGGCGCTTCACCGCCGCCCTGCTCGTCGTGACGCCGCCTTTGCTGGCCCTGGGTGCCTGGGGCTTCTGGATGTTTCAGCGCTGTGGCGACCCGCTCGGCGGCGTGAAGTCCCTTTTGCAGGCCCACCTCCTGATCGGCGACCCTGATCTGCTGCACCGCGCCTTCAGCCTCACCGCCCCGCCTGTGGACATGGCCGCCCTCCTGCGCAAGGCCGCCGAGAACAGCCTCCAGCTCGCAGGCGGCATTTTCAGCCATCTCGGCGGCAGCCTGCCGGCGCTGTTCTTTTTTCCCGCCCTCCTGCACCGGTTCAGGAATCCCGCCGCCGCCTCCCTTTGCCGCGCCCTGGCCATCACCGGCCTGGGCATCCTCACCGGCAGCATCCTGCTCGGCCTGCCCGGCGGGTTTGAGGACGAGCAAAACCTCATCCCTGTGCTCGTCCCCGCCCTCACCATCTTCGGCGCGGCCATGCTGGCCGTGCTCTGGGCGCGGCTTTATCCCCTGGCCAATGCCGCCTCGTCATTCTGGCGGCGGCTCGGCTTTGCCGCGCTCGCCATCGGCCTCACCGCCGTGCCCATGCTCGTCACCCTGCCACCGCAGCTCAAGCTCGGCCTCACCCTGCGCGCCCGCATGTTCCCCCACTGGCCGCCCTACGCGCCCGACCGCGTGCAGATCGTCCAACGCCTGTTGGAGCCGGGCGAGGTCGTCTTCGCTGACGCACCCTGGTTTGTCGCCTGGTATGCCGATCTGCCCGCCCTCTGGATCCCCGCCCGGCGCGATGACTACCCAGCCATGAAGGCCAAAGCCGAAGCCGCAGGCGCCAAGGTCGCCGGATTCATCGTCACCCCCCTCAGCGCCCGCGCCCGGCACCTGCACGAAGTCTTCAGCGGCCCCTGGCGCGAATGGCCCGACCTCGTCTTCCGCGGCATCGTCCTCGCCTTCGACCGCGAGTTCCCTCCCCGCCCCGACTTCGAGTTCAAAGTGCCCATGCCACTCATCGCCATCATCGTCGGCAAGGAGGAAAACAAAGCCCTGCCCATGATTTTCTACACCGACCGCCCCCGCACTCTTCGCGACTAACCCCACCGCCCAGCCATCGTCACTGGAAAGCCCGGCGCCGCGGGCGTGGATGCCTCAATACAGTTCCACTGGCGAGCGTTTGCCGTCCTCGACGCTGAGGATTTGAGCGCGCTCCTCGCCGAGGGTGGCGACGCGGAGGTCCCAGATGCCGCTATTGATCTGCTGAAAGCGGTCGAGGCTGAAGGCATCCGGCTTGACGAGGCGCTTTTTGGTTTTCTCGATGCGGAGCAGGGCGTCGTGCAGGACGGGGCGCTCGACGCCTTCGAGGTGCTGGCGGGCCTGCTCGACCATTTCGACGCGGTGGCAGATCATGACGAGGTCGTTGCCGGCGCGGACGGCTTCCTGGATGGCCTGCTCGAAGGTGACTTCATTCAAAATGGCGCCCATGTCGAGGTCATCGGTCATGGCCAGGCCTTCAAACCCGAGCTGGTCGCGCAGGAGGCGGGTGCAGATGTTGCGGCTGAGGCTGGCGGGCCAGCGTCCGCGGCCGGGGTCGTAGGCGGTGTAGTTGCTGTGGCAGGTCATGACGCTGTCCAGCTCAGGCAGCAGGGCGGAATAAGGCAGCAACTCGCTCTTTTCCATGTCGGCGCGGCTTTTGGTGATGACGGGGAGGAATTCGTGGGGGTCGCACTCGGCGGGCCCGTAACCTGGGAAGTGCTTGCCGCAGGTGAGGATGCCTTCCTTGCGCAGGGCGCTGTTGAAGATGCCGGCGTTGGTGATGACCTGCTGCGGGTCTTTGCCCCAGCAGCGGCCTTTGAGTGAGTTGTCGGCGGAGTCGTCGTAGGAGATGTCGAGGACGGGGCAGAGGTCGAGATTGAAGCCGAAAAGGCGGAGGAGCTGGCCGGTGAGGCGGCCGTGCTGCTTGATGAGGGCGGGGTCGCCCTTGTCGCGGAGCTGCTGGGCGTTGGGCGGCTCCTGGCCGATGAGGCGGAGGCGGGAGACGCGGCCGCCTTCCTGGTCAATGGTGATGAAGGGCTCGATGTCGGAGAGGTCGCGCAGGTCGTCCACGAGTTTGCGCAATTGCCCGGGGCTTTTGATGTTGCGCCCGAAGAGGATGAAGCCGCCGGGCTGGAGCTTTTTGAAGCGGGCGGCGGTGTCGGGGTCGAGTTCGGGTCCGGGGACGCCGGTGAGGAGAAGCTGGCCGGGGGACATTTGGATTGCGGATTTTGGATTGCGGATTGCGGAATGGGGAAATTCGAAGTTCGAAAATCGAATGTCACTTCGAGCTTCGAATTTCGAGCTTCAGCCCTGCATTTGTTGCAGCAGGGTGCGGGCGCAGGCGGCGGCGAATTCGGGGGCGTTGATCTCGCAGTCCATTTCGATGACGGGGATGTCCACGCGGAGATGGGATTTGAGGCTGGCGAAGAGGGCTTCGTCGGCCTCGGGGTCGTGGAAGGGCTGGCCGGGGGCGCTGATGACGCTGATGGCTTTGCGCGGGATGAGGACGGTGACGGGCGCGGTGTAGGCGTTGATTTTTTCGGCGAGGATGTGGCCGAGCTGGGCGCACTCCTGGGCGTTGGTGCGCATGAGGGTGACTTGGGGATTGTGCTGGTAAAAGAGGCGGTCTTTGAATTTCTCAGGCACGGTGGCGGGTTCGCCGAAGTTCACCATGTCGAGGCAGCCGGGGGTGACGATGGCGGGCACGCCGGCTTTGCCCGCGGCTTCGAGGCGGGTGGGGCCGGCGTTGAGCACGCCACCGATGAGTTCGTCGGCCCACTCGGTGGTGGTGATGTCGAGCACGCCGGTGATCATGCCGCTTTCAATGAGGCTCTCCATGATGCGCCCGCCCGTGCCGGTGGCGGCGAAGACGAGCACTTCGTAGCCGGCGTCCTCGAGGATTTTCCTGGCGGCGTTCACACACTCGGTGGTGTTGCCAAACATGGAGGCGCAGAGGAGCGGCTTGTCGTCGGCGGCGGGCGGCTCCATTTCCACCATGCCGCAGATGGCTCCGGCGGCGCGGGCGAGCAGGGCGCGGGAGAGGCGGTTGAGGCCGTTCACATCCACGATGCTGGGCAACATGACGATGTCTTTTGTGCCAACATAGGGAGCCACGTTTCCGGCGGCCAGGGTGGAGACCATGAGCTTCGGGAAGCCAATGGGCAGCGCGCGCATGGCGGCGGTGCTGATGGCGGTGCCGCCGCCGCCGCCGAGGGAAATGACGCCCTGGATGCGGCCCGAAACGGCGAGTCGCTCCAGCAATGCGGCGGCCGCGCCGGACATGGCGGTGACAGCCTCGCCGCGATCCCGCCGGGCGAGGATGCCGGGCAAGTCCACACCGCCGGCGACGGCCACCTCCTCGCGCGGGATGTCGGGCGCGGCTGCTGGCGCGGCGCCGGTGCCAGTGTCTATGAGAAGGGTCTGGTGCCCGCGCTGGCGGATGAGCTCCGCCACATAGGCGTGTTCGGGTCCTTTGGTGTCGAGTGTGCCGAGAACGGCGATGGTGCTGGCCATGGCGGGTTTCTTATAATGCCGGAGCCGTGCGCGCAACACTCGAAGTCCCGCTCCAGCCGCGTCATCATGAAGTGGTCAACCCGGAGCTCACTCCGCCTTGCCTGCCTCAAACACCGCCCTCACCTCGTCCGCTCCCAGCACCGCTTCATAGACGGCGAACTCGTCAATCACGCCGTTCAGATTGCGGATGGGAAACTGGTGGCCTTCGGTGGGCAGGCCCCAGTTGCCGATCTCGCAGGGGCCGTAGGTGATGTCGCGGCCGGGCTGGTGGAGCGGGTGGACCTCGCGGCTGACTTCGGAACCGTCGAAATACTGCACTGCCTCGCCGCTCTGGCTGTCATAGGTCACGGCGATGTGGTGCCAGCGTCCGAGGCTTTCGGCGGTGAAGACGGGCCGGGAAAAATACATCTGGTTCCATTTGCCGCGCAATTGCGGTCGCTCCGGCATTTTCGAGGGCCGGTACATGATGGAGAACATGAGGCGGCCATCTTCATAGATCTGCCAGTGCGGCTCGCCATTGTCATAGCCGTCCGTGAGAAGCAGGGAGTTGTACTTCTTGTCCACGCTGTCCACCTTCACCCAGCAGGCGAGCGTGAGCGCATCGTAGGTGCCGTCGAGATTCAAACGCACACGGTCGCCCGGGCGTTTGAACTCCAGCGCCTCCTTCCCCGGCCAGCGGCCCTGCGTCCAGCGCGCGCCAACGGCCCCGCCCGCGCGGTTTGGACGGCGCGGTTCGGCGAAATTGTTCACGAGGCGGTCCCAGCGGTCGTCGGGCCAGTGTTTGAAGGTGTAGTAGGCGATCAGGCGCGGGTCTTTGCGCGCCTCTTGCGACCACTGCTGCCATTCAGCGTGGCGGCGCTCCTGGCGCTGCCGCACGAGATCGTGAACATCGCCGATGGGGAGAAAACCGGCATCCGTCTGACCGAGTGTCATGCCTTCCTTGAGGCTGGCGGGCGGCTGGTCCGTGTGCGCGATGACCTCGCCCTCGAAGACATGCACCGCGCTGGTGCCGTCCTTCACATTCAGCGCGAACTCGGTGCCCAGGTCCTCCAGCTTCATGCCCGGCGCATGCATCAGGAATCCCTTCGCCGCCGGCGGCACATGCACGCGCACACGACCGCTCACGCATCGCGCCTCCCATGCGGAGATGACCTCGATTTCCGCGCCGCCCTCGATCAAAGCCGTCGCACCGCTGAAAAACTCGATCTGCGCGAGGCCTTTGGTGAGCTTGATCGTGCCCGGAGCGAGCGTGTCGCCGCTGCGCAGCGTGTTTTGCGCAAACTCGGCGTCCAGCATCTGGCTGAGCATGGCCACGCCGCTGAAGGTGGCTTCGGAGCGGGTGCTTTCAGGCGGCCACATCAGGAATCCCACGGCAATGACGGCGGCGGATGCGAGCACCGGGAGCAGCTTCCTCCATCGCCGCAGGCCCGGCGGCTTTTCAGCCTGCGGCAGCCGCCCGGTCCCGATCTGCGGCTGCTGGAGCAGGCGCGCGTGCAGATCGGCAAGTTCCAGATAAAGCCGGCGCGCCTGCCAGTCCTCCCGCAGCAGCGCATCGAGCCGCGCATGCTGCTCGGGCGTGATCTCACCGTCGAGTTGGGCGTGGATGAGTGATTCGAGACTCATGCGAGGCCCTCCGATTCGAGCTGGCGTGTCACGCATTCGTGCAGGCGCTGGCGCAGCATCTCCAGGTTTCGGAACAGCGTGCGGCGGCTCATGTCGAAACGCCGCATCATCTCCTCCGCGCCCTCCCGCAGGGCATAGCGGCGGGTGACCAGCTCCTTGTCCTGCGGTGTGAGTTTTCCCAGGCAGACATCCAGCAGGCGCAGGCGCACGTCGAGCCGCGGCTCGATGTGCGCGCGCTCGTTGGCGATGAGGTCCATCACATCCTCGCTGAACAGCAGGGGCAACCTCGCCGACCTTTCGCGGTGCTTCTGCACCTGGAGATACGCGAAGCGGTAAGCCCACGGCAAAAACGGCCGCGTGGCGTCATACTGGTCAAACTTCCGGAACAAGGCCACGCTCGTCTCCTGCAGGATGTCACGCGCGTCCGCCTCGCAGGGAACGAGGCTGAAGATGTAGCGAAACAGCGGCTCCTGATGCTGCGTGAGCAGGAGGACGAGGTTTTCCATGTTGGGTGGCGAATCGGGCATGGCAGAGAGTATTCACGCGCTGGCCCCGCAGCGTGCCAAAAATGACCGGAAAGCCTCGCCACGGTCACTCCATGGCACTCCAGCGAATGTTTCGCCGCACGCCGACGACATGGAAGTGCGCGCCGGCATCCTGAATGAAGCCGTCGCGGCCGATTTTCAGACCTTCGGCCTTCAGGAGGCGTTTTTGCTTCGCCGCGAGCTTCGCGTCCATGTTCGGGCTGATGCGCGCGTCACGGCTCACGACGCGATGCCAGGGCAGGGCCTTCGATTCATCCTCCGTAAGCCGGCTGAGCACCGTGGCGACGTGACGCGCGACGACATTCATGTGTACCGCGATGCTGCCATAAGTCGTGAACTTGCCCTCCGGGATCAAGGCGACCAAACGCAGCACTTCGGCGCGGATGCGAGCATAGGCGGGCGACTTCGCCATGTGTCGCATTCAGTCGAATTTCAGACCTTCGAGAGCCAAAAGCCGCTTCTTCCTTGCCAAACCGCCCGCGTAGCCGGTGAGCGAGCCATCGCGGCCGATGACGCGGTGGCAGGGAATGAGGATGGAGAGCGGATTGCGTCCCACCGCGGCTCCGACGGCCCGCACGGCCTTCGGCGAGCCGATGGCAGCGGCGAGTTCGGCATACGTCGTCGTTTTGCCACGTGGAATGTCTCGCAGCGCCTCCCACACGCTTCGTTGAAAAGGCGTGCCGCTGGCAATGGCATGCGCAGGCATCTTGCGTGGCTTCTCACCGGCGAAGTAAGCATCCAGCCATGCGAGCGCGGCATCGAATCGCGGACCGTTGTCGCGTTTCCAGCCTTCACGCTTCGGCGCGGGTGTGTGGTCTTTGAAGTAGAGACCGCAAAGGCCGTTCTCCGTCGCGGCGAGGATGATTTCGCCGAGCGGGGAGGCGTGGGTGGTGAAGTAGGTGGGTGTGTTCATCAGTCTGCCATTGGTAGCGATAACAAGTCGTTGTTCACGACGATCCACACTCTTTTTTTGGACTCCTCCACCCAAAAGTCCATGCTGCTAAACTGCAGCACGGGCACTTTCATGAAAGTTTCAAAGTGGAAGCTTGAGAGATCGTATCGCCCGATGAGCGTGCCGGTCTGGCGGCCCTTTTCCATGGACGGCAGTGCAGCCCAGACGATGCCTTGCTTGGCGGTGTTTTGCAGCGGACGCCAAGTTTCATCGTGCAAAGGCTGGAATTCACCTTTTACGCGTTCGAGTTCGCCGGTGCTGGCCTCCAGCAGGTGGTATTCGGGCTTCTGCGGACCTTCCTTGGGCTTGATGCCGGGAACGGGTTCGTTGCGGCTGCGGAAGAGGAGGATTTTTCCGGTGTCGGGAAGACGAGTGATGACGCTGAAATCGTCCGCAGAAGGCAAATCGATCGGAAGCACCTTCTTGGTGCCGAGTTCGATGCGCACGACATCATTCGGCTCGCCCCAATGTTTGCCGCGGGCGCGTGAAACGACCACCACTTTCCCATCCGCAGACACCACGGGATCGGCAAAGACTCCGTCGGAGATCCATTCACCCTTCTCATGCCATAGACCGCTTTTTTTGGTCTGTGGATGATCTCCGACGCGGATGCCGTTGGAGAGCCATGCGGCTTTTTGCAGGTGTGAATCAGAACCCGCGTCACGTGGATCGACGATGGACGGGAATTCGCCCTGTGCAGGTGTTCCGTCGAGCTGGCACCAGCGGTCGCGCTGGGTGCCAGGGAGGCGTGCGTGGACAAAAAGCTGCCCGGCACGTCCCCAGACGGCCTTTACGGGCATTTTTTCAGCGGCAATCTCGATTGTGACATCGGACACGCCTCGGTATTCGACGCTGAGCCGTGAAGTATCGCGAATGAGGTCGCGATAGATGGTGACGAGGTTTTCATAGACGACTTCGGGCGCTCCATCGGCACCGCTATCTGGATTGTTCATGAAGACACGCTTGCCGCCGTTGCGGGTAAGATGGACATGCTCCAACTGGAGGCCGTCCTGTGTGCCTGTGTCGAAGGTTGGGAGTTCATCTACTTGATGCTCCTTCAAATAGCGGAGCAACTCCGCGTATTCGTCCTGGCTGATTTTACGCACCCGCTGGCGACCGCGGTCTTCGGCGTTCACAAGCCAGGCCCCGTCGGGGCGCTTCTCGATCCAGAGCTGGCCTGCGTTTCCCCAGTAACCGGCGCTGAGCAGAGCATGAATTTCATCCGCGCCGCCTGGAGCGAGCACGCGTTGCCGAAGAACATCCTCCCATTGATCGAGTCCGCGAAAGGAGAAATGCCCGGGATCATAGCCCATGCGTGCGCCGAGGATGCGTGCCTCGCCGGGGAAGTGTGACCAGACGAGTTCCCGTGCCTCGGCAGTGTCCAATGCCTCCAGATAGAGCAACGCGGCACGTTTCACGAGGATGTGCTTCGAGGCGAGCAAGGACTGCACTTCCTTCACGGGCAAAACGAGGCGTTTCAGCCGTGCGCAAGCCAGCAGCATGGCCTGCGCGTCCGCATGCGGATCTGCGAGCATTTTTGCCGCGGCTTTCCCGTCGCGGTGAGCAACTGCGATGATGGCTTGAGAGACGGGCGGAGCGTTTTCGATCGTAGGAGCCGATTCGAGCAGCCGCCAAACCCATTCAGCGCTGAGGTTGCCACTGAGAAGGCGCTGGCGAAGCAGTTCGTGATTAGCGGGCGTTTCCCAATCCGAGATGTGAAGCTCCAAAGCGTCGGCTAGAGCACTGTTTTTGGGACGCAGCGCCTTCGTGCGTTGCAATAGAGTCTTTGCCACGCCCTCACGGAGATCGGCGTCCAGATCATGCGTGCACTGGCCGATGGCGATTCGCGCGAGAAGTGGCCGTGGGAGCTTTGGCATCTCAGAGGGCGCAAAGGGATCTGACAATGCGCTCAAGGCGGAGCGTTTCTCCTCTGTGAGCGTTTGTTCCACGAGCGATTCGATGCCCTCGACCAGTTCTTCGGAGGAAAAAACGTTCAATTTCAGCATGGCGGAGGCGATGCTCCGCTGGTGGTGGGCGTCGTTTTCGACCAGCAGAGCTTTGCGCAGCGCCGGGACCGCTTCACGAGCTTTATAATGCGCGAGGGCGTCTGCGGCGGCGGAGCGCCAGTAGCCGGAATCGTGCTCCAGGACATAGATGAGCCCCGGAACGCTCTGAGGCAGGCTGATCTGAGCGAGTGACTGGATGAGGCGCAGGCGGCCATCGTGCTCGGGATCGAGCGCCCAAGCAGGATTGGTCAACCAAGGCAGCAGCGGCTTCAATGCGTCTTCCCGTGTTTCCGAGAGATGAAACTGGGCCAGACAGCGCACGGCGTTGTCATGCACGGCGCGGTCTTTGTTGCCGACGAGTTGGATCACACGAGGAATCCACACATCCGGCGCGGCTTTGATGATCTCGGCAAAGGGTTCGCTCGAATGATAATCTTCACTGAGGTATCCCAACTCAGCGTGTTTAAAGAGACCGAGGAGCCATGCATCGCTTCCAGGCCAGCGCTTGGCAGCGAGAGCTTTCAGTGCTTCGATTCGTAAAGCGGGTGCTGCGTTGCTTTCGACGAGTTTTTGAATACCAGAGCGCCAACGAGCCGCGTCTTGATCAAACAGACGCAGGAGCGCGAGCAACCGGGAGGCCGGTTCGGTGTCCTGTGCGTGCTGGAGGAGGAGCTTTTCGCCTTCTGCAGGTTCGTGGCGCAGAAAGGCGTCGAGGTAGCTGCGGCGGGTGCGTTCGAGTGCGTGTTGGAATGCCGCTTCGGCCTCCTGTTTCAGTTCGGGGCGGAGCAATCCGGCCTCGCACATGAGCCAGTCGCGTGCTTTGGCCTTGGCTTTCTTTTCTTCCTCGCTGGTGGCGGGCATGCGCTGGTAAAGCTGCTGGATGCGCTGGGGCACACCCGCATCCGCTGGCTCGAAACGAAAGCCCACGCTCTCAAAGACGGCCGGCTGTTCTTCACAGGCTTTGAGCAGCCGCTCGCGGGTCGCGGCATCAGGTTTCTCTTCGCGATGCCCGTAGGGATGAGATTTCCAATGATCGATCAGCGTGGCGAGGTCATCACGCTGGTCGGGCGTGGACGACACACGAGCGGGCGGTTTCCAACCCTCGCTCATGCGTCGTTTGAGGTGCTCCTGCCAGTCAGGTGCCTCAGCCGTCCAGGTGAGGAGTTCGGAGATGCCCGCGTCCTCGGCGGCGTGGACGGCGTGTGGGAGACAAAGCAGCACGAGTGGAAAAAGAAGGCATCGCGGACTCATCTTAGCCCGATTTTGCCTGCGAAGCCGTGTCTTGCGCAATGGCGAAGATCAGTTTTTCAGCAAGTGCTTCGTGAAGAACGCCACGCACGCATTCACGCAGGCGTCGAAGGCCTTTTGCTGGCCGAGGAAGGAGTGCGGGGCTTGAGGGATGACTTCGAGGCCGGTGGGGATGGTGAGTTTGGCGAGATCGGCGCGGGCGTCGTCGGCGTGGGTGCTGGGGTCGTCGAGTTCGCCGGTCATGAAGAGCAGGGGCGGGTCGGTTTTGTCGAGGTGATGACGTGGCGAGGCGAGGGCGTAGGTTTGCGGGACCTTGGCCTGTGAATCGCCGAGGAAGGTGCGGTAGAAGGGATCGTCAGGCTTGCTGCTGAGCTCGCCGATGCGGGCGCTTTCGAGATCGCTCTGCGCGCCCATGGCGATGCCGGCCTGCACGGCGCTGGATTGATCGGCGTGGCCGCCGTCACCTTCGAGTTCCTTCACGCCGCCGCTGGTGGTGAGCAACGCGGCGAGATGTCCACCTGCGGAAAGTCCGGTGACGCCGATGGCCTTGGCGTCGATGCCGAACTTCGATGCGTTGGCGCGGAGGAAGCGCACGGCCGCTTTGCAGTCCTGAATGGCGGCGGGGAACTTCGCCTCGCCGCTGAGGCGATAGCTGATCGTCGCGGCGACAAAGCCTTTCGCGGCCAAAGCTTGCGCGAGGTTCGCCATGTTGGAGCGCTCGCCCTTATACCAGCCGCCGCCGTGGATGCAGATGATGGCGGGCAGTGGCTGCGGGGCCGTTTTGGGCTTCCAGAGGTCGAGCTGCATCTCCCGCTGGCCGTAACGGGCGTAAACGAGGCCGGGATGTGCTTCGAGTGACGCGGTGATTTCGGGCGCGAGCTTGGTGGGAGCGGGTTTGGGCTGCTGGGCGAATGCACTGAGGGTGAGGAGCGGGAGGAGAATGAGAGAGCGCATGGTTGGATGGGAAAGATTGAGACGCGGGTCGGCTTGCAGTCACGCCATGAAACTCTGGCTTCCGCTTCTCCTTTCGTTGTTTGTCATCGCCGCGGCACCCGTGCTGGAGACGGCGGCCTGGAAGGCGGGCGCGGCATCGGCGAAGATCACGCCGGAGAAGTCGATGTGGATGGCGGGCTATGCGGCACGCACGAAGCCCTCGGAAAGCGTGGAACTGGATCTCTTCGCGAAGCCCTTTGCGCTTACGGATCAGGAAGGCGGTCGTTTTGTGCTGGTGACACTCGATTTAATCGGCGTCCCGAGAAATCTGCGGCTGGCAGTCGCAGAGCGAGCGAAGAAGGAGCACGGCATCGAGCCAGCGAACCTCGCGATCAATGCCTCGCACACGCACAGCGGGCCGGAGTTGCGCACGAGCCGTCTGCATGGGGCGGATGATGTGGCGCAGCGGGAGCTGGAGACGGCGGAATACACCACCGCGCTCGAAAACACGATCCTGCGGCTGATTGGCGAGGCCTTGGAGAAGTCCGTGCCGGCGCATCTGGACAACAGTCATGCCCGCTGCGGCTTCGCGATGAACCGCCGCACGCCGGATGGAAACGGCGGCTGGAGTAATTTTCCCAATCCTGCGGGTCCGGTGGATCAGAGTGTCCGGTTTGAAGGCGAGCGCGGAGGATGGAAAAGAGATCGCGGTGATCTTTGGCTATGCCTGCCACTGCACGACGCTGGGGCATCAGAAATTCAGCGGCGACTACATGTTCCGGAGGGATGGAAGCCGGCATCCAAGGACGGCGCATGGAGCCTCTATGAACGCGCCGGGCAGATCATCGGCGTGTTTTCCACCGATACCCTCGGCCTTTTCTGCCTCTTGGGCAAAGGCGATGGCGAGACGCAACTTCGTCAATTGATCGCGGCCAATCCCGACGCGTCGCAATTGAAGCGGCGCTTTGTGTGGCCCGGCGGCGGCACGCTCGACTACGACCTCCATGCGGAGAAGGACCGGTGGGTGATCGTATCCGAGGATGACAAACCGGTTAATCGAGATCATGGCGCCTGGCCGCTGATGGCTGGCGAAGTCCCCGGCTTCAATGGCGGGAGCGATCAAACACTGGAAAATTGAGCCGCCGCTGGTGTTGCGTGAGGATCTTTCATCACTGAGCCTCAAATCATGATCTCTGATTGCGAGGCGTGTTTGACGCGTTCATGAACGGTCATGCGTTTCGGCCGCCCACTCATCGCCCTGGCGTTCCTTTGCGGCCAATTGCTCGCGCAAGAAATCGTGATCTACGGCGGCACGCCGGGCGGCATCGCGACGGCGGTTTCCGCCGCACGACTTGGCCTTGAAGTCACGCTCGTCGAATACCACGACCACATCGGTGCATGACCACGAGCGGCTTGGGCAAGAGCGACATCGAGAACCGCGCGATGATCGGCGGCATCTTCAAGGAGTTTGTCACTCGCTCGTTTATCCGCGAGCCAAGATGGTCGAGTTCAAGGACGGCATGGCTCTGCATCCGCCGAGGCACAACCATCAGGAAAGCTTCGTGCAAGCCTGCCTGGGCAAGGGCACCACCGAATCGCCTTTCGGCGTCGCCGGTGTGCTGACGCAGGTTTTGAATCTGGGCACCATTGCCGAGTATCTGAACGTTGATCTTCAGTTCGACCCGCAGACGAAGCACCTCATCGGCAGCGAGGAAGCCAACGCACGCCGCGCAGGCCCCGCACCACGCGCCGGGTGGGCCGATTGCTGCTAACGGGCGTAAAAGCATGCCCACCAGCCTGCGTTCCCAAGCGCAGGCTGGAAATTTTTTCGGCAAATGAGGCCGGCTGCTGTGGCTATATGGCAACCCCACGCCATGCAGCCGCCGCTCGATCCCCAGCACGCCCAGTTCCTCCGCCTGTACGCGGAGCATGAGGCGGCGTTGCAGGTGTTTGTGCGCTCCATGCTGCCTTGCCGCGATGAGACAGACGAAGTGATGCAGCAGGTGATCGTGGTGCTGTGGCAGAAGTTCGAGACGGCGCAGGATTTCAAGAAGTGGGCCTTCGGTGTGGCACGGCTGGAGGTGCTGCGCTTTCTCCAGTCACGCAAGCGTGACCGGCATGTCTTCGATGAGACACTGGTGAACCGCCTTGCGGATCGTGCGGTGCTGCATGCTGCGGAGGTGATGCCGCGCCGCGAGGCGCTGGAGCACTGCCTGCAAAAGCTGCCCCCTTCCCAGCGCGAACTCGTGCTCACCGCCTACACCAAAGGCACGCGCATGGATGAGCTCGCCACCCGGCGCGGACAGACGCCGATGGCTCTCTACAAACTGCTCCACCGCATCCGAATCGCCCTGCTGGACTGCGTGGAGCGCACCCTTGCCCGGGAGGAAGCCGCATGAGCACCGATTGGAACGATCTGATCCAGCGACACATCGCCGGACTCACCACGGAGGCGGAGGCCGCTCAGCTTCAGCAGGCTTTGAAAGCAGACGACTCATTGGCTGACCTTTACATCCGCCACATCGAGCTTGATGTGGCGCTGGAGGCCAAAGCCGCCTCGGCAGAGGCGACTCGCGAACTGCTGACGGCACCGGTCGCGGATGAAGCAAGGCGTTCCACCCGCTGGCTCGCCTGGCGTCCGCTCGCGGCAGCGGCGGCGGTGGCTTTGCTGGGGATGGCCGGGACGCTGTGGCTGCGGACGATCCCATGGCCCCGAGGAGCTTCGGCGACATTGGTGTCCGCTGATAACGCGCGGATCGTGGGTGTGGACGGTGAGTTGATCGCAGGTCGTGAGTTGCGGTTGAAGGAACTTCGACTTGAGACGGGCCGGCTGGAGATCGCCCTCGCGTCAGGCGCGCGCCTTGAGATGAGCGCACCGGTGGAAGGTGAGTTTTTCGATGACATGCGGCTGCGGCTGGATTCGGGCGGGGTGAATGCGGATGTCGGCGAGCATGGGAAAGGTTTCACCATCGAGACAGCGGCAGGTGAGATCGTGGACCTGGGCACGCGCTTTGGCGTGCAGGCGGACCGCTCGGGTGAATCGCGCGTGGCCGTGTTTTCCGGGAAGGTCGAGGTGCATTCGCGGCAGCCGAGAATGGGCGGTGTTCCGGTCACGTTGACCGAGGGGATGGCGGCGCGCTTTTCCGCGCAGGCAGGACTGCGAGGCTGGCGGCAGGTGGCGGTGGCGGCGCAGGAGGCGGGACTGGCGGCAGCCCATTACACCGGCATTGTGGAGCGAGTGCATGACAATCTGGGCGATGAGGAGCTGGAGCCATTCTATGGTGTCGTGCAGCGGGGCATGGCTCCGGGTGTGCTCGCCTTCGCCGACAAGCCGAATCCACGCTGGGCGCCGCGTCCCGGAGACGAGGTTCCGGCATCGTTGCTGGGGGCCGACCTGATCCGCACCTATCACCAGTTTCGCCGCAGAGGGAGCTACGAGCTGACCGTGACACTGCGTGAACCTGCCGTGGTCTATGTCCTGATCAAGGCGCAGGATCAACTGCCGGAATGGCTGGCGGAAAAGTTCAGCCCCACTGGCGAGACTGTCATTGCCGGACCGTTGCAAGCCGGCATCGCCTCCTGGCCAGACGCCATTCTCGATGAGGAAGGACGCCCATACTTCAAGTTTGCCGTCTGGAAAGCCAATGCGCCCGCCGGTGAGTTCACCCTCGGCACGGCGCGTTCGGCTGAACGGCAGCTCATGTATGGTCTGGCCATCCAACCGCAAAAAATGTCACCCCCATGAAGTCATTCCACACTCTCTCATGCGTCATCCTTGTTTTCTCGCTGTGCCTCGCATCATCGTCAGTGTGGGCGGCTGATCCTGCGGTTCCTTCGTTTCTCAAGACCTTCTGCGCGGACTGCCACAATCCCGTGAAGATGAAGGGCAAGGTGAGCCTCACACCGCTCATCGAGAATCCCGCCTCCGCCGATCCATCCCTGCTCCAGGCCGTGCTGGATGTGGTCACGTCACGCGAGATGCCGCCGGAGGACGAAAAGCAGCCGCCTTCGGAAGCGCGCGCGGCCTTTCTTGCCGCAGGCAGCCCTCTGATGAGGGAGGTGGCTCTGAATCGCGCCAAAGAGGCGGAACTGCCCGGACACGGAAATCTCGTGCCTCATGCCGTGCTCTTCACCGAGCCGGAGGTGCGCCGCGCGGCCACGCCCGCACGCCTGTGGCGGATGAGCCCGCACCTCTTCATGCCGCGTGCGAACCAGCTCACCGGCGCGCGTTTTTTGGAGCCAAGACGCAACCAGGGTGGTGACGGCCTGCATCCCGCCTTTGCCTACATGACCCCGCCGCATGCGTTCCGTGATGATGCGGGGCAGCACTTGTTCGAGGAGGCCACCACGGAACTGCTTTTCAATGTCTGCTGGGACATCGCCGGGCTGCAGATGCAGGGGAAACGCGTCGCCCCCGAGATCGAGGCCCTGCTGCAAAACAAGGAACCCTCAGATGCGGACTGGCATCCCATCATCCGCCGTCAATACCAGATGGGCCTCCATCGCCAGCCGCACGACACGGAGATTGCCGAACTGATGCCGCTGGTGGAACAGACGCAACGCGACTCGGGCAGGAACATGGCGTTGCAGGCGCTCCTGGCTGCCGTCTTGATGAAACCGGAGGCGGTCTATCGCTTCGAAATCGGGCAAGGCACCCCGGATGCGCATGGGCGCGTGATGCTCGCGCCGCAGGAGTTGAAGCACGCCATCGCCTACGCGCTCACCGACTCGCCACCGGATGTTTCGCTTGAGCATGCCGCCAAGGAAGGACGCCTCGCCGGGCGTGACGATGTGCGCCGTGAGGTGGAGCGGCTGTTGGGCGACTTTGAAACGACGTCGCCGCGTCTGCTGCGCTTCTTCCAGGAATACTTCGAGTACACCGCTGCCCCTGAAGTCTTCAAAGACCACCGGCAGGCCAATGCCATCTTCGCCCGCGAGCGTGTCGAAGGCGCCGACGAAATGGTGCTGTTCATCCTAGAGAGGGATGAAGACGTGCTGCGCCGGATGCTGACAGAAGACCGCGTCTTTATTTCCGATGCGAGCGAACAGCGTGAGCCCGTCGAGAAGCGCTTCCGCCGAAGCCTGCATCCCGACTATGGGTTCCCTCCAGAGTGGATTTGGGAGCAGGAGCAGCCCGTGCAGCCTCCGCAAGGCAGGCGCTCCGGCATCCTCACCCATCCGGCCTGGCTGCTGGCCTTCTCCGACAACGAAAAAAACCAGGCCATCCAGCGAGGGCTGTGGGTGCAGACGAAGCTGCTCGGCGGGAGCATCCCGGACACGCCCGTCGGTGTGGATGCGAAGCTGCCCGCTGATCCTCACCTCACGCTGCGGGAGAAAATGAAACAGGTCACCTCCGCAACCTATTGCTGGAGCTGTCATCAGAAGATGGACCCGCTGGGCCTGCCCTTTGAGCAGTTCGACGACTTCGGAGCCTATCGCCAGAAGGAACTGGAGCGGCCTGTCGTGACCACGGGTGAAATCAAGATCGGTGTGCCGGAGATCGATGGCCCGGTTGCCGATCCTTTTGAAATGCTGGCCCGCCTTTCCACCTCCCCATATGTGGAGCAGGTCTTTGTGCGTCATGTGTTTCGCTATTTCCTCGGCCGCAACGAAACACCGGACGACGCGCCGACGCTGATGGATGCGCATGAGGCTTACCGGAAAAACAACGGCAGCATGAGGGCCCTCGCCGCCTCGCTGCTCACCTCGGACTCCTTCATTTACCGCCGGCTTCCCGAAACTCTCGCCACCAAGTAACCACTGCTTTCACCATGAACTCGTCCATGCTCAACCGTCGTCGGTTCCTGAATCGCCTGTCGCTCTGCGCCAGCGCCCCGGTGCTCGCACCGCTGCTGGACCGTGTGTTGCTCGGCGCGGAGGGCGGCAAGCCGCCGCTGCGCTTCCTTTTCGTCGTCGAGGGCAACAGCGTCCCACCAAAGCAGCTCTGCCCGGCTGGCATTCCGTTTGTCGAAAGAGAACAGCGCAATGCCTTCACGGAGCATTCGCTGCTCGATGCCGAGCTGCCCACCGCGCTGAAACCCGTCGCGGCCTATCGGGATCGCCTCACCGTCATTCAGGGTCTCTCGGGGCGCATGTGCTCTGGAGGACATTCGAGCGATCACGGCGCACTCGGCGCCTACCACGCGAATCACGGACGCAATCTCCAGGCCGCCACCGTGGACTGTGTCATCGGCCAGGCCCATCCCGGCATCCATGAAAACCTCGTGCTCGGCATCTCCAGCGATGCGGACAAGGTCGTGGATTTCAACTGCTCCGCCTCCGGGCGAGGGCGCAGCAGGGCCACGCTCCTGCATCCCTCCGTGGCCTACACCCAGCTTTTCGGAGCCGTCGCCAAAGGAGAAGCCGGAGCGGCCTTCCAGGCGCGTCGTCATTTGCTCGATCACATGCGGGGAGACATCCGTCGCGCCCGCAGCGCACTGGGTTCCTTGGAAAAGGAAAAGATGGACGCCTATCTCTCCTCCTTTGAAACGCTCGGCACCACCTCGCAGCGGCTCGTCGAGGCGCGGGATCGGATTGCCAAAGTTGATCCCGGCATGACCGACAAGTATTCCTCGCAGGTGGAGACCGACCGGCTCGACGCGCACTTCGAGCTGGCCACGGCCGCGCTCATCGGCGGCATGACCAACTGCGCCACCATCGCCTCCGGCGTCGGCTTTCCGAACTTCAACATCACCTTCACCGGTCTCGGCATCCAGACCGGCAAGCACCCCATCGGCCACGCGCTCTACAACGAGGACGACACCACGGGCTGGGACCAGTCGCAGAAGATACGCGCCTTTCACTTCCAGCTCATCGCCCGCACGATGGACAAGCTGAAAACCATGCCCGAGGGCGGCGGAACGATGCTCGACAACACCGTCATCGTCTATCTCAGCGATGGTGCCGAAACCCATCACAGCCGCTGCTTCGAGTGGCCCTTCGTCGTCCTGGGCAACGCCAGCGGACGCCTCAAGGCCGGACGCTACCTGCAGTTTCCCGACTACGGGCTCAAAGGCCACCGCACCATCAACGCCCTGCACGAAACGCTCCTCCACCTCGCCGGAGCGTCACAGGGCCTCTTTGGCAGCCTCGATCCGAATCTCGACAAGGACATGCACCGCGGCCCGCTGGAACAACTTTTTGTCTAACGTTCAGTCACTCCCCGTGAAAACCGCCTCCCCACTGCTCCTCAGCCTTCTTCTCTGCATCTGCGCGTCGCTGCGCGTTGCCCGTGCCGACGAGAGCGCATCCGTCGGCAATGATCTTATCACACGCCACATGTCTTGGGATGCTGGTCGCCTCATCACCGGGGAGATCGCCAATCGCGTCGGTCAGAGAGAGGCACAGGTCGCCGGTGGCGATGAGTTCGCCCTGACGGTCCGACTTAATGGGGCAGCAAACGATCTTCGGCTGACGGCGGCGGACTTCACCGTGAGCGGCATCCAGTCCGCGCAGGCGAATTCCTCGATCGATGTCCGGCTCTCCGGCAAGACCGCACTGCTGGACCTCACCGTGCGTTACTTCGCGAAGCCCGGGGAGCCGTGGATGCGCAAGCAACTGTTCGTCACCGCACGACAGCCGGTGCAAATCAGGAAGGTCGAAGTCGAACATCTGGCCGTCGCCGACGCCTACACTCCCTATCACGCCGACCAGCTCACCGTGCGCGGCGCTGCGAAGTGGCGGCCGCCGCTGGGCCAGCCGGTTTACACCAAGACAAACGGCATTTGGTGGGGCGTCGAGTTTCCTGCGGCACGCAACGAGGTGAAGGACGGCAAACTCGTTTGTGGCTACCTCACTGCCATGGACCTGAAGGCAGGCGAAACATGGTCGAGCCACGCTGCCGTCGTCGGCGTGTCGGACGATGCGTCGTTCATCAAGGACACGTTCCTGGACTACATCGATGCCACGCGCGCGCGCCCGTTGCGGCTGCAAACGCAATACAACTGCTGGTTCGATTACGGCAAGGGAGTCGATACGGACAAGTTCACCGCTAGTGTGAGCAAGGTGAATGATGAACTCGTGATTCATCGCGGCGTTCCGCCCCTCCGCGCCTATGTGATCGACGACGGCTGGCAGGACACGACCAAGGACTGGACGAAGGATGGCGTATGGCCGGTGAACGAAAAATTTGCTCCTGACTTCGCCATGTCACATGAGGAAGTCGCGCGGGCGAAGTCCACCCTCGGCTTGTGGCTGAGTCCCGGCTGCCTGTTCGGTGCGCAGCGGGCCATCCCCAAGATGAGCGAGGCCGGCTGGCGTGCACTCGACCCGTGGATGTCGCTGACCGGCCCCGGCTACATGGACGCGCTCGACAAACGGCTTGCGCAGCTTGCCGCGAGCGGTGTGGCCTACTTCAAACTCGATGGTGTCTTCGGTCATCTCAACACGCGTAACTTTGACATAGAAGGATTCAAGGGCGGCGAAGAGGATCTGAACGCAGCCAAATACGACGAGGCGAAGGAACGCTATCTCTCGCTCGGCTCGGAGCGCTTGGTGAAAATTTTCAAGCGCATGGGCGAAGCCAATCCGGACGTCTATATCGTCATCTCCAACGGCGCATTCCTCAGTCCGTGGTGGCTGCAAAGTGTGGACGCGGTGTGGATGATCAATGCCGGAGACGCCGCCAAGGGAACCGACCGCGGCGCCGAGCTGACCTATCGCGATGCCGCCTACTTCCAGCTCGCCTCGGCGACCGCGGACAATACGCAGTTCCCGCTCAACTCCATCTTCAATCACGAGCCGAAGAAAACCACGACAGGCGAGGACGCGGATGCTTTCCGTCGCTACCTGTTCATGAGCCTCGCGCGCGGCACGGGATTCGTGGAGCTTTACCTCAAGACGTTTTCGCTGAGCGAAAGCGACTGGGACGTGCTGGCGGAGGGCATGAAGTGGGTGCATCATGTGTTCCCTGCCTTCAAACGGTCGCGGATGATCGGCGGCGACCCGAAGCAGGGTGAAGTGTATGGATACACCGGCTGGACAGAGAACTCCGGCTACCTTTCGCTGCATAATCCGTCTAATGAGACGCGCCAGTTCCAAGTCGTCCTCGACCGTGTGCTCGGACTGCCAAAGTCCGCGGCTGGCGAAGGAGGATCGTATGTCGTGTCGTCGCCTTTCTCCGTGGACGTCATCTCGCTGCCGAAGACGGCCACCGCAGGAAAGCCATGCACCATCACACTCCCACCTCGCGCGATCCGCATTCTCGAATTCACCGGCTCTGCTCTCGGCAAGGCGCGATGAGATGCGATTCCCTGATCGACGGCGCAGTCAGCATCGAAAGCGCTGACTCATCTTCAACACTCCACGACAACCAATGAATGGGCTCCCTGTAAAGCACCTCCTGACCGCCACACTGCTGGCCCTGTTACCCACACTGCACGCCGCCGACAAGCGCACCACGTCGTCCAAACCGAACATCTGTTTCCTCCTCGCCGACGACCTGCGGGCGGATTGCCTCGGGGCACTGGGGCATCCCATCGTCAAGACGCCTAACATCGACAAACTGGTGGGGGACGGATTCATCTTCCGCAATGCCTACACCCTCGGCTCCGGTGCCAGCGCGGTTTGCATCCCGAGCCGCCAGATGATCCTGCGGGGCGTTAGTTATTTCCGCATCCGTCAATTCCGAGGCGAACCGGGGATGCCGACGTTGGCCGACACGTTCCGGGCGGCGGGCTACCTTTCCATGCGCAGCGGGAAGCCAAAGAACGGCGACCTCGAGTTCGACGAGAATGTGGATGGAGACGATGCCACTGGAAACGCGGACAACCTGATCCAGTTCGTCAAAACGCACGCAGGCAAGCAGCCGCTTTTTCTCTACATGGCCGGTCACGAGCCACACGATCCGCAATTTGCGACCGACGAGTTTTACGCGATGTATCAACCCTCCGGCATGACCGTGCCGGTCAACTTCCTGCCGTATCATCCGTTCAACAACGGCGCGATGACGGAGCCTGACGAATGGCGGACCTTGCCGTGGCCGCGGACCAAGGAAGACCTTCAAGGCAAACTGGCGCGGTATTACGCCTCGACATCGTATTGGGACGCGCAGGTCGGTCGGCTTGTCGAGGCTTTGAAACAAGCCGGGCAGTTCGACAACACGATCTTCATCGTCGCCGGTGACAACGGCCTTTCGCTCGGCGAACACGGCCTGCTCGGCAAACAGAATCTGTATGAGCACGGCGGCATGCACGTTCCCCTGATCTTCGCCGGTCCCGGCATCCCGAAAGGCGACAGCAAAACATTCGCCTATCTGATGGACATCTATCCGACCCTTTGCGAGCTCACCGGCACAGGCATTCCCAAAAAACTCGACGCCAAGAGCCTGGTGCCTGTCATCACCGGCAAATCCGCGAAAGTGCGCGACCACATGTTCAACAGCTACAAGGAATGCCAGCGCTCGATCCGCGATGAGCGATGGAAGATGATCCGGTATCCGTTGATCAACAAGACGCAGCTCTTCGATCTGCAGGCCGACCCGCATGAGATGACCGATGTTTCCGAGAAGCCGGAACACGCCGGTCGCATCCAAGAGTTGCTGGCCGTGTTGCAGAGTCATCAAAAGCAGTTCGGCGACAAAACTCCTGTGCTAGTGGTGAACCCCGCCGATCCCGCTTGGTCACCGGACATGGTGAGCAAGACGCAAGGCGGGAAGAACTCCAAGCTACAATGCCACACAACCAACTAAACCCATGGAACCCCTTCTCGCTTGAAACAAGTTCACACCGATCATTTGCCATGAAATCCATCCCGCTCCTGCTCGTGCTGTTTATCCCGATCGCTGGACTGTCGGCGGCGGACGACGCTTCCGTCGCCAAAGCCAGTTCCTTTAAACTCACGGGCAAGACCCGTGTGAAGAACGGCAAGCACGAGTTCTGGCTGCCGCATCCGGAAGGTGCGTTCTCAATCCTTGTGCTTCCCGAAGATCCCAGGACGCTTTGTGCCAAAACCTCACCAGAAGGCGCGGAGGCGATGAAAGACTTGGAGGGACTGCAAGTCGGTCGTTACCACATGAGCGGCAAATGCGTGGCTGATCCGTCCGGCAAATTTCACGTCGTTACTCTTGTGGAAACGATGATGCCCGCTGGCGAAGGCGTCGTGAGGACGGAAGAACGTGAGGTCACCGGCAAAGTCGAAGTCAAAGGCGACCCGGTCAAAGGCCAGGGCGGAGGATCCATGATCATCCATGCCAACGACGGCATCGACTACTTCATCCCGCCGAAGAAGTTCGACCCCAAGCCCGACGGACTCGATTACATGAGCGCCGCCAAGCTGGCGGGGCGGGAGATCACCATGAAAGCCTCCGTGCAGATTCACCGCGAACCGCCGCATCGTGTCGCCAAGGTCATCACGTTTCGTGTCTCCACTGCCCAGACGGCCAAGTGAAGGAAAAAACGATCCGCATGCTGCGCTTGCCCGGCGACCGCGCAGATCGCAACAAAACAGGTTCAATGTGAATGAGCATGATCCATGCGCTGCGGGGATGAGGCATGGGAACTCCGATCCTCCGTGAGGATCTTTGATTACTGCGCCCCAAATCATGATCTCTGATTGCCAGGCGTGATTGAAGCGTTCATGAACGGTCATGCGTTCTGGCCTCAGCCTCATCACCTTTGCGCTTCTGTGCGGTCAATCACTCGCCCAGGACATCGTCATCTACGGGGGCACGCCGGGTGGTATCGCTTCGGCGATTTCCGCTGCACGACTTGGCCGTGAAGTCACGCTCGTCGAATACCACGACCACATCGGCGGCATGACGACGAGCGGGCTCGGCAAGAGCGACATCGAGAACCGCGCGATGATCGGCGGCATCTTCAAGGAGTTCGTCGCGGGTGTGCGGGAGCACTACGTCACGAAATACGGCCCGGAGCATGAGCACACGAAGCTCTGCCAGGACGGCTACTACGCGGAGCCGCATGTGGCGGAGAAGGTTTTCGAGGCGATGATCGCGAAGGTGCCGAAAATCACGGTTTGGAAGGGCTGGCGGCTCAAATCGGCTCATACAGTCGAAAACAAGCTGCGCGACATCACGGTGCTAAATCGCCGGAATGGCGACGAGAAGCGCCTGGAGGCCAAAATCTTCGTCGATGCCACTTACGAAGGCGATTTGTATGCGGCGGCGGGTGCAAAGTTCCGGCTCGGGCGCGAATCACGCGAGGAGTTCGACGAACCACATGCCGGCGTCGTTTATTTCGACTACCAGGCGCACGAGTTCCTACCCGGCACCACCGGCAAAGGCGATGACGCGCTGCCCGCCTACACCTACCGGCTGTGTTTGACCAAGGATCCCGCCAATGCGGCACGCATGACCGAACCGCCTCCGGGTTATGATCGCCGCGATTACCTCGGTTACTTCGATGACCTCAAAGAAGGCCGCCTCGCAGGCCCGAAGGTCTTCAAACCTGGCCGCGGCTACAATCCGAAGCATTTCGACACGCTCGTGCGTGCTCTGTCTGTCGCGGACATTCCGAACAACAAGTGCGACGTGAACATCAACCCGCGTCCGCTCGGCTTTCCCTTCCCGGAGGAGAATCGCGGCTACATCGAGGGCGATGAAACCACGCGCGAGCGCATCCGTCAGCGGCATCGCAGCCTCGTGCTCGGCCTGCTGTGGTTCCTGCAAAACGATCCCGAAGTGCCGGAGGCGCATCGTGCGCTGGCGAATGAGATGCATCCGCCGAAGGACGAGTTCACTGACAACGCGCACTTCCCCTGGCAGCTCTATGTCCGCGAAGGCCGTCGCCTCATCGGCGAATACACGCTCACGCAGCACGACATCACCGGCAAAGGCCAGCAGCCGAAGCATCACGCCGACAGCATCGCCGTCGGCGAGTTCCCCATCGACAGCTTCCCCTGCCGCAAGCGCCAGCCCGGCGACACGCTCGTGCTCGAAGGCTACCTCGGCATGCTCGACTACATCACGCGGCCCTACGAGATCCCGTATCGCATCATGATTCCGGAAAAGATCGACGGCCTCATCGTCCCCGTGGCCGCCAGCACCACGCACGTCGCCTTCTCCAGCATCCGCATGGAACCGACGTGGATGGCACTCGGACAAGCCGCCGGAGCCGCCGCGCATCTCGCGATCCAAAACGAGGTCGAGCCACGCCAGGTGCCGACTGAGGCTTTGCAAAACCTGCTTCTCAAACAAGGCCAGGTCATCCGCCACGCCAAACACTGATTCCGTTCTTTGTCTGCTTCACTCATCACGCCATGATCATCCGTCCCCTGCTATTCATCGCCACCCTGACCGCCGTTTCCACACTCACAGAGGCGGCAGACTCTCCCATCATGCTCTCCGGCCCATGGGTGCCGGAAAACACGCATGACATCGACTTCGCCGCGCTTCCTCGCGTCCCTGGCGAGCATGTCGTCATCAGCGATGTGCGAGCAAAGACCAACGATCCGACCAAGCTCGATAAAAAAGGCGGCGGCGTGAACCAGCACAACTACCTCGCGCATCACGACGGCCAGTTCTGGGCCATGTGGAGCGATGGACCGGGCATCGAGGACCGCGTGGGCCAGCGTGTGAAGTTCGCCACGAGCCCTGACGGCTTGAAATGGAGCGAGCCGAAGTTCATGACGCCCGTCCCGCCAAACTCCGGCCCCGATTCGCCGCACTACGCCACGCGCACGGCCAAAGGCATGCGCTGGATCTCGCGCGGCTTCTGGAATCGCGATGGCGAGCTGCTCGCACTCGCCTCGCTTGATGAAGCGGCAGGTTTCTTCGGCGAAAGCCTCGAACTCCGCGCCTTCCGCTTCGACAAAGCCGCAGGCGAGTGGCGCGATGCGGGCCTCGTCTTCAAAAACGCCATCAACAACTTCCCGCCCATCAAGCTGCGCACCGGCGACTGGATGATGTCACGACGTGCTTACGACTACAAAACGACAGGCGTTCACTTCCTCGTCGGTGGCGTGAAGTCGCTTGGCGACTGGCAGTCCTACCCCGTGCTCGGCAGCGCCGCCGAGTTGAAAGCTGAGGAACCTGACTGGTGGATTCTGCCCGACAACACCCTCGCCGCCGTCTTCCGCGACAACCGCCGCAGCGGCTTCCTTTACCGCGCTTTCTCCACAGACGACGGTCGCACCTGGAGCAAGCCTGTGAAAACGAACTTCCCCGACGCCACCTCCAAAATCAACGGCCTGCGACTCCGCGATGGCCGTTACGTCCTCGTCTCGAATCCGAACCCGAAGAAGCGAGATCCACTCACCCTCTCCATCAGCGACGACGGCCTCGTCTTCACCAAGATGCTCTACCTCGTCGGCGGTCGTCACATCGACTACCCGCACGTCATCGAGCACGGCGACAGCCTCTTCATCGCCTTCGCAGGCGGTAAACAAACCGTCGAAGTGCTCAAAGTGAAGCTGAGTGATATCGATGCGGTCAGGATGCAGCTCACGAAGTAGCCTTGATTGGCAATCGAGGTCCTGGTCCCACCTCTGCTCCACCTTCAAATACGGTCGCAACGCTTCAAAGCGTCAGCTTGCGGATGGCTTTGAAAAAAGTATGCTAGTTTCATGACACTCGTCCTAGAACTCCCCGATGCTTGGAAGCGTTTGCTCGGCCTCGACACAGACGATGCGGCGCATCGGGCCCGGCAAATGCTCATCACGGAAAGCTACCGTGAGGGAAGGCTCTCTCGCGGACAGGCGGCGGAGATGCTGGGATTGGGATTTCATGAGGCAGAGGCATTTTTCAAGCGCCATGGAGCGGAGCAACAGCCGACGTGGGAGGAACTGGAGGCCAGTGGTGAAAAACTCCGTGCGGCGCTCCAGGCATGAGTGCGCAGGGCG
The DNA here is from genome assembly GCA_002343505.1 of Verrucomicrobiaceae bacterium UBA2429. GTDB lineage: Bacteria > Verrucomicrobiota > Verrucomicrobiia > Verrucomicrobiales > Verrucomicrobiaceae > Prosthecobacter. The sequence goes on along the minus strand of DDQZ01000013.1, from coordinate 10,703 downwards.
TGGTGGTGGCGGATACCACACCGCTGAACTATCTGATCCTCATCGGTCTGGTCGATGTGCTGCCAAGACTGTTTGGTGAAGTCATGATTCCCGAGGCGGTGCTGAGCGAACTGCGCCACCCGAAAGCACCTGCTGCGGTCGCAAGCTGGCTGCTGATTCTCCCGGACTGGGTGAAGGTCGAAAAAGTGGTCCGGGTGGATCAAACCATTCAACTCGGCCAGGGCGAGACAGAGGCCATCAGTCTCGCAGTCGAACGAAAAGTGTGGATCGTTTTGATGGATGAACGTCGAGGCCGATCAGCAGCGGAAGCGCGTGGACTGCTGGCGGTCGGCACCTTGAATATTCTCGATCTGGCAGACGAACGTGGGTTGCTTGATGGCGTGGCAATGCTTGATGCTCTCAAACAGACGAACTTCCGAGCCGACAGAGAACTGTTGGACCGTTTCGAAACCCGCATGAAGGCACGCAAAGCATGACTGGCGCTACCTACGCTCCGCCTTCAAATAAGGCCTCAGAGCCTCGAAGCGGAAATCAATCTCCGCGATCTCATCCGCCGTGAGCTTCAACTCCGAGAAGATCGGCTTGTCCGGGATGCTGCGATTGGGGCCGTATTGGCGGGAGATCATGTTTTTGAAGACACCACGCTTTTTCCAGAGATGAAGCTGGAAGCCGCGCAGATCACCGCCGGGCAGATGCTGGCCGAGATTGAAGAGCAGCATCAGCTTCGCGTGAATGTCACGCGCGGTATCGGGATCATCGCCGCTTTGCATGAGGTTCCATACCTTCGTGAGCACATCGGCATACACCGCGCGCTCGGTGATGAGCCCTTCGGTGCCGAGATGGGATTCGTAGAGCCAGCCATGGGCACCGCGGGCGCTGAAGACACGACGGATCACCGGTTTCGCCGCGCACAGCTCGCGTGTGCGGGCGATGATCGGTGCGGCCTCTTCCTTGATGTAGCCAAAGTGCGGAAACTCCTTCGCCAGCTCGATCATGAGCTTCACGGAAGGCACCGGGCCTTTGTAAGCCACGCCGCCGGTCGTTTGGAAGATGACCGGACGTTTCGCCACCTTCGCGAGTTCACGCCAATACTGCCGCAGATCGTCCTCCGTGCGCCCCGAGTCCGGCGGACGCGAGATGATGGCGGTGGGCGCAAGCTTTTCAGCATGTCGGGCATAGACGAGCATCTCCTCCGTGTCTTTACCCTGCACACCGAGGCACAGCGCTGACGTCTTGAAGCCTCGTGACGTCTCCGCCAGCACCTCCATGCCGCGCAGCTTTTCATCCATCGTCAAAAGGTCCACGCTGTCTCCCGACTGCGGCCAGATCATGCCCGGACAGCCACCCCAGTCCACAAACCGCGCCTGCTCCGCCAGCACCTCATAGTCCACCGCGCCCGATTCGGTGAACGGCGTCGAAAGAATCGGAAACGGCCCGCGCACACGCAAATCGGCCTCGGCAGCTTGAAGCTTTCTTTCTGACCAAAGAGCCGTCGTGCTGGAAAAGGCGGTTCCGAGGAGTTGGCGACGTGTGAGATGTTTCGTCATGGTGATGAAGAAAACTCAAACTTGCTTCCCGAGCTTTCCATTTCGGCTGCCCGGTGTGTAGATTTCCAGATGCCAGCCTTCTCTCTCGATGCCGAAACCGTCTTGCAGGACCTCCGCGCCTTTGTGGCGGCGGAGTTTGAGGCGCAGCGGCTGAAATTTGCGGAACAACGCGCCAAGCCTCGCAGCGAGCGCGTGGAGGACGGCACTTGCGTGGAAGGTTTGCGCTTCCAGAGGCTCGATGAGGCTGGCCGAGATGTTTTTCGACATGAGGGCAATGATTCACGGCTGCGAGAGGGCGATCTGGTGACGCTGCGACAGTCAGAAGAAGGCGATGAAATGCTGGTGGTGCTCTTCCGTGAGGAAGCCGGTGAAATGTGGCTGGTGTCGGAGAAGGGATTGAAAACCGCCATGTTTGCCGAAACGGGCGGGTGGTTCATCGACGAAGCCTTTTTGGACCTGGAGAGCCATTATCTGACTGCCTTTGACCGTCTTCCAAACAGCGCCATCGGCCAGGAGTGCATCCTGCCTTTGTTGATGGGCAAACAGGAGCCGGAGCTCGACGAGGAGGAGTTCAACGGCGCGATGGAGGATTTGAAAAAGCAGCCGCAGGCATGGGAGGAAGCCCAGCGGGATGCCATCGCAAGCTGTCTGGCGACGGAGCGGTGCTGCCTCGTGCAGGGTCCTCCTGGCACGGGAAAAACGCGTGTGCTGGCGCAAGTGGTGCGTCAACTCGTCGAGCGTGGCGAGCGGGTGCTCATCACGGCCTTCACGCATCGCGCCATCGACAATGCGCTCTCCGCCACGGCTCGCGAGATCGATGACCGCGACCGCGTGGCCCGCATCTGTGCGGCCACGCATCGGCGGGAGGAAAACTTTGACCGTTACGAGTTCTTTGCCGCCAGTCCGCTCGCTGCGCAAAGCGGCGGCTGGGTCGCGGCGGCGACTCCGTTTGCCTTGCGGAAAAGGCTGCCTGGAGTCGAGTTTGACACCATCGTCATCGACGAGGCGGGACAGATGACAACCGCGCTGGCCATCATGGCGATGCTTGCAGGGCGGAAGTATCTTTTGTTTGGAGATCAGCAGCAGCTCGGCCCTGTGGTGATGAGCCGTTCACGTCGAGATGCGGAGTTTGTGGGCATTTTTCATGCGCTGAGAGCACAGTCAAAGCATGGCACCTGCCTGGACGTTACCTATCGGCTCAATGACAAGCTGGCCGAGTGGCCTTCGGAGAACTTTTATCATGGCGAACTCGTTCCCGCGCCACTCGCCGCCGCTCGTCGCCTCGCCTGCCCGACACCTTCGCATGAGCCCGAATGGTTTCGTGAGGTCATTTCATCGGAAAAGCCGCTGATCTGGCTAAAGCACACGAGTGAGGCCAGCCGCACGGTGAACTCTGCCGAGGTCGCAGCGGCAGCGGAGGTGCTGCGGGCGCTGCATCGCGGCGGTGTGAAGCCGGAGGACATTGCCGTCGTCACCCCGTATCGCAAACAAGCCCGTGCGATGCGTCGGCGGCTGGAAACGCTGATGCCGGAGACCTCCTGGCGCGGCTGCGTCATCGACACGGTGGAGCGCATGCAGGGGCAGGAGCGCGAGGTCATCGTGTTCTCCATGTGCGCCTCTGATCCGTCCTTTATCCGGCGGCAGGCGGAGTTTCTTTTCGATCCACGCCGCCTAAACGTGGCCGCCACCCGCGCCCGCTCAAAGCTCATCATCCTCGCCAGTGATTCGCTGCTGCACACCGACCTGCAAGACACCGAGCTCGCGGAGGATCAGTCGCTGCTTCGTTCACTGAGCCGGTGTGCGCATTCAGTTTCGTTTCCTGCATGACCCACCTCATCAAAACACGCGCCCTGCTCGGGCAGCTTGCGGATCATGGCATCAATGCCAGCCGGGCAATGCGTGGCAGTGCTCATCAAGGCGGGCCGGATGCGCTGCTGACGGCTGCGGATGGCCGATGCTGGCTGGTGGTGATCTGGGGAGGCACCTCGCTGCAAGCGGCGCTCTTTGATGAAGGTGCTCCGTCTCCGCTGGAGACGGTGGCGCGTGCTTTGATGAACTGGCGTCATGAGAAAGGTGCTGCCGCAGACCTGCGGATGCCTGATTTGCTCATCCTGGCACCTGCGTTGCCGCCGGGTGAACTGCCTCGTGGCGTCTGGAGTGAAGGCGATGACACCATTCACGTCATCACTCAGCGCGATTGCAAAAAGGCTGCGGCACTTGCGCAAAGCCTTCATCGCCTCACCGCGTCCGTGCTACCGGCGTCCGCCATCGCGCGGTGGCGTGCTGCGGCCGTGCCGGAGGTGCGCATCGACAGCCCGTGGAAACGCAAAAGCATCCAGCGTCCCGCCGACAAGCTCGCCGCGCCACTGCTGCTCGACTACAAACAAGAGCGCTGTGCACGTCTCGATCTGGAACCCGATCCTGATGCAGAAAACCTCGCGCGTGATCTGCGCCTGCGTGTCATCACCGGCGTGGCGGGCTGTGGAAAGACGCTCGTGCTCGTGCATCGCGCCGCCTTGCTCGCCACACACTTCCCACAAGCACGCGTGCTGCTCGTCAGCTTCAACCGCCCGCTCATCAATGACCTCCGCCGCCGCCTGGCTCGGCATCACGCAGGCAGTCGCGTGGAGTGCTGCACCTTCAATCAATGGCTCGGTCGCGTGGCCCGCTCCGCAGGGGACATGATGAGCGAGCCAGAGATCCTGCGCTGGATCGAGCGTGAGCGCTCGCCCATGACCTCCCTGGAAAAACTCAGCGCCGAGTGGCTGCGTGATGAGCTGCGCTGGATGTGTGATCATGCGCTGGCGGATGAAAGCTACCTGACCGCCGAGCGCAAAGGCCGCGGCACCCGCCTCAGCGCCAGGCAGCGGCGAGAGCTGCTGGAGCTGCTGCACCGTTACCGCGCCTATCTGCGGCAAAACGGGCGTGCTGACTGGTCCGAGTGGCCTCTCACCGTGCGCGAAAAGCCTCCCGCCACGCTTTTGGCGGAGAAGTTTGATCATCTGCTCATCGACGAGGCGCAGTTCTTCGCGCCCGTGTGGTTCGAGTTGCTCAAATCGGCTCTCAAACCTGGCGGACATCTCTTTTTGTGCGCTGATCCCACGCAGGGTTTTCTCAAACGCAGGCTCTCATGGAGCGCTGTGGGCCTGGATGTGCGCAGCCGCTCTCACAAGCTCGAAAAGCCTTACCGCAGCACACGCGCCATCCTGGAGTTTGCGCGTGATTTTTACCGCAGCCGGCTTTCTGAAGAGGACGAGCCGCTGAACCTTCCCGCGCCTGAATGGCTGGAGACACTGGAGCCGGGCATTCCACCCATTTTGCAGCCTGGAGGAGCGGGACAGGATCAAATGCGTCGCTTGACCGCCGATTTGAAAGCTTTGCGACAAAGCGGCATGCCAGCGAGCCACATCCTCATCCTCGTGGCTGGCCGCACCATGACTGTTCAGACCGTCATGCAGCACCTCAATACAAGCCTCGGATCAAACTCCGCCAGCTCCGTGCGTGATGATCATGCGCCGGAGGAAAGCATCGGCGTGGCTCACCTCATGGCAGCGACCGGGCTGGAGAGGCCGGTGGTCTTCCTCCTCGGCTGTGACGACCTCATCGCCACCGAGTCCAACCCGCTCCTCACTGACGAAGAACGCGCCGAACTCATCCAAGACCACACCCGCCAGATCTACGTCGGCATCACCCGTGGCATGGAGCGTGTGGTGATCTATGAGGACAGGCTCCTGGCATCGTCAAATGACAGAGCATGATTTGCCCTGGCTTCATTTCTATCCAAAGCTCACGCCCTCATGCCCAAGACATCCGCTTCCAGAAAAGCCAAACGCGCCAAGAAGAAGTCCACAGCCATCCCGCTTCCATCCGCAGGAGACTGGCGCAGCACGGATGAGATCGAAGTGCTCCGCCGCATTCAGCGGGCGAGGGAAGAAAAACACTCCATCTCGAATCTCAACGCGGAGCATCCGGTCTTCTCCACCTTCGCGGTGAAGTCCCCCAGCGGCATGACTTACCAGGTTGAGATTCGCGATCTAGCCAGTCGCTCGTTTTCCTGCACCTGCCCGGACTTCCGCACCGCCGGGCTGGGCACCTGCAAGCATGTCGAGGCCACGCTCATCTGGCTGAAACGCCGCCACAAGGCAGACTACAAGCTCGCGGAAACACGTTCCTCGCCGCATCTCCATCTCGTGCCGGATGGCGAGAGGCTGCGTATCGAACGCGACCTCAAGCGTGTGCCTGCTTCGTTGCGTACGCTGTTTGATGAGGCTGGCTTCCTCATCGGTGATTCGCATGAAGTCCTGCCAAAGCTCCGCCGCACGGCAAAAGTCCGCATCTCGCAGGACGTGGAGCCTTTTCTCGAATCCCGCCGCCATGCGGAGGAGCGCCGCGAGCTCCGCCGTGACTACGAGACCGGCGTCGTCGAGGGCCGCCATCCCGAGCACGTCACGCTGCATCCGCTCTACCCGTATCAGCGGGAGGGCATGCTGCACCTGGCCTTTGGCGAGCGGGCGCTGCTGGCGGATGAGATGGGCCTCGGCAAAACGATCCAAGCCGTGGCCGCGTGTGCGCTGCTGCATCATTTGGGCAAAGCGAAGCGCGTGCTCGTCGTCACACCCGCCTCGCTGAAAACGGAATGGGAGGAGCAGATCAAGCGCTTCACCACCCTCGGCCTCCAGCTCGTTTTTGGTCCGCGCACCGCCCGGCTCAAGGCCTACACCGCTTCTGAGCCGCCGTTTTTCACCATCGTGAACTATGAGCAGGTCGTCACCGACACGCTCGACATCAACGCGCATTTGAAGCCCGACATCGTCGTGCTCGACGAGGCGCAGCGCATCAAAAACTGGGCCACCAAGACCGCCCAGGCCGTCAAGCGCCTGCAAAGCCGCTACGCCTTCGTGCTTACCGGCACCCCGATCGAGAACCGCATCGACGAACTCTACTCCATCGTCGATTTCCTCGATCCCAGCCTGCTCGGGCCGCTCTTCCGCTTCAATCGCGAGTTCTACCAGCTCGACGAGAATGGCCGCCCGAAGGATTACCAAAACCTGGCCGCCCTCCGCGAGCGCGTGCGCCCCGTGCTGCTCCGCCGCCGCAAGCACGATGTCGAAACCGAGCTGCCCATCCGCACCGACCGCCAGCACTTCATCCAGCTCACCCCCGCCATGCGTGGGGAGTATGATGAGGTCAAGCAGCAGGTGTCCCAGCTCGTGCAAAAGTCCATGCGCCGTCCTTTGACGAAAAAGGAATCAGATCTGCTCCTGCTGTTTCTCGGCATGATGCGCATGATTTGCGACTCGCCCAGCATCATCAAAGGCCACGACTGCCAGGACTGTCCGAAGATGGACGAACTCGCCGGCATCCTCGATGAAGCCCTTGCCGACCCCGACGTGAAAGTCATCATCTTCTCCGAATGGGAAGGCATGTTGAAAAAAGTCCGCGCCTGGGCGGAGAAAAACGGCATCGGATTCGCTTGGCACACTGGCTCTGTGCCGCAGCAAAAACGCCGCGCCGAGATCATGGCCTTCCGCAATGATCCGGCCTGCCGGCTCTTCCTCAGCACCGACTCCGGCGGTGTGGGCCTCAATTTGCAAAACGCCAGCGTCGTCATCAACTGCGACCTCCCGTGGAATCCCGCGCGGCTGGAGCAGCGCATCGCCCGCGCCTGGCGCAAGCATCAGAAGCGCCCCGTCACCGTCATCAACCTCGTCGCTGAAAACACCATCGAGTCCGCCATGCTCGACACCCTCGCCACCAAGGCAAACCTCGCCGAAGGCGTGCTCGACGGCAGCGAGGAATCCCTCTCCAAAGCCAGGCTCAAGCGTGGCAACGACGCCAACCTCGCCCGGTTGAAACAATTCATCAGCGAAACGCCCGCCTCACCCGCCACACCGCAAGTGAAGCCGCCGCCGAGTGATCCCGCGCTCGTTTTTGCGGAGCGTGTCACTAGCGTGCTAGGTCAAAGCCTTCTCCATTGCCAGGAAGCCATGCTGCCCGGCGAATCCAGCCCCGTCCTCCTCACCGTGCTGCGAGACACCTCCCGCAGCGCCGCCGTCAGCGCCCTCTTCCACGAGAACCAGTGGCAGGGCAACACCCCCAAGCTCCACGTCCTCGACGAACCCACCTGGCAGAGCCTCCAGCAGCTCGCCCAGATCGGCCTCATCACCTTCAACACTCGCGCCACCCGCCACCTCAGCGGCGAGCAACCACCCGCGCCGCCCAAGCCCACCCTCACCCCCGAGCAACTCCAGCGCATCAGCGACCTGCGCACCTTTGCGGCCAAGAAGGAAAAAGTCGCTCAGTTTCTCATCGCTGAAGAAATGCACGACGACGCCATCCCACATCAGCAAGCAGCGCTGAGCGCTCTACGTCAGGCCGATTTCATCGAGTCGGGAGATGAAGACGACATCCCCTTTTGAAATCATTGACGAAGTTCCCATGATGGGAACTTCGTTCTTGATTTTAAGCCTTAAACCTCGATTCTGCCCATGAGGGTCATCGCCCGCAAAACGCTCCGCGACTTTTATGAACAGCACGCCGACAGCAAGTCCGCCCTGGAGGCTTGGTTTCACGAAGCCGTGGCCGCCCGCTGGCAGGGGCCGCAGGAAATCAAGAGCCGCTACCCGTCTGCCGACATCCTGCCCGGCAACCGGGTGGTGTTTAACATCAAAGGGAACAGCTACCGTCTGATCGTGAAAATCCACTACAACACCGGCATTGTCTTCATCCGCTTTGTCGGCACGCACGCCGAATACGACAAGATCGACGCCACAGCCATCTAGCCCATGAAACCGAAAATCATCAAAACTGAGGAGGAATACACGGAGGCCCTGGCCCGCGTGGAGAGCCTGATGGATGCCAAGCCCGGCACGGCCAAGGAGGAGGAACTCGAACTGTGGTCCCTGCTGGTGGAACGCTACGAGCAGGAGCATTTCCCCATCGACATGCCCGATCCGGTAGAAGCGATCAAATTCCGCATGGAGCAGAAAGGCCTTCAGCAAAAAGATCTGGTGCAGTATTTCCCAGGCAAGAACCGGGTGTCCGAAGTGCTCAACCACAAGCGCCCGCTCAGCATCGGCATGATCCGGGCTTTGAATCGCGGCCTTAAAATCCCGGCGGAAGTGCTGCTGAGTGAAGCCACAGCATGATGTGTCGTCCTGCACAGTCCGGCCCAAGGGCAGTTTGCTTTTCCGCATAGCCCTCACCCCCGAGCAACTCCAGCGCATCGCCGACCTCCGCGCCTTCGCCGCGAAGAAGGAAAAAGTCGCCCAACTGCTCATCGCCGAAGGCCTGGAGGACGAGGCCACTCCGCATCAAGAGGCGGCCGGAAATGCCCTTGATAAAGCCCATCGAATCGAAACCATCCACGACAATGACGAAATCCCATTTTGAAGCCGACACCTCACACTTTTCATGAGAGAGACCAAACTTCTTCTTTTGGCTCTCCTTCCGCTTTTTTGCGGCCAAACTCAGGCGCTGGGCAATGCGGAAAACATCGACCAAGCCTGGCATGTGGTATGGTCACGCTTCTATCTGCCCAAGGTCCAGACGTTTGGCGACTACCTCAGCAGCTACGAGAAAGGCAAGGAGCAGGCGCATCTGCCGACGGCGGAGGAGGTGAGGCGGCAGTATCCGAATCCCTGCGGCTACAGCACAGGCATGGAGGACGGTGCGATCCTCGGCGGGGCGATGCTCAGTGTGCTGTGTGATCGTTTTGCGGTGACGAATGATGAATCGCTGCGTGAAAATGCCGCCAACGTCTTCGCCGGGCTGAAACGCTGCGTCACGGCGCATGGCGTGAAGGGCTTTGTGGCGCGCAATGTGTGTCCAGAGGATGGCAGGAGCACCTACATCAACTCGTCTCGCGATCAGGTGACGCATTTCGTGCATGGTCTGTGGCAGTATTATCACAGCCCGTTGTGCGATGAGGTCACGAAGCAGCAAATCCGCGTCATTCTCGCCGATGTGGCCGAGCGCATGATCGAGTTCGTGACTCCGGAGAACGACTTCGATTTCTGCCGCGCCGATGGCATGCGTTGTCCGCTGGGCATCTGCCGCATGTGGAAGGTGCAGGCGCATGAAGCGGCGCGTTTGCCGATGATTTACGCGGCTGCGTGGGATGTGACGAAGAACGAGCGCTATCGCGTGGAATGGCGAAAGTATGCGGCGGAGGCCATTGCGCAGTCTGCAAGCCCCGTTGAGAACAAGCCAGCCTATGCGCTGCTCCAGATGCAATGCTCGCTGGAGCTTTTGCATGAACTGGAACCCGATTCGGCCCTCAAAGCGCAAATCCACACGCACATGCTCCATGTGCGAGACCTCGCCGCGAAGCGCTTCACGAGCGTTTTGGCCCAGATCGCGAAAAAGAGCCCCGAAGAGATGAAAATGCTCGGCCCCGACTGGCGAACGGTTCCGGAGTGGAAGAACCAAAAAGGCTACCCAAACCCGCAATGGGGTCCGTTTCGTGAAATCTGGCATCTCACGCGTGAAGCAGGCGAATCCGCGCTCATTTTGCTCATGATCGATTCGCCGAAACTCACGACTGAGCAGCAAGCAGCGCTGCAAAATCTGCTCGGCAGCTTTGATTACCTGCACAACGCCAGTTGCGGTCTCGTTTACCACCTCGCGACCTATTGGAAGGCACGCCGACATCATCTCATCCCATGAAGACCATCCTCAACGCCCTTTTCTTTGCTTCTTCACTAGCCTTGGCCGCTGATCCAACCCCGCCCGTCACGCAGACCTGCCAGCCGGACAAACTCATCGCCGCCGAGGCCTTTGATAAGCCGGAATCGTTCGCCAAAGAGAAAACACCCGGCACGGATGGCTGGCGCGGCGGCATCGGCACCTGGAGCATCAAAGAGGGTGCCGCCTATGCCGTGCAGGAAGGCCCGAGCGAGAAGCGCCCGAACGGCCACGAGGCCGTGTGCGAGCACATCGTTGACCTCGGCGATTATGTGCTGACCGGCGAGTTCAAGCTCGGCCCCTCGCCGCAGATCGGGTTTGTCTGCCGCGACACGAACAAACCGAATCATCACCAAGGTCGCGTGGTCATCACGCCGACGGCCATCTGGATTCAAAAGATGAGCGGCATCGCCAAAGAGACCCGCCGCGAGGAATTGAAGAAAATCGGGTAGTGGTATAGTTTCATTTTTC
>DDQZ01000005.1 GCA_002343505.1 Verrucomicrobiaceae bacterium UBA2429 | reverse complement strand
CGGGTGCTCAGCGGGCGGGGGCGGCATGAGCCGCGGCGGCGGCAAGGGGGGCTGCCGGGATGGCAAAGCAGGAAACAAGCCGGGCGCGCGCGGGTGAATGACGGAGGAGTGGCGTCTTCATCCCGCCAGGGTGGCGGCAGGCGGCAGGCGCGCAAGGGGGAATTCCTCCGGCGGCGGGGCGGGGCATGTGCCCGCTTGCACACGGGGCGGCTTGTGTCTGAGTGGGCGCATGTCGTTTTTCTCGTTCATCCTGGCCTCGGCGCGGCATTACTGGCGCGGGCACCTGGGTCTGCTGCTGGGCGCGTTTCTGGCCTCGGCCATCCTGAGCGGGTCCATGCTGGTGGGGGACTCGGTGCGCGCCAGTCTGCGCCGGGTGGCGGAGCTGCGGCTGGGGCAGGCGCGCACGGGGCTGCCGGGCGGGGACCGCTGGTTCACGGAGAAGCTGGCCCGCGCCGTCGGCGCCGCGCCGCTGATCGTGGCGCCGGGGTCGGTGTCGGCGGCCTCGGCGCAGGCGCGGGTGAACGGGGCGCAGGTGCTGGGTGTGGAGGATGAGTTTTGGAGGACCGGCCCCTCCGGCAGGGTGGTGCGTCTCGAACGCGGCCAGGTGGGCGTGAGCGCGGCGCTGGCGCGGAAGCTGGGGGCGCAGCCGGGCGACACGGTGCTGGTGCGGCTGGAGAGGCCCAGCGCCATCTCGCGCGATGCGCCGCTCTCCGGCAGCACGAACGAGGAGGTGACGCTGCGCCGCGAGGTGGCGGTGATCGTGGGCGCGGAGGATTTCGGCACTTTCCAGCTCGCCGCCTCGCAGACGGCGCCGGACTCGGTGTTCGTGCCGCTGGCGGACCTGCAGACGCAGATCGAGATGGAGGGGCGCGTCAACGCGCTGCTCTCCCGCGAGCCGGACGCGGGGGCATTGGACGCGAGGCTGGAGTCCGCGAAGACGCTGGCGGATCTCTCCCTGAAGCTGGCGCGCGCGGACAAGCCCGCGCCCTCCTGGGAGGTAAGCACCGACCGCGTGTTCCTGGATGACGCGGTGGCGCGGGACCTGCTGGCGGCGCTGCCGCAGGCTCATGGCGTGCTGACTTATCTGGTCAACGGCGTCAAGTCCGCCAAGGGGGCCACGCCTTACTCCATGATCACGGCGGTGGACGCGGAGCCGGCCGGCCTGCCGGGGGAGGGCGCGGGGGGCATGCTCGTCACGCAGTGGCTGGCGGAGGACCAAAACCTGGCCGCGGGGGACGAGGTGGAGGTGCGCTACTTCGTGGTGGGCAACGGCCGCGAGCTGCGGGAGGAGACGGCGCGCTTCCCCGTGCGCGGCATTCTGCCGATGGAGGACGCCGCCGTCACGCCGGCCTGGACGCCGCCTTTCCCCGGCGTGTCGGACGTGGACAACTGCCGGGACTGGGACCCCGGCTTCCCGATGGACAACAAGGCGATCCGCGAGAAGGACGAAAAATACTGGGACGACCACAAGGGCACGCCGAAGGGCTTCATCCCCCTGGCGGAGGGGCAGCGGCTGTGGGGCAACCGCTTCGGCCAACTGACGGCGGTGCGCTTCAAGGACACGGGCCAGGACGAGGCGGCGCTGGCCGCCGAACTGGCGGGCAGGACGCGCCTGGCGGACCTGGGCATGGTGGCGCGGGACTTCGGCGCGGAGGCCGGCGCGGCGGCGCGCGGCAGCGTGGACTTCGGCGGCTTGTTCATCGGGCTGAGCCTGTTCCTCATCCTGGCGGCGCTCATCTTCGCGGCGCTGCTCTTCCTCTTCACCCTGGAGCGGCGCGCGGCGCAGGCGGGCCTGCTGCTGGCCACGGGCTGGACGCGCGCGCAGGTGCGGCGCAGCCTGCTGGGGGAGGCGGGCGTGGTCGCCATCGCCGGCGCGCTGCTCGGCATCCCGGGCGGGGAGGCCTGCACGCGCATGGCTTTGAAGGGGCTGGGCGGCGCGTGGTCCGGCGCGGCCCAGGGGCTGCCGCTCATCTACGCGGGCGGGGCGGGGACCAAGGCGGCGGCGGGCGCGGCGGCGGTGCTGGTCCTGCTCATGGTGCTGGCCTGGAGCAGCAGGCGGCTCTTTCAAAAACCCGCGCGCGACCTGCTCGGCGGCCACAACCCGGAGGCGGAGGCCGCCGCGCGCCCGGCGGCGGGCTGGCGGGGCTGGCGGCGCTGGATGCCCGCGCTCTGGCTGGCGGGCGCGGCGGCGCTGCTGGCGGGCGGCGCCTCCGCCGCGTCGGCGGAGGCGGTGGCGGGCATGTTTTTCGGCGGCGGTTTGCTTTTGCTGATGGCCGGGCTGTCCCTGGCGCGCCAATGGCTGCGGCGCCCGCGCGGGCTGGCGGACTCGCTGGCGCAGATCGGCCTGCGGAACCTGGCGCGCCGGCCTTCGCGCAGCCTGGCGGTCATGGGCATGATGGCGGCGGGCATTTTCCTGGTCACGGCGGTGAACGCCTTCCGCATGAGCGCCGGGGATGCCGCGCGCAAGGACTCCGGCACCGGCGGCTTCACCCTGGTGGGGGAGTCTTCTCTGCCGGTGTATGAGGACCTGAACACGCAGGCGGGCCGGGACGCCTTCGGCCTGGATGAGGAGATCATGGAAGGCGTGCGCGTGGCGCCCTTCCGCGTGCGCCAGGGCGATGACGCGAGCTGCCTGAACCTGAACCGCGCGCAGAAGCCCGTGCTGGCAGGGGTGAACCCGGCGCTGCTGGCCGGGCGCTTCCGCTTTGCCTCGGGAAACTGGGAGGCGCTCGCAGAGCCTCAGGCCGCCATCGCCGACCAGGCCACCGCCATGTGGGGCCTGGGGATCGGCATGGGAGACGCGCTGGAGTATCAGGACGGCGCGGGCCGCGCATGGAGCGTGCGGCTCGCCGGGATGCTGGCCGGCTCCGTGCTCCAGGGGAAGATGATCCTCGGCGAGGACGCTTTTTTGAAGGCCTACCCTGACACGGCGGGCTACCGCTTTTTCCTCATCGAGACCGCGCCGGAGCGCGCGGGGGAGGTGGCCGCGCACCTGACCCGCCAGCTCGAAAAACGCGGCCTGGCGCTGGAACCCGCGCGCCAGCGTCTGGAGACGTATCTCAGCGTGCAGAACACCTACATCGGCATCTTCACCGTGCTTGGCGGACTCGGCGTGCTGCTCGGCACCGCCGGGCTGGGCATCCTCGTCTCCCGTCATGTGCTGGAGAGAAAAGGCGAGCTGGGCCTCATGCAGGCGGTGGGCTTCCTGCCGGGCGCTCTGCGGCGCATGGTGCTGGGGGAGCATGTCTTCCTGCTGCTGGCCGGGCTGCTGATCGGGGTGGTGAGCGCGCTGCTGGCCGTGTGGCCCGCGCTCAGGCAGGGCGGCGGGGATTTGCCCCTGGCATTCCTGGGGCTGCTGCTGGCCGGGGTGCTGGCTTTCGGCATCCTGGCCTGCGCGCTCGCCGTGCAGGCCGCTGTCCGCGGGCGTCTCATCGAGGCGGTGCGCAGGGAGTAGGCGGACTGCGCCAGGGCCGCGCCGGGCGCGGCTCGAAATTCGAATTTCGTACTCCTTGCCACCGCGCGTTTCCCCGCCAAAGAAAACCCCCCGCTCATGTCCATCTGGAACCACGCCAACCCGCAGCTCAAAGACCTCGTCGCCTACGAACCCGGCAAACCCATCGAAGATGTGGCCAGGGAACTCGGACTGAGGCCGGAGGACATCATCAAGCTGGCCTCGAACGAAAACCCGCTGGGTCCGAGTCCGAAGGCCGTCGAGGCGATGAAACAGGCGGTCGAGGAGGTCCACATCTATCCGGACGGCGCGTCTTGGAAGCTGCGCAACGCCCTGGCGGAGAAGTTCGGCCTGGAAATGGGCAACTTCATCATGGGCTGCGGCAGCAACGAGGTCATCGAGTTCATCGGCCACGCCTTCCTCAAACCCGGAGACAACATCATCACCGCCGAGCACGCCTTCCTGGTGTACAAGCTCATGGCGAAGGTCTTCGGCGCGGACACCATCGAGGTGCCCGATCCCGGTTATGTGCATGATCTTGACGCGATGGCCGCGGCGGTCACGCCGCGGACGAAGGAGGTCTTCATTGCGAACCCCAACAACCCGACGGGCACGCTCGTCACGCAGGAGCAGATTGACCGCTTCATGGACAAGGTGCCGGAGCATGTCGTCGTGGTGTTTGACGAGGCCTATTACGAGTTCCTCGACAACCCGCCGGACACGCTCAAATACGTCCGCGAAGGGCGCAAGGTGGTCGTGCTGCGCACCTTCTCGAAGATCCAGGGCCTGGCCGGCACGCGCGTGGGCTACGGCATCGCCAACAAGGAGCTCATTGACGTGCTTCAGCGCACGCGGCAGCCCTTCAATCTCAACTCCATCGCCCAGGCGGGCGCGCTGGCCGGCCTGCTCGACGAGGAGCATCAGGCGAAAACCAAGCGCATCACCGATGAGGGCCGCGCCTACCTGCAGAAGCAGTTTGGTGAGATGGGTCTCGAATACATCCCGAGCCACGCGAACTTCGTGCTCGTGAAGGTGGGCGACGGCGGCGCGGTCTTCAAAGCCATGATGGACAAAGGTGTCATCGTGCGCGCCATGGCCGCCTACAAGCTGCCGGAGTGGGTGCGCATCTCCATTGGCACCATGCCGCAGAACGAGCGCTGCATCGAGGTGCTCAAAGGCGTGCTGGGCCGCTGATGCGCGGGGTCATTCCTCCGCGAGCGCTTCGAGCAGATACCGGGAGGGCTGGAAGTGCTCGATGAGAATCTCGTGCTGCGCGCCGCGTGTCATGCGCACCTGCTTGATGTCAAAATTCGGCGTCTTGTGCGGGGCGAAGAGGATGTCGTCGTGGGTGGCGTTCTGGCGGCGCTTGAAGAGGTCGGGCGTGATGTGGCCGCCGAGATGGTCGTCGCGCCCGGTGGCGAGGTGGCAGGTGCCGAGCACTTTTTCATCCTGGATGTCGGCGCCTGAGACGGGCAGCACTTGCGTGCCGAAGCCGAGCTCGCCGAGGACGCCGGTCATCGGGTCGTCCTGGAGGCGGGCGTTGTGCGCGTCAATGACAGCCGGGTCGCCCGCGATCAACTCGCTGCGGATGATGCGCCCGCCGGTGACGATGAGCCTGCCCAGGGTTCCGTCCTCGTATTTCATGGGGAACTGCCCCTCGGCGCTTTTGGGCACGAAGTACACTTCTCCAGCGGGCAGGTTCGCCACATCGGGAGTGTCGCCCCGGCAGAGGCCGTGGCTTTTTTGTGCCTCCTGGCCGCCGAGTTCCAGCCGGGCGGTGAGCACCTCGCCATCCTCAAGGGCGAAGTCAATTTCGACGCGGTCGGCGCGGGTCATGGCCTGGCGGAGTTTTTCCGCGTCGCGGCTGACGATGTTGTAATCCACGGCCAGGCCGCTGTTGAGGATGATGTCGTTCAGCCCGTGCAGGGTGGCTCCGCGGAAGCCGTATTGTCTGGCAAAGGCGGTCAGCGGCGCGGTGGCGGAGAAGGTGGAGATGCAGAGAATGATGTCGTAGTTCGGATAGACATCGCGCTCCAGGCTGAGGCGGTCGCCTCGCATGTCGGCGCATTCGTCGGGCAGATCGAGATTGCTGCCGCCGGTTTGCAGGTAGGCGAACATCTCGCCGCCTGAGAGCGCCAGCTCGTCCATGACACCGCCATGCAGGCCTTTGTAAAAGTAGTCGTGGGCGCGGCGCTGGATGGCGCGGGCGGGGTTTTTCAGGAAAGCCATGTCTTTGGCCTCGGCGAGCTCCGGCAGGTCAATGAGGATGCAGATTTTGCGCCCGAAAACCGGCTCGAACACGGTGTGCAGGAGACGGTAGAGATCGAACTTCGGGAACTTGCGGCCGGCGGCCGTGGTCTGAACGGTGGACATGGTGGAGGTCATCATAAAGAGGGGGTGCGCCAAGGGCAAAGTCGAATACGGCGCGCCGCCATTTTGCGGCGCTTCTTTTGCCGGGAAATCCGCCGCGGCATGAGCGCGGCTCAGGCCAAAAATCGTCAATCCGCGGCATGAATGGGCATCCATCCCCGCTTGTGAGTCCGCGCGCGCGGCTTCCGTTCACTCCGCCTGCCCGAGCTGTCCCGAACCATGTCCTCCTCATTCAAGCGTTCCGCCGCCGCGTTGTTGATCCTTCTCGCCTGCCAATGCGGGGCGCAGCCTCATCTGCCGCAGGGAACGAAGGCGCTGCCGTCCGCCGCGGAGAAGGGGCGCGGTCCGCTGGCCCTGGTCAATCTGCATCATCATGTGCTCGGCCACGCCAATGTCTTCGGCGGCAAAATGCCCGACCTTTTTGTTGCCGGTTACGGCGGCCCGCAGGCGGTGCATCTTTTCCGCTGGGTGGACACGGCGGAAAATGGCGCGCCCGTCTTTGCCCGGCCCGTCGAGGTGAGGTGCGACTTCAAAGACAAGGGCGGCATCTTCCAAAATCCCGACGGCGCCATCACCGGCCTCTGGATCAGCAAGGAGCATCTCGTCACCACCGAGTTCGACCGCTCCGCGCTGGCCTTTCGCGAGACCCAACGTGTCAGGCTGCCGGCGGAAATCAAATCCCCCGCCAGCCTCGGCGTCATCCTCAACAGCGACGGCACGCACGACCTCGCCTTCGAACTCTCCAACGGCGCCAAAGGCACGCCCGGCCATCCCTGGACCGAGGAATGGCGGCCCTACAACTCCTCCGGCATCGCCACCGGCGGGCTGCGCTACCGCTACCTCATGGGCTGGAGCGCCGACGGCCAGGTCAAGCAAATCACCGCCACCAAAAACGAGGTCTATTTTTCCATGCACGACCTCACCGCCGTGGACCTCGGCCCCGGCCACGAGCGCGACCTCATCACCGGCTCGCGCCAGGGCAATCTCGTGCATTACCGCAACAAGGCGGAGCGCGGCTTCGATCTTGAAAAGAAGCGCCTCGTCGCCGGGCCCGATGGCAACGCGCTGCGCCATCCCAGCATCAACCCCAGCGTGTGCGCCTACCCCGGCGGCCTCATCGCCTGCGGCGAGGGGTCGCTGTATTTTTACCGCTTCACCGGTGAATGGGCGGCGACAGGAGCGCCGGTTTTTTCCGGGCCGGTTTCCGTGCTCCAGGAAAACGCCGATCTCTACGCGGGCACCCTGCCTTCGCCAACCACCGTGGATTGGGATGGCGACGGCGCGCTCGACATCCTCGCGGGCAACTCCGAGGGTTTCGTGCTCTTTTTCAAAAACACCGGCGGCAACGAATCGCCGCGCTTTTTGCCCGCCACGCGCGTCCAGGCCGGCGGGCGCGACATTCATGTCCAGGCCGGCTACTCCGGCAGCCTCCAGGGCCTGCAGGAGGCGCGCTGGGGCTACCTTTCCCCGAACGCCTTCGACTGGAATGGCGACGGTCTTCCCGACCTCGTCACCGGCGACATCACCGGCGACTACCACGTCTATTTGAATCGCGGCACCAGGACCGAACCCAGGCTCGACCCCGCCCGGCCGCTCTATTGCGACGGCATCAATCTCCACGGCATGTGGCGCTGCCGTCCCGCCGCGGCCCGCATTGGCGACCGCGTCGCTCTCGTGATCGTGGATGGCGAGGACCATTTCCATCTCTACTGGCGCATTGATGATTACAATGTCGAGGATGGTGGCAAGCTCCCGCAGGAAAGTGGCAAGCCCATCGGCTGCAGTGGTGGAGTCGGCGGCAAAAGCGGTCGTGCCAAACTGGATCTATTCGACTGGAACCAGGACGGCCATCTCGATCTCGTCATCGGCACCAACCGTGTCAACTCCATCCCCGACCGCGCCACCGGCCTGCCCATGCCCGGCATCGGCATCAAAACGCTCGGCACCCCTTTGCTCATGCTCAACACTGGCACGAACGCGAAGATGAAGTTCGCCCGCCCCGTTCCCTTCAGAGACAAATCCGGCGTCATCATCCAGCCCGGCGGCGCGCATGAGACCGGCGCTGTCGGCACGATGCTCGGAGGTGACGGGCCAAACCTGCTGGTCTGCAACGAGGCCGGGCGCATGTTTCTGCTGCCTCGCAAGTCACTCCTCGGCTGGTGAGCGCGGCGTGGAGTCATTCAAAGCATGCTCGAAATCGCTTCACTCCGCGTTCTTGTTCCCGTCATGAAACCGCTTGTCCTTCTACTCGCCCTCTGCGCCACGGCAGTCTTTTCACAAACGCCAAAGCAAGACCCCAAGCCTTATCAACTGCCCGCCGGCATCAAGATGGAGAGGGACATCGCCTACATCGAGGGCGGTGATGAGGCGCAGAAGCTCGACCTCTATTTGCCGGAGACACCGGACGGGAAACCGCTGCCGCTCATCGTGCATGTCCACGGCGGCGGATGGCGTGGCGGAAACAAGTTTCCATGTCCGGTGGCGGGCATGGCGCTCAAAGGTTATGCCGTCGCCAGCGTGGAGTATCGTTTCAGCCAGAAG
Organism: Verrucomicrobiaceae bacterium UBA2429; assembly: GCA_002343505.1. Classification (GTDB taxonomy): domain Bacteria; phylum Verrucomicrobiota; class Verrucomicrobiia; order Verrucomicrobiales; family Verrucomicrobiaceae; genus Prosthecobacter. Next base: position 15,483 of record DDQZ01000005.1, on the reverse strand, counting down.
GCGGTCTTTCCCGCGCAGATCCAGGATTGCCAGGCCGCGATCCGCTGGCTGCGTGCACACGCCAAGGAATACAACTTCGACACGGAGAAACTCGGCGCGATCGGCGGCTCCGCTGGCGGGCATTTGTCCGCGCTCGTCGGCGCCTCGGGCGGGAAGAAGGCCTTTGCGCCGATTGGCGGCAATGAGGAGCAATCGGATCGCGTGCAGGCCGTGTGCGACATCTTCGGCCCCGCAGACTTTTCCACCGTCGTGCAGCAGGCAGCCGAGGACAAAAACGTGAGGAACGTTTTCGCCTTCAACACGCCCGGTGACCCGTATTCCGGCCTCATCGGCACATCGCTTGATGACAAATCAAAGGCCGGTGCTGCGAGCCCCGCTCACTATGTCAGCAAAGACAGCCCGCCTTTTCTCATCCTGCATGGCACCCACGACGCGCTCGTGCCGTATGCGCAAAGCGTGCAGCTCGAAGCGGCATTGAAAGCTCAAGGCGTCCCCGTCTGGCTGCAAACCCTCCCCGGCTCCGGCCACGGCGGTCCCGCTTTCGTCAAGCCGTCCGTGCTTGAGCTCACGCAGAACTTTTTCGACAGGCACCTCAAGGGCGCGGATGTCGAGATCAAGCTGGTGCCGGAGGACGAGCTGGCGGTCGAGCCGCCAAAACCAGCGGTGAAGTAGGAAAGTTCGCCGAACTCTGGCATCGAATCGCCTCATCAAGCCTGCGGCGCGTTTTCAAACACCGAGCATGCCAGTCACGGACTCGCGCTTGAGGCGCAGCTCGCGCCATTCGTGGTCGAAGGCGCTGCCGCTGACGATGCCGCAGCCCGATGGGAGCTGGGCTTCGCTGCCCTGCCAGCCGATGCCGCGTATGGCGACGATGACATGGCAAGGCGAGTCCGCCCCCGGTTCGATGAATCCGAACGGCGCTCCGAAGAAGCCCGGCACCTGGAGCTGCTGGCGGTAATCGCGCAGGCGCGCCAGCCAGTGCTCGTCGCGCGGCAGGCAGCCGACTGCGGGAGTGGGATGCAGGTGGCGGATGAGGGCGTCGGCGGAGGACGGTGACTTGAGGGCGAGGGTCAGCCGGGACTGGAAGTGCAGCAGCCCCGAAGCCTCGCACAGGCCGCGCGGCTCGCGCACGACATCTCCCAGCATGCCGAGGCGCTCCAGCAGGTAGCGCACGACAATCTCGTGCTCCTCGATCTCCTTCACATCGCTGAGGAAATCGGCCCGGTCTCCGGGCTTGGCGGTGCCGGCCAGGGCCATGGTCTCGATCTGCGCGCCCCGCATGAGGAAGAGCAGCTCGGGGCTGGCGCCCAGAAAGCCGCTCTCCTGCCCGATGAAGGCGTAACCCCAGGTGTTCGAGGGGGCCTCCATGACGCGCTCCAGCAGGCGCACCGGGTGCCCGGCTGTGATCGTGCCGCGCTCGGTGAGCACGGGGACCATTTTTTCCAGGCGGCGTCCGAGAACCTCCCGCCGGATGCGCCTGAAGGCCATCTTGAACCATTCGGTCACGGGTTTGGCCCAGATGATGCGCGGCGGCTCCGCGCCGTTCCAACCGGCCTGGGAGCGCAGGGTGGCGGGAGTGATCTCGACGAGCCGCGCAGGCCTTTTCCAGGGCAGCGGGTCGCGCAGGTCGAAGTCATTGACATAAAAGCAGCCGCCGGCGGACGGGGGTGCGGCGAGGGCCTCGAAAGGGCCCGCGCCCAGCCAGGCCCTTCCGCCGGGCAGTCTGAAAAGTGCGAGTTCGGTCATTGTTTTCCCTGATAGTGAAACGGATGTCCCCCGGCGCAAGAGGCGAGGATTTGCATTTCCGGTTTGTCTTCATGCATTGAGATGGCACAAGGGGCTGCGTTTGCCGGCCTCGCGTTCTTTTTTCTGTCCAAAACGGCGCGCGCGCCGACTCTAAAATGCCCAGCCATGCGCAACCGCCGTCAATTCATCTCCGCCGTCACCACCGCCCTGGGCGGTTCTGTTTTTGCCGCCGATGGCAGACCGAAGACTCTCGTCCTGCAATCCGCCTGGGACACGGTCAACATCGGCGACATCGGCCACACGCCGGGCACGCTGCGGATCATCGGGGAGCATCTGCCGGGGCTGAAGGTCGTGCTTTGGGCGATGAAGCTCGACGAGCGCGTCACCGCCATGCTGAAGGCGCGCTTCCCGGACGTGGAGATCGTCCAGGGCAGCCTGGTCAAGGAGACGCCGGAGAGCGCCCGTCTTCACGAGGCGGTGAGGACATGCGATCTGTTCATCCGCAATTCGGGCATGGGCCAGGACATCAGTTTCATGCAGTTCTGCCGGAAGCACGGCAAGCCCTACGGCCTTTTCGGCCAGTCGTACTTCCCGACAATGGTCAGCGGCGAGGGGGCGGAGGAGCGCCTGGACCTGCTCAACAGCGCCGCCTTCATTTACACGCGCGAGACCAGGACACTCGGCATCCTGAAAAAGGGGGGCGTGAAGTGTCCGGTGATGGAGTTCGGTCCGGACGGCTGCTTTGGCATTGATGTGCGGGATGACACGCGCGGTCTGGAGACGATGCGGAAGCTGGGGCTGGAGGAGCGCAAGTTCATCACCGTGCAAATCCGCACCAACACGCCCAAGTATCCGGGCGTGGATGATCCGCGCCCGGAGAAGCTCAATCCCCTGCATCCCACGCCGCGGCAGACCGCCGATGACGAGCGCCGCGCGGCGAAGTACCGCGAGCTGGTCACCCGCTGGGTCAGGGAGACCGGGCACAAGGTGCTCATCGCCCCGGAGACGATCAAGGAGATGGGCCACAACAAGCGTCTCATCCACGACCCGCTGCCTCCGGAGATCCAAAAGCATGTGGTGAACCTCGAGTACTTCTGGAACGCCGACGAGGCCGCGGCCATCTTTGCCCGCGCCTGCGTCATCATCTGCCACGAGCCGCACTCGCCCATCATCGGCCTGGCGAACGGCACGCCCATCATCCACACCTACTCCGAGTTCCACAGCCCGAAGTGCTGGATGTTTCAGGACATCGGCCTTCCTGAGTGGCTGCTGGAGATGGATGAAACTCCCGTCGAAAAAATGGCGGAGACCCTTTTTGCCATTCATGCCGATCCCGGAGCCGCCCGCGCGAAGGTGGAAAGGGCCATGTCATTCGTGCATGAGTGCTTCGGCAAATCCATGCGGCATGTTCGCGGCGTGCTGGCAGTGTGAGGCGCTTTGGCCGCCGGACATCGGCAAATCGCGCCCTTTTGCCGGCTGGCAGTGGTGCCCTCGCCGGGCGCGGTTGAACTTTTTTTGAGAAAGAGTGTAACGGTGGAGGAGAAAAACGGTATTCCCAAGTGTGGGGGCATTGTTTCCTGCCGCTGAATGGATGAGCGCGTTGAGCACCGGGCCATCTTTGTCACGGAGGGACAGGGCTGTCACAACTGGGTTTTGCATGGTTTGCTCCCGGTCATACATGGAGGCGGCGGCGCCTGGGTTGGGCGCCGCCGCTTCTCTTGTCCGCGGGTGTGTGAGATCCGACGCCGGGGCGTCTCAATGCTTGAGCAGCCAGTCGGTGGTGCGGGGGTTGAAGTCGCTCAGGCATTCCCAGTGGAAGGCGTGCCCGGCATTGTCGTAAAGGTGGAGGTCGGCTCCGGGGATGGCGGCGGCGACTTCCTCGCTCATCCATTTGGGAGTGAAGGCATCGTCCTTGCCGCCGATGACGAGGGCGGGGCATTTGACGTTTTTCAACTCGCCGAGGGTGTTGTGCGTGATGGCGGCGGCGCTCTGCGCCTCCATGGCGTGGACGGGCTGGGGGGCGGGGTTGGTGGCGGCGTCTTTGAGGCCCTGCTGCATGTTCTCCCAGCAGTCGTCGTTGTCGAACCAGGGCTTGGTGAAGATGAGCATCTGCACATAGTGCATGAAGTCCTCGGGGCGCATGGAGGCTTTGCATTTCATGAGGTGCTGCCAGGTGTAAAGGCCGAAGCGGTCCTGACGCGCCCAGGAACACATGAGGATCATGCTTTTCACCTTCTGCGGATGGCGCAGGGCGAGCTGCTGTGCGATCACGGAGCCGAGCGAGCAGCCGACCACGCGCGCCTGCTTGATGCCGAGCGCGTCCATGAGTCCGGCGTAGTCGTCGGCCATCATGGCGGTGGTGTAGGGGCCTTCGGGCTTGTCGGTCTGGCCGACGCCTCGGTTGTCGCCGAGGATGCAGCGGAAGTGCTTGGACCATTCGGCGGCGTGCGCCTCCCAGACGGCGCCGGGCGCGGTGACGCCCATGATGCAGACCAGCGGTTCGCCGCTGCCGCGCTCTTCATAATACATCTGGATTCCGTTGGTGGTGACGTGGGGCATGGTGGTGGGTGGGGGAGATGTTTGAAAAATGAAATTCGAAAAACAAAACTCGAATATCGAACTTCGGATTTAGCGGCTGGGGAGCCTGCGGCCAAGGAAAAATTACTGTTCCCGCGCGGACCGGCGCGGCCTTACTTGAGGAAACCTTTGAGCAGGTCTCCGAGGCCCTGGCCGCTCATGAGGTTCTTCAGCGCGCGGTCGGTGTCGGGAGTGACCTTGGGATCGGAGAGGGAGCCGCGGGATTTGATGTCGAAGGTGAGGCGTCCGCGCTTGTCGGAAAGGGCGGCGATGAGGCCGCGCGCGAAGTCCCTGCCAAGACGGGCGCCGGCGATGCCGGTGTGGAGGCGCTCCTGGAGCTCGGGTCCGCAGGAGAGGCGGATGTCGAGTTCGTGGGTGTCCCTGCCGGTGTCCAGCCAGGACTTGGGCGCGAGCGCCACTTCGTAGTCGGGGAAGACGAAAAGGCAGCCCTGCGGCAGGATGAGGGCGCCATTGACCCAGCGCGCCTGGATGGGCGCGTCCTGCTGGAGCGGGCCGCCAATGGGCACGGGGGCCAGGTCAATGCCGAACTCCTCAAGCTTGCGCAGATCCTTGCCCGCCGCGTCGCCGATGGTCTGCTGCCCGCCGAGGATGGAGCCTTTGGCGAGCGTGAGGGTGAGCAGCGCGGAGGGCTTCCACTCGCGAGTCTGCGGGTGAAGAGGGGTGATCCTGCCCTCGCCGGTGAGATCGAGCAGGGCGATCTCAGCCTTGCGCTTGACGCCCTGGATGCGCGTCATGCCGGTGACGGCGACATGCGCCTTGATGGCGGTGTCGAGTTCGTCACCGGGCTTGAGGGTGTCCATGTCCAGGCCGCTGATGCTGTAGTCGAGGCCGGTGACCTGGACGGTGGTGTCCTTGGTGTTCATGAAAAAGGAGCCGCGCTCAATGCGGGCGGCGGCCAGGGCGAAGCTGAACGCGGCGGGGTCTTCGTCCAGCGGCAGGGATTGCTCCGGCGCGGCTGGCGCGGAAGCGGGCGGCGGGGCAGGGGAAGGGGCGGTGTTTGCGGTGGCAGCGGCGGCCGCGTTGGATGTGGTTTTTTCAGAGCGGGGCTTTTTGAAAAGCGCCTCAAGAGTGCTGCCGTCGGGAGTTTGGGTCTCGCGGATGACGGGTTCGATGATGGCGAGATTTTCGACGTGGACGCGCTTTTTGAGCAAGTCCTCCAGCCTCACTTCGAGGCGCAGCTCGGCGATGTAAATGTCAGCCGTGGCGGCTTCCATGCGGGCGCGCTCCGGGAGGGGCTTGTCCGCCTCGGCGTCGCGCCGGGCCAGGTGGACGCCTTTGAAGACGAGGGTGGCCGGGCTGGTGAGGAGGTTCAGCGAGGCCTCGTCAATCTGGGCGCGGCAGTTCCAGTTCTTCTCCGCCTGCTGGACCCAGATGTCCGGCCCCATCTGGCGCATGACCCACCATGAGGCGGCTCCCGCGCCGGAGAGCACGAGGGCGGCCAGGCAGAACAGAGCGACGAGGATCTTTTTCATGGCGGGTCATGGTGCCGCCGCGCCGCATGAACGCAAGACGCAATCGAACCCTCAGCGCAGCGTGCGCGGGATGAACACCCACTGCATGCCGGCCGCTTTCGCCGCCTCCACGCCGGCCATGCCATCCTCCAGCACCAGGCAGTCCTCCGGCGGCACTGCAAGGCGCTCGGCGGCCAGCAGGAACATGTCCGGGGCGGGTTTGCCTTTGGCGACATCACGCGGAGTGATGATGGTTTCAAACAGGTGGATCAACTCGTTCGCCTCCAGGCAGGCGCGCACGATGGGCTCCTCGCTGCCGGAGGCCACGGCCATGGGCGCGCGCCCGTGCAGCGAGCGGGCGAAGTCGGCCACCGGGCGCACGACGGTCACCTGCGGCACGAGCTTGATGAAAATCTCCGCCTTGGTCTCCGCCACGCCGTCGGGGTCGAGCGCGCATCCGTGCATGGCATTGAGGCGGCGCACCATGTCATGCTCGCGCACGCCGGCGGTGGAATAGAAAAACTCCTCGGTGAAGTCGAAAGGCGCGTCGTGCGCCCGCAGGCTCTGCGTCCAGGCGATGAAATGCAGAGGCATGGAGTCAACGAGGGTGCCGTCGCAGTCGAAGATGAAGGCGCGGAAGGGATGGTCAGGGATTTGCAGCATGGGGGGATGCGCCGACATTTAAGCGGCGGACGCGGGCCGTAAAGGCGCAAGGCGCCCGCCGCGCGCGCGTCCCCATGCGCGAACTGCAAAATCAGCGGAAAATTCCAGTTCCACCCGGCGCGCCCCGCCGCTATAGCCCTGCCATGAAAAATCTGCCCACGGTCTTTCAGCGCAACACCTTGTGGACGGCGGTCACGGCCCTGTCCGTCACCGTCATTGGCGCGCTTGCCATCGGCTTTGTGTATCTGGGCACGCAGGTCATCGCCTTTTTGCAGCCGATCCTCACTCCCTTCGCGGTGGCCGGCGTGCTGGCCTACCTTCTGGAGCCGGGCGTCGAGTGGCTGGAGCGCAAGGGCATGAGCCGGCAGTCCTCCGTGCTCGTGGCCTTCGCGGTTTTCTCGCTGGCCATCTTCGGGCTGGCCTGGTGGGTGGTGCCGAAGGTGTCCGGCCAGACGGCGGCGCTCGTGAAGAAAGTGCCGGCCTACACCGTGACGGCGAGCAAGGCCGTGCTGGAGTTCTCCACCCGCATAGAGAAAGAGTATGGCATCGAGTTGATTCCGCACACGACTGCTCGCGAGCTGGAGGCGGATCTGAAGAAAGCTGAAAGCACTCCCGCTCCTGTCGAGGCATCCACGCAGCCCGCCGCCAGCGCTCCTGCTGCCGGTGCGACAACCCCAGTTGATGTCGCGCCCGAAGCAGCCGGCACGGGGGCCCTGGAGGAGTTCGACTTCAAAGCGCTGCTGACCGGCGAGTGGGTGCGCACCGCGCTGCCCACTGTGCTGGCGAACGCCTGGAAAGTCGTCAAGTCCACCTTTGGCGGGTTCCTCGGCGTCTTCGGCTTCCTGCTCTCGCTCATCATCGTGCCTCTCTATCTGTATTATTTCCTCATCGAGAGCGCGAAGATCCAGGAGCAATGGTCCGACTACCTGCCGCTGCGCGCCAGCCGCTTCAAGGACGAGGTGGTGGACTGCCTCAACGAGATCAACGGCTACCTCATCGCCTTCTTCCGCGGGCAGCTTTTTGTCAGTTTCATCAATGGCATCGCCACCGGCATCGGCCTGGTGGTCATCGGCCTGGACTTCGGGCTGCTCATCGGCCTGGCTCTGTGCGTGCTGGGCATCATTCCGTATCTCGGCATCGCCCTGTGCTGGATCCCCGCCGTCATCATCGGGGCCGTGCAGGGCGGCAGCGCGCTCATTCCCGGTGATCCGTGGTGGGCCATGCCGCTTGCCGTCACGGCCATCTTCATCGTCGTGCAGCAGGTGGACGGTTTCTTCATCACGCCGCGCATCGTCGGCGAGGCCGTGGGGCTGCATCCAATGACGGTCATCGCCAGCGTGCTTGTGTGGACGCTTCTGCTCGGCGGTCTGCTCGGCGCCATCCTCGCCGTGCCCATGACCGCCAGTGTGAAGGTGCTCTTTCAGCGCTACATCTGGCGCGCGCGCATCGCCCCGCAGACAGTGGGCGGCGCGCGCGGCGGCGGCCCTGAGGCGGCGGCGGATTGAGCCGGGGCGCGGCCCGGCTGCGCGCGCCCGGGCGGCGGCTTCATCTGTGGAAAAACAAATCGGCTGGCAAATCCATCCCGATGATGCCATTCGAGGGCGTGATGAATCACCTCTCCCTCCTCGTCCCCGCCTTTGCATGGGTCTTGGCCCTCTCCGCCCAGGAAACCGCCGCGCCGTCGCCCAAACCCGCCGCTCCCGGGAAGCAGCAGCCTGCTCCGCCCCCGCCAAAGCTGGTGCTTGAAGCCGCCACCGACCGCGCCAGCGCCATCTATGCGCCGGGCGAGGAGGTCACCTTCACCATCCAGGGCATGCTGGGCGGTGCGCCCGCAGCCGGCTTGTCCGTCACTTGCGTGCTCTCAAAGGACGGCATCGAGCCGCGCCCGCCGCGGGAAGTCCGGCTTGAGGGAGGCAAAGCCACCCTCACTGCCACGCTCGACGAGCCCGGCTTCCTGCAACTGCGCGTCCGCGGCGGCGGTGTCACAGCCCTGGCGGCGGCGGCGTTCGATCCTGAAAAGCTGCGTCCCAGCATGCCCGTGCCCGATGATTTCGACACGTTTTGGCAGGAGCAGAAAATGGCCCTCGCCGCCGTGCCCGCCAAGGCGGAGCTGACTCCACGTCCTGTGCAAAACCCAGGAGTGGAGCTTTTCGATGTCCAGGTGGATTGCGCCGGCGGCGCGCCCGTGTCCGGGTATCTGGCCAGGCCCACTGACGCGGCGCCGAAAAGCCTGCCCGCCATTTTGACCGTGCATGGCGCTGGAGTGCGCAGCGCCAGCACCGGCGTGCTCTCCTGGGCGGTGAGGGAGGGCGGGATGCTGGCGCTCGACATCAACGCCCACGGCATCCCCAACGGGCAGCCGGACGCCTTCTATGACGCGCTGGCCGCGGGCGGCTTGAAGGACTACCGGGCGCGCGGCCGTGAAAATCGCGACCAGGTATATTTCAAAGGCATGTTTCTGCGCGTCATCCGCGCGCTGGACTTCCTCACGGCGCGGCCGGAGTGGGATGGCCGGACCCTCATCGTTTACGGCAGCAGCCAGGGCGGCTTCCAGGCCTTCGCCGCCGCCGGGCTGGACGCGCGCGTCACTTTCATCTGCGCGGGCGTGCCCGCCGGGTGCGACCACACCGGCATGAAGGCGGGGCGTGTCTGCGGCTGGCCGAAGCTGGCGGCTCTCGACGAAAACGGCACCCCCATGCCTGCCTCACTGGAGGCCGCGCGCTACTTTGACTGCGTGAACTTTGCCGCACGCGCGCGCTGCCGTGGCGCGGCGGTGACAGTGGGTTTCATAGACACCACATGCCCGCCAAGCAGCGTCTATGCGGCATGGAACGCCCTGACCGTGCCCAAAACCCTGCATGCCGACCCGCTCGCAGGGCACACCAACACACCTGCTGCCACAGCTTTCATGCAGGCCGCCGCGCTCGCCCATGTGCGCGCGATGCGCGCGCGCTGAGCAGGCGGGGCGCTTAAGAGCGCGCGGTTTCTATTTGTTGACGCCGCGCGGGCTTCTCCAGCGCTCGATGCCGGCGGCAGCCGCGCAGACCAGGAGCATGAGGATGGAGAAGGCGTCGCCGTGGCGGGCATAGAAGGTCATTTCTCCCTGAGCGGGCACATGCGCCTCACCGGGCAGGCAGCCCTCCAAAAAGGTGCCGCCGGTTTCGGGGTCGGTGAGTCGAGAGGTGACGCGGCCCAGGGTGTCTATGAAGCAGGTGACGCCGGTGTTGGCGGCGCGCACCATCGGGCGGCGCAGCTCGATGGCGCGGAATTTGGCATTGGCGAGGTGGACGGCGGTCTCGCGGCTTTGCAGGAACCAGCCGTCATTGGTGAGGTTCACGATCATTTGCGGACCTGGACGCGCGAAGCGCCGCGCCAGCCTGCCGACAGTGTCCTCAAAGCAGATGAGCGGGATGATCTCCACAGCCGGTTTCTCAAGTCGCAGAGGCTCGGTTTTCACGCCTGGATCGAAGTCGCCGGGCAGCACGCCGCGCAGCCAGGAAAAGGGAGGAATGGTGCGGAAAGGAAGGTATTCGCCAAAAGGCACGAGATGCACTTTGTCATATTGCTGCCGGTTCGCGGCGCTCCCGCGCATGAGCAGGGCTGAGACATGGCTGGACTGCTCGTCATGCATCTCGGTGCCGGTGAGAAGGCTGAAGTCACCCGCTTTGAGCAGGCTGTCAAAGAAGGCCGCGTGTCCCTCCGCATCCTCGTTAAAATGACGCGGCAGCGCGCTTTCCGGCCAGATGACGAGGTCGGTGTGGGTGACGCCGTCCCGCGCCTCGCCGTAGAGACGGGTGAAGTCGTGGAGGCGGCTGTAGGTCTGCTCATCCACACGGCCGGTCCAGGCGTCCACCTGCGCCACGTTCGGCTGCACGAGCACCGCGCGCACGGTCACTGTCTCACCCTTTGGCTGGCCGAGCCTTTGAATGCCGTATCCAGCGGCGCCGAGCAGCAGCAGCATGGCCAGGGTAAAGTCGAGCCGGGAGCGGCAGGAGCCCGCGCCTTGATAAACGCGGACGACGCGCGTCAGGGTGTTCCATGCCGTGCAGGCGATGAAGACGGGCAGGAAAGACAGCCCTGTGACACCCACGAGGTCCGCCGCCTGGATGAGCACGCGGTTTTCATGCAGCGCCACGCCCAGGCCGTTCCAGCCGAATCCATTAAAGAGCGTGGTGCCGCGCAGCCACTCGCATCCGGTCCAGGCGGCCGCGGCCAGGAAAGCGCGGCTCAGGGAGTGCCAGGTGCTCCTTTGCCACGATGCCCCGGCGAGCACGACGGGGTCTGGCCGGGCAAAGCGCGCGCTGAACCAGGCCCACAGCCCCCAGTAGAGCGAGCACACCAGCGCCAGCCCGAAGACCGCGCCCGCGCCGAGCAGCTCCGGCCCCCAGCCAATCCAGGTGTCGTCGAGCGCGCCGGAAATGACGCGCGAGGAATGGCGCAGCCAGGTCAGATTGGGAATCCAGAAACCCAGTCCGGCGGCCATGCCGATGGCGAAAGCGCGCCTGCCCGCCGGGGCCTGCGCCATGTCGTTCACGGGCCAGAGCACCCACAACACGGGGAAGAGCCAGACCCATACCGCCGCCTGGATGTCCCATCCAGGATAGGCGAAGGACAGCAGCACCCCGCCAAGCAAAGGCGGAAGCAGGCGTGGTGAAAAGATGCGGCGGATCATCGTGCGGCGCACTGTGGCGCGCGGGAGGATGTGGGCAAGGGGCGGGCTTGGACCCGGCAGGGTTGCTTTCCCGCCCCCGCGCGCTATGCGGGGAGGTACGTGTCTGACTTTCCCTTCGACCAGCTATGGACTCAGATCCGCCGCAAGACCTGGATGTGGCTTTTCCAGCGGCGGCAGATCGAGAACGCCGCGCGCCTGGTGAAGGTCTTCACGGAAATCCGCGCCGTGACCCTGGCCGGCGCGCGCGAGGTGGAGATCGCGGGCGCGGCGGGGCGCGGTGAAATGACCCATGACGAGCCGCGCGTGCGCCTGCGCCTCACGGACAACGGCGACCTCCATGTCACCACCACCTGCTCCTGCTTCGCCGGCTCGTTTTGTGATCATGCCGCCGCCCTGCTCACGCTGCTGGGCGAGCCCCCTGTGCAGTCATTGGTGAAAGTCATGGCCGAGCCGGGGCGCGGCACCCTGGCCGAGGCGGGCGGCGTGGCGCTGGGGCGCGCGGAGAACGAGCTGCGCGCGGCCACGGAGCAGGCGCGCCCCTTCCTGCATCTGCGCCGCGTGGAGGTGGAGCGCCCCACAGGGCGCGTGGTCAAAGGCCAGCCCGTCTTTGAACCGGCGAGCATCGGAGTGGCCTCCGTCAGCATCGAGTATGAGGGCTGCTCGCAGCGACTCGTCCTGCCCGCGCGCGGTCCTCTGGTGCGCTGGACCGCCGAGGATGGCGCTGCGTGGAGGCTGACGCGGAATCTCCAGTTCGAGCGCCTGCTGCTGGCGGATGTGACGCAGACCGGCCTCATGCCCCTGGCCCACGCCATGCCCGATGCTCGTGTGCGGGAGCCCTCCGGAACGCTGCTGGCCATGCCGGAGAAAAAGCAGACGCTTTTCTGGGCCTCCTTCGCCCGCGATCATGTGCCCGTGCTGCGCTCAGCCGGCTGGCAGGTGGATGTGGCGGAGGACTTCGGCTTTTTCATCCACGACGCTGACGAGGATGCCTGGTACACCGACCTGGAGGGCGGCGGCGGGGACGAGTCCTTTTCGCTCGATCTCGGCATCGAGGTGGATGGGCGGCGCGTCTCGGTCGTGCCCCTGCTCGTCGAGTGCATCGAGAACGGCCTCACGGTGGAGGAACTGGAGAAAAACCTCGATCAAAAATACCTCATGGCCCTGCCCGGCCCCGGCAATCCCGTGCTGGCCGTGCCCGCCGCGCGCCTGCTCATCCTCGTGCGTTTCCTCGACGAGCTGCTGGCCACGCGCCCCGCCGCCGGCAGGGACGGGCGCCTGCACCTCGACAAGCTGCGCGCCGCCCAGCTCGCCAGTCTGGAAGGCCTGCCTCTTCAGATGCCCGCCGAGCTGACGCGCCTGCGCGAGCGCCTCGCCGGCTTCACCAGCATGGCCTTCGTGGAGCCGCCCGCCGGCCTGCGCGCCACGCTCCGGCCCTATCAGATCGAGGGGCTTTCCTGGCTGCAGTTCCTGCGCGAGTTCGGCCTGCACGGCATCCTGGCCGATGACATGGGCCTGGGCAAAACACTCCAGACCCTGGCCCACCTCCTGGCGGAAAAAGAGGCCGGGCGCATGGACCGCCCCTGCCTCATCCTGGCGCCCACCTCCGTCCTGCGAAACTGGGCGCGCGAGGCCGCCAAGTTCACCCCGGACCTGCGCGTGCTCCTGCTGCACGGCGAGGAGCGGCGCGGCGACTACTTCCGCATCCCCAAGCACGACCTCGTCATCACCTCCTACCCCCTGCTCGTGCGCGACGCGGACCGGCTCCTCGGCATCCAGTGGCACCTGGCCGTGCTCGACGAGGCCCAGCACATCAAAAACCCCCGCAGCAAAGCCGCCCAGACCTGCCGCCAGCTCAAGGCCCGCCACCGCCTCTGCCTCACCGGCACGCCGATGGAAAACCACCTCGGCGAACTCTGGAGCCTCTTCGACTTCCTCATGCCCGGCCTGCTCGGCGACGCCGACAGCTTCCGCGAGCTGTATCGCAACCCCATTGAGCGCGGCCAGGACGACGAGCGCCGCCAGCAGCTCGCCGCGCGCCTCCAGCCGCTCATGCTCCGCCGCACCAAGGACGCCGTGGCAAAGGATCTGCCGCCCAAGACCGAGATCCTCCACACCATCGAGCTGGACAAAACCCAGGCCGACCTCTACGAGACCATCCGCGCCGCCGTGGACAAGCGCGTGAAGGAGGCCATCAGCGCCCAGGGCCTGGACCGCAGCCAGATCATCGTGCTCGACGCCCTGCTCAAGCTCCGCCAGGTCTGCTGCCACCCGCGGCTTTTGAAGACCGAGTCCGCCCAGCACTCCGTCGTCTCGGCAAAGACCGCCTATCTCATGGAGGAAATGCTGCCCGAGCTTCTCGATGAGGGGCGCTCCATTCTCATCTTCTCCCAGTTCACCGAAATGCTCGCCCTGCTGGAGAAGGAGATCAGGGGGGGCGGCATCCGTTTTGTCAAACTCACCGGCTCCACCAAGGACCGCGAGACTCCCGTGCGCCAGTTCCAGAGCGGCGAGGCGCGCGTCTTCCTCATCAGCCTCAAGGCCGGCGGCTCCGGCCTCAACCTCACCGCCGCCGACACCGTCATCCACTACGACCCGTGGTGGAACCCCGCCGCCGAGGCCCAGGCCAGCGACCGCGCGCACCGCATCGGCCAGACCCGGCCCGTCTTCATCCACAAGCTCATCTGCCAGGACACCATCGAGGAGCGCATCCTGGAGATGCAGAAAAGCAAGGCCGCCCTCGTCGAGGGCCTGCTCTCCGGCCGCGCCGAAAACCTCCACCTCACCCGCGAGGACCTGCAAAGGCTGCTCGAGGCGTGAGGCCGCCCGGCGCGTTTCAATCATGCCTTCGAAGTCGGTTGCCAAAGCGCGGGAATCCACCCTTCATAGCCGCCGGTGAACCTCCTCCAATCCCTCGACTACTCCGTGCTCCAGCAGTGCATGCACTGCGGCATGTGCCTGCCCACCTGCCCGACTTATGTGGAGACCAAGCTGGAGCGGAACAGCCCGCGCGGGCGCATCTCCCTCATGCGCTCCATCGCCGACGGCGACCTGGGGGTCACGCGCGCCTTTGCCGACGAGATGTACTACTGCCTCGGCTGCCTGGCCTGCCAGACGGCCTGCCCGGCGGGTGTGAAATACGCCGAGCTTTTCGAAACCGCCCGCGCCGAGGTGGAGCGCGCCGGCGTCGCGGCCCATGACGAGCGCGACTTCTGGCGCTGGCTCACGCTCGACGTGCTCTTCATGCACCCGCGCCTGCTGCGTCTGGCCGGCTGGGGCCTGCGCCTGTGGCAGAGCACCGGGCTGGACCGCGTGCTGCGCCGCTTTCACTTCCTCGGCCTGCTGCCCAAAAAACTGCGCGCGCTGGAGCCGCAGACACCGCGCATGGCGCAGGCGTTTTCAGACTCCCTCATCGAGCCCGTGGAGACACCGCCGGAAAAAAAATACCGCGTCGGCCTGCTCACCGGCTGCGTGCAGGACCTGGCCTTCTCCGGCATCAACCGCGACACCGCCGATGTCCTCCTGGCCAATGGCTGCGAGGTCGTCACCCCGCGCGCCCAGCACTGCTGCGGCTCCCTGCACGCGCACAATGGCGCCGTGGAGCAGGCGCGCGAGCTGGCGCGGCGGCAGCTCGACAGCTTCGATCTCGACCAGTTCGACGCCGTCATCACCAACGCCGGCGGCTGCGGCTCCCATCTCAAAAGCTACGGCCACCTCCTGCACGACGACCCCTTTTACGCCGCCAAAGCCCGGCAGTGGGATGCGAAGGTGAAGGACATCCACGAATGGCTCGTCCACACCGGCATCCGCGCTCCGGAGCATGGCGCGGGCGTCTGCGAGGTCACCTACCACGAAAGCTGCCACCTCTGCCACGGGCAGAAAGTCACCAGCCAGCCCCGCCAGGTGCTCCAGGCCATCCCAGGCCTCGTCTTGAAAGAGCTGCCGGAGAGCAACTGGTGCTGCGGCAGCGCCGGCATTTACAACATCACCCAGCCGGAGCAGTCCGCGAAGCTCCTGCGGCGCAAAGTGGGCAACATCCGCGCCACACGCGCCCCCGTCGTCGCCACCTCGAACCCCGGCTGCCACATGCAGCTCGTCAACGGCCTCGACGGCAGCGCCGAAGTCACCCAGCCCGTCACCCTGCTGGCGCGGGCTTACCGGGGGAAAAATCCGTGAGATTAAGCGGCAGGAAGCCGACAGCATCTCCGCCGCGCTGGCATCAGGACTCCAGAGAGTTTTTTGGCCTGCCGAATGGCGAGGAAAGCCGTTTATCGCGTTCGCAAGCCTTCCGCATTATGCGGATGACTGATGTAACGAGACAAAAGCCTTCTGCATTGTAAGCGTCATCCGAGACAC
>DDQZ01000002.1:46062-46364 GCA_002343505.1 Verrucomicrobiaceae bacterium UBA2429 | reverse complement strand
GGAGGGGCGGGGTTTTTGGAGGGTGCGGCGGGCTTTTTGGCGGCGGAAGGTTTCGCTGCCCCTTTTTTTGGCGTGGATTTGCTGGCCATGTTGCGAATTTGTTTCTGAATTTCCGGCAGGCTAACAAGGAGTTGGTGAAAGTGTCCAGTCTCCGCTGTGAAAAATGTGCGGACAGAGTGATTTTTTTTCACTTTCCCGGCTCGACGCCCCGCCTGCGGTGGTCAAAATGCCGCCTCATGGCCTACCGCACCGCCCCCGCCGCCACCCCGCTCATGCCTCCGGGCATCCCCTACATCATCGGC
>DDQZ01000002.1:43790-46033 GCA_002343505.1 Verrucomicrobiaceae bacterium UBA2429 | reverse complement strand
CATGACCCATGACCCATGACCCATGACCCATGACTCTTGACCCGTGACCCCGACATGAACGCCTACCCCTCCAAACTCCAGCGCCTGACCGGGATGCCGCCGGGCATCCCCTACATCATCGGCAACGAGCTGGCGGAGCGCTTCAGCTTCTACGGCATGCGGGCCATTCTTTACGTCTTCATGACCACCGCGCTGGTCACCCACGAGGGCGCGCCGGACCTGATGAGCGAGGCGGAGGCGAAAAAATGGACGCACCTGTTCATCGCCGCCGTCTATTTCACGCCCCTCATCGGCGCCTTCCTGGCGGACCTCTGGCTGGGGAAATACCGCACCATCATCGCGCTCTCCCTGGTCTATTGCGCGGGGCACCTCGTGCTGGCGGTGGACAACACGCGCGCCGGTCTCATGCTCGGCCTGGGCCTCATCGCCCTCGGAGCGGGCGGCATCAAGCCGTGCGTTTCCGCGCATGTGGGCGACCAATTCGGCAGGGAAAACGCGCGCCTCATCCCGCGCGCCTTCAACTGGTTTTACCTCTCCATCAACATTGGCGCGGCGGTTTCCCAGCTTCTCACGCCCGTGCTGCTGGAGAGTGCGGGGCCGCATGTGGCCTTTGGCGTGCCCGGCCTGCTCATGCTGGCGGCCACCTTGGTCTTCTGGATGGGGCGGTACGAGTTTGCCCACATCCCAGCCGAGCCGCACCGCTTCCTGGACGAGCTGTGCGATCTGCGCTTCGTGCGCGCCCTGGCCGGGCTGCTGCCCTTGTATCTGCTGATCACTGTGTTCTGGTCCATCTTCGACCAGACCGCCTCCGCCTGGGTGGAGCAGGCGGGGAAGATGGACCGGGTGGTCTTCGGCTGGGAAATCCACGCCGCCCAGCTCCAGGCGGTGAACCCGTTTTTCATCCTCCTGCTCATCCCCCTCTTCACCCTGGTCATCTACCCGCAGGCCGGGCGGCTGGTGGAGGTGACACCGCTGCGCAAGATCGGCGCGGGCTTCGTGCTCACCCTGGCCACGCTCTGCGTTTCCGGCTGGATCGAGGGGCAGATCAGCGCCGGCCTGCGGCCTTTCATCGGCTGGCAGGTGCTGGCCTACCTGCTGGTGACCAGCGCCGAGATCCTCATCTCTGTCACCGCCCTGGAGTTCAGCTACACCCAGGCGCCGCCGAGGATGAAATCCGTCGTCATGTCCCTCTACCTGCTCTCCATGTCCCTGGGGAATTTCTTCACCTCCCGTGTCAACGCGCACATCGAGAGCGCCGGCGCGGACGCCGGGCTCGACGGCGCGGGGTATTACTGGTTCTTCCTGAGGCTCACCGCCGCCGCCATGGTGCTGTTCTTCATCGTGGCCGGCTTTTACAAAGGCCGCACCCACATCCAGGGCGAGGACTCGCCGGTCTGAGCCGCCTTGTGTGAAAGAGTCATGCGGCGCGCGCGCCGCGTTGACACCGCGTTTTCAAAAAGGCGGGCGTTCCGGCCACCGGCGGGCATGGAGGGCGCGGACAGGGCCTTGGAAGCCTCTTGTTGAGAATGCCGGTCTGCGATTGAGATTGTCGAGCTTACTTTGGGCAATGTAGGGCCTCCGTGGAGGAAGACGTGAGTCTTCCCGGATCGGACGCGCGGGGAGAGTCGCTGGCGTGGAGGTGCGCTGGTCCTGGGAACGGGGCAAACTGACGTTTGCCTCTACGGGCCTCCGTGGAGGAAGACGTGAGTCTTCCCGGATCGGACGCGCGGGGAGAGTCGCTGGCGTGGTGGTGCGCTGGTCCTGGGAACGGGGCAAACTGACGTTTGCCTCTACGCATCGCGGCGGAACATCGGCGCGAGCTGCGCGTGGAGCTGGCGCATCTGGGCGTCCATCGGGCGGCCCTCGCGGGCGAAGGAATCCAGGATGGCAAAGCACTTTGCCAGGCTCTCCATCGCCGCCGTCTCGTCCCCGCGCTGCCGGTGGAAATGGAAGAACTTGAAGTGCGACACCATCACGTCACGCGCGGCCTGCGCACTCTCGGGGTTGGCCCGCAGCAGCCGTTCGCTCACCTCCAGACTGCGCTGGTAATGGCCCAGGGCGGCCTCCGCGTCGCCGGGCAGCCCGCGACGGGCGAGAAAGTCCGCGAGTCTCTCCAAACTCACCGACACGTCACGCGCGGCCTGCGCACTCTCGGGGTTGGCCCGCAGCAGCCGTTCGCGCACCTCCAGACTGCGCTGGTAATGGCCCAGGGCGGCCTGCGCGTCGCCGGGCAGCCCGCGACG
>DDQZ01000002.1:36239-43579 GCA_002343505.1 Verrucomicrobiaceae bacterium UBA2429 | reverse complement strand
CACCGACACGTCACGCGCGGCCTGGGCGGACTGCGGGTTGTCGGCGAGGAGGCGCTGGCTGACTTCCAAATCACGCTGAAAGAATTCCATCGCTCGCTCAGCATCACCAGGCAACCCTCGCATCTGGTAAAAGCTGCCAAGTCTGTTCAGCGATACAGAGAAATCGCGTTGTGCGGCGACGGAATCGGGTGCGCGTTGGAGGAGCGTTTGCCGGAGATTGAAGGCTTTGTTAAGAAATTGAACAGCTTCCTCTGCGTCACCGGGCTGCCCGCGCTGAAGCAAGATGTCGCTAACTCGTTCGCAGAGGACCGAAAAGTCCCGCCCCATGGCCGAATCGCCGCCGAGTGAATCGGGAACCGTGTCCGAATACGAAAGTGCTCTCCGCGCCGTCACGAGTGCTTGGTCCAATTCGCCTTCGCCAAAGTAGAAGTCGCTCAACGCGGACAATGCAGCCAACATTCGCCTTACGTTTGTGACGTTTCCTCCATCCAACTCCCAAAGGTCCTCTGCAAGCTCGATGGCTTTCTGCATCTCTGGGAATAGAGTTGGCGAACGCAGCCGAGAGGTCATCGTAGTTCGTCTTTCCTGCGGCAGAGATTCAATCACCCACACACCAATCAGCCTGTGGATCCTGGCCATGTCGAAGTGGTCGCCTGTTGTCAGAAGTCTTCGTCCTTCCAACCCGCGTCGAATCGATGGCCATCGCGTGGGAAAGCCGATTCGTTCTACAAACTCATGAGGGAAATCCGCAGCAGTAAGCACTCGTAGGAGTGACCAAGCGATTAGTTCGGGCGGGAGGAGTGCGGCGTAATCGAGGGCGGTGCGCTCGGCGGGGGAGAGCTTTTCGAGGGTCTGGTCCAGCACGAGGCGGAGCTGCTTCTCCCGGTGCTGCATCTGGGCGGCCACGCCGGCGTCGGCGGGCAGGGCGTCCACGCCGGTGAGGCCCTCGGCGCGCAGGCGGGTGAGGTAGTCGGCGGGGCGGATGTCCGGGTGCAGGCCGAGGTAAATGGCGACGCTCTCGACGGCGAGGGTGAAGCCGCCCAGCTCGCGGGCGATCTCGCGCGCGGCGGCGGCGTCCGCGGCGGCGGTGGCGGCGGGCCAGTGGCCGCCGGTCTCGATCTGGTGGTCCTCGATGAGGCGGGCGGCGTCGTCCTCGGTGAGGGCGTCCACAGCGATGAAGGCGAGGGATTTCTGGCGCGAGGCGGGGAACTTCTCCGGCCCCTCGCGGGTGGTGGCGACGACGCGCAGCCAGTCCTCCTGCGGGATGAGGGCAAGCTGGGGCTGGGCGAGCAGGGCGGGTTCGGAGACGTTGTCGAGGAGGACGAGGGTGGCGGCGCCCTTGTCGGGATCGCGGTCCTTCACGGCGGCGGCGCGGCGTTTCAGCTCGGCCAGCACGCGGCGTCCGCGGGCCTCGGCGGTTTCGTCGGGGCCGGTGGCGAGGGGGATTTCCAGCCCGGCGCAGAGTTCGCCGAGCAGCGGGAGGATTTCCTTTCGTCCCTCCGCGCCGAGCACCCAGAGGCCGGCGGGATAGGAATCGGCCCAGCCGTGGGCGTAGGCGGTGGCGAGTTCGGTCTTGCCCTGCCCGCCGAGGCCATGCACGGCGGTGACGACGCCGACGGCGCCGAGGGCGAGGTTTTCGTGAAGCTGGCGCAGCTCGGTCTGGCGGCCGATGAAGTGGGGATTGATGCGGCGGAGATTGCCGGGCGCACCGGTGGCGCGGCGGGCGCGCTGGATGCGCTCCCACAGGCTGGTGCCGAGGGCGGCGAGCTTTTCGCGCACGGCGGCCTCGCGCAGGGCCTCGGTGCCGTGGGGAAACCAAGGCTTGAGATCCACCCAGTTCGGGCGGCCGAGCGTGCCTTCGTGCCAGGCCTTCCACCGCTGCTCCCAGGCCGGGCGGTCGGCGGGCGTGACGACCCGGCGCGTGACGGCCTCGGCCCACGCGGCGTTGAGCTGCTCGTCGCTGTCGGGCGCTTCCACGAAATACACGGGCGCGATGCTTTCGTGGCCCATGAGGGCGTGGACCTGGCGCTTGAGATACTCCTCCCATTCCCAGAGGCAGGGCGGACTTTTGAAGTAATCCGGCGAGAGGCAGACGAGGAGAATCCGGCTCTCACGCAGGCCGGTGAGGATGCGGTGGCGCCAGTCGTCCATGTCTTTGATCTCGGACGTGTCGAAGAAAATGCGCAGCGGCTCGGTGGAGAAGCGGCGGTGGTCGGCGAGGATTTCGTCGTGGAGGGCGGTGACCCAGCCCTTGGATGGCGGATTGGGGATTGCGGATGGCGAATCGGGCGGCAGAGGGCGCGGGATGTTGTCTTTCCGCGAGTAGGAGATGAAAAGCTCGTAGGCCATGGCGGGCGGAGGTTAGGGAGGCGGGCGCGGCGGCGGCAAGATTTATTTGCGCCAGCCCCTTCGAAAAACAGGGCGTTTCCATGCGATGCCACAAGCTGCCGAGTGCGGGCGGCATGTGAAAACACGCGCTTCACAAGCTAAAGCTTGAACTCCAACGAGCTGCGCTTGCGCATGAAAACGCCCTGCTTCGGAAAAGCGGCATCACGCGCGTCCTTCCTCCCCGCGACCGGGACCGCGCGGCGGCTCAAACGGTCTCGTTGGCCTTGAGCACGCGCATGACATTGCCGCCGAGCACCTGGCGGATGGCGTCGTCACTGTGGCCGCGCATGACCATGCCGAGGGTGAAAAGCGGCCAGTTGCTCCAGGCGATGCTGCGCTCTGCCTCAAGCGTGGTCTTGAAGTCATCCTGCGGCCACAGATGCTCCCAGCGGTCCCCCGAGCCGCCGATGGCCGGGCTGCCGTCCGGGCGGCGCAGCACCCTGGCGCGCTCCTCCTTGTCAAAGCGGGAGGTGTAGGCCGTGTCCACGCCGATGGCGGCGTGATCCGGGCCGAACTTTTTGAGCACATGATCCAGGTGGTCCATCATGGAGGTGATGTCCCCCTTGCCGCCGAGGAAGCGGGAGATGCAGCAGATGCCGATGTAGCCGCCGGTGTCGCACACGGCCTTGATGACCTCGTCGGGCTTGGAGCGGAAGTGCTTATAGACATCCGCGCAGGCGCTGTGGCTGGCGACCATGGGCTTGGCGGAGGCCTTGGCGGCGTCGAGGCTGGTCTTCCAGCCGCTGTGCGCCACGTCCACGATGACACCGGCGCGGTTCATCTCCGCCACCGCCGCGCCGCCGAAGTCGCTGAGGCCGCCGTCATGCGGCTCGCCCGCGCCGTCGCCCAGCGGATTGCGGCGGTTGTAGGTCACATGCATCATGCGGATGCCCAGCTCGTGGAAGATGCGGATCATGCGCAGCTCGTCGCGCACGCTCTTCCACTCCTGGCGCAGGGGCATGCCGTTGCCGGTGAAGCAGAGGCTCACCCTGCCCGCCTTCTTCACCTCCGGCACGTCTGCGGCGCGCAGCACCTTCACCAGGTCCGGCTGCAAATCCACCGCCTGGGTGAAGTGCGCCAGCCGCTTGATCAGGCGCATGGGGTCGCTGCCCTCCTCGCCGGCGTTTTGGAAGATGCAGGTGACTCCGGCGGCGCGGAAGGCCTCGAAAAACTCGCGCTTCTCCCGCTCGCTGCGCGTGTGGCCGTTCATGGACATGGACTCGCGCAGGTCGCCCAGCTCGTCGGCGGAGGCGCCCTCCCGCACCGCGTCGTTGAAGCGCTCCCCGTCAATCGCGCAGCGCGGGGCGAAGCCGTAGGACTCGAAGACCACCGAGCCGAAGTGCAGCTCCCACGCCCGCTCGAGCTGCGCCTGCGCGGGCTTGAGCAGGTTCAGCGCGACCTCACGCGGCCCGTCTATCGCCTCATTGCCCGTGCGCCAGATCTCGCGCGGCGACTGCGCTTTGACGTGGATGTTCCAGCCGCCCGCCAGCGCGGCGAGGGGCAGCTTTTGCAAAAGGGAGCGGCGGGAGAATCCAGGGGACGACATCCGAAACCAACGGCGCGGGAAAGCGGATTTCCAAAGCGGGCTGCCAAAACTTTGGCGGTGTTCATCCTGCCCGGTGGTTTTGGCCGGGCTTGCAGCCGTGCCATTGACTCAATCCGGGTCGGGCCAGTGGAGTTCCAGGCCGTCGTAAGCGATGCGGACTCCCCCGGGCAGGAGGGGTTCCTCAATGGAGTGCATGATCTCGCATTGCAGGTGGGTGAACCAGGTCTGGCGCGGGCGCAGGCTTTGGTGGATGGCGAGGGATTCGGCAAAGGTGAGATGCGTGGGATGCTGGGTGTGGCGCAGGGCGTCGAGGATGAGGGTGTCCACGCCTTCGAGGGCGGCGAGGGTTTCTGCCAGCAGCTCTTTGGCGTCGGGGATGTAGGCGCAGAGCTTGCGCGCGCGGCGGGTGAAGAGATAGCCGGTGGTCTCGACCTTGCCGTGGCGGACAGGCAGCGGGGTGATGAACGTTTCGCCGAGGTGAAAGGGGCCGTGGACGGGTTTGGGAAAGGGCTTCAAATAGCCGCGGTAGCGGTTTTCGCCGTTGAAGGCGTAGTCGAACATGCGTTCGAGGACGGCGAGGGTGGAGGGCAGGGCGTGGATGGGGATGGCGTCGTCGGTGCCGGGGGTGAAGCGGCGCAGCTCGTCGAAGCCGGTGACGTGGTCCATGTGCGGGTGGGTGTAGAGGGCGGCATCCAGGCGGCGGATGCCGGCGCGCAGGCACTGGGTGCGGAAGTCGGGGCCGGTGTCCACGACCCAGGCGGCCTCGGGCGCGCGCATCCACACGGAGGAGCGCAGGCGGTTGTCGCGCGGGTCGGTGCTGCGGCAGGTGGCGCAGTCGCAGCCGATCATCGGGATGCCGACGGAGGTGCCGGTGCCGAGGAAGGTGAGATGGAGGCCGTTCATGCGCGGAGGAGTGAGTATCTCCATGACAGGGCGGCGGATTTTTGTCAAACCATGGGCCAAAGCCAGGCGCCGAGCATGACGACGGGCAGCCCGGCGAGCCCCATGAGGGACATCATGGGCGTGACGATGCGCAGCGTCTGGCCCTCGTGCAGGCCGGTCATGCGGGTGATGATCCAAAAGCCGCTGTCATTGAACCAGGGCACGGGCTTTGACCCGCAGCCGACGGCGAGCGCGAGATAGACGGGGTGAAAGCCGAGGTCGCCCGAGTCGAGAAAGGCTTTTGCGATGGGCGCGGCGGTGATCATGGCGACGGTGGCGGAGCCCTGCGCGGTGCGCACCAGGGCGGTGACGAGAAAGCAGATGGGCAGCGCCCAATGCCGCGCGGCTGTGCCGCCCATCTGCTGGATGAGCTCGGCCACGCCGGTCTGGCGCAGGGCGCTGCCAAAGGCGCCGCCGGCGGCGGTGATGAGCAGGATGCCGGCGCCGGAGAGGATGGCGGCCTGCACGGCGTCGTGGACGGAGGCGGAGCCGGCGGGCCGGTGGCGCGCGAGGAGGAAGATGCCGGCCACGGCGCCGAGGGAGAGGGCGACATTGCTGTCAGTGAACCACAGGGGGCTGACGGCGGTGCCCCAGGCGATGAGGGCCACGGGCAGGACGATGGGCAGGAGGGAAAGCCAGAGCGGAGGCAGGGGATGGTCTTCAGCCAGCACCTCGTCCGGGGCGTCAACAGGCAGGGGGATGCTCCATTTGCGGTTCGCCCACAAGGCCCAGAGCAGGCCGGTGGAGGCGGTGAAGAGTCCGGTGACGGAGCCGGCGAGCATCATGGTGGAGATGTCCACGCCGAGCTCCCTGGCGGCGAAAAGCGGGCCGGGTGTGGGCGGCACAAGGGAGTGCGCCATGGTGGCTCCGGCGACGATGGTGAGGATGTAGAGGAGGTAGTTTTTCCCCGTGACGCGCGCCATGGCTTTGCCAATGGGCATGAGCAGGTAGAAGACGGCGTCGAAATACACTGGGATGGCCAGGCCGAAACCGGTGAGTATGAAGCCGAGGTGGACGCGCGCCTGGCCGAAGAGGCGGAGCACGGCGCGGACGATGCTCATGGCGGCGCCGGAGTCGAGCAGGCACTTGCCGAGGATGGAGGCCATGGCGATGAGCAGGCCCATCTTTCCGCAGGTGTCGCCAAAGGCGGCAAGCACGCGATCCGGCGCCTTGGAGGCGGCGAACTCCGCGCCCTGCCTGGCGGTGATCTTTCCGGCCTCCACCTGGGCGGCGGCCTGGCCCTCCAGGGCGGCGTGCGGCGTGGCGAAGGCGACGGCGAAGGCGGCGAGGATCATCGCCAGAAAGGGATGCAGGCGCAGCCGGATGAGCGCGAGCAGGACGATGGCGAGGCCGAGGGCAACCAGCAGGAGGGAGGTCACGGGCAGCCTGGGGAAGGCGCGTCAGCGCGGGATTTTGAGGGTTTTGCCGGCGCGGATGAGGTCCGACTTCAAGCCGTTGGCGGCCTTGATTTTGGCGACGGTGGTCTTGTGCTTCGCGGCGATGCCGCCAAGGGTGTCGCCGGGCTTGATGGTGTAGGTGGTGGAGCCGCCTTTTGATGAGGACTTGGAGGGCGCCTTGCGCACCGGGGAGGGCTGCTTTTTGGAGATGGTGCCGCCGTGGGAGCTGCTCCAGCGCTCAATGTCCCGCTCGGTCGCGGCGGCCTCGCCGACGGCGGCCCAGGCGGTGATGTAGTCGCCGGTGTCGGGATGGAAGGGGTAGTCTTTTTTCGACATGCCATGCGGCGGTGTGCGCGGCGTGTCATGGATGTTGATGACCGGCAGGTTGCGCGGCACGCCGCGCACGCCGGAGTTGCACGAGAGGCCGGCGGCGAGCAGGGCGGGGAATGCGGCGAGGAGGAGGCGGGGGTGGATCATCAAGAGGAGGGCGGCTGCCGCCGGTCAGGGGATTTTGAAGCCGCGCACGAGGCCCTTCACGCGGGGCACATTGTCCTTGTCACGCTGCAGAAGCACGACGCGCTCGTGATAGGCGGTGGAGCCGGGTTTGGGCAGGGAATAGATCCAGCGGGAGTCATTGTCGTGGCGTTCGAAGGGCTGCATCTTCATGATTTGATAGACGCCGCGCCCGTCGGTGCCGTTCCTGAGGCGAGAGAAGTTGTACTCCTCGTATTTCTGCGTGTAGCGGGTTCCGGACTGGAGGAAGTAGCGCGTGGCGTTCCAGGCGTCCTTCGGGCCGTAGCCGTAGCTCAGGGTGTAGTAGCCAAAAAGCAGCCCCGGCAAGGCGACGAGGAGCAATGGCAGGAGGAGGTACCAGTTTTTCTTGAGCATGACGGGAGGAGTGGGAAACGGCTTTGATGCTGTGCCACCCGGCGGGCACTGGCAAGATGAAAGATGGACTGGATGCGGGAGCGGTTGCCGGATTGAAAACCGTTGGAGTGAAGCCTTCAGGCGCATGAGATGGGGCTCCGCTGCGGAACTTTTCCGGAACAAGCTGAAGCTTGAACTCC
>DDQZ01000002.1:35296-36106 GCA_002343505.1 Verrucomicrobiaceae bacterium UBA2429 | reverse complement strand
CAAGCTGAAGCTTGAACTCCAACGTCAAAATGAAGCGGCCTTCACGGGGCATCCCCGTGAAGGCCGCGCGCGGTCATGGAGATGACCGGTGGAATCAAAGACCCGCGCCGCCGCTTTTGGCAATGAAGTTCAGAGCGAGAGCGGCGACGGAGAGAAGGAAGACAAGCCAGGCAAAAAGCATGTGCGGAGAATGGGTGAGGGTGTTGAAACGATGGTTCGAAACCGGCGCGGATCACTGCGGCAGCACGGGGAGCTGGCTGGCGAAGCGGTTCGTCCAGGTGCCGGCCTCCTTGTTGTAGGTTTCCCATTTGGCGGGTTGCGAATAGGGCACCATGATGGGCGAGTTGTCCTCGGATTTGACGATGTCTCCACCGAGCATCTGCACGGCGAGCAGGCCAAGCGAGAGGAGGAAGCACACCACGGACAGTGGCATCAGGCCGGCATCCGGATCAGTCTCCTCATAAAACTGCTGGGAGTCGGCGGCGGCGGCGCGTTTCACCGGCGCGCTGGGCGGGGCGCCGATGGCGGGCCGCTGCATAGGCTGGGTTTGCTGGAGCTTGACGGTGGCCTTTGGCAGGCCGCCGCTGGCGCCCGACATGGGGCCGGTGCCAGCGCCGCCGGGCGGACGCGGTGCCGCCATGGGTTTCATGGGCATGGTCTTGGTCAGCGGTGCCGTGGTGGCGCCCGTCTCGGTGCGCGGAACTCCGGGGACGGGCGGCGCTCCCGGTGGACGCGGCGCCGCAGGCGCGGGAGGCGCTCCGGGAACTCCCGGCGGGCGGGCTGCGGGGGGCGCGGTGGCAAGCGGCACGG
>DDQZ01000002.1:24832-35126 GCA_002343505.1 Verrucomicrobiaceae bacterium UBA2429 | reverse complement strand
CGGCGGTGAGGCGGGTGGAGGCGCAACTCTGGGAGCGGGCGGGGGAAGGGGAGCTGAGGGAAGCTGGACCGGACCGGTGGAGCGTTTCGGCGTGTCCGCAGGAGGCAGGCCGCCTTCCACTGGAGACACAGGCGCGGTGGCCTCGCGCGGCACAGTGGCTCCGCCTTCGGGGCGCGCGCGCAGGGTGATGCGCACGGTTTCTTTTTTCAGGGGCACAGCCGAGGTTTTCGGCGAGCTGGGCGGCGGCGGGGTGGGCGTGTTTTCTTCGCTCATGTGGATGTCAGGGGAGAATGAGTGTGAATATTTCGGCGATTTTGTTTATTTAGCGGGGCGGCGCGTCCCGCGTCAATGCCATTTCTCGCCGGCGGGACATTTAGCGGAATTTTTTCAGCCTCTGCGCCACATCCTGCTCCAGCCTGCGCACGAAGCCGAGGGTGAAGTCGTCCACATCGAGCGAGTCGTCATGCACCAGCGGAGTCAAGTCCATGGCGAAGGTGAGCAGGCTGGTTTTGTCCGTGGTGTGGGAGTCGAAGTAGGTGGCGTTGGCGTGGCGCAGGCCCTCCTCGGCGAGGTCGTAGCGTTTGCCGCCGCTGATCTGGCTGTCGAAGACTCCCAGCAGCGGGCGCAGCAGGTGCGGGTGCTTGTCCACGCGCAGCATGACCTTGTCCCCGGTGAGCAGCCAGTCCAGTTTGCGCCAGACTTCGCAGCCATAGACTTTTTGCGGGCGCAGTTCCCGCGGCAGCGCGCGCAGCGCCTCCAGGCAGCGCAGGAAAGTGGCCACATGGGTGTCATGGCGGTCGCAGGGATTGTGCAGGTAAAGCGTGCCCGGCTGCGCGTGCTCGAGGATGAATTTCAAGTCCTCCACCACAGGGCCGTCGCTTTGCTTCTTGATCTCGTCACTCGGATAACCGAGCTGGGCCATGAAGCCGTATTCGCCCACATAGGCGGCCTTGCGCTGCTCGAGCAGCCGCACCTGCCGCATCTCCTCGTCGGTGTGGCTGGCATAGTCGCCCTTGCGCGGGCTGCCGCCGCCGTCGGTGACGACCACGCCGCCGAACCATTGGTCCTCGCTGTGAAAGCACTCGGTGATGCCGTGGTAGGCGGCGATCTCCAGGTCGTCCTGATGCGAGACGATGCCCAGATGGGTCACGCGCCGCAGCGCGGTCCAGGGGTCGGTCTGGTCGGGGATGAAAACGTCGTGCTTGGGATGGCGGAAGGTCACAGTCATCCATCAAGCACAGTCTGCGCGGGCTTGCAACGCGGCAGAAAAAAGACCGCCGCGCTCTTGCGCAACTCCGCCGCGCGGGCGTGGTTGATAGCCGGCATGAGCACCGCTAGCGTGGCGGGGCTGCTGCCCGCCCATCTCATGCCGGACCCGGAATGGACCGATCCATCCTCAAGCGAGCCCGCCTCCTCCGGGGAGGCGGAGTTGAGCGCGTTCGCCAACGACGAGGAAAACGTCCGGCTCATGCTGCGCGTCAAGGAGGGTGACGCGCGCGCTTTCGAAAAGCTCGTCGAGTTGCACCAGGGAACCGTCATCGGCACCGCCTGCCGGATGCTCGGCAACCTTGACGACGCGCATGACATCGCCCAGCAGGTCTTCATCCGGGTCTGGAAAAGCGCGCCGCGCTACGAGCCCACCGCCAAGTTCACCACCTGGCTTTTCACCATCCTGCGCAACCTCGTCTTCAATGAAACCCGCAGGCGCGGCCGCCGCCATGAGGTGCCCCTGGAGAATGAGAACGACGACGATCCGCCGCGCCAGCACGCCGACCACACCGCGCCCGCTCCTGACCAGATCACCCAGCAGGTGGAATTGGAGGACGCGCTGGACCGCGCCATCGCCGCGCTGCCGGAGAAGCAGCGCATGGCCGTCATTCTGCGCAGGCATGAGGAGATGCCATACGAGCAGATATGCGAGATTTTGAGGATGTCCCTGCCGGCCTTGAAGAGCCTGCTGTTCCGCGCGCGCAACGAGCTGCGCAAGCATCTGGCCTCCCATCTTGACGACTCGCCAGGCTCGGACGCATGAAAACGAAAAGCCCGCCTGGTATGGCGGGCTTGATCATTGCTGGCGACCCCTACGAGAATCGAACTCGTGTCGCATCCGTGAAAGGGATGTGTCCTAACCGCTAGACGAAGGGGTCATGGCTCGGTTGAGCGGGCGGTGATTGTGCCGACATCGGGCGTGCGCGCAACTGAAAAATTGGATTTCTCCAAAGTCATTCGCGCAGCAAAAGCGACACTGTTTTGCTAGTCGCGCCGGCATGGGCCTGAAGCGCGGCGAAGCCTGCGGCACCCAGTCTGCGGCATTTCTCCGGCGCGGCGAGCAGGGCGCCCAATTGCCTCTCCAATTCGAGCTCATCGGGCACTTGCAACGCGCCCTCATGGCGCAGGAGCAGTTCCACCAGCGGCTCGAAGTTTTCCATGCGCGGGCCGAACAGCACAGGCTTGCCAGCCATCACCGCCTCCGCTGGATTCTGCCCCCCGGCTGCCAGAAAACTCTTGCCCACCACGACCACGGTGGCCAGGCACTGCCAGGCGCGCAGCTCGCCGGTGGTGTCCACCAGCAGGACCGGCGCCGGCGCTTCCGCGGCATCCATGCGCTCATCCGTGGTGGTGCGCCTGCGCGCGCTGATGCCGAGCAGCCTCAACTCCGCGAGTATCTCCGCCGCGCGCTCGACATGTCGCGGCACGATGATGAGCGACAGACCGCCGAACTTTTCTCGAAGCCGCAGCCACATGCCGGCCAGCATTTTTTCCTCCCCCGGATGCGTGCTGGCCAGCAGCAGCACCGGCCGGGAGCCGCGGATGCCGCAGCGCTCCATGACCGCGCGCAAAGATTCAACCTGCGCCGCGTCCGCCTCCGCGCCCTGCGGGTCAAATTTGATGCTGCCCGTGAGATGCGCGCGGCCTTCCCTGACACCGAGTCCGGCGAAGCGCTCGCGATCCCCCGGCTCCTGCACGCAGACCAGGTCCAGCAAGCGGAAAACCGGCCGGATGAAAAAGCCGAACCGGCGGAAACGCCGCTCGGAGCGCGCGGACAGGCGCGCGTTCACCAGGCTCATGCGCACACCCGCGAGGCATGCCGCCGCGGCAAGGTTCGGCCAAAGCTCCGCCTCCACGAGAATGATCTGCTCCGGTCTCGCCAGGCGCAAAGGCCACGCCCCGATCAGCGGCAGGTCCACCGGCGAGTAGAGCACCACCACCCGCCCCGCATGACGCGTGGCGAACTCCGCGGCCAGCGCGTGGCCGGTCGGCGTCGTCGTGGTCAGGAGCACCCCCAGGTCCGGCGCGCGAGCCAGCAGTGCCGGGATCAGCTTCATGGCGATGCCCGCCTCCCCCACGCTCACCGCGTGGACCCAGACACGGCGCGGCGGCAGGGCGTCCAGCGCGGCGCGTTTATCCGGCGGAAGAAATCCGAGACGCTGCGCCAGGTCCTGCCAGTGTCCGCCGCGTCTGCGCATCTTGGCAAGCGCGCCCGGCAGCATCCCCAGCAGGGCGGCGGGCAGCAGCAGATTATAAATGAGCAGGCTGAAAAGGAGGCGCATGAATACGGTCAAGCTCAAGCAGCCGGCGGCGCGCGGGTCAAGGCTGGATCGCGCGCCGCAGCCGCCGGTTGCGCCGCCGGTGCGGGGTGTTGCATCCGCGATAGGTGAGAGTGTCTCAAGAACGCGCAACAAGGCCCGGCTTCCCGCGTCTTCATTCCCATGCGCCCTCTCCTTCTCTGTCTCATCGCCATGCATTGCGCCCTTGGCTCCACCGGCCGGCCGCCCAATTTCGTGATGATTTTCATAGATGACATGGGTTGGGGCGACCTCTCCTGCTTCGGCAACGAGGAGGCCGCCACACCCAATCTCGACCGTCTCGCGCGGGAGGGCGTGCGCTTCGAGCATTTCTATGTCAACTCGCCCATCTGCTCCCCGTCCCGCTGCGCTCTCACCACCGGGCAGTATCCGCAGCGCTGGTCCATCACCTCCTTCCTCAACAATCGCGCCGACAATGACCGCCGCGGTGTCGCCCAGTGGCTCGACCCGCGCGCCGCCACCCTGCCCGGCATCCTCCGTCAAAACGGCTACGCCACCGGGCACTTCGGCAAATGGCACCTCGGCGGCCAGCGCGATGTGGACGACGCCCCGCCCATTACCGCCTATGGCTTTGACGAAAGCCTCACCAACTTCGAAGGCATGGGCGCCAAGCTCCTGCCCATGACGCTCAAGCCCGGAGACACCGCCCCGGGACGCATCTGGCAGGACGCCGAGCGTCTGGGCGGACCTGTCGTCTGGATGCGGCGCAGCGAGATCACCGCCGGCTTTGTCAACGCGGCCATCCCTTTCATCAACCGCGCCGCCGCCGCCGGCAAACCGTTCTACATCAACCTCTGGCCCGATGATGTCCACGGCCCCTGGTGGCCGCCCACGAGTCAATGGGGGGACGGCTCCCGCCGCCGTCTCTACCTTTCCGTCCTTGAGGAAATGGACCGTCAGTTGGGCCCCTTGCTGGAGCATATCCGCGCCACACCCGCCCTCCGCGACAACACCCTCGTGCTCGTCTGCTCCGACAACGGCCACGAAACGGGAGCCGGCAGCGGCGGCCCCTTCCGCGGGCACAAGGCCACACTTCATGAAGGCGGCATACGCTCCCCGCTCATCGCATGGGGGCCGGGCCTCATCGCCGAATCCCGGGCCGGAACCACCAACACCACTTCCGTCTTTGCCGCCTTCGACATCGCTCCCTCCCTCCTCGCCATCGCCGGCATCGCGGCAAACGCGGGCTCCGGTGCCGCGCCTTCGAGTTTCGACGGCGAGGATCTTTCTCCGCTTCTTCTCGGCAGGAGCACCGTTTCGCGTCGTGCTCCGCTTTTCTGGCGGCGACCGCCCGACCGCAAGCACGCCTATGGCTCCGGCCCGCTGCCTGACCTCGCCGTGCGCAAGGATGAATGGAAGCTCCTTTGCGACTTCGACGGCTCAAACTCCGGGCTGTATCATCTCATGGACGATCCCGGTGAAACCTCAAATCTCGCCGCGCGCCATCCCGACATAGCCGCCCGCCTGACTCGCGCGGTGCTCGACTGGAACGCCTCCATGCCCCAGGACAACGGCCAGGAGCTCGGCAAGGAAGCCCCGCCCGCGCCCAGGAAGAAAAAAAAGTGACATTCCAAGCCATGCCCGGGCCGTGATCGCGGCCTTCATCCGCCAGACTCGCCCAACCTGGTGAGGTGAGGCATGGCCGTGAAGGTTTTTCGAATTTCGAATTTCGAACTCCGCATTTTCTCTCTATGGGATGCCGCGCATGGAATCGCCCTACGCCCCGCCTCCCGCTGATGAACCCGCCGCAGAGCCCCGGCTCCCAGCGGCCACCGCCGTCTTCCAGCGCATTCGCGACAGCATCGCGCGGGTGTTTGTCGGGCAGGACGAGGTCATCCACCAGGTGCTCGCGGCCCTGCTGGCGGGCGGGCATGTCCTCCTGGAGGGGAAGCCGGGCCTTGGCAAGACGCATCTCGTGCTGGCGCTCTCGCGCACGTTTGGCGCGGCTTTTCGCCGCATCCAGTTCACGCCGGACCTGATGCCCTCGGATGTCACCGGGCACACGCTATACGACCTGGGCAGCCAGAGCTTCCGCGTGCGCAAAGGCCCCGTCTTCACCCAGCTCCTGCTCGCCGACGAGATCAATCGCGCGCCCGCCAAGACACAGTCCGCGCTGCTGGAGGTGATGCAGGAAACCCAGGTCACCATTGACGGCGAGACCCACGCGCTGACGCCTCCGTTCATGACCTTCGCCACGCAGAACCCCATTGAGCAGGAGGGCACCTATCCGCTGCCGGAGGCGCAGCTCGACCGCTTCCTGCTCAAGGTCCTCATTGACTACCCCGATGCCGCCGAGGAGGCGGCCATCGTCAAAGCCGTCACTGCCGAAGCGGGCGGGCGCGGCCTTTCTCCCGCCCATTTGCAGCCCGTCTGCTCCACCGGTGACATCCTCGCCGCCCAGCGCGAGGCAGCCGCCGTGGAGGCGGTGGACAGCGTGGTGAATTACGCGGTGGAACTTGTGCGCGCCACGCGCAAGCACGGCGCCATTGAGATCGGTGCGGGCACGCGCGGCGCCATCAGCCTCATCCGCGTGGCCAAGGCTTGCGCCCTGCTTGACGGGCGCGCCTACATCACTCCGGGTGATGTGAAGCGCGCCGCCCTGCCGGTGCTGCGGCACCGCGTTTCCCTGACGCCGGAGGTGACCATCAGCGGACAAGATGTGGACCAGGTGCTTGAGACGGTGATCCGTGGAGTCGAGGCGCCTCGCGCATGATTCCACGCCCGCGCTGCCTTACGGCTTCACGAACCGGTAGTGGGAGACAAACCACTCGGCGCCGTCCTTCCAGCCCCACAGCTCGGCGCAGGCCATGAAAAAGATGCGCCAGTAGGCCCGCCATTTCACAGCCTGGTCCGCGCCATAGGTCTCGCGGAAAAGCGTCATGATCTCCGCCTTGTTCGCGTCCATGCGCGCGAGCCATGCCTCTGAGGTGCGGCTGTAATGCGTGCCGTTGACGATCCAATGGTCCTCGATCTTGAGATCGTCCTGGAAGTAGAGCAGCAAGTCATCCGATGGCATCTGGCCGCCGGTGAAGAAGTGGCGCGCCATCCAGTCGCTCTCGCCCGCGGCCTCGTAGTGGTAGGCGAACTCGCGGTGGGTGAATATGTGGACGAAGAGCCTGCCGCCGGGCTTTAGCCAGGAGGCGATGCGGCGCATGAGTTCCTGGTAGTTTTTCATGTGCTCAAACATCTCCACCGAGACGCAGCGGTCGAAGACGCCCTCACCCGCGCCCTGGTAGTGGGTCATGTTCGCGGTGACGACCTCCAGATTGGCCAGTCCGCGCCGGGCGGCCTCGGCGTCAATGTGCTCCTTTTGCGTGCGCGAGTTGGAGACGCTGGTGATGCGCGAGTTTGGATAATGCTCCGCCATCCACAGCGAGAGCGATCCCCAGCCGCAGCCCAGTTCCAGGACGCGCTGCCCGTCACGCAACTCCGCGCGCTCGCACGTCATGCGCAGCATGATGGCCTCCGACTCCTCAAAGGTGGTGCCGGGTTCCGGCCAGTAGCCGCTGCTGTATTTCAAATGCGGACCGAGGCAGAGCTGGTAAAAGCGCGTGGGCACCTCGTAATGCTGCTCATTGGCCGCCTCGGTCTCGATGGCCACCGGTCCGGCCTTCAATCCGGCGATGTGGCTCATGAGCGCGGCCTGGCGCGCCTCCGGGTCCAGGCTTTCATGCCTGCGCAGAGTGGCGGCGAGGCGCTGGCGGATTCCCAAACGGATGGCCGCGTCCGGCAGCAGGTCTTTGGCGAGGAGGTCGTTGAGGTTCAGCATCGGAATAATAGGTCGGCAGCTCAGGCGGCGCGGCGGCGCAGGAGCACATCCTCCACGCGCGCATTGAGGGGAGCGCGGAAGAGCTGGATGAGCGCGTAGATGGACATGGCGATGTTTCCGAGCAGCAGGATGCCGAGCAGCCAGCAGAGGCGCGCGGTCAGACTCGTCTCTTTGTAAAAAACCCAGCAATAAAAAGCCAGGAAGCCCCAATAGGCGTCGAACAGCGTGGCGATGAACCAGGGATGCGCGGCCACCTCGCGCGGGATGGCCCACAAGGCGCAATGGCCGGAGGCCCATGCGGTGACCGCCAGCATAGAGACGAGGACGATGACAAAGAAGACTCGCAGGGCCAGGATCATGGGGTTGGATTTTTCTTCAAACTAGTCTCACCAGGCACGGTGCAGGCTTTCATTGTTCGGGCGGGTATAGACCGCCTGGATGACGCTGATGTTCCGCGTGGCGAAGGCCGCCTCGCAGTACTTCAAGTAGTAGCTCCACTTGCGGATGAACGCCTCGCTGAAGCCCATGGCGCGGACCTCGTCGAGCCTCGCGTGAAAAGCGTCGTGCCAGAGCTTGAGCGTGCGCGCGTAGCCGGAGCCGAGATCCTCCAGCGCGTGCATGAACAAATCGCTCGTGCGGTTGGCGGCGCGGTTGATCTGGTCCACACTGAGCAGCAGGGAGCCGGGGAAGATGTGCTTTTGGATCCAGTCCACGCCCTTGCGCAACGCCGCATGGCGGCAGTCAGGCGTGGTGATGGCTTGGAATGCCAGCAAGCCTTCGGGTTTGAGTAGGCTGTGGCATTTGGCGAACCAGGTGTCCAGGAACTCGCCCCCGACGGCTTCCAGCATTTCGATGGAGCAGATTTTGTCGAACCTGCCTTCGACATGCCGGTAGTCCTGGAGCTGGATGGTGACGCGGTCCGCGAGACCCTCGCGCAGAACGCGCGCGGTGGCGTAATCAAACTGCTCCTTGGAGATTGTCACCGCTGTGACGCGGCAGCCATGCTCGCGCGCCGCGTGCGTGCAGAAGCCGCCCCAGCCGCAGCCGATCTCCAGCACATGATCCTCCGGCTTGAGCTGGAGCTTCCGGCACAGCGCCTCGTATTTGGCGCGCTGCGCGTCCTCCAGACTCTGTTCCGCGTGTTCGAACCGCGCGGCCGAGTAAGTCATCGTCGGGTCCAGCCAGAGCGCGTAGAAGTCATTCCCCAGGTCATAGTGCTCGGAGATGTTGCGCCGGCTGTTGGACTCATGGTTGCGCCGTCCGAAGTGCCAAAGCCTGCTGCCCAGGCGCAGCAGATGAGTGAATGGCAGCCTGCTTGACGAGGCGCGCGCGCCCTGGCTGCGGGTGATGTTGCGGATGAACCAGGTGATGACCGCGGCGATGTCGTCCGTGTCCCATTCACCCGCGGTGTGGGACTCGCCAAAGCCGATGTTGCCAAACAAAATGCAGCGGCGGAAAAAGGCGCGCGGGTCGCGCAGGCGCATCTCCGCCTGGGGCGAGGAGACGCCGTCACCGAGAAGGCGGACGCGTCCCCCAGGATAGACGATGCGCAGGCAGCCGTGCCGCATTGAGCGCATGGCGAAGAAGAACAGCCTCTCGTAAAATCCACCCTCGGCGGAGGATGCGGTGGCGGGTATTGCCTCCGCCTGGGCGGAGTCGAGCGTCAGCGTGGAGTTCATGTCTGCGTGGGAGCGATGGAGCGGTGCGGGCGGTAAACACCCGTTTGGAGATGCGGGTCGGCGGCCTTGCGGTGAACGGCCAGTTTTTTCATCCACAGCCGCAGGGCGTGCCAGTGAATGAGAAAGACGACCCTCAGCGTGAGCAGCGGATACTTTACGGCGCAGGCCAGCAACGAGGCGTCGGTGAGTTCGCGCCGTTTGCCGGTGAGGACGCTGAGCAGCACGAGTCCGGCGTCGTCGCGCTCATCCACATGGATTTCGAGAGCCTCGCCCGGCAGGCGCAGTTTGAAGTCGAATTCCAGATCCAAACCGGAGAAAGGCGAGACATAAAAATGCTTCGGCGTGACGAGGCGAAAACGGTCTTTCCAGTCCATGCCCGTCAGCACATAGGGCTTCTGTTCGTGAAAGGTGTTCGTGACCTCGGCCACCGCGCACACGGGATTTTCCTCCGCGTCGTAGGCATAGTAAAAGCAGACGGGATTGAAGATGTGACCCAGCACGCGCGGAAAGGTCAGCAGCCGCACGCGCGCGACTTCCTCCGTGTCCACTCCGGCTTCGCGCATCACGGCGAGGATGTTTTCCCTGGCGCTGGCCGGGCCTTTTGGGATGTGGTCGGAGTCGAAGAAGGAAAACAAGCTCCAACGGTTCCTTTTGAAAAGTGCCAGACTTTCCGAGAAAGCGTCCAGTTCGTCGAGATCAAGCCAGAGATAAAATACTCGGTAGGCAAAATGGTGCTCCTTTGGCCTCAGCCGGCGGTGCGTCACCTCGCACTCATAGAGGGCGGAGAATGGGACGGTGCTGGAGTCTGGGGCGGGCACTCCCGGCATTTCGTCCGCCGCGTGGATTTGGATTCAAAATTGCGGGAAGGACTCCCGCCCAGGTTGTTCCGTGGCGCGCCGCGCCCTCGTGATCACTGACATCCAAGGTTGCGCAAATCTTCGCCCGCGCCTTCTTCCGTGCCCTCATATGTCCAGCGAGCAGCGCAAAGCCTTCCCTTTCTCCGAGTTTGAACCGAAGTGGCAGGGCGAGTGGGAGGCCTCCAAGGCCTACCGCACGCCCAACCCCGGTGATGCCGACTTCGATGCCTCGAAGCCGAAGTATTTCGTGCTCGACATGTTCCCCTATCCCAGCGGCAACGGCCTCCACGTCGGCCACCCGGAGGGCTACACCGCCACGGACATCATCGGCCGCTTCAAGAAGATGAACGGCTTCAACGTGCTGCACCCGATGGGCTGGGACGCCTTCGGCCTGCCGGCCGA
>DDQZ01000002.1:0-24715 GCA_002343505.1 Verrucomicrobiaceae bacterium UBA2429 | reverse complement strand
CTGGGACGCCTTCGGCCTGCCGGCGGAGCAGTATGCGATCAAAACCGGCACGCATCCCCGTGTCACCACCGAGGCAAACGTCGCCAACTTCACCAAGCAGCTCAAATCGCTCGGCTTTGCCTACGACTGGGACCGCGAGGTGAACACCACCGACCCCGGCTACTTCAAATGGACGCAGTGGATCTTCCTGAAGCTCTACAACTCCTACGTCGGCGACGATGGCAAGGCGCATCCGATCAGCGAACTCGAAGCCCAAGGCCTCTCGCGCGAGGAGATCGACCATCGCCGTCTCGCCTACGTCAGCGAAGCGCCGGTGAACTGGTGCCCGCAGCTCGGCACCGTGCTCGCCAATGAAGAAGTCGTGGACGGCAAAAGCGAAGTCGGCGGATTCCCCGTCGAGCGCCGCCCCATGCGCCAGTGGATGCTGCGCATCACGTCGTATGCCCAGCGCCTCATCGACGAACTCGACGGCCTCGACTGGCCGGAAAGCATCAAGCTGCTCCAGCGGAACTGGATCGGCCGCAGCGAGGGTGCGCATGTGCGTTTTAATGTGGTGCAGTCCTCTGGACTGCCCTCCGAAGCAGCCGAGACGGCTGCACCACACTCCATCACCGTCTTCACGACTCGCCCCGATACACTTTTCGGAGCGACTTACATGGTCCTGGCTCCTGAACACGCCTTGGTGCCTCAGATCACCACCGACGCTCAAAAAGCCGCCGTCGAAGCCTATCAAAAGGCCGTCTCTTCCAAATCCGATCTCGAGCGCACCGAGCTGGCGAAGGAGAAATCCGGCGTCTTCACCGGCGCTTACGCCATCAATCCGGTGAACAACGAGCGCATCCCCATCTGGATCGCCGACTACGTCCTCATGGGCTACGGCACCGGTGCCATCATGGCCGTGCCTGCGCATGACGAGCGTGACTTTGAGTTCGCGAAGAAGTTCGAACTGCCGATCAAGCCCGTTGTTATGCCTCCAGTCGGATGGCTCATCGAAGCTACAAAGCGAATTGACCCTCAGACACAAGAAATCTACGACAAGAATGCTCCTGATGATTTCAGGCAGGGCTTGGAGGCCAGATACCGTGCACACTGCTCGCTCTTTCAGCAGGCTTACCCCGAAGCTGGGCAGGCGTTCAACAGCGGCTTCCTCGACGGCCTGCCCACGCCCGAAGCGAAGAAGAAGATCGCAGCCTGGCTCGAAGAAAAAGGCCTCGGCAAAGGCACCACCAACTTCAAGCTGCGCGACTGGCTCTTCAGCCGTCAGCGCTACTGGGGCGAGCCGTTCCCGATCGTGTGGGAGAACGGCCAGCATCGTAGCATTCCTGAAAGTGAATTGCCGCTGATGCCGCCAACGCTCGAAGATTTCAAACCGACCGGCACACCCGAGCCGCCTCTGTCGAAAGCGACCGATTGGGTGCGCTATTCGGCCACAGCGACACGTGAACTCAACACCATGCCTCAATGGGCTGGTTCATGCTGGTATTACCTGCGCTATTGCGATGCGCAAAACGCTCAGCGTTTTGTCGGCGAAGCGGCGGAGAAGTATTGGATGGGCGGCGGCAAACCCGGCGGCGTCGATTTGTATGTCGGCGGGACCGAGCACGCGGTGCTGCACCTGCTTTACGCCCGTTTTTGGCACAAGGTGCTGTTTGATCTCGGTTACGTCAGCACGCCGGAGCCTTTCCAGCGTCTGGTGAACCAGGGCCTCATCCTCGGCGAGGACGGTCAGAAGATGTCGAAGTCCCGCGGCAACGTCGTGAACCCTGACGACGTCGTGCGCGAGTATGGCGCGGATGCGTTGCGCCTGTATGAGATGTTCATGGGCCCGCTGGAGCAGGTGAAGCCGTGGAGCATGAAGGGCGTCGAGGGCGTGTATCGCTTCCTCGCCCGCGTGTGGCGTCTCGTCATGGAAGTCGATGACGAAGGCGTGTGGAGCCTCTCCAAGGCGCTGCAAGACGTGCCTGCGAACAAGCAGCTCACCAAAGCGCTGCACGAGACGATCAAGAAGTGCGGCGAGGACATCGAGAAGCTGAGCTTCAACACGGCGATCAGCCAGATGATGGTCTGCACGAACGCCTTCACCGGCGCGGAGGTGAAGCCCGCAGGAGCCATCGTGACCTTCCTCAAGGTGCTGAGCCCCTTCGCACCGCATCTCGCCGAAGAACTCAACGCGCAGATCCGCGCCAAATTCCCCGCCTTGGCCGCCAAACGCTTCCTCAGCGACGAAACCTGGCCCGCCTACGATCCCGCCGCCCTCATCGAGGACGAGGTCGAGGTCGTCTTCCAGGTGAACGGCAAGCTGCGCGACAAAGCCCGTGTGCCGATCCAGGCCACGAAGGACGAGATCGAGCAGATCGCCCTCGCCAGCGCCCGCGTGCAGGAATTCATGGAAGGCAAGCCCGCCAAGAAGATCATCGTCGTGCCCGGCAAGCTGGTGAACGTGGTCGTGTGAGGCTTGGAGCGCTGATAGTGTCTCCATTTCACTCGATGCCGAGCGCGAAACGCAACTGGCGGGCTGCGAGCAGGGCTTCATCTCGCGTATTTCCCAGCACGGTGAAGTGCCCCATCTTTCGGCGTGGCCGGGCTGCGGCCTTGCCGTAAAGATGCAGCTTGGCGCGCGGATGCGCGAGCACTGGGGACCAGTCGGGATGCCGTGTTTCCGAGGGCCACACATCGCCGAGCAGGTTCACCATGACAGCGGGCGTGTGCTGGGAGGGGTCGCCCAGCGGCAGGCCGCACACCGCGCGCAACTGCTGCTGGAACTGGTTCGTGACGCACGCGTCAATGGTGTAATGCCCGCTGTTGTGCGGACGCGGGGCGATCTCGTTGACGAGCACTTTTTCCGAGCGGGTCACGAACATCTCCACAGCCATCGTGCCCGCGTAGTCCAGCCCCTCCGCCACGGCGCGCCAGAGTTGCAGGGCTTGTTTCATGACGGCGGGAGTCACACGCGCCGGGGCGATGGTGACATCCAGAATGTGGTGCAAGTGCCAGTTCTCCACCACGCCATGCACGGCCATGCCGCCATCCGCTGCGCGCGCGCCGACGACGGACACCTCGCACGCGAAAGGCACCCATTGCTCGACCACGGCGTTATGCCCTTCAAAGTCCCGCCACGCCTGGGCCAGCTCGGTGTCCTCCACGACCTTGCGCTGGCCTTTGCCGTCGTAGCCAAAGGCGGCCGTTTTGATGACGCAGGGACGGCCCAGCTCCGCCACGGCGCGCTCCAGGCCGGGGAGGTCGTTGACGATGCGAAAGTCCGCGCAGGCGATGCCCTGCCGCCGCAGGAAGAGCTTTTCACGCTCGCGATGCTGGGTGGTGTGGATGGCGGCGCGCGAAGGGCGCAGCGGCTTCACCGCCTCGACGGCCTGGAGGCATGAGTCCGGGATGTTTTCAAACTCCGCCGTGACCACATCCACAGCGGAGAGGAAGCGGTCCAAAGCCGCGCGGTCGTCATAGGCCGCGTTGATTTCAAGATCGGCGAACTGCCCCGCCGGGCAGCCTGGCGGCTCGTCCGTGAAAATGACGACACGATAACCGCTGCGGCGCGCTTCCAGGGCAAGCATTCGCCCGAGCTGGCCGCCGCCGAGGATGCCTAGGGTGGAGGGGGGGAGGAACACGGTGGGCGGTGGGCAAATGGAAATGAGAAAAGGGCCGTTGGCTATCGGCTATCGGACATCACCTCCGGCGGGCGCGTCGAGTTCCTTCTGGCTCTCCAGCACCTTGGCCGTCTGGCGCTCTCGGAAGGCCTGGAGTTTGGCGGCCAGGGCGGGGTCGTTGTTGGCGAGCATGGAGACGGCGAAAAGCGCGGCGTTGAGAGCGCCCGCGTTGCCGATGGCAAAGGTGGCCACCGGCACGCCGCCGGGCATTTGCACGATGGAGTAGAGGCTGTCGAGTCCGTTGAGCGCGCGGCTCTGCACCGGCACTCCCAGCACCGGCAGCGTGGTCATGCTGGCCGTCATGCCCGGCAGATGCGCGGCGCCGCCCGCGCCGGCGATGACGCACTTCAGCCCGCGCCCGGCGGCGCTGGAGGCGTATTCATAAAGCAACTGCGGCGTGCGGTGCGCGCTGACCACTTTTTTTTCATAGGGCACGCCGAAGTCCTCAAGCACGCGCGCCGCGTTTTCGAGGGTGGGCCAGTCGGAACTGGAGCCCATGATGATGCCGACAAGGGGTTGATCCATGCGCCGAGATAAGCCGGACATTTCCGCCCTGCAAGCCATGCTTGCGGTTGCCATGCCGCCGTGGCGATTCAATGTCCGCCCGCATGACTTTCCGTGAAAAATTGGAGAAACGAATCGAGAATGCCGGCACGCATCTGTGCGTGGGACTCGATCCGCGCATGACCAAGCCTGACGAGGCGGCGAAACTCTGGCTGCAGGATGTGATCGCGCAGACCGCCCCCTACGCCGCCGCCTTCAAGCCGAACTCCGCCTACTTCGAGGCCCACGGCTGGCGCGGAATGAGGCTGCTGGAAATGATTTTGAAGTTCATCCCGAGAGACATCCCCGTGGTGCTTGATGTGAAGCGCGGCGACATCGGCGAGACGCAGGCCTATTACGCCAAAGCCGCCTTCGATCTGATGCGCGTGGACGCCGTGACGCTGAATCCCTACATGGGCAGCGACACGCTTGCCCCCTTTCTGGAGTATCCTGACAAAGGCATCTACCTCCTCGGCGTCACCTCCAATCCCGGCGCGGCGGACATCGAGCTGCAGAACTGCGGCGGCCGCCATGTTTATGAACTCGTGGCCGTCATGACGCGGGCCAGCCGTCAGGCAGGCCTCGTGCTTGGCCTCACCAATGCCGCGCCGGATGTGCTCCAGCGCATCCCGGATGTGCCGCTGCTCATCCCCGGCCTCGGAGCGCAGGGCGGAGACCTCTCCGCGCTCAAGGACAGCGGACGCCTCGCGCCCATCCTGGTGAACGTCTCGCGCGGCATCCTCTACCACGGCCAGGAAGGCCGCACTTATGGCGAGGTGGCGCGCGAGTGGTCGGAGAAGATCGAGGACGCGCTTGCTTGATCGCTTTGGCTGGGTGGGAACGCGAAAATGCGCAAGGCGAGGTGACGCGCAGGAACATTGCTTGCGCTATCGCCGCGGCGGGTGTCGTTTTCCTTCCTGCAATGAACACCCAACCCGCACCCTTGACCCGCCGCCGTTTCGTCGGCGCGGCCGGCCTCGTCGCCGGCTCCATGATCACCCGGCCCATTTTCGGCCAGGACGCGCCAGGCAACAAACTCAATATCGCCCTTATCGGTGTCTGGGGCCGCGGCCTCGCGCATTACGACGCCATCAGCGAGGAAAATGTCGTCGCCCTTTGTGATGTGAACGAGGAGCGATTCCCAGAGGCATTGAAGCGCTTCCCCGGCGCCAAGACTTATGTGGACTGGCGCAAGTGCCTGGATCATCCCGGACTCGACGCCGTGGTCATCTGCACCACAGACCACACGCACGCCTTTATCGCCAACTGGGCGCTCAAACGCGACCTGCACGTCTATTGTGAAAAGCCGCTGGCCATCACGGTCGAGGAGGCGCGCATCGTCCGCGCCACCTGGGAGAGCAAAAAGGGCAAGCTGGCCACCCAGGTCGGCATGCAGCGCCATGCCCAGGCCAACTTCAACCGCGTGCGCGAGCTCATTCACGACGGCGCCATTGGCGACCTCAAAGCCGCCTATGCCTGGGGCAACCGCCAGATCCACAAGCCCGGCTACCTGCCCGAGGAGGGCGCTCCGCCGCCCGGCTTCCACTACGATCTCTGGCTTGGCCCCGCCCCTTATCATCCGTACAACCCCGCCTACTTCGGCGGGCGCGCCGGAGCCAACTGCCTTTCCTGGAACATGTTCTGGGACTTCGGCGCCGGCCAGATCGGAGACATGGGCAGCCACACCATGGACATTGTCTGGAATGTCGTGGACGCGCGCCTGCCCACCTCCGCCGAGGCCAAGGGCGAGCCTCTCAACTCCGATGTGACACCCGTGGAGTGCGAGTCCCATTTCGAGCATCCCGCCAACGACTGGCGCGGGCCCATCACCGTGAGCTGGTATCAGGGCGGCGTGCTCCCGCGCTCGCCAAAGCCCTGGATTGATTTCAACGGCATCGGCCACGGCGCCATGTTCAAAGGCAGCAAGGGGTTCCTCATCGCCGACTTCGACACCCGTATCATCCTGCCCTTTGGCGACGATGCCGACCTCACCTACTACAAGCCGCGCAAGAAAGAGGAGTTGCTGCCGCCCGTCGGCGTCTTCCAAAAACAATGGCTCGACGCCTGCCGCGACCCTTCGAAGAAGACTGCCTGCGACTTCGGCTACAGCGCTGACATGATCGAGCAGATGCTCCTCGGCCTCGTTGCCTACCGCATCGGCAAAAAAATCCAATACGATCCCAAGACCGGCACCAGCCCCGACACGCCGGAGGCCAACCAGTTCATGGGCAAAGAATACCGCAAAGGCTGGAGCATTGACGGCTGATTCCAAAATAGCCGCCCTTTGCAAACATCCGTCACCGCCCGGTGACGGATGTTTTTGTTGCTGGTCATGGCGCCTGGCACCGTTCATTTGAGGAAAGTCGTGCGCGCGCAGGGCGTTGACCCCTGCCTGGCAGAGCCAGCCCCACAGCCAACCCGAA
This sequence comes from Verrucomicrobiaceae bacterium UBA2429, assembly GCA_002343505.1. GTDB lineage: Bacteria > Verrucomicrobiota > Verrucomicrobiia > Verrucomicrobiales > Verrucomicrobiaceae > Prosthecobacter. The sequence continues at coordinate 18,090 of DDQZ01000002.1, read as the reverse complement.
GCCGAATGAACCACGCCGTCCTCATTTTCCTCGCACTCACGCCTTTCATCACCGCCCTGAGCGCCCCGCCGAACATCATCCTCATGATGGGCGACGACCACGGCTGGGAGGAGACGGGCTACAACGCTCACCCGCATGTCAAGACACCCGTGCTGGACGAGATGGCGGCCGGCGGATTGAAGTTCGAGCGCTTTTACGCGGCGCATCCGAGTTGCTCGCCCACGCGCGCGAGTTTTCTCACCGGACGGCATCCCAACCGCATGGGCACCTTCGCCCCGGGATGGTCCTTCCGCCCTGAGGAGATCACCAGCGCGCATCTGTTGGGCAAGGCGGGCTATCATTGCGCCCATCTCGGCAAGTGGCACGTCGGCGCGGTGAAGAAGGAGTCGCCGGTGAGCCCGCTGGCGATGGGTTTCCACGAGTGCCTCTCGCATGACAATTTTTTTGAGATGAATCCCTCCCTCTCGCGCAATGGCGGCCCGCCCGAGGTCTTCCAGGGTGAAAGCTCCGAGATTCTGATCCGCGAGGCCATCGCCTCCATCGGACGCGCGCAAAAAGAGGGCAGACCCTTCTTCCAAGTCATCTGGTTCGGCTCCCCGCACGAGCCCTACAGCGGCCTGCCGGAGGATCTGGCGCTTTATGACGACCTGCCCGCCAAATACACGAAGAAAGTCAAGCTGACCTCCAACGAAACCGGCGGCCCCACCACACGTCCGCAGGGCGAGGTGCTGCGCGAGCGCTACGCCGAGATCACCGCCATGGACCGCGCCATCGGCACCCTGAGAAAACACCTCGCGCAAAACGGCCTGCGCGAAAACACGCTGATCTTCTACTGCGGCGACAACGGCACCTCCCCCGATGCAGCGCTCGGTTTTCCGCATCGCGGCGCCAAGGCCACGTTTTACGAGGGCGGCACCCTCGTTCCAGGCCTGATTGAATGGCCCGCGCGCATCCCGGAGCCGCGCAGCACCAGCGTGCGCGCCAGCACCAGCGATCTGCTGCCCACCGTCGCCGCCATTGCGGGGCAGACGCTGCCGGATCGTCCGCTCGATGGCATGGACCTGGCAGCGGTGCTCGATGGCAAGATGACGGCACGGCCCGATGCGCTGCATTTTTGGGAGTATCGCCCAGCCGGAGGGAAAAAGGGCGAGATGAAGCCCTACATCGCTCCCGAGCTTCAGCAGGGCACCACGCCGCTGGTGAAAAAGATGGGCAACAAGGCCACACGGGACTTCACCAACTTCCACCATCCCGTCATCAGCGAGGAAGATTACCTCGGCGCGCGCTCCATCATCGAAGGTGATCACAAGCTCGTCATCCACGAGCAAAAAGGCGGCGCGGCAAAAGTCGAACTCTTCGACTTGAAGGCCGATACCGCTGAAAAAACCAACCTTGCCGAAAAACAGCCGGATCTCGTGAAATCGCTGCAAACCAAGCTCCGTGCCTGGCAGGACAGCGTGCTCAAGAGCCTGACCGGAGCCGACTATCAGCCATGAAACTCACCCTATTTCTCCTGGCTCTCTGCTCTGCGCTCATCGCGGCGCAGCCGAATGTCGTCTTCATCTACTGCGATGACCTCGGCTTCGGCGATCTGGCCTGCCACGGGCATCCGCGCATCCAGACGCCGAACCTCGACCGGATGGCGAAGGAGGGCACGGACTTCTGGAGCTTCACGGTGGTGAATCCGGTGTGCTCGCCGAGCCGCACGGGCATCGTCACGGGGCAGTTTCCCTCGCGCTGGGGCGTGCATCAGCACTTCGCCACGCATGAGCAGAACGTGGCGCGGAACATGCCTGACTGGCTCGATCCGAAGGCACCGCTGCTGCCGCGCGTGATGAAGGAGGCGGGCTACAAGACCGCGCATTTCGGCAAATGGCATCTCAGCGGCGGCAACATCGAAGGTGCGCCGCTGCCCGCCGCTTATGGCTACGATGACGCCGCCGTGTGGACCGGGCCGGGGGCGCATGTCTTTGATGGCATGAAGTATGACTTTGCCAAAGGCGAAGGCTCAGCGCATGACAAGCAAGCCGCCTCATGGATCAGCGTGGCGGCCACGGATCACGCGCTGCGCTTCATCCGCGAGGCCAAGGGCGCGCCGTTTTATCTCAACCTCTGGCTGCATGAGACCCATCACCTCGTCTCCGCCACGGAGGACGACAAAAAGCCCTATCCAGATGTGCCGGAGCCGCAGCGCACCTATTACGCCGCCGTTTCGCGCGCAGACCGTCAGGTGGGCCGCGTGCTCGACCTTCTCGACGAACTGGGCATCACGAACAACACGCTCGTCATGTTCTCCAGCGACAACGGGCCGGAAAACAGCCACACCCAGCCGGGGCAGAAGCTTTATCACAGCCAGGGCAGCACGGGCGGCCTGCGTGGCCGCAAGCGCAGCCTGCTCATGGGCGGCGTGAACGTGGCCTTCCTTGCACGCTGGCCCGGCATGGTGCCTGCGGGCCGTGTGGACAAGGAAACCGCGCTCGCCGGTGTGGATGTCTTCCCCACCGTGCTCGCCGCCACCGGCGCGAAGGCACCCGAGGGTTATGTCTCCGATGGCGAGAACATGCTCGCCGCCTTCAAAGGCGAAGCGCAGGCACGCACGAAGCCCGTCTTCTGGTGGTGGCAGGGCGGCCACAGCGGCGATGACTGGCCCGCCTTTGCCATGCGCGAAGGCCCGCATGTGCTCATCCTCGACGAGACGAAACAGCGCGCGGAGCTTTACAATGTCATCGCGGATCGTTTCCAAACGAAAAACCTCGCGACAACCGAACCGGAACGCGTGAAGCGCATGACCACCGCCATCAACGACTGGTTCGCCACGCTGCCGAAAGAAGTCGATCCCTCGTTGCGAGCCAAGGCCGCGCCCAAACCGGCCGCGAAGCCTTCCAGGCCCGCCGAAATCACTCCGGAGACCCGCCTGCGCGCCTTCAAAAACTGGGACAAGAACCAGGACGGCCACCTCACGCTCGAAGAATACCGCAACGGCCTCGCGAAGAAGGACAACGTCGAGAACCGCTTCAAAAACTTCGACAAGAACAGCGATGGCAAAGTGACCCGCGAAGAGTTTGCCGGAAAAGCGGCACCATGACGCGGCATGTGGATTTCAGGCTGTCGGATGAGCATCGCGGACTGAAGTTCAGTGTTTCACCCGCGTTTCAGGCTGCATGATGCGCCTTGTCATTTTCCTCCTTGCCCTCTGCCCCGCTCTCTTCGCAGCCGAGAGGCCCAACATTGTCCTCATCTTCGCCGATGACCTTGGCTATGGTGATCTCGGATGTTTCGGTTCCACGAAGATCAAAACACCGCATCTCGACAAGATGGCCGCGGAAGGGCTGCGGCTGACGAGCTTCTACGCGCAGGCGGTGTGCGGACCTTCGCGGGCGGCGCTGATGACGGGCTGCTATCCGATCCGCATCGGCGAACCGGGCAACAAGAAGAACCAGCACACCGTCATGCACCCGAAGGAGATCACGATGGCGGAAGTGCTGCGCGAGGCAGGCTACGCCACCGCCTGCATCGGCAAGTGGCACCTCGGCGAACATGCGAAGGACTCGCCCACCGGGTTTGATCCGGCCACGATGCCGAACGGGCAAGGCTTCGACTACTTCTACGGCACGCCGCTTTTCAACGGTGCGACTGTGAACGTGAACGACTCCAAATTCCGCAGCACCATCCTGCGCAATGAGCAGGTCGTCACGTCTGCGGTCGAGTCGTGGGATCACATCACGCAGGATTACACCCGCGAGGCGCTCGACTTCATCCGTCAGCAGCGTGAGAAGCCGTTCTTTCTCTACCTCGCGTACAACATGCCGCACATCCCGCTCGGCGCGTCGGAGAAGTTCAAAGGCAAAAGTGCGGGCGGCCTTTACGGCGACGCGGTCGAGGAGATGGACTGGAGTTGCGGCGAAATCATCAACACCTTGCGCGAACTCGGCCTCGCGGAGAACACGCTCGTGATTTTCACCTCCGACAACGGCCCGTGGGTCGAGACGACGCGCGGCATGGAGCCGGACGGCAAGGCGTTCATCCCGCGCGATCATTCCGGCAATGCCGATCCGTTGCGCGGCTACAAGATGCTGACCTGGGAAGGCGGTCTGCGCGTGCCATGCGTCGCCTGGTGGCCGGGAAAAATCCCCGCAGGCACCTCCAGCGATGCCATCACCTCCACCATGGATCTGCTGCCCACTTTTGCCTCCATCGCCGGAGGAAAGACGCCGTCGGACCGCGTCATTGATGGCCGCGACCTCACGCCGCTGTTGCGTGACCCGGCCACCACTGCCTCGCCGCACGAAGCCTTTTATTACTACTGCTTCACCCACCTTCAGGCCGTGCGCAGCGGGAAGTGGAAGTTCGTTCGCAAGCGCCCCGCGCATCCGCCCTGGGTCGGCTGGAGCGGACGCTTCGCCGGCAATGCGGTGAACGAGTTCTCGCTCTACGATCTCGACAACGACATCGGCGAAACGACGAACGTCGCCGCCGAACATCCCGAGGTCCTCGACCGCCTGCGCCAGCTCGCCCACGAGGCGCGCATGGAGCTCGGCGACTACGACCACACCGGCAGCGGCGCGCGCTTCTTTGACGGACCGGCGCCGGCGCGGAAGGCACCAGGCAAAGCAAAAGGAAAGGTGAAATGAAACCCACCTCTTTCATTCTCTGCCTGGCCGCGACGGTCAGCCTTCAAGCACAAACCTCCTTCGACGCGAAGGACGCCGATTTGAACGCGCTGCCTTCCGCACCGGAAGGTTTTGAGGTGCAGCTCTGGGCGAAGGAACCGCTCGTCTCGAATCCCTGCGCGATGGCCTTTGACACGAAAGGCCGCCTCTTCGTCGGCATGGGGCCGCAATGGCGCGGACCGAAGCCCGACTCGCCGAAGGACAAGGTCGTCATCCTCGAAGATCGCGATGGCGACGGCGTGGCGGATTCAAAGAAGATTTTTGCCGAAGGCTTCAACAGCGTGCAGAGCATCGCGTGGCGCGGGCGTGAGCTGTGGGTGGCGAACTCGCCGGACCTCACCGTGGTGCGCGACACCGACGGCGATGACGTGGCGGACGAGTATGTGAAGGTCTTCACCGACCTCGGCAACATCGAGCATTGCCTGCACGGACTGAACTGGGGTCCCGACGGCTGCCTCTATATGAGCAAAGGCAACTCAAAGGGCGTCAGTCTCGATGGTGATGCGCCGAAGGAGCCGGGCCGAGTCGCACCGAAGGCGTTTCGAGAGTTGTGGGGGTATCCGGGACCGAAAGGGGCGCCGGATCTGCCGCCGCCGTCGGAAGTGTTCACGCGCGAGACCTACCGCGCCACCTACCAGGACCCGCGTGATGACTGGGGCCAGACCGGCGGCATTCTGCGTTACGATCCCGCGACGCCGTCGCTGACGATTCACTCCCGCGGCTACCGCAACCCCTGGGACATCGCCTTTGATTCGGCCTTCAACTGGCTCGGCACCGACAACGACCAGACCGGCGGCGACCGCGTCTTCATGCCGTTTCAAAACGCACACTTCGGTTGGGGCCACCCGTGGAGCCCGGCCTGGCCCGGCGAAGGTCATCTCCCGACCGCACCGAACAGCGGCCAGATCATCGAGGGCAGCTACACCGGCATCGTTTTCGCCGACGCCCCGCATTTCCCCGAATCGCATCGCGGGGTGTGGTTCATCGCCGACTGGATGACCAAAAAAATCTACCTCTACCGGCCCGAGTGGAACGGCGCGCTCAACGTCCCGCAAGGTGGACGCTACGAGGACTTCGTGGTCGGGGGTAAGTCGCTTTTCCGCCCCACCGATATCGCCATGGGACCCGACGGCGTGTTGTGGGTGCTCGGCTGGGGACGCGACTACGGCGGCACGTTTGATGAGCAAGGGATTCAAAACAACGAAGGTCGCGTGTATCGCATTGTCGCCAAAGACCGACCGCTGGTGCAATCGAAGCGCCCTGCGAAGCCGCCCGCGGAATGGAGCTTCGACGAACTGCTCGCCGATCTCGGCTCATGGATTCCGGCCTGGCAGATGGATGCGCGGGACGAGCTTGAGCGACGCGGTGAAGCGAGTTTGGAGCCGTTGACGAAATCTTTGGATAAGCCGGCGAGCCAGGCGCAGGAAACGTGGGCCGCGTGGACGCTGGCGAAGATCAATGTCAATGAGGTCCCGCCCAAAAACGACAACGTTGTTCTCCAGATGATTCGCGCCGGTTGCACCGAACCACACGACTACATCACACATCCGAATCCGCGCTTTCGACTCGCCGCAGTTGAAGCCATCGCCACGCATGGGCAGTCGCATGACCGGCTTTCCAACACGCTGATCACCGAAACCGACCCCATCATCTATCACGCCGCCTGGCGCACACTGATGGACCGCTCCGACGAGCCTGCCATGCGCACCCTCGCCGCCGACCGCAACGCCGGCATCCGTCGCGCGGGCGTGCTGATGCTGATGGAAAAGCTCATCATGACCGAGACCGAGGTTCTGCCGCTGCTGCAGGACTCGGACGAATCCATCCGCCAGCTCGCCACGCTTTGGCTCAGCAAGGTCAAGGGCATCGAGCCCGGCACCGCGAAGGGCGGCGGCATTCCCGATGCCTTTCCCCTGGCGCAAAACCTCCACGCAGAATCCAAGCACCGCTATCTCACCGGCACTGTGCGCCCGGGCGAACCGCATTACACCGACCGAGCCTACGCCATCGAGCGATTCCCCGCCTTCCTCTCCGGCGCTTCAATGATCCGCACACCGAATGCCGACGACGGCAGCGGCGGCGATTCCTTGATCAGCTTCGAGGCACCGCTCGACGTCACCGTCTATGTCGCCCACAACGAGCGGGTGAAGACGAAACCCGCATGGCTCGCCGGATTCGGCGACAGTGACAGCGTCATCACGAGCACGGACAAACACAGCATCTTCCGCCTCTTTGCCAAAGACTTCCCCGCAGGCCGGATCACGCTCGGCGGAAACACGGCGGACGGGAAGCCGGGCGGCAAAAGCCACTACTTCGTCATCCTCGTGCCCAAACCGCCCGATCCCTCCGGCAAAGTCGCGACGCTGGATGAAGCTCTCGCCGCTCTCGCGACTGCCGATCCAAATCGCGGCGAAGCACTCTTCCTCGCCAACGGCGGTGCCGGATGCGCGGCCTGCCACACGATGAACGGACGCGGCCACGCTTTCGGACCCGACCTGACCGGCGCGGGCGATCGCTTCGACGCGCGGCACATCCTCGACTCGATGCTCAACCCCAATGCCATCATCACCGAGGGCTTCTCAATGATGAGCGTGACCATGAAAACCGGTGGCCCGCAGACCGGCGTGCTGCGCGAGCAGAGCGGACTGCATCTCACCCTCGCTCAACCCGGCGGCAGTTTGGTGAAGCTGGAGCGCAAACGCATCGCCAAGGAAGAGATTCATCCCGTATCAATGATGCCGCCCTTTGGCGCGCTTTTGAATGCGCAGCAACTCGCCGACTTGACCGCCTTTCTCCTCACTCAGAAAGCCGCGCCAAAGACAGGATTTCACCTGCAACAGCACGACGACCACCTCGACATCTCCCTTGATGGCAAACGCATCGCCACCTACCAGTTCCGCCACGACAAGGTGCTGCGTCCGGTGTGGATCAATCTTGTTACCCCCGGTGGAAAACAAGTCACCCGAAACTATCCGCCACGCATTCCTGACGATGTCGATCCCGGCTACAAAGCCGAAGCCGACGGCATCATTCATCCACACATCCATACCGGAGTTTGGCTCGGCTTTGGCGACATCGACGGCCACGACTTCTGGCGCAACACGGCGCGGATCGAGCAACTTGAGCTCGTTGGAGTGAAGGCTTCAGCCGAGCAGTTGAACTTCGAGGTCCTCAACCGCCTTCTCTCCACCGACGACCAAAGCGAAGTCTGCCGCCAGCGAGTGCGCTACGAACTCGCGAGACATCCGAGCGGCTGGAAGCTCGACATCGCCGCTGAGTTTTTCAATGACGAGCGTGACTTCTACTTCGGAGATCAGGAAGAAAGCGGCCTCGGCGTGCGCGTCGCTTCACCCCTTCGCGTGCAGGGCGGCAGCGGGCGTATCACCAACAGCCTCGGCGAAGTCAACTACGCCGGCACCTGGGGCCACGAAGCCGCGTGGTGGGACTACAGCGGCACCCTTGATGGAAAGCCCTGCGGCCTCTTCGTCCAGCCCCACGCCACCAACCCGCGCCCCTGCTGGGGCCACACCCGCGACTATGGCGTGATGGTCATCAATCCCTTCCCGCGCCAGCCGAAGGAACGCCGCGAACCCTACGTGAAGACCGTGGTGAAAAAAGGCGACCGCTTCCGGCTCGGCTACACGGTCATCGTGCATGAAGGAGCGTTTCAACCGGCCCGTCATTGATCCCCCCATGAACTTCCTTTTCACCGTCTGGTTGCTCTTTGGCACCGTCTTGCTTCACGCAGCGGAAACACCTTGCCAACTGCTCGCCGACACCGCCTTCGCCGAGGGCTTTGGTGCCGCCTTCATCTACGGCAAGCGTGGCGAGGATAGTGTCATCCGTGGCTATCGCGACATTGCTCCGTGGCAAATTCATCTTATTCCAGACGGTCCTGTTAAAACGTTGCCGGAGTTCAAAACCCATCCTTGGGACTTTCAGGAAGGCCTGCACCACAACTACACGAACCAACGTGGCGAACACGTGAGAGAACTTCATGCGCACCGCCTCGTGGTGAATCACGTCCTTGAGGTCAACACGTCGGAAAAACTCCAGTTCGCCCAGTTCAACAACGACGGACTCGCCAAAGACGATCCGCAACGCGACACCAAGCTCGTCAAACGCATCACCAGCGACCGTTACGGCACGCTGCGCATTCATTACAACTCGCAGAATGAGATCCGCAACGCCGCCATCGCCCACACCGCGCAGTGGGCACGCGACACCTGGCCGCACTTCCTCCTCAACCAGCGCTTCGAGACGCCGCTGCCGCTCGCCGATTACGACAAGCTCGATTTCAAGGTGAGCTTCGAGGTGGATGCAATGCAGCGGCTCTCACCCTGGCCCGGAGCCAATCGCTCCAGCATGAACCTCAACTTCATGTTCCACCTCAAGCACAAGACCGATCCCGAGCAGAAGCTATTCGTCGGCATGATGCTCTTCACCAGCAGCGAGGCGAAATATCGGACCCACCTCGGCGTCGAACAGCATGGACAGGTGTTTTATCGTGAAAGCGTCACCCGCGACCAACCGAAGCCCGAGTTTGGCCAGAAGCGCACCATCACCCGCGAGCTGCGCGAGATGATCCGCGATGCGCTGAAGCAGGCGCAGGAGAAGCAGCCCGCGCTTTCGACCAATCCCGACGATTTCACCCTCTCAAACTTCAGCATCGGTCTCGAAGGCATGGGGCATTGGACGACTGAATGCGAGTTCAGCGGGCTGAGCCTGATCGGAACTCCAAGACCATGAAACCCCTCCTCCATTTCCTCTGCGCTCTCTGTGTCCTCGATGGCAAACTCCTCGCCGCCGAAACGCCTAAGCCCAACTTCATTGTCATCTTCACCGACGACCAGGGCTGGGCGGATCTCGGCTGCCAGGGGGTTCGCTATGATTTAAAAACCCCGCACCTTGACGCACTCGCCGCCTCCGGGGTGCGATGCACCGCCGGTTACATCACCGCGCCGCAGTGCTCGCCTTCTCGCGCGGGATTGCTCACCGGCCGCTACCAGCAGCGCTTCGGCCTGGATGCGATTTCGGACACGCCCATGCCGGTGTCCGAGCTGACCATCGCCGAGCGGCTCAAGCCCGCGGGTTACATCAGCGGCATGGTCGGCAAGTGGCATCTCGATCCGAGTCCGTCTTCGGTCGCTTGGATCAAGCGCAATCCCAAGAGCGTGATCCGCACACCGGGCCAGCCTTTGAGCATCCGCGAACCCGCACGCCTCGCCTTCTCACCCGCCGGACAGGGTTTCGACGAGTTCTACGCCAACAAGCGGGAGCGCCGCTGGGCGAACTTCCGCGCGGACGGCACCAGCTTGAAGCCCGAAGGCGAGTGGCTCACCGAAACCACCGGCGACCGCCTCGACGACGAAACCGCCGGAGCGCTCGCCTTCCTCGAACGCAATCATGCCCGGCCCTTCTTTCTCTACCTCGCCTACAGCGGCCCCCACACGCCGCTGGAGGCCACCCCCGAACGCCTCGCCCGCTTCCCCGGCGAGATGCCGGAACGCCGCCGCACCGCGCTGGCGATGCTCGCCACGATTGATGACGGCGTGGGCCGCATCATGGAGACCTTGCGCAAACACGGGGTCGAAGAAAACACGCTCATCGTCTTCACCAGCGACAACGGCGCGCCCTTGAAGAAGACCATGCCCGACTCGCCGCTGACCATTGAGCCCAATGGCAAACAGTCCGACATCGGCGGCTGGGACGGCTCCATGAACGCTCCGCAGTTCGGCGAGAAAGGCATGCTCACCGAGGGCGGCATCCGCGTGCCTTTCCTGTGGTCGTGGAAAGGCGTCATTCCGGCGGGACAAGTCTTCGATCATCCAGTGTCATCGCTCGACATCGCCGCCACGGTCCTCGCCTCCGCAGGCCTCCAGGAGCGTGAAGGGCTCGATGGCGTCAACCTGTTGCCGCATCTTCAAGGCGAGGTCGCCGCGCCACCGCACGAGGCGCTCTACTGGCGCTTTTGGAAACAAACCGCCGTCCGTGCGGGCGATTGGAAGTTGATCCACCTCGGCGACGGCACCGACTTCCTCTTCGACCTCAGCCAGACCGATCCCGAAACGAATAATCTCGCCTCCGACCATCCTGAAAAGGCGACCGAACTCCGCGCCAAACTGGAGGCCTGGACCCAACAGCTCCGCCCGCCCGGGCTCCCGAAGAACGGCATCCAGCGCGAGCGGCATTGGTATGAGCATTACTTCCAGCATCCGGCGCCGGCGAAGCCATGAAAGCCTTCCAGAATCTAGTCACCGGATTCCTCCGACCAAATCGCCACCTCCCCTGCACCATTCATGAATCCAGATATCAAACAGACCACCCGCCGCGCCTTTCTCCACACCGCCGGACTCGCGGGCATGCTGCAGGCCGCATCCGCCTCCGCGCAATCACCTGGGAAACCCTTCATCGTGGACTGCCAGAGCCATCTCTTCTTTCCCGAGGTGCTCGACATGATGCGGAAACGCACAACCGAACCACGGGTCTATGACGAGGACGGCACCGTGTTTCTGAAAATGGGCGACTGGCTGCGCAAGGTGCCGCCGCATTACACCAGTGTCGAGGCTAAGCTCGCCGCCATGGATGCCGCAGGCATTGATGTGACGATGCTCAGCACGAACGACCCCGGCCCCGAGTGGTTCGGCGATGACGGCCCCGCCGTGGCGCAGCTCATCCACGATTCCCTGGCCGCCGTGATCGCGAGGCATCCGCAGCGGTTCCGCGGCCTCTGCGTGCTGCCTTTGCAGAATGAACGCGCCGCGTCCGAGGAGCTCGACCGATGCGTGAAGAAGCTCGGCTTCAAAGGCGTCCTGCTCTACACCAACCTCGCCGGTAAATGGTGCGACGAGCCATCCGTCTACTGGCTCTATGCGCGTGCGGAGGAGCTGGGCGTGCCCATTCTGCTGCACCCGGCCAAACCCATGACCACGGAGCAGGTGAAGGGTTATGAACTCACCAGCACGCTGGGAAACATGTTTGAAAACTCCATCGCCATGGCGCGCATCATCGCCAGCGGCCTGCTCGACCGGCATCCGAAGCTCAAGCTCGTCTGCCCGCATCTCGGCGGCACCCTGCCCTACATCTGCGGGCGCATGGACCACCAGCTCCATGTGCTGAAGCGCGGCCCGCAGAACCTCCAGCGCAAGCCCAGCGAGTATCTGCGCTCCATTTACATGGACCTCGTCTCCCCGCTGCCCGAGGCCATGCGCTTCGCGCTCGACTTCACCAGCGAGGACCGGCTTCTCTACTCCAGCGACCACCCCTGGGTGCAGCCCGGCGAGATCCTCGCCCCGCTCCGCAGCCTGAACCTGCCCCCCGCCACCGAGGCGAAGCTGCTCGGCGGCAATGCGAGAACCTTGTTCGATCTATGAGGCGGGTTGTCTTCTGCGCTCTGATCCTTTCGCCCGCCACCGTCTCGGCCGCTCCGCCGCGTATTGAGCGCGCTGCCGCGATGCTCGCACGCGAAGTGAAGTGATCCTCTGCCTATGGTGGATTTCAGGCAGTCGCTGGAGGGCTGCCGCAGTCGTGAAATCCTTCCATGCATCCGTAACCCTAATCCATGTTTTCCGCGTTGCTCCTCATTCGTTCCCGTCTCACCCGCTGCGCCATTGTGGCTGCGTCCTGCCTTGCCTTCAGCGGTGTCATGCATTCCCAACCGGTCACACTCACGGCCCGGACAGGTCCATGGAGCGAATCGGAAGTCGAAGGCATTGATCCTACGGCGGAGTCATTCGCGTTGGAGATGCAAATCGATCCAGTAGAGGCCCATGGCGGAGATCTTCAGGTGGTGGCGGGTTTGGTGGTGGGATTGAAAAGCGACGAGCTGGTGCAGGAGAGCGGAGCCGGCGCGCTGCAAGCGGATTTGCGCGAAGGCGGCGAGCGGGCGGCGTTCACGTTCTGGCATCGGAAGACTTATCTGACGATGCTGGAGCCGAATCCGAAACCGCCCGGCTGGATGGACAACGGCGACTACCAGCATCCCAATGAGCTGCCGTTTCGCGAGGGCACCGGACACCGCATCAAGCTGGTGGTGTGGCCGGAGGGCGAAGGATCGCGCGTGCGGCTGTTCGTGGACTTCATGGATCGCCCTGCCGAAGAGCATGTGCTCCCGGAGCGGATTCGCGCCGGAGTGGTGAAGCTTTTCACGATGCGTGGTGGCAATGAAGCGGAGGTCCGGCAGACGAGCCGTTTTTCGGAGGTGCTGTTCACCGCGATGACGTCCGAGCAAGCGCGTCTGCTTCCTTCCATGGCGGAGAGCGTGCTGCGAGCCTTGGATTTCAATCACCCTGCGATGCAACCGGTCAGCAAGGCCATCCAACAAGAGCGGATGGACGAAGCGAAAGCACTTCTCCTGCGCCACCTGCGCGCGCGCCGTGAACCGGAGGGACCGAGCCTCGATGAAGTCGCCAGCGTCGTGCTGCACCCGAACTGGCAAAAGATCTCCGACGAGGCGGTGGCGGGACGTTATGCCACCATTGGTTACTTCGACGGTTTCGTGGATGCCTGGACGGACACGAATGGCGAGTCACATCGCTGGGTCTTGCAGCAGGAGCCGCTGCAACTCAACTGGGTGCGCGACAACGGCCATCTCAACCGGCATTTCCATTGGGTTTCGATGGCGCGCGCCTGGCAGGAAAAAAGCGATCCCAAATATCCACGGCAGTTCAGTGCCGAGGTGCTCGACTGGGTTTCACGCGAGCCGTTTTTCTGGGAGCGCTGCCCAACGGTGGGAGAGCTCAACCTCATGGATGGAACCACCTTCCGCTGGGGCTACATGAACACCAGCAACATCGGCCGTCGTCTGGAGATGTCGTGGTGGCCGGCCTACGAGGTGTTTCGCAAGTCGCCCGACTTCAGCGCCGAGGCGCACATTGCCATGCTGCTGGGCATGCTGCGTCAGGCGCGGCTGATCATGAACCCGAGCAGCTTCGCCGCGCATGATGACGGCGGCGCGCACACCACGCTGGCGCTGCTGCAGACCGCGTTGCTGCTGCCGGAGTTCGCGGAGAGCGCGGAGTGGAAGGTTACGGCGATGAAGCGTTGGGACGTAATGCTCGGCGCGCAGTTTCATCCCGACGGCAGTCACGCAAGCCTGAGCACAGGCTATAACTGGGCCTCCATCACCGCGCTGGAAAACTACATCCGCTTGTTCCAGAGCTTCGGCCAAACACCGCCGGAGAAATACCTCGCGATTCACGAGAAGGCGGTCGAATACACGATGCTCCTGACGACACCGACCCAGGGCAACATTGATCTCAACGACGGCGGTTGGGGCTTGTTCGACGACCGTTTTCGCACCGCCACCGAGTGGTTCCCGAAGCGCCGCGACTTCGAATGGATGACGACGAAGGGCGCGAAGGGATCTCCCCAGGACAAAACGTCCGTCTATTTCCCCAATGCCGGTCATTATGTGATGCGCACCGGCTGGGGGCCGGAGGAGAAATATCTCTTCTTCGGTGCCGGGCCGTGGGGTGCCAGTCACGGCAAGTTTGACGCGCTCAACCTCTACGCGCAGTTCGGCCCGCACCTGCTCATCCGCAATGCCGGACGCGGCAGCTACAGCGGCATCGGCAACACGAAGCACGCCGGCAGATCGCTTTCCTTCAACACCCTCTCGCCGGATTGGGCGCAGGAGAACAGCATCCCGCAGTGGAAGCAGGACATGGCCATCGCCCACAATCCGCCCAAACGCCGCTGGGTGGACAACGAGCACTTCAGCTACGCCGAAGGCGCCTTCGACTACGGCTGGCACAACGCCACCGAGCACATCCGCGGCAAGTGGCTGCGGCAGGTGGTCTGGGTGAAAGGCGAAGACGCCCGCAAAGAAGGCTACCACATCGTTTTCGACACCGTCGAACCCGCCGACAACAAGCCGCGCACCTGGCGTCATCCCTGGCAGTTGGGACTGAACGCGAACAACATCGCCATCCGCCAGACCGACCGCAGCGCCACCGCCATCGCTCCCGGCGCGGCCTTGCAGATCCTCCCTGTCGGCGAGATGACCCCGCGCATGATCCAAGGGCAAGAGAAGCCCGAACTCCTCGGCTGGCGCATCTACGACACCACCGCTACGCCTTGGCCGGTGCCCACCTACGAATGGCAGGCCGAAGGCACCTTCTGCCGCGCCTGGGTCATCCAAATGCAGGCGAACGAATCCGAATGGCCTGTGAAATCTGTCGAAGCGCATCCGACTGAAAAACCCGGCGAACTCTGCTTCACCGTTCACCGCCGTGACGGCGGCACCGATCATGTGATCCGCTGTTTCCCCGGCCAGCCATCCATCGAATTTCAGGGCGAAAGAATCTCTGGCGATGTCGCGGTGATTCGCACGGACGCCAAAGGCTCCAAACGAGATCGATTGGAGGTGAAGGATGGCGAAGACTCGGTCGCTCGAAAATCATCGCAGTCCCCAGGCAAGCATTGAATCAGCCCGGCATTACTCAAAAGTCGCCAGACGTTGAGTGTCGTCTATTACTGGTGAAAAGGCCGCGCATGCGCTCTCCGACGAGGAGCGGCACGCCACCACGCGCGCGAAGAAAGCGGTGAACTGGATGCGCCGGCATGCGGGAAGGCCTTTCTTCCTCTACCTCGCCACGCTGGGCGAGATGATGCGTGCGCTCGATGAACTCAAGCTGAGTGAAAACACGCTCGTCATCCTCACCCGCGTCAATGGCGGCATGCTCAATCAAGAAGGCTGCCAGCAGCAGCGCACGCGGTGCCCTCCAATTCACCGGCGAGACGAACAGCGGCTTCCTCAACAGCAAACTCAAGCCCGATGCACCCGGGTAGCAGCTCTACCACCTCACCCATGACCCTCGCCAGACGAAGAACGCGATCCGCGAGCATCCGGAAATCGCGAGGCGCCTGGCGGAACGCCTCGCCGCTATTCGGCAGTGAAGCCAGCCAATTTGGTGCAGTCGTCACGGCTGCCACATCGCCGCCAAATCGACTCACATCGGCCAGAACCGGCCAAACTGGACTGATTTGAACCGAAATGGACATGACGCCTCCTGCCGACCATGCGCGGCTGGGGTTTCGTTTGTAGCCGGGTGCGGTTGGCCGCCTTCGGGGAGGCAATTGGCAAGTCTTCATCCGCGCCACGCCGGCTTCGGGCGCATGATCCTGGAGGCTGTTGATGTTTGCTTTTGCGCCATGCCCGGTCTTCATGAGCGCATGACGTTGTTCATCACTGGCGGCCTGGCTCCGAAGGCCATGGAGCGGCAGCTTCGGCGCGAGGCGGAGCCTCTCGTCGTGCTGGAGCATGACACCCTGCTGGAGCGCGGACGCTACCCGCAGGTCGGAGAATGGCTCACGCTCTCCGACCTCGCCGGCTTCCGCGACATCGAAGCCTTGCGCGCGCAGGTCGCGCTCATGTTCTCCGAGTATCTGCGCCAGCGCCCCGAGTTGGGCGACCAGCCCGGCGACTCGGAACTGCGCAAGGCCTTCGTGCGCGGCGCTTTCCTGGAGGGCTGCTTCACCCGTGTCTATCACATGCGGCTGCGTGAGCTGCTGTGGGCGCGGCACCGTTTTGACCGCCTCGTGGTCGCGCCCGGCAGCGGGGTGAATTTCGCCTTCTGGCGCGCCGTGGCCGCGGAGGAGGGGATGGAAATCATCGTGCTTGAGCCTGAGTGGAAGGGCAGGGGACTGCGGCGAAAAATCGAGCGGTGGCTCTGCAAGCGCGCGCAGAAGAAAGCCCGGTCCTCCATTCAGCCCAGCCTTCAGCCCTCCATTTTCGAAGGCGCGCCGGACGACACCGGGCTGCCTCTGGCCGTGTGCGCCAGCCGCCGCGTCGCGCCGCTTCTCGCGCAGGAGAAGGAACCTTGCGGCTTCCGTGTCATCCAGGCCGGGATGAAGGACCTCGACCCGCCGGACCCCGCCTTCGAAGCCGCCGAGCGCGAGCGTTTTTCCACCTGGTGGCGGAGATGGAAGACGGAGGTCCTGCCCGCCTCGTGCGCGCCGGACGCCAAGCCCTGCCTGGCTCCATTGCGCGATCTCTTTGAGCGCATGGGGGAGGAGGAAACGGCGGGAACTTATCCCCGCGTCTCCGCGTTGCGCGCCCGCGCCCGCGCCTGGCTGGAGAGCCGCGCGCCCGCCGCCGTCATCGCCGACATGCAGATGAACGAGGACGAGGCCGTCTGGAGCCTCGCCGCCGCGCAGGCCGGCATCCCGGTCATCGCCTACAGCTACGACTGCCTGGCGCTGCCGGACATCACCCACAGCCCGGACATTCTGCTCATGGACGGCGTGCGCGGGCGCAGCCGCACGCTGCGCGCCGGTTACCCCGCCGAGCGCATGATTGACGTGCGCTGCCACCGCATCCCCGCGGCGCCGCCGCGCACAGCGGCGGAGATTGACGCTGCCTTCACCGCCCGCCGCCCGCTGGTGCTCAGCGCCGACACCATGGCCGTCATCAACGACCCGCAGGAAGGGCTGCGCGGCTACCGCTTGCTGGTTGAGGCCGCGCGCCGGCTGCCGGAGATGGATTTCGTCGTGAAGTTCCACCCGCTGCGCACGCCGAAGTCCGAGGAGCGCAGCTTCCTGGGCATGGATGAGAACGAGATCCAGGTGAAGACACGCTTCATCCGCGCCCTGCGCCCGCCGCGAAACTTCCGCCTCGCGCCGCCGGAGGCCTCCATGCAGGACTGGCTGGAAAAGGCCTCCGTGCTCGTCAACACCATCTCCCTCACCGGCCAGGAGGCGTTTCATTTCGGCATCCCCGTCGTCTTTCTCTGCCGCCTCGACGCCGATTTCATCACCTTTCCCGACATGGAGAAATGGATGACACCCCTGCTGGCGGAAAACGCGGACCGGCTCGTGGACGCGCTGCGCCGCCTCGCCACGGACGCGGACTTCCGCCACGCCCAGGCACGCCAGCAGCATCATTACCAGGACCAGTGCTTCTGGCCCGCGGGGACCAGCCTCGCCGCCGGCATCCGCCAGGCCGCGCGCCTCGCCGCCGAGCTTGGCCCCTTCCCGCGCTGACGTGCCACGGTGTCTCGTTTGGTCCAGGCTTCAGCATGTTCGATGAACGTCCGCAGAGGAGTCCTCTCCCATGCCAGCTAACTTCACTCCAATGTTGGAGTTCAGGCTTATCATGACGCGGCCGCCAAGAGTGCTCCAGCCGTGATGCAGACACTCCTGTCTGCTCTGGCTTCCCGATGAAGCCGACCCCATCCAGACAGACATGAGTGTCTGCCTAGACTTTTGCGCCCGTGTCTTCTTTGGCTTGTCACGAGCGTGAGTGCTCCAAACCCTTGAATTGAATTTCCGGCAACCGCCACTCACGTCCGCCTTCATGCGTGTTGATAACCAAAAAAAATCCTCTCGACATTTCTCTCACTTTCTGATGGGATCGCTTTAATTCGATCAATAAAAGCCGAGCGCGCCAGACCAGTAGTCATCCCACGCCTCATGACCT
>DDQZ01000074.1 GCA_002343505.1 Verrucomicrobiaceae bacterium UBA2429 | reverse complement strand
GGAGGCCCTGCGGCGGGCTTGAGGAAAAAAGCGGCATCCCTCCCGCCCAACCCGGTCCACTACCATTGCGCTCTATGCGACTTCGGTCAGAAGGTCGGCGAACAGATCATACTGCTTGAGCCTGGTCTCGCGTTTCTGTGTGTGCGCGGGCATGCTGGCCTCGAAATTATAGACAAGAGCTTCAACGACAGAACGGCGATTTTCGAGCTTCCCCCCCGTGTGATAGAAGTGATCGCGCGTGATCACATTGAACCCGCTCCAGTAAGCGGGTATCGCCTCGTTCTTGCGGTAGTCATTGTGATGCCACGTTGAGAGAATGAATCTGGCGGGTGTCGCCGACAGCAGCCCGGATAAACGACGCTCATCCTCCTCCGTCCAGTTGCTGAAGTAGTCCACATGGCGCCCGAGGTAGGGAGGGTCGCAGTAAATCATGTCGTCAGGGCCTGCCATCTTGATGATCTTCTCGAAATCCGCCGTGATGAACTGCCATCCAGGCTGGATGATCTTTGCGGCGTCAGCCACTTGGTTGACGATCTTGGTGACGTACGCCGGGGCGAAACGCCCGGGCTTTTTGCAGAAGGGGATGTTCCACGCCCCCTTTCGATTGAATCTCATCATGCCATTGAAACCGGCTCTGGAGAGAAAGATCAGGTCCAGCGGGTTGTGCTCTGAGTTGAACCGGTCCCGAAGATGCCGGAAGTGCGCGTAGCCGTCTTCATCGGACGCGCTCAAGATCGCTCCTTCCTTCTCCAAGTGTTTCCGCACACTCCCCGCTGTGATCTCCCCGGATTGGATGGCTTGGTAGAGGCGGATGATGTGCGGATTAATGTCTCCCAGGAGAGCCTGGGAGCCTCCGCAATTCAGAGCGACAACGCCCGTGCCCAGAAAAGGCTCGATCCAGCGTCCTTGGAAAGCGGGGGCAAGGTCTCGAATCCACGGCACCAGCTTGGTCTTGATGCCCTGGCTTTTGAGCGGCGGCACGATGACTCTCATAGGCCCTTCGATTTGCGCGGGGTTGTCTTGGTGCGCACGGGAACGATCAACTTTTTGTCCGCGCCTTTAAAGTCCATGAAGTCCGCCAGCGTCCTGATTGGCACTGACCTGCCTTCACGCAGCATGGTTGCCTGCCCGTGATTCATCCAATACTCGTCAAACCACTTCTCGCCAAGTCTGGAAAAGACTCCATGGCCGCGCCGGATGTCCTCGATCCATGTGATCGCCCCGATGTTCGCGGTGTTGCCCGAGCCTTGCTTGTCGCTGGCCAGCTGCCACTTCTCGCAGACGAAGAATTCGAAGTCACGCACCGCGGATGTGATGGAACGCAAGTCTTCGACGATGGCCGCCGATCCTTCGGCTTTTTGCTTTCGTGTGACATGGCCCAATTCCTTCACGGAAAAAGTTCGCGTCTCATCCAGCTCATCCGCGCCCGCCCGGGTATAGATCACGCCAAGGCAGATGTGCGCGGCGTAGCTGGCGTAGGGGAGCTGGATGTTTTTTGTCGAGGCGCGGTCCTTGAAATAAGCGCCGTGGCTCCCAAGGGTGAAGCCATTGACGTGCCCGGGGAAATCAGGATCTCGATAGCTGGTCTTCAAATCCACCGCGAACTTGAGGCCCGGTTCAGCCTTGCTCACAAAGCTCAAATCGGGATACCAGTTCTGTTTCTCCGCCAGCACGATGGAGTAACCATGCTGCCCGGCAAAAGCCAGCAGCTTCGGGAGGAGGTGAATCTCCAAAATCTTCGACACAATCTTCGTGTCCGAACTCACCGTGAAGACATTGCGATAAATATCAATAAAGCCTTTGACCGACCACTGGCCGTCCTCGTCCGCCACATGATCGCGCAGCTCTGTGACGAACTGGGTCAAGGCCGCCATGAATGCTTTTTTGAGTGCCGCATGATTCTTCATGTCACCGGATGATGGAGCGAGACTTCGGAGCTGTCGAGCCGAAGTGACCGCGCAGGCGGCGGGCCGCAGCCCCACCCGCTGGCCGCCTGCCTCCACCACAGCCACCCGCCCCTGGCGCTGCGCCTGGAGGCCCTGCGGCGGGCTTGAGGGGAGCAGTGCGGCATCCCGCACATCCGGCCAGTCAGGTCAGCCCGGTCCACCACGCCCTCCGAGATCGCGAAAACTTTCCAGTAACACCAAGCTCATTTTTCCGATAGAACCCTGGGACACTCCCTCCGAGGACCGCGCGCCATGCCCGCGCCGCCCCATTCCGCTGTCATGAAAACGCGCACAACCCTCCTCGCACTCGCCCTCCTCCTGCCCGCCGCCACCGCGCTCGCGCAGGACGTCGTCTCGAATCTCGACAACGCCTCCACCGCGCAGATCGCCCTCTCCACCGTGGGTGCCAGCGCCGCGCAGGCCTTCACCACCGGGCCGGAGGCGCGGAAGTTGGACCGCATCGTCGTCCGCCTGCGCGGTTTCCAGGCCGGGCCGCACACAGCGCGCGTGAAGCTCTGGACAGGCTCGGGCACGCTGCCGGTCACTCTCGTCGAGGACCTCGGCACGGTGCCGAACATCCCCTCCGGCAACGATGGAGAGATGACGGTGCTCTCCACCACGAATCCCGACCTGGCGCCCAACACCCGCCACTGGGTCTCCGTCACCGTCTCTGCGGGGGACTTCGACTGGCGCAACACGAGCGAACCCGCCAGCACCGGCACGGGCACCTTTTTCCAGGCACGCGCCACTTCAACCACCGGCAATGCGGGGACTTGGACCGTGCCGGGGTTTGGCGGGAGCGCAAATTTCCAGCTCATGGAGGTCAGGCCCGTCGTCCCGCAGACCTTCACCGTCACCACCACCGCCGACTCCGGCGGCGGCTCCCTGCGCCAGGCCGTCGCCGATGCCAATGCGAATCCCGGCGCGGACATCATCGTCTTCGACCCCACGACTCTCGACGGCGAGACCATCACCCTCGCCACCGGGCATCTCCTGCTGACGGATGACATCACCATTGACGCCAGTGCCCTGCCCGGCGGCATCTCCATCTCCGGCAATGCCGATGACAACGGCACCCTTGACCCCGGCGAGTCGCGCATCTTCGAGGTGGCGACGGGGAAAGTCGTCGTCCTGCGCGCCCTGCGCCTCGTCAAGGGCCAGGTCTCCACCACAGCGGGGGACAACAGCGGGCAAGGCGGGGCGATCCAGACCCGTGGGAATCTCACCCTCGACCGCTGCCTCGTCGCGGACAGCCGGGCGCGGTTCGGCGGCGGGATTGACATCACCGGCGGCACGCTGACGATCACCCAGTCCACCCTCTCGGGCAATTCCGCCTCGGAAGGCGGCGGCATGTTCGTCTCTGGTGGTTCCGTCGAGATCACCCAGTCCACCCTCTCGGGCAATTCCGCCCAAGTTGGCGGCGGGATTCTCAGGAGTAGCGGTTCCGTCGAGATCACCCAGTCCACCCTCTCGGGCAATTCCGCCATCAGTGGCGGCGGGATTTTCTCCGATTCCGGTTCTTCGCTCACCATCACCCGCAGCATCGTCGCCGGGAATCTCACCGGAGGGGACATTAACGGCTCCTTCACCGACAACGGCAGCAACCTCACCTCCGGCGACCCCCTCCTAGCCCCGCTGGGCGACTACGGCGGTCCCACGCCGACCATGCCGCCGCTGCCCGGCAGCCCGGCCATTGACGCGGGCGGCAGCACCACGGAGGCCACCGACCAGCGCGGCTTCCCCCGCGTCGCCGGCGCGGCGGTGGACATCGGCGCGGTCGAGGCGCAGGCCATCCCCGGCTTCGACCCCGCCGTGGTCACCAGCCTCACGGACACCTTCGACGGCCTGCCCAACGGCGTCTCCCTGCGCGAGGCGGTGGCCTTTTCCCCGGCGGGCGGCACGATCACCTTCGACCCCGCAGAGTTCGACGGCCAGACCATCACCCTCGGCGGCAGCCAGATCCTGCTGGACAAGGACGTGACCATTGACGCCAGCGCCCTGTCCGCCGGCATCACGATCAGCGGGAACAATGAGAGCCGGATTTTCCGCGTAAACGGCAGCGGCGGCAGCCCGTCGGTGAGCCTGCGCGGTCTCACCCTCACCGGCGGCAATACTTTCGGCGACGGCGGAGCGATCTTCAACAGTGCCGCCACGCTAACGCTGGAGCGCTGCACCCTCCATGGCAACACCGTCTCAATCGGTAACTTCGGAGGAGCCATCTTTAGCGACGGCTCTGGCCCTAGCCTGACGCTGAGCCACTGCACCATCACGAACAACTCCGCCCCCGGGATTTTCGGACTTGGGGGGGCGATCTTCGCCACCGGCAGCCTGACCCTGCGGCACTGCACCATCACCGCCAACACGTCGGGCAGCAGCGGCGGCGGAGTCAATTTTTCCGCAGGTGATTTCACCCTCGATAACAGCATCGTCGCCGGCAACACCGGCTTTGGCGGTTTTGATGATGACATCAGCCATGGCGGAATCACGACTCTCACCCGCGTCGGCACCAGCATCGTGCAGGTCCAGGCTGGCAGCGCGACCTTTGCCGGCTCCGGCACCCTCCTCACCGCCGCACCAAAGCTCGCCCCGCTCGGCGACTACGGCGGGCCGACGCAGACCATGCCCCCGCTGCCCGGCAGCCCGGCCATTGACGCGGGTGGCAGCACCACGGAGACCACCGACCAGCGCGGTTTCGCCCGCGTCGTCGGCGCGGCGGTGGACATCGGCGCGGTGGAGGCGCAGGCCATCCCCGGCTTCGACCCCGCCGTGGTCACCAGCCTCACCGACACCTTCGACGGCCTGCCCAACGGCGTCTCCCTGCGCGAGGCGGCGGCTTTTTCCCCGCCCGGCACCACCCTCACCTTCGATCCCGCGCTCGACGGCGGGACGATCACCCTCGGCGGCGTCCATATCCTGTTGGACAAAAACGTCACCATTGACGCCAGCGCCCTGCCCGGCGGCATCACGATCAGCGGGAACAATGAGAGCCGGATTTTCCGCGTAAACGGCAGCGGCGGCAGCCCGTCGGTGAGCCTGCGCGGTCTCACCCTCACCGGCGGCAACGCCCCGGATGGAGGGGCAATTTTCAACACGAGCGCCACGCTCGCCCTGGAGATCTGCACTCTCCACGGGAACACGACAAGCTTTGACGGCGGGGCAATCAAAAGCAGCGGCCCCGGCGCGAGCCTGACGCTGACGCATTGCACCCTCACGGGCAATACCGCTACAAACAATTTCAGTCTTGGCGGCGCGATCGCCGGCTTCGCCAACTCCGGCACCGCCAGCTTCAGCCTGCGGCATTGCACCGTCACCGACAATACCGCTGGTTCATCTGGCGGCGGAGTGGAAGTCGGAGGCACAGGCACCTTGACTCTCGAGAACAGCATCGTCGCCGGCAACACCGCCACGATCAATATCTCCTCGGGCGACATCTTGATCCAAGGATCGGCAGAACTCACCCGAGTCGGGGCGAACCTTGTGCAGAACCTCGCGAAGTTCGACTCCAGCACCGATAGCGGCCCCGCCGCGAATCCCGCTGCCCCCCTCCTCGCCCCGCTGGGCGACTACGGCGGCCCCACGCAGACCATGCCGCCGCTGCCGGGCAGCCCGGCCATTGACGCGGGCGGAGCCGCGGCTTCCGCCTTCCCCACCGACCAGCGCGGCTTCCCCCGCGTCGTCGGCGCGGCGGTGGACATCGGCGCGGTGGAGTTTGATCTCGACATTGACAGCGGCCTGCCCGGCACGCTGGCCTTTGGCTCCGCCCTGACCACCGTGCTGGAGGAGGCGGGCGCGGGCATGGTGCCGGTGGTGCGCACCGGCGGCATCACCGGCAGCGTGAGCGTGACGGTGAACAGCGCCCCCGGCACAGCCACGGCGGCGGATTTTACTGCCGTCAGCGGCCTGGTGCTGACCTTCGCCGAGGGGGAGAGGCAAAAGCTGGTGCCCGTGACCGTGCTGGCCGACACGCTCAAGGAGCCGACCGAGTTATTCACCCTGACGCTGAGCGCCCCCAACGGCGGCGCCGCGCTCGGCACGCCGAACCCCGGCATCGTGCGCATCATTGACTCCGCGCTGGACAAGGCCAAGCCCGCGCTCAGCCTGCTCACGCCCAAGAACAACGAGATCATCCTCGAAGCCGCCGGGAACGTGGTGGCCCTCACCGGCAGCGCCAAGGACAATATCGGCATCGAGCGCGTGGAAATCTCGCTTGATGGGGGTGACTTCCAGCCCGCCGCGCTGACACACGCCGCCGACTTCAAAAGCTGCACCTTCGCCCTGCCGCTGACCGTCACCCCCGGCCTGCGCACCGTGCTGGTGCGCGCCGTGGATGTGCGCGGGCTGCTCTCCGCCCCCGTGAAGCGCGCCTTCACCTTCCGCGTCGTGCGCCAGCTCGCGGTCAATGTCAGCGGCCCGCCCGGCTCCGGCACGGTGACGAAGGGTTTCGAACCCAATTCGCAGCGCTTCGTCGGCATCCCGCACACGATCACCGCCGCGCCGAAGCCCGGCTTTGTCTTCACTGGCTGGACGGCCAATGACTTCACCGGCACCGGCGTCACCACCGCCGCGCGGGAGCTGCCGAAGCTCGCCTTCCTCATGCGGGAGGGGCTGGTGCTCACGGCGAACTTCCTGGCCAATCCCTTCACACCGCAGATCACCGGCATCCACAGCGGCCTGGCGCTGCCGGACGCCGGCACCACGCCCGGCGCCGGCACCGTGGGGCTTTTCACCGCCACCGTCACCGGCACGGGAGCCTTCACCGGCAGCCTCATGCTGGACGGGGCCAAGCTCCCGGTCAGCGGGCTGTTCACCCATCAAGGCCAGTCCCGTTTTGGCAAAACCCGCAGCCCCGCGCTGGTGCTCCTGCGCAAAGGCAAACCCGCGCTCACGATCGCCCTGGCCCTGGACATGAGCGGCGCCACCGGCCGCATCACCGGCACCGTCACCCAGGAGGGTGGCGCCACGTCCGGCATCACCGCCGACCACGCCCACTACAGCAGCAAGAGCCCGGCGGACCCCGCCCTGGCCGGAGCGAAAGGCCAGCGTTACAATCTCATCCTGCCCGCCAAAGCGCAGGCGCCCGCCCGCGCGCTCAATCTCTACCCGCAGGGCACCGGCATCGGCGGCATGATCGTGAAGCCGGACGGCAAAGTCAGCTTCACCCTGCTTCTGGCCGACGGCACCAAGCTCACCGCCGCCGCCGCGCTTTCCAAAAACGACGACTGCCCGCTCTTCGCCCAGCTCTACGGCAAGCTCGGCCTGCTCGCCGCCCAGGTCACGCTCGACCCCGCCCAGCCCGCCACCGACGCCACCGGGCCGGACAGCGTGTGGTTCCGCCCGGCCCAGCCCAAGGCCACCTCCTACCGCCTCGGCTGGCCGCAGGGCGTGAGCGTGGACCTCTTCGGCAGCCAGTTCCACATTCCCCCCGCCGCCCCGCCCGCCAGCGTCTTTCCCGGCCTCGGCGCGGTGGACCTCATCAATGGCAACGCCGCCCTCACCTTCACCGGCGGCCTGCTCGTCATCTCCCCCAGCACGCTGGGCCTCAACATAGACCCCGCCAACAAAGTGACCAACGCCCCCGCCGCCGACAAGACCTTCACCGCCGCGCTCACCAAGACCACCGGCGAGTGGAAGGGCACCTTCACCCACAGCGACGGCAAAAAGCCCGCCTGGCAGGCCGCCACCTTCCAGAAAGCCGGCGCCCACCAAGGCGGCCACGGCTTCTTCCTCAGCCTGCCCGCCAAACCCGCCGACGGCCTCGCCGAAAGCGGCAGAGTGGGCATCCAGGCGAAGTAACCGCTGGCGCAGAGTAGCCGCCGCCGCAAGGTAGCCGCCGCCGCAAGGCGGTGGAGGGATTGGAAAAGGAGGGACGAGCACCGGAGGGAGAGCGGACACACCCGCCCGCCCTCCTCCCCACGCGCCGAAGATCTCAGATGCCGGGCATCCTGGCGATGACACGGACGGCAGTTTTGCACCCGCGCGGGGGGGCCTTTGCGCGCCGGCGGGCGGTTCCAAAAATGGCGGCTTTTTACCGGTGCCGGCGGCGGGTTTCCGGCCAGCATGGCGGGCGAGGCCACTCCGACCATGAAGCCGCACGCCAGCGCGCCCGCCCCGCCTGGCCGCGCGCCGCCGCGCAGGCGGGCGCGGCGGCGGCCGGTTTTCCCCCTGACGCGGGAGCAGGTGCGCGCGCGCTGCGCGGAGCTGGAGCTCGACCCCCTGTGCGCGGGGGAGGTGCTGGCGCTCATGGACCTGATGGAGCTGCGCGGCTGCTGCATCCTGGGCCTGCATGAGAGCGCCGGCGTGGCCCGCTCCATGATCGCGGGCATTCTGAAACTGACCAAATTCCCCACCACTCCGGTGCGCCTGCGCCTCCTGCGCGCCCTGAAGGCGAACGCGGTGGAGTTTGAGGCGATGGCGGTTTTCAGCATGATGGAGTGAGCCGCGCCCCAGGGCTGCAGCCGGGGGCATTGACCCCGGAGTGCGCGCCCCTTCGCGGTTCGATGCCCCGCGCCTCAGGACGGCGGCGCGGTGCGCCGCCAGAATGACGTGGGCCGGGTGTGGCGCAGCCCGCCCGGTTTTTCGGAGGCGTCGTATCGCATCGCACGCCCGCCAGACGACCGGGCTAAAGCCACAGTCGTCCTGCGCTGCATCATTCCGGCGACGCACCCCGGCGGCGCGGTGGCGCGTCTGGCCGCGCTAAGTGTCTCTATGGAGGCATTGTCCACCCCCGGCGTGGGGGGATACTGCCCGCATGAATCAGCCGCACGTCTCACCCTGCCTCACTGCCGCCCATGAGTCGGCGGGTGCCGCCCGGCGGCGGCGGCCGCGGTCCCCGCTGGCCGGGGACCAGTCCCCGACGAGCCGGGACCAGTCCCCGACGAGCCGGGACCAGTCCCCGACGAGCCGGGACCGGTCCCCGACGAGCCGGGACCGGTCCCCGACGAGCCGGGACCGGTCCCCGATGAGCCGGGACTGGTCCCCGACGAG
>DDQZ01000065.1:10880-19243 GCA_002343505.1 Verrucomicrobiaceae bacterium UBA2429 | reverse complement strand
CTTAATCCCGTGCCATTCGGGACAAACACTTTGTTCTTTGTTCACTTTGTCAAAAATGCCTGTCGTGTCGGGGCGCGTGCCGCTGAGCACGCTGTTGCGAGATGGATTGCACACCGCGACCTGACAATACGCCCGCTCAAACAGCATCCCCGATGCCGCGAGCTGATCGAGATGCGGCGTCTTCATGTGCTCCGCGCCATAGCAGCCGATCTCCTGCCGCAGATCATTCACGGCGATGAAAAGCACGTTCAGCGGCTGCGCCGCGAATGACGAATGTGGAATGACGAATGCCGAGAGAAGCGCGATAACCAGGAAACGAAGTGCCATGCAGTGGAAACGGAGATGTGAGGCGGTCACTTCGCCTATGCGCCCCGCAGCCTCACTGCACAAAAATGAACTGCCGCGTGTTGATGAGAGCGTGGAGGAGGTCTTCGGCAGTATTGGCCTCGGTGGCAGACCATCGGGCTTTTTCCTCGCTGGTGGGTTTGCGGCTGAAGAGGGCCAGATAGGCGGCTTCGAGGCGGTCTTCGGGGTATTTCGCCTGTTTGATCGCGAGCATGACCTGCGACCAGCGGCTGAGAATGTGCGTGTTCATCTGGCCGTTCATCAAAACGAGCGCCTGGGGCACGCTGGCATCGCTGCTGGCGTTTTCGACGAACTCGCGGTCGCTCTGGCCGAAATCGCGCAGCGGGTGGCCGTTCGGCGCGGGGCTGTCCAGTTCGGCGGCACGAGGCCAGAGGCGCATCATGGCCTCGCGATGCTTCACATACGCCGCGTGTTGTCCGGGTGGGATGCTGAGGCGCGCGGCCTCGTCGAGGAAATGCCTTGTTTGCGCTGCCTTCTCGGTGCTGAAATCGTGCGGCTCGTAGCCGGGCACGATGATGTCCCTGTAGCTCGTGCCGGTTTGTCTGCTGTGCTGGGAGAGTTTCATCACGGCGGGCTGGTAGATGTGTGCGTCAGCGGTGGCGATCTCGGTTTGGCGGAGTTTGCCTAGCTCGAGCGCAAAGGCGGCCACAGCGGCTTTGTCCTCGCGTTTTCGCGCCTCGGCGATCTGCTGCTGGAGTTTTTTGAACTCGGCGGCGTTCGTTTTGAAGACTTCGCTCGTGCGGTCGGCGCGTTCCAGCAGCTCGGCGGGAGAGAGATTTTCGAGCGCGTCGCCGAGTTTGCGGGAGTTGGTGAGAAAGCGGTCTTTTTCCTCACGCTGCGGCACATTCGGCAAATCAGGCGCGGTGTGGATGAGCGTGGCGAGGCTGTCCCACATCTGCTCTGCTGTCATGCGGCGCAAAAGCGGTCCGGTGAAGTGATACAGCTCGCCGGGCATCAACTCGGTGCGTGTGACCTCGCGCTGATAGGCTTGCGTGTTCGCGATGATGCGGAGGAATGCCTTAATATCATAGTGCTGTGTGATCATGAGCCGCCGCAGATGCTCCATGAGCGCGGGCTGAGATGCCACGGTGCTGGTCATGATCTCATCCACCGGCTCGATGAGGCCCGCGCCGAACATTTTCTTCCACAAACGGTTCGCGATGACCGTGGTGAAGCGCGGATTCTCCGGTGAGGCGAGCCATTCTGCGAAGGAGTCGAGCGGGCTTCCCTTCGCATCATACGACGCGGGTTTGCCCATGAGCACGGCGGGCTGCACGAGCGATTTTGGTTTCGCATCAGTGTATTGATAATCATGCGGCAGGCGCAGGCGCTGCGGGCTGTGGCTGACCCACGCGTGCTTGATGGGCACGATCATTTCATTGAAGGCCTGGCGCAGATGCGCCTCTTCTTCCAGCGAGCCGCCGGTCCTCTCCCGCCGCTCGCGATTCAGCGTGAACATGCCGTTGAACGCCGGGCTGTAGATGCCCATGACGGTCTGCACGCCGTAGGTGTAGGCCGCCATCTGGTGGAACTGCATCTGCGTCCACGAGTCGAAGGGATGATTGTGGCACTGCGCGCACTCGATGCGCGTGCCCATGAAGACGCGCAGCGTGATGGCGAGATTCTCCAGCGGCATGCCGCGATCTCGCTGGTAGTAGCCCACCGCGCCGTTCCGCCAGGCCACGCCCTGCGCCGTGACCAGCTCCCGCGCGAGCTGGTCAAAGGGTTTGTTTTTTCGCACGGCGTCTTTCATGAACTCCGCATACGCCAGCCCGGTGACGCGCCCCGCATCGCCCTGGTAGGTGCCCTTGCTCAGCACGCGAAACAGGTCCGCGTAGAAGTGAAACTGGTGCATCGTGAAGCCCTCGCTGGCGAGCAGGCGGTCAATCAAACGCGCGCGTTTGTCCGCCGCGCTGTCCGCGAGGAAATCCACCGTCTCACGATGCGTCGGGATGCGCCCCGCGAGATCCAGATGCACCCGGCGGACGAAGATTTCATCCGTGGCGGGCGGATTCGGCTGCACACCGTGCTTTTGCCAGTGTGTGGCGAGCAGCGCATCAATCTGAGCGGCTTCATCAGAGACTTTCGCGGCATGAGACTCGACAAAGATGAGAAGCATGGCGAGGCAGGGGATGAGGCGCGTGTTCATTCAACGCAATAACGCGAGACGAACACAGCATCTCACTCACTTGCGTTGGAAAGCATCGCTGGAGACAAGGGCGTGAATGAACTCGCGCAGGACGAAATCTTTCGCCTTGGCTCGGCTGATGATTGATTGAGCGAGATCTTCGTTGGTGAAGCCGAAAGGGCGGCCGAGGGCGTATTCGATGAGGGACTCGGTGAAGCCGCGTGCGAAGGCATCGCTCCTCGCGGTGATGAGGTCGCGCAGCTCGAAGTAGTCCTTGAAGGCGGGGCCGTTGTGGAAGGCGGCGGCGGGATCAATGGGCCAGGATTTTTTGACGGGGCCTTTCTCGAAGTGATCCTCGTCGCGCCATTTGCCGGCGGCGTCGAAGTTTTCGAGGCCGAAGCCGATGGGATCGATCTTGCGGTGGCAGCTTGCGCACTGCGGCTCTTCCTGATGAGCGAGGATGCGCTCGCGCGCGGTGAGCGGTTTGCCTTCGAGCCGCGCGAGCTGCGGCACATTCGGCGGCGCTGGCGGCGGTGGATCGTGGAGCAGCTTTCGCAGCACCCACGCGCCGCGCTCGACGGGGCTGGTGTGTTTGCCATTGCCGCCCATGGCGAGGATGGCGGCCATGCCGAGCAATCCGCCGCGTGGCGAGTCTGCGGGCAGCATGACCTTGCGGAAGGCATCTCCCGTGATGCCATCGAGGCCGTAGTAGTCGGCGAGCAGGCCGTTGATGACAACGAAGTCGGATTTGATGAGGTGGCGCAGGCTCAGGTTCTCACGCAGCAGCGTGGCGAGCGTCTGATGCACCTCCGCGCGCGCGGCGGCCTTCGCGCTGTCGTCAAAGGCGCGGTGCAGGCGGAAGTCGAACTGGAAGAAGTCGAGCCGGTCAAGCCCGAGCCATTGATGCGCGAAGCCGCTGACGAACTCATCGGCCTTCCCGCTGGCGATGAGGCGGTCCACTTGCGCGGCGAGCACTTCGGGCTTGAAGAGGTTGGCTTTGAGCAGTTCGTCGTCC
This sequence comes from Verrucomicrobiaceae bacterium UBA2429, assembly GCA_002343505.1. Lineage (GTDB taxonomy): Bacteria > Verrucomicrobiota > Verrucomicrobiia > Verrucomicrobiales > Verrucomicrobiaceae > Prosthecobacter. The sequence goes on along the minus strand of DDQZ01000065.1, from coordinate 15,734 downwards.
GGCGGCGAGCTCCAGAGGAAGTAGGAGAGGCGGGTGGCGAGTTCGATTGGTGAAAGCTGTCGCGGTGCCTGTTCTGACACCGGTTCATTGAGATAAAGAAAGCCCGGCGAGGCCAGAATCACGCTCATCGCCTCCTTCAGCGAGTCTTCGAGTGAGTCACCCGCCTTGCGTCGCGTTTCGGCGAGCAGCAGGAGCTTGTCGAGATACTCGGCGTCTGGCTTTTGACCGCGAAAGGCGCGTGTGGCGAATCTTTCGATCACCTCGCGCACTCCGGCGCGGTCCTGCGATTTCAGCGCGAAAGAAACAGCGGCGGTTTTTGCCCGCACTGGTCCCTCGATCTCGAACCAGTCCACCCACACCGCCGGGATGGGCCCGGTGCCGGTTTTGGCAAAGTGATCGTGAAAGAGGCCCATCTCCGCCGTGCGCGAGTTCGGGCGTTTTTCACGCAGCGCAAACTCGCGGAAGCTGTCCGCGCTCACATTCACCTCGGTCTCGATGATTTGCGGATTTTCCAACGTGCCCGTGACCTGATGCGCGCCGAACACGGTGAAGGTGGCGACGTCCCTGGGGTCAGGCGTGCGCTGGCCGATCTCGATGAAGCGGCGCTCCGCCGGCGCGGCCTCGTTTGCCGCCACGCGCATCCGCAGCGTGTAGAGGCCCGGCGGCCATTTCGCATCGGCGGCCACATACGCCTCGCGCCAGGCGAAGTAGAAGCCCAGCCAGGCGCCGGTGTCGCGCGCGGGCAGGCTCATGTAGTCGGTGAAGTATTGAAACTGGTAGATGTGCTCCAGCTCCTGCACGCGGGCCGTTTCCGCATCACCGAGGCCGAAGGTCTGTGGCGCGGGCGCGCCTTTGAGCACCTCCCACTTGTTGTTGAAGAGCAGCCCAACGCGGCGGCCATCGTAGGGGTTCATCGAGGGGATCTTCGTGCTCTCGCGCAGCTCGGCGGCGAGTTTCACATTCTCCGGCAGCTTCGCGGCCTCCTCCACGGCGACCATCCAGCGCGCGTATTGCTCATGGCCGTCCTTGAGGCGCTTGAGGTTGTTGTTCATGCGCTGGTTGCCCAGCACTTCAGCCTCCGTTCGCGCTTTGAAAGTCTCCTTTGGTGCCGCAGTCCGCGCAAAGTGCTCGTCCAGCGCACGGCGGCCGAGCGCGTGGTATTGCTCGATCTGGTCGCCCGACATGAAGAGCGACGCGCCCACCGTGTCGAAGCTGCCCGTGCCGCCGTCCGCCGGAAGATCGCGCACATCCAGCTCCACGCCGAGCAGATCGCGGATCGTGTTCTTGTATTCGCGCCGGTTCAGCCGCCGCATGGTGATCTGCCCGCCGGAATCACCCAGCACCTTGCGTGCGATGACGAGCGTGCCCGCGAGATCATCGAGAAACTCCGTCTTCCGCGCCTTGTCCGGCTGCGTCTCATCCTCCGGCGGCATCTCGCCCGAGTTCAGCGCGTTGAGGATTTTCTGCCAGCGCTCCGCGTTCTCCAGCGTGTCGATGCCAAACGCGATGTCATCCAGCCGCAGCTTGCCCTTTTGCGTTTCCTCATTGTGGCACCCGGCGCAGTAGTCTTTGAAAAAGTCGCGGTGCTTTTCATCGAACTGCGCACGCGGCAGCTCAGCGGCTTCCGACAGTGCGCAAGAGACTGCAAGGATGGCAATCGATGACTGGAGCGACCGTTTCATGGTCTCAGTGAGGAACGACGGCGATTTCAGTTTCGACAAGTTGCAGCGGCTTGTCTGCGGCGGTCAGCGTGATGGCGAGTTCGTTCCAGCCATGCTTGAGAAGCTCGACCGGCACGGGCCATTGTGCATAGGCTTCGGTGGCGGGTGAGGGCGCGATGCCATGACGTTTCCCCGACGTGACGACGATGAAGCTGGCGGCGCTTCCTTTGTGCAAGGTGTGGCCGTTGATGCGGACGGTGAGCGCCACGTCGGAGTATGCTTGATTCGCTCCGTGCAGCCCCAGGCGAAGGCTGGCGGTGGCAGTCGATGCATCTTCTCCTATCAGCAGTCGCAGTGCGGCGGCGCGTCCCACTTCCAATGGAGTGGGGAGTTGTTTGCGATACTCGTATGTATCCTCCCGATCGTGGAAGTAGCTCGTGGTTACCTGATGACGCCGGGTGCCATCCAGCGTGCTCAGTGCGTCGCAGGTGGCCGGGTCGGTGTGCAGGATGTAATTGTAAAACTGATGACCGGACACGCCCTGATGACGCTGGTTCAGAGCTGCACTAAGGAACTGTGGCGCACTGGGTTTGCGTGAAACCTCGCTGGAGTAGGATGCCGGGCCGTGCTCTGCCGCGAACGGCCAGTGATAGCCAGCCCTGCCGTAAAGCGAGCCGATGACTTCGATGCCCGCCGGTCGGGCATGAACCACAAACTCCTCCAACGGCATGTCGTGGGACAGGGTCATCACCTGCGCAGGGATGATGGCATTGATCAGGCCACGCTTCATCCAGCTCACCACGTCGAGTCCGGCCCAGGTGCAGTTCTTTATCGCAGGCGGCACGCGGACATAGAGCCTCATCGGACGCCCCTGCGCTGCGGCAGTGGTTTTGAGTTGCCGCTGCACCGCCTCGACAAGCGCTGTCATCAGCGGCGCGTTCGTTTCCGCTGTGCCCGGCGGGAAGAAGATTTGGAAGCGATTGAAGTCGAGCTCGAAGCCGTCCATCACATCGGCATAACGCTCCATGGCCTCCATGATGACTGCGAGCCGATAGGCGCGAACCTCCTCACTGGCGTAGTCGAGCAGATGCTTGTAGCTCTCGACCGCAGGGATGGGTGAGGCGCCAAGGCTGGTGTGCTGGTGCTCCATCCAGAAGCGACCGGTGAGCGGGTAGTGCAGCGGGTCGCTACAGTAGTGCGAGTCGTTCATCCGGTAGGAGGGATAAAAGGAGAGGCCACGCTGCTTCGCCTTCTCACCCGCGATGCGTGGCGCATCCAGCCCAGCTTCGGTCGCGGCCTGGCAGCGCGCGATCCGGGGGCCCCATTTGGGATCATCGTGATACTTCGTCCTGCGCCAGCCCCAGGTGCTCGCCACTTTGGTCTGGTAGTAAAGAATATCCGAGCCAGCTCCGATGGACCACATCAGCGACGTTGCGGGCCCGTTGGCGATGTCATCTATCAACTTCTCAAGTTTGGCCTTCGATTCCTCCGGTGTGCTGCCGGTGAATGACAAGTCGCCATCCAAGTTTTGCATGATGGGCAGCGGTGCCGCTGCACATAGCAGTGAACTCAGTGAAAAGAGGGCGAGGAATCGTATCATCGGATTGGGGAAAGCGGCAGATGTCACGCCAGCAACTCCTTCACCACACCCGAGCTGTCGCCGTGGCGCTCGGCTTGGATGCCGAGGCCGTGGAGCATCGTCAGCCAGGCGTTGCAGAGCGGAGTGTTCGGCGGCAGGACGACGTGCTGGCCCAATTTCAGGCTGGCACCGCCGCCGGCGAGAATCGTCGGGCAGTTGTCCAGGTAGTGGCTCGTGCGGATGTTGCTGCCGTAGGCGAGCGCGGTGTGGTCGAAAAGGCTGCTGCCGTCGGGTTCCTCCACCGCTTTGAGCTTGTCAAGCAAGCCGGCGAGCAGCGTGCTCTGCGTCACATCGCGCTTTTGCGAGGCCTCCAGGCGGTCGCCGGTGGTGTAGTGGCTCATGTCGTGCGCGGCGATTTTTAGATCCAGGCTGCTCAGAAGTGATCCGACAGGCTGGCGGTAGGTGATGACACGTGTGGCGTCGGTTTGGAGCGCCGCCACGATGAGGTCATACATCAGCGCGATCTCATCACGGCCTGCGAGCCCCGGCTTCGGCTCGGCGAGCGGCACCTTTGGCTTGGGCACGTCGAGCCATTGCTCGTCCTTGGACAGACGTGTCTCGATGTCGCGCACGCCTTGGAAATATTCATCGAGCTTGTCAGTGTCGGTCTTGTTCAGACCGCGCTGCACACGCCGCGCGTCGGTGAGCACGGCATCGAGCACACTGCGCTTTTGTGAGAGCATCGCCTGGCGCTGCGCGAGCGGCATCGTTTCATCGGAAAACAGGCGGTGATAGGCCAGCAGTGGATTGTCCAGACCTGCCATCGGTTTGCCGCGGCGGTCCCAGGCGAGCGAGAGGCCGGGACCGTGACCGTTCTCAATCGCATTTGGGCTGCCGAGCTGGATGGAAGTGAAGCGCGTGTCTTTGCCCAAGACCTCCGCCGCCACCTGGTCGGCGGAGATGGTGTTGTGAAAGCTCTGCCCCGGCTGCGCGAAACGATTCGCCCCCGTGAGCCAGAACGTGCTGCCCCAGTGCGCCTCGTTGGCGAACTTGTTCGTCAGCCCCTGCACGAGCGTGAAGTCCTTTTGATGCCGTGCCAAAGGCGCGAGGCCCGGCGGCAGCTTGTAGTCAGCGCCCGTCACCTTAGCATCGGGATACCACGACTCCTCCGTCACTCCCCAGCCAAAGCCGAGAAACACCATGCGCTTCGGCCTTGCCACAGTGGGCGCGGCAGAAGCAAACCGGCGAAAGCCGATGGATTCCAGCGCGGGCAGCGCGATGACCGTGCCAGCGGCGCGGAGAAAGTGGCGGCGGGTGAGAGGATTCGTTTTCATGGCAGCGGTGCGATGGAAACGTCGTCACCGCGTCATCAATTTCCTTCCTTCTTCTCTTCAGCCTCACGCAGCCGCTGAACCTTTGGTTTGTAACCAGCGGAAAGTTGTTTGCGTGGAGCGGAGGTGCGTGAGCAGCTTTTCGCGCATGAGGTTCAGCGTATCGCGATGCTCGGGCATTTCGGCGAGGTCGTGCTGCTCCAGGGGATCGAAGCAGCGATAAAGGCAGGATAAAGGGACCAGGATAAAGAGGACAAAGGGATAAAGGGACAGACACGAATGG
>DDQZ01000065.1:0-10538 GCA_002343505.1 Verrucomicrobiaceae bacterium UBA2429 | reverse complement strand
GGGACAGACACGAATGGGATGCGATAGAGGGACGGGATGCGATAGAGGGACGGACACCCTGTATCTGTCTGATGCTATTGACGCTCAAATTGGTCTGCATGACGAAGCTCATAGAGAAGATTGAGCAAAGTCACGTTCTCTAAATTCTGCATTCGTGCGCAGATCGTGTTCCAATGCTCTCCCGTCTTAAGCCCACGCTCATCGATAATTGTCTCGCGGTCATACTGATCCGCAGGCCACTCTGCACCGAAAATGCCCGCCCATTCCAGCAAGCAATCGGCAGTCACATGTGCTCCGATTTCGTTTAGCGCAGCGATGACCTCATGCAGGTGATCCGCTTCATAGCCTACTATAAACCGGTCGAAACCAGAGGTGGCGATGGGGAAGGTGAACCAGTTTGCCACAGTCCATACAGTTCTTTCAGCGGGTCTCACCTTGTCGAGACCGATTTCCTGCACTCTGCTGTCCAGTGTCCATGCAGGGTCTGGCAGACCTTCTGTCTTCAGTAACAACCGGGCGGCCTCTGCTTCGAAGTGTCCACCTGAATTCACCAACTCCCACAGCCTTCGTTTGGCTTCCGGCAGATCATGTTCGGCATGGGCTTGGAGCATCAAGAGGTATTGCTCACCAATCGCATGTTCACTGAGGTCTGGCATCTCGTCAGGCAACCAACGGGCGGCGATATCGGCAGGCACGTCAGATAGGGATTCATTGATCGCCGTTACGGTGGCGGAAAACCCGGGCGTGCCCAGCATCAGGAGCTTGCGATCAGCAAAGATCTTGAGCGCACGCTCAGGATCAACCGCCATCATTGCTGACGGCCAGGAGACGAAAGGCCAGCCGCGAAACAGATTCGGTGTCAAAGGATCGGCGAGCCCGTGTTCGAGAACGCGGAAGACCCCGTCTTTCCACTCCGGTTCTGCATGTTTGGCCCCCTCGACAATGCCTTCGAGCAGGTCGGACCACGAATTGCTAAGGCTTTTGGTCGAAAGCCAGTCCGCGATGAATGGAACAGATGCACCGGTGCCAAGCTCACCAATGGACTTGATGATTTCTTTCTGCGCATTTGCGTCCCAATTCTTCATTGCAGCCTCTCCCATCTGCATCAATTCCACCAGACGTCGATCCTGCTTGGGCAGTGCCTCCAGTCGATGCTTGTGCTTTAGAACACGCTGCCAGCACAACCAGATGACAAGTGCGGCAAAGATGATGGGCAGAGCAAAAGACATTTGACGACACTGCTAAACTCGGTCGCCAAGGTCAAGCGGGACAGATCAAGCCTGTAAACTTACGAGCAGCCTATCGTCCCTTCTTGCCGCCACGTGCGGGAGGCTTCTTGCACCGTGGAGAATTCGTAGCACCTCAACCTCTTCGGACAGTTCGCGGTAGAACAAGAGGTAGGTGGGAGGTTGCAGCGAGGGAAGAAAGCGAATGCCGGCGAAACGTGGAGCGCTGAAGCGAGAACGAATACCCAGCCCGGGTTGCTCACCAAGGCTCTCGGCAGTGTCGAGAATGTCTCGTCGCACTGCATCGGCAGCCACGACATTGTCCTGAGCGATGTAGTTCACGATCTCCTCCAAATCATCCACAACGACGGGATCGAAGACAACTGCCATCATGAAGTCTTGGCGCGCAGTTGGGAGAGGGGGATGCGATCTCCTGGATGAGATAAAGCGTCATCAAGCAGGGATTCGAACGCCGGGGACGCACGACGGCCAAAGACGGTTTTTACCGCTACCTCCAAGGCAATATTAATGCTTGGAAATAACCATTGGCGACTTGCTCACGAAGCAATGCTTCGACTGGGGCGGTGAGAGTAGTTGTCATGGTCTGGAGACTATGCTTTGCCATTCAGGGGGCAAGCAAAGTCTCAACGACTTACCCAAACAAACTCATCTGCCCCGCGTCCTCATCACTGCGCGGCTTCTTCCGCGCCTTCGCGGGGACGCTCGTCGCCAAGGGGACTTCTTGGACGCTTTCCGCCGGCTGGTGACCGGATTCGAGTTGGTGGAGGACTTCCTTGGCGCGCGCGATGATGTTTTCGGGGAGGCCGGCGATCCGCGCGACCTAGATGCCGAGATTTTTACCAACTCGGATGGAGCTTGTGATGGCGAGCGTCATGCCTGGATGATGGTCATGAGTTCAGCCAGTTCATCGAAATGGGCGTCACGGCAGAACAAGGGCAGATCATGACTTTTGGCGGTAGCCGCGATCCAGAGATCGTTTTCAGGAATCGGTTTGCCTTTTGCCGCGAGAGCCTGCTTCAACTCGGCATAAGCGGTGGCAGTGGCATCATCGGGCAGGAGTAGCACGACTTCTTTGGAGAATCTTTCCCATTGCTCCACCGCTCGGCGGCTGTTGCCCGCTCGTTGAAGCCCGAAACGCATTTCTCCAAGGGCGGTGAGCGGAAGATACAACTCGGTGGCCGCCTTGAGGCGGGAGGAAATGACGAGGTCCGCCGTCCGCATGTGGCGGACGATGACACTGCTGTCGAGCGCGAGGCTACCAGGCGTTTTCATCGGGAGAGCTGCATTCCTTCAAAGCTGCTTCCAATGCCTCGCCCTCTTCTCCGGGAAGGCTGCCTGAGGTGGCGTCAATCATGAGCCCGCGTCGCTGGCGACGTTCTTCGATCAAGGCGTGGATGTATTTCGCCGTCTCCTCCAGCCGATCGGCGGGAAGGCGGTTCAACTCCTCCTTGAATGGCAATGTTGTCGTCATGGGACGATCATACCTGCGCGGACTGGAAATGTCGAGCACGCTTCCCGCTTCTCCCTGGCGGGTACAGTTCACCCAAACAAACTCATCTGCCCCGCATCCTCATCGCTGCGCGGTTTCTTCCTTGTCTTTGCGGGCACACTCGTTGCCGCGGGGACTTCTTTGACGCTTTCGGCGGGCTGGTGGCCGGATTCGAGTTGTTGGAGGACTTCCTTGGCGCGGGCGATGACGTTTTCGGGGAGGCCGGCGAGTCTCGCGACCTGGATGCCGTAGCTTTTTTCGGCGGAGCCGGGGAGGATCTTGTGGAGGAAGATGATCTGATGATTCCACTCCTTCACGGCGACGTTGTAGTTCTTCACGGCCGTGCGGCTCTTCGCGAGCGCGGTGATCTCGTGGTAGTGCGTGGCGAAGAGCGTGCGGGCGCCCACCTTGTCATGCAGATGCTCGGCGACGCTCCACGCGATGCTGAGGCCGTCGAAGGTGCTCGTGCCGCGGCCGATCTCGTCGAGGATGACGAGGGAGCGCTCGGTGGCGTTGTTGAGGATGAGCGAGGTTTCGTTCATCTCGACCATGAAGGTGGACTGGCCTCGCGCGATGTCGTCGCTGGCGCCGATGCGGGTGAAGATGCGATCGACGAGGCCGATCTCCGCGCTGGCGACGGGCAGGAAGCTGCCGATCTGCGCCATGAGCGTGAGCAGCGCGGTCATGCGCAAATAGGTGCTCTTACCGGCCATGTTCGGGCCGGTGATGAGGATGAGGCGGCTCTCCTCGGACTCCAACGTGATGTCATTCGGCACGAAGCGCTCGCCGCTCGCGAGATTTTGATCGAGCACGGGATGGCGGCCGTCGCGGATGAAGAGATTCCGCGTCTCATTGAGCACGGGGCGCGTGTAATTGAAGAGCCGCGCGGTCTCGGCGAGCGAGCCGAGTGAATCGAGCACGGCGATGGTCTCCGCGGTCTCCTGGATCTGCGCGAGGTGCTGTAGCACGCGGCCGCGCAGCTCGATGAACTGCTCGTATTCAAGCGCCTTGCTGCGCTCCTCGCTGCCGAGGATTTTGTCCTCCATGCGCTTCAACTCGTCGGTGATGTAGCGCTCGCCGTTGACGGTGGTTTGCTTGCGGTGGTAGTCGGCAGGCACGCTGCCGACGTTCGCCTTCGTGATCTCGATGAAGTAACCGAAGACGGCGTTGTATTTGATTTTTAGGCTCTTGATGCCCGTGCGCTCGATCTCCCGCGCCTGCAAATCCGCGATCCACTGCCGGCCGAGCGTGGAGGCATTGCGGAGTTCATCGAGCTCCGGCAGCCAGCCTTCGCGGAAGACGCCGCCTTCTTTGATCTGCATCGGCGGTTCATCGACGATGGCGCGTTGGATTTCGGAAGAGAGCGCGGTAAGGTCGTGGAGACGCTGGGTGAGATGGGCTGACAGAATTGACCGGGTTGACCAGTCTGACAGGAGCGATTTGATGGCGGGAATGACCTCCAACGACACGGCCAAAGCCTGCAAATCACGGCCATTGCCGCTGCCTTGGCTCAGGCGGCTGCTGGTGCGCTCCAGATCACGCACTTCTTTGAGCAACGTGCGCACCTGGCTGAGGAGCATGGGCTCGTCGAGGAAGGCGGCGATCATGTCCTGGCGTTGCGTGAGCGTGTCGAGATCGCGCAGCGGGTGGAGGACCCAATGGCGGAGCTTGCGGCCGCCCATGGGCGTGCAGGTGCGGTCGAGGGCGCTCAGGAGCGTGTGTGCGTTGCCGCCACGGGCGCTGACGAGTTCGAGGTGGCTCTGGCTGGCGGCGTCGATGAGCACGACGTCGCTCGTTTGCGCGACGCGGAGGCGCTGGATGTGATCGACGCTGCGGCGGAGCTGGAATTGCAGGTATTGCAGGATGCAACCTGCCGCACAAAGCGCGGCGCTGAGCCCCTGGCAGCCGAATCCATCGAGCGACTGCACTTTGAAATGCTGCGTGAGGCTGTGCTGCGCCTGATCGAGCAAAAACAGGTAACTCTCCACCGCCTGCGCACAGGCCGGGCTGCCGAGCGCCTCGATCACGTCGCGCTGATCGTCGCTGTAGAGCAATTCGCTCGCCTGGAGGCGCTCCAGCTCATCGGCGAGATCGGTGGCGTCCTTGTATTCCGCCACCTCGAACTCGCCGGTGGTGTGGTCCACATACGCGAGGCCGATCTTTTTGCTTTTTGCATCGCGAAAGACCGCGGCGAGGTAGTTCGGGCGGTTGGAGTCGAGCAGGTTCGTGTCGTTGATGGTGCCCGCGCTGAGAATCTGCGAGATGGCCCGCTCGACGATTTTTCCCGGCACAGGGATGCTGGTCTGCTCGCCGATGGCGACGCGCTTGCCGGCTTTGATGAGCTTGGCGATGTAACCCTGCGCCGCATGGTAAGGCACGCCGCACATGGGCACTCCGCCGCGCTTGGTGAGCGCCACATTGAGGATGGGGGAGGCGGTCTTCGCGTCCTCGAAGAACATCTCGTAAAAGTCACCCAAGCGGAAAAAGAGCAGCACATCCTCGGGAAGCTCCCGCCGCATGGCGAGGTATTGCTTCATCATCGGGGTGCTGGCGGCGTCGGCGGACATCGTGAAACGCAAGGCTTGGCCGTCATGCGGGCGGCGGTCAAGCCTTCTTCGCCCAGTCTGGCATCATCAAGCCGGGGCGGGATGAAAATGACCGCCGCGTTGCGGCAGCGGCGGCGGTTTATGCCTCGGGCGGGCTGCCTTCGGGCAGGCCCTTCTCGGCGAGTTTGGCCTTCACCGCCTCCTCGATCTCCGCATAGATGGCAGGGTCGTTTTTCAGCGTTTCCTTGGCGGCGTCGCGCCCCTGGGCGAGCTGGCTGCCCTTGTAGCTGATCCAGGAGCCGCGTTTTTGCAGGATGTCGAACTCCATGGCCAGGTCGAGCAGGGAGCCGACATTGGAGATGCCCTCGTTGTACATGATGTCGAACTCGGCCTCGGTGTAGGGCGGGGCGAGCTTGTTTTTGACGATTTTGACCTTGGTGCGGTTGCCGGTGACGGTGCCGTCGCTGCTTTTGATGGCGCCGATGCGGCGGATGTCCACGCGCACGCTGGCGTAGAATTTGAGGGCCTTGCCGCCGGGCGTGGTTTCGGGGTTGCCAAACATGACGCCGATTTTTTCACGAATCTGGTTGGTGAAGATGACGCAGGTGCGGGCCTTGGAGATGATGGCGGTGAGCTTGCGCAGGGCGGCGCTCATGAGGCGGGCCTGCGCGCCGACGGTGGAGTCGCCGATCTCGCCGTCGAGTTCCTGGCGGGTGACCAGAGCGGCCACGGAGTCCACGACGATGACGTCAAGGGCGTTCGAGCGCACCAGGGTCTCGCAGATGCGCAGCGCCTCTTCGCCGGAACTGGGCTGGGAGACGAGCAGCTCGTCAATTTTCACACCGAGACGGCGCGCGTAGTTCGGATCCAGCGCGTGCTCCACGTCAATGAAGGCGGCCAGGCCGCCGGCCTTTTGCGCCTGGGCGATGGCGGTGAGCGTGAGGGTGGTTTTGCCGGAGGATTCCGGCCCGTAAACCTCGATGATGCGCCCGCGGGCGAAACCGCCCACGCCCAGGGCCTTGTCTATCAAAAGGTTGCCGGTGGGGATGACGGCCACCTCGATTTTTTGGTCGCCTGTCATGCGCAGGATGGACCCTTCGCCGAAATCCTTCTGGATTTGCTGGATGGCCATGTCGAGGTTGCGGGCGCGGGCTTCGGCGAGGCGCTGGGTGCCGGCGTCGGCGGCGGTGTCTTTGGAGGGGGATTTGGCCATGAGAGAGAGTGGTTAATTTGTTCCGGTGAACACTTAGGGTGGTGATCGCCGCGCGCAATGGTTTTTTCCAAAGCGCGGCGATTTAAAGCGCTCCGCGAAGGCGGGGCAAGCCCGGCCTCCTCAATCCGGCCATAAACGCCACGCGACAAGCTCCGTGTCTGAGCGGGCATAAACCCGGTTCCCTGCAAAGGCGGGATGCGCCCAGGTCTTGCCGATGATTTGATGCCGGGCAAGCTCGTCGATGCCCTCCGGCCCCAGCCGCGCATAGACGAGCTCTCCATTGGCATTGAGCAGGGCGGCGAGACTCTCGCTTTCCTTGAGCCAGGCGAGGCTCATCTGCGGGTTGCGGTCCTTGGGGGTGAGGGTGTTGGCATCGCTCCACAGCAGCCTGCCGGTGGCGTGCTCGATGGCCTGAAGGCCCTTGTTTTTGTCCAGCAGATAAAGCACGCCGTCTTTAAAAAGCGGCGCAGACATCAGACCGCACATGTCTTTTTCATTCTCCCAAAGCAGCGACACCGCGCCCGCCTGGCCGCCGAGCTTGAGCGCCTTGGTGCCGTGCCAGTAACCGGACACCACGAGGATGCCGTCGTGATACCACGGCTGCGCGATGCTGACACCATAGGTGATTTTGTACGGCCATGTCCAAAGCGTGGCGCCCGTGTCGGGATTCAGGCTCTGCACCATCTCCGGTCCCCACATGATGAGCTGCCGGGCTCCCTGGTGTGTGATGATCTCCGGCGTGCAATAACCCGCGCGGTCCGGCCCGCCGCGCCAGACCAGCGCGCCGGTCTCCCGATCAAGGGCGAGCACGCTGCCATCGGGCTGCGCGCCCACATGCAGCAGCACGCGCGGCCCGTCCAGCACGGGCGAGGCGGCGAAACCCCAGGTGGGAATTTTGGCGCCGTGACTGGCCACCGTGTCCACCTGCCAGATGACCGCGCCGGTGGCCGCGTCCAGGCAGCAGGCGACGCCGGTGGCGCCGAGCGCGTAGGCGCGGCCCTCGCGCAGCGTCACCGAGGCGCGCGGGCCGCTGGCGTATTCCATGCTGCCGTAGTCCGCCTCCCAGGCATGGCCCCAGAGCAGCGCGCCAGTGTCCGCGGAGAAACACAGCACGCGCTCCGTGCCGGCGGGAGTTTTGGGGCGGTCCATCAAACACACCCTGCCTGCCGCCACGGTCACTCCGCTGAAGCCGCCGCCGGTTTCCGCGCTCCACAATCTCCCAGGCTCATGCCGCGCCAGATCCAGAGGCACGCCGTGAGGATTCCAGCGTCCATCGCCCGTCGGTCCACGCCAGCGCGGCCAGTCGGATGCTGCGGTCTCGGAGAGGGCGAGGCAGATCAAAAAAAGGATTCGCATGGCAGGGTAATACGCGCGCCACTCCGCTTTGCTGGCGTGGAGTGGTTGGCCGGTGATGAAAATCTTCATGACATATCATGCCGCCGCGTTTCAGAATCATGCGCCTTATCATGAAACACTTCCAGCCACGAGCCATTTGGATCTCCAGCGTGTTCAGCAGCTTTGCCATGATGGCTGCGTGCGCCGCCGAGTCTCCGCGAATGCTTTTTCTCGAAGATACCGGACACGATGCCACCGCGCCGAGCGGCACACGCTCCGGCTACGCGATTATGCGGCGAGAAGACGGCAGCTTTTGCTTCTACAATCCCTACGCGCTGAGTGCTGAGCCGCTGCGGTTGCCGGATGCGAAGGGCGAGATGCACAAGCTGTTGCCTGCTTTGCCTGAAAGCATCGCCAAATCGAAGCCGCTCATCGACAGCGGCCTCCTCAACAACGCACAGACGCTGCTCGCAGCCGATGGCACGGTCCGCAGCGTCACGGTGAAGGCGGAACGACTCAGCAAAGAGGACGCGGCACGCATCGGCTTGCCGCTGTATTTGGACGTGTGGTATCAGCAGGGCACGCCGGCGGCAGTGTCCGCGCCGATGCGTGCCTGGCGCGGCTACAATGGATCGCAGATGGAGTATCAGCGTCTCGCCAGCGGTCGCCTGCTCGTGCCGCATGGCAGCTTCCTGCCTCATGCCAAAGCCGTGCCTCCCACCGGTCGCCACGAGACGGTGATCGAATACTCCGACGACGGCGGCGCGAGCTGGCAGCTCAGCGCCTCGAAACTCACGACGCCATGCTACGAGGGCTTCAACGGCGCGAACGAAGGTGCCTGTGAGCCGTGCTTTGAAGAACTGCGCGACGGCTCCATCTCGATGCTCATGCGCACGCAGGCAGGCTGCCTTTACGAGTCGATCTCCAAAGACAACGGCACCACATGGTCTGCTGCGGCACCCACGCGCTTCCGCACCTCGACTGGGCCTGCGAACCTGCTGCGTCATCGCGATGGACGGCTCGTTTTGACCTGGAACAACTGCGAACTGCCTCCCAAGCACGAAGGCGTCGGCGTGTATGGCGGACGCGATGCGCTGCACATCGCCATCTCGTCCGATGATGGCCGCACCTGGCAGGGGTTTCGTGAGATTTACCTCGATCATCGTCGCAACGAAAATCCTGCGGGCACGGGGGATCGCGGGACGGCCTATCCGCTCGCCGCTTTCACCGAAGATGGTCAAATCGTCGTCCTCGCCGGGCAGGGCAAAGGCGGGCGCAATCCCATCCTCGTCGATCCCGACTGGATCACCGCCACCAGCGCTGAATCCGACTTCAGCGACGGCCTTGCGCAATGGACCACCTATCAACACATCGGCCCCGCGAAGCGCTGGTGGCGTGCGCGTCGCGTTGGTTGCGCACTCATCGAAACACCCGGTGAAAAAGACACCCGCAGCCTGCACGTCCGCCATGCAGCATCGTCCGAAGCCCCCAGCGAACCCGACACCGCCGTCTGGAACTTCCCCAACGGCTGGCGCGGCGAACTCACCGCCCGCATCCGCCTGCCTGAAGGATCGCAGGGCGCTATCTTTTCACTGAACGACCGCTTCTTCGATCCTTCCAACACCCTCGGCGAAGACGCCGCCGTGTTTCAGGCCCGCGTGACTGCTGAGAATGCACAGCCTGACATCTGGCACACGCTTTCACTCCGCTGGGATCTCGGTCGCGGCGAGTGCGAGTATCGTCTCAACGACAAACTCCTCTCCACGCTCCCGCTGCGCACACGCACGCTGAATGGCATCAGCTATGTCCGCATTCGCTCCACCGCGAGCACGCCCGACCCTCACGGCATCATTATCCGGCGTGTGAAGGCTCAAATCAGCGATCCCAAAGCGCCAGCCGTCCCATCGGAAGAGGTCGCCGCATGGCAGCAGCAGTATGTGAAAACCATCGTGCAGAGCTGGGCGGACAAGTGAGCCATCAAGGCTTTCTCGCATAAGGCCCGAGGTGTTCATGCGAAATGAGCCATCGGCCATCGACCTTGCGCAAAATCGTGGTCCCACGACCACCGCCAGAGGCCTTCTGACCGGCGATCAGACCTTTCCAGCGGAACTCATAATGACAGGATGCCATGCTCTCCGTCACTGACGTCCATGCAATGTCGTGCAGGCTGAAGACTTCGTTTTCGATCAGCTTGAAGGTCTTTTCAAAAGCAGCCTTCGCCGCATCGTGACCGATGAAGGTGCCTTCGGTGAAGATGAACACCGCGTCTTCCGCGACATGGGGCGCGATTTTCTCCCACGCATGCGTGTTGAGGGCCTCGACATAGGCAGAGAGGGCGGCGGCGTGGTTCATGGGACTTTCTGCTGCTGAAAGCGGGATGAGCAGGGAACTGAAGGCGCAGAGGATGGCTTTCATGAGTAGATTCGATTGTTAATCGAATAGTTTGGGGCGTTCGGCTTCGAATGCCATTCGAAGCTACGGTTTGGGCTTCGCGCTCCAGAGGGCGACATTGCGAAACTGCGCGCCTTCAGCGCGTGCGACGAAGCCGATGCGGCCTTTGCGCTCCTTGAACCGCTCATGCGTGGCTTCGAGCACATGGTCGTCGATTTTGGCGAGGAAGTGATCGCCGACGATTTCGATGCTGATGCGGTGCCAGGTGTTGGGATCGAGTTTGACCTCGATTTTCGGTAGTGGTATAGTTTGAAACC
>DDQZ01000057.1 GCA_002343505.1 Verrucomicrobiaceae bacterium UBA2429 | reverse complement strand
AAAGGGCGCGTGGATGACGCTTACTCTGCATTTTCCGAATGACTGTTGTAACGAGACAACAGCCTTCCGCATTATACGAATGACTGTTGTATGAAGACAACAGGCTTCCAAATTTAAAAAATGACTGTTGTATCAATGCATAAGCCTTTCGAATTTTACGGGCGATCGTTGTATCAATACATAAGCCTTTCGAATTTCAGGGACGGGTATTGTAACAGCTCGATGGCCGTTCATGGCTTGAGGATTGTCTTGGAACAGTCCATTTGTGCCTGAGCCAGGCTGGACCGCCATCGGCAGGTCTCCGCAGCTTTCCCTGCCAGCGCAAGCACCTGAGCGATTCATCTTCCGCGCGGCGTACTCTCTGCGCATGAAAAAGCTGATCCTCGCCTTCCTTTTCTCCGCCACCGCCACGCTCGCGCAGACTGCCGCCCCGGTTTTGAAGGCCGGCTTTGCCGAGCGCGACATCACGCCGGGCATCGGCATGGAGCAGCCGGGCGGCTATGGGAAGAGCTTCCACCTGAAGTTCCACGACGCCTGCAAGGTGCGCGCGGCCTTCTTTGACGATGGCAAAAAGCGCGTGGCTCTCGTGGGCACCGACACGCTCGTCATTCCGCGCCAGGTGGTGCTCGACGCGCGGGCGCGCATCGAAAAGGAGCTGGGCATTCCCGGGGACTGCGTGCTCGTCGGCGCGTCCCACTCCCACTCCTCCGGGCCGGTGGGCATGGTGCTGCCGGGGGAATATGACGCCGCCTCCGACCTGGTGAAGCGCCTGGCCTATGAGGAGTCCTCCTGCGCCGACGAGGGCTTCCTCATGAAGGTCACGCATGAGATCGTGGAGGGCGTGCGCGCCGCCGCGCGCGGAGCGGTGCCCGCGCAGATCGGCTGCGGCTTCGGCCATGAGGACAAGGTGGCCTTCAACCGCCGCCTGCGCATGAAAAACGGCCAGAGCTGGAGCCACCCCGGCCAGGGAAACCCGGACATGCTGGAGTATGCCGGCCCTATTGACCCCCAGGTGGGCGTCATCGGAGCGTGGGACGCGGAGGGCAGGCTGCTGGGCACGATCGTCAACTACGCCTGCCACGCCACCACGAACCCCGGCGGCATCTCGGCGAACTGGATTTATTACCTGGAAAAGACCATCCAGGGAGCGCTGGAGAGCCGCGCGCCCGTGGTCTTCCTCCAGGGCGCGTGTGGCGATGTGACGCAGGTGGACAATCTCAGCCCGCACCGCCGCCCCGGCGCGGAGGAGTGGGCGCGGTTCGTCGGCGGCCGCGTGGGCGCCGAGGCGGTGAAAGTGCTGCTCTCCATGCCGCGCACCGGCGAGGCCGTGCTCGACAGCCGGCAAAAGGTGCTCTCCATCCCCCGCCGGAAGCCCGCGCCCGCCCGCGTCCAGGGCAGCCTGGAGATCATCCAGGCCGGCCGTCCGCAGGGGGACACCTCCGGCTACCTCTTCGCCAAGGAGATCCTCATGCTCGACCACCTGTGCAAAGTCACGCCCGAGGTGGAGTGCGAGGTGCAGGTCATCCAGGTCGGCCCCGCCGCCTTCGTCACGAACCCCGCCGAGTATTTCGTCCAGTTCGGGCTGGACATCAAAAAAGGCAGCCCCTTCGCCTGCACCTTCCCCGTGGAGCTGGCGAACGGCATCGTCGGCTATGTGCCCACGGAGGAGGCCTTCGGCCCGAATGGCGGCGGCTACGAGACGCGCCTCACCGCCTACAGCAACCTCGTCATCACCGCCGGCCGCCAGATGGCCGACACCGGCATCGCCTTGACCAAGGACATGCAGCCCGGTCCCGCCCCCGAGCACCCCAAGGCCCCGCCCTTTGGCCGCGCCTGGACCTACGGCAACGTGCCGCCCGAGCTGGAATGACGCTCCCCGCCCAAATACCGCTGTGTCTCGGTGGAGAGTTGCGAAGGACGCCTTCCGGGCGGCTTGCCTCGCGGCTTTGTGCCCGGCAGACTGGATGTCATGGAAAATCTTGAAGCCTTTTTTTCTCCGAGTCGTGTGGCTGTGATCGGCGCCACGGAGAAGGCCGGCAGCGTGGGGCGCGCGGTGGTGGAAAATCTGCGCGGCTTCCACGGCGCGGTGCATCTGGTGAATCGCAAGCATCCCGAGGTGCTCGGCATCAAGACACTCGCGCGCGTCTCCGACCTACCCGCCGGGACGGACCTGGCGGTCATCGTGACTCCCGCGCCGGCAGTGCCCGAAATCCTGCGCGAGTGCGCGGCGGCGGGCATTCCGGCGGCCGTCGTCATTTCGGCGGGTTTCAAGGAGGCCGGAGCCGCGGGCCGCGAGCTGGAGCGTGAGGTGCTGGAGATCGCGCGCGCCGCGTCCATGCGCGTCATCGGTCCGAACTGCCTCGGCGTGATGGTGCCTGGGACCGGCCTGAACGCCACTTTCGCCGCCGCCATGGCGATGCCTGGAAACATCGCCTTTCTCAGCCAGAGCGGGGCGCTCTGCACCGCCATCCTGGACTGGAGCTTCAGCGCGGGCATGGGCTTCAGCGCCTTTGTCTCCACGGGTTCGATGCTCGATGCGGGCTGGGCGGACCTCATCGCGCACTTCGCGGATGATCCGCGCACGGCGGTCATCGTGCTCTACATGGAGTCCGTGGATGACGCGCCCGCATTTCTTGGTTCGGCGCGGCGGGCGGCTTTGAAAAAACCGCTCGTCGTGCTCAAGGCTGGCCGCACCGAGGCCGCCGCGAGGGCCGCCGCCTCCCACACCGGCGCCCTGACCGGAAGCGACTCGGTCTTTGACGCCGCCTTCGCTCGCGCCGGCGTGCTGCGCGTGGACAGCATTGCCGAGCTTTTCCAGACCGCCGAGGTCCTGGCTTGCCGCAGACCGCCGCGCGGACGGCGGCTGGCCATCGTCACCAACGCCGGCGGCCCCGGCGCGCTGGCGGTGGACATGCTGGCACGTCATGGCGGCGCGCCGGCGGACCTCGGCGCGGAGACGCTGGCGCGGCTGGACGCCTTTCTGCCCGGCCCCTGGAGCCACTCGAATCCGGCGGACATTCTCGGAGACGCTGACGCCGCGCGCTACGCCCGCGCGCTGGAGATCGTGGCTGAGGACGCAGGCAATGACGCGCTGCTCGTCATCCTGACACCGCAGGCGATGACCGACAACGCGGCGGTCGCGGAAGCCGTGGTGGAGGTGGCGGAAAAATCCGGCAAGCCTCTGCTGGCGAGCTGGATGGGCGGCGACGGCGTGGAGGCTGGACGGCGCATTCTCGCCAGGGCGGGCATCCCGTGTTTCAACTATCCCGACACGGCGGCGCGGGTGTTTGCGCGGGTGACAGCGCATCTGTCACAGCCGCCCGTGTCCGGCACATGCGCTGTGGACGAGCGCGCGCCGGATCTGGCGCTGCGTGTCATTGCGCGGGCGGAGGCCGGCGGGCGCGTGCTGTTGAATGAGGCGGAGTCGAAGCAACTGCTGGGTGCCTTCGGCATTCCGGTGGTTCGGACGCTGAGCGCAGACTCCGAGGACCAGGCCGTGGATCATGCCCGGGCGCTCGGCTTTCCAGTGGTGCTGAAGCTCTGCTCGCGCACGCTGACACACAAAACCGATGCCGGCGGTGTGAGGCTGGCGCTCACCGGCGAGGACGCGGTGCGCGATGCCTGGTGTGAAATTCGCGACGCGGTGACGGTCAGGGCGGGCGCGGAGCATTTTGGCGGAGTCACTGTGCAGCGCATGATTGCGGACAAAGGCGTGGAGTTGATCCTCGGGGCCAGTCGGGACGCGCAGTTCGGTCCGGTGGCGCTGTTTGGCGCGGGCGGGGTGATGGTGCATGTGCTGCAGGACACGGCGCTGGACCTGGCGCCGCTGGACGTGGATCAGGCCCTGCGGCTGATCGCGCGCACCCGCGTCCAACGCGCACTGCTCGGCGCGCGCGGCTCGGCTCCGCTGGACATGGACGCGCTCGCGCGGCTGGTGGCCTTGTTCAGCAGGATACCCCTGGCATTGCCGCAGATCGCGGAGATGGAGATCAATCCGCTCCTTGCCGCGCAAGACGGCTTCACGGCGCTGGATGCGAGGATCGTGCTGCGGAGGAATCTTTGAAGCCTCTCAACTCCCCAGCCACTCGCGCAGGACATCAAAACCAACCGACATTGTGCCGGCGATCGCGCGCACCATTGGAGCCGCCTCCCTGCCGGCCCAGGAGAGCATCACCCACCAGCCCAGCGCGTTGACCACGATCATCGCTGACACGGCGCCCTCCACCCAGCGCGGCCAGACTTCGAGATAACCGTTCTCATTGGTCCGGCGGGTCACCACGCGGGATTGGAAGACGGTGACCGCTCCGCGCCAGAGCATGGGTGGAAAAAAGATGAACCCTAGTGCCAGCCGTTTCAGGACAACACCGGCGCGGCTGTCCTGCGGCACTTTGTGATACTCGCGGTAGCGCACCGTGCGCCGTCTCTGCCTGGGGTCGGCGGAATCCTCGCTTTCCTCCTGCTGAAGCTCCTCCAGACGGTCAAGCGGCAGCCAGTCACCCGCATCCCCGCGCCGGACCATGTCCGTTTTTTTCACCGAGCCATAGGCGAGCATGGTGCGCAGATCGTCCAGCGAGCATGGGCCGAGCTGTTTCTCTCCTCTGGAAATGTGGTAGGAGGCGGACACGATTTGGGGTGATTGCGCGGAAATCTCGCCTCACCCGCCGCCGGTTGTCAATGAGCGAGCCGCGTTTTCCTTAAAATGACCAGCCGGCTTTGAGGCCGGGCTTCGAGTTCCCGCCGGCAGTTTTTTCGGGAAAGATTTCTGACGCATTGACACAATCCCGCCAAATGGATAGCCTGCGGCGCAAAAGAAAGGGAAAACCTCATGAAAGACCTTCGTCCCATCCAAGCCGTCCTGTCTGGCATTCTTTGCGCCCTGATGCTCTCCAGTTGCAAGGAAGCGGAGCAGGTGCAGGCGGACCACGCCGCCGCCATGGAAAAACTGGCCGCCTTAAGGGCCGAGTATGACGGCCTCGAACAAAAGCTTGTGGATTTGCGCAAGGCCGTGCCGCCCAGTTCCTCTCCCATGGACTCCGCGCAGCGCATGACACTCAGCCTTCAGAGGGAGCTTGACATCCTCGACCAGCAGATTGTCACCGTGACCAGGGACTACGAGGAGGCGCAGGCCGCTCTCGACAAGCTCCGGGCGGAAACCGAAGAGGTCAAAAAGCACCTGCAAAACTGACACGCGCAACTCATTCATCACGGAGCCGACGCCATGAAAAACCTTCTCGCCCTGATCATTTTCGCCAGCGCCGTAGCCGGCTGGTACTTTTACGACCAGTTCAAAAAAATGAAGGCCGGCCTGGATGAGGCCGTGAAAAACATCGAGGCTTACGAGGGCACTGTGGCCGGACGGAGGGCCGAGATGCAGGCCATCATCGGCGCGCTGGAACTGCAAAAGAAAGTGGAGTTTCGCAAGGCCGAGGTCGCCGCGCTCAAGACCAAGGCCGACCAGGCGCGCGCTGAGACTGTGAACCTGGGCCGGGAAAAAGTCGCCGCTGTCACTGAGGCGCGTCAAAAGCAGGTCGGCAGGGTCTTCACCGAATTCGTTTTGGCCGACGGTAGAAAACTGCTCAACGTGCGCGTCACCAAGGTGGACAACACAGGTGTCGCCGTGACCTCGGCCAGCGGCGTCACCAAGCTGCGCCCGTCCGAACTGACACCCGAGATGCGCGCCCTGTTCTTTTATTAAGGCGCGCGGGATGCGCCCGGAATCGTGAGGCAGAATCCCCGTTGCCAGCCGGGAGGCCCGTGCCATGCTTCGCGCCCTGTTTTCATGTCCCCCACCGGCTCAAAGCGCATCGTCATCAAATTCGGCTCCGGCATCCTCACCCGCGTCAGCACGCCCGAGCCGGACCCCGTGCAGTTGCGCAAACTCGTCGAGGCCGTGGCCCTTCTCAAACAGGCGGGGCACATCGTCGTCGTGGTCAGCAGCGGCGCGGTGGCCAGCGGACTCAAGCCCATGGGCATGGCCGCGCGTCCGAATGACATGACCACTCTCCAGGCCCTGGCCGCTGTCGGCCAGACCCATCTCATGCACGCCTACGAGGGTCTGCTGCGCGACCACGGGCTGCATGTGGCGCAACTTCTCGTCACGCATGAGGATTTGGAGGCCGCCCAGCGTGGCGCGCGTTTCAAGGCCACGCTTGAGCGCCTGCTTGAGTTCCCCCAGGTCGTTCCTGTCATCAATGAAAACGACAGTGTCGCCATTGAGGAACTGCGCTTTGGCGACAATGACATGCTCTCCTCGCACATCGCGCGGCTTTGGGGAGCGGATGTTCTCCTGCTGCTGACCAGCGCGCCCGGTTTGCTTCAGGATCCGGATCATCCCGAGGCGGGCCCCATCCCGCTCGTGGAGGATGTGGACGCCGTCATCCACCATGCGCAGGAAAAAAAAACCAGCCTTGGCACTGGCGGCATGATCTCCAAATTGAAAGCCGTCCAGGACGCTGTGAACGCAGGAGTCGAATGTGTCATCGCCTCCGGCCGCCACGCCGAGCAGATACCCGCCGTCATTGCCGGCACGGGAGTATGCACGCGTTTCACCGCGGCAGTGCATTGACCACTGCAAACCTGCTTCATTTCACCCGCCAGAAGTCGTCGAAGAAATCCGCCGCCACGACCCTGCCCGCTTTCTCCGCATCCGGCGGCTGGGTAATGTCGAGGATGGTCCAGTCGGGCAGCTTGGGATTTTGCAGCGAGTTGGTGCGGTCATGCGCCTCGCGGAAGGTGAGGCCCGAGTTGATCACTACCTCGAAGCCAGGCGACTCCAGAGCGGGGTAAATCATCAATGGCACATGCGTGGCGGCGTCATGGCTTTGGCCGGCCATCTCGATTTTTTCCGCGCCCCAGTTCAGCGGCAGGCGGGCGGCGGTCTTGCGGATCACGGAGTTCGACTCCGGCGTGCCCCAGAGGATGAGGCCCTGCGTTTTGCAGGCCTCGACGGGGTCGGCCAGATCGTCCGCGCGGATCACGCGCGGGTCGCCCCGCATGAGGCTGCGCCAGCGCTGGATGAAGCGCGCGGACTCCGCCTGCACCCAGGCGTCCACGCCGGCATGGCTGGACCTGCCATCCGGCAGCACGACGAGGAAGCGCTTCATGAAAGCGGAGTCCATCGGGCCGGGATGCGCGGTGGTTTTTCCGCCTTCGGGACCGGTGTGCTGGAAGGACTGCGCGCCGCCGAAGTCGGTCCACTGCCCGTCCTTTTTGACCAGGCGCACAAAGGCCGCCGTCATGGCCGGGCTGCGCGGGCCGGGGCGCATGAAGGTCTCGAATTCCGGAAGCACAGGCCCAAGCGCCACGGTCAGTTTTTCCCCGTCAATGATCACATCCAGCTTGTCGCCGCCCGCGCGCGCCTGCGGCGGCGGATACATGACGATGCGGTTCACATTGCGCGTCTGGATTTCAATGGCTCGACCGCCTGCCACGCGCGCGTCAATGCGCGCGTCCTCCCAGCTCCGTTCCATGCCGTGCAGGTTGAGCCATTTCACGCGGCCGTAAAAGGGCGTGCGCGCCTGGATGCGGACCTCGTTGGGAAAACGGTCGCGGCCTTTGGAAACCGCCGCCTCGATCTCCGCCTGCACGGTTTTGATCACCTCCGGATGATATTTGTGCCCCATGCCGGGGCCGATGTGGTGGCGCATGACGAGGCCCTCTTTGGCGAGCACCTCCTCCATGTAGGCCGCCGCGTCGCGCTGCGTGTCCTCCTCGCCGCTATACACCACGAGCGGCACATTGAGCAGATTGCGCGCCGCGTCGGGCACGTCATACATGCCCCAGAGCTTCTGCTCATGCCAGGCGGGATATTTTTCCGGCGTCAGTTTTTGGTATCGCCGCACATCCACAAAGCCTGCTCCCGCATGCACACAGGCCCACTGGTCGGGATAATGCGCGCCGATGTGCCACGCGCCCGCGCCGCCCATGCTGAAACCCGCGAGCGCGACGCGGTCCGGGTCCGTGCCGAAGCGCTCCGCCGCGTCATCGCGCGCTTCGAAGACATCCGTCTCGCCTGCGCTCTTCCAGCCGTTGCAATAGCGTCCGAAGGGATGCACCACGATCGTTCCCTGCGGCTGGAACTGGCCCGGTTTGGTGCTGCCGAGCTTGCCCGCGATGAAATGCAGATCGGTGGCCGTGTCACCGCGCCCGTGCAGCCACAGCCACATGGGCGCCTTCTTTTTGCCGGTGTCGAGACCCTCCGGCACCTCCACCGCGTAGGGCTGCGGGCTGTCATCAATTCGCGAGTAAAAGCCGAGCACCTTCCAGCCCGGTCCGTCCATCCACGGCGCGCGGTTTTTCTTCAAGGCCGCGATGCGTCCGCCAGCCTCGGCCAGCAGCTTTCGGGCTTTTTTCAGGCCGTCCTCCGGCGTCTTGTCATACCACTCGTCGAAGTCCAGCGCGTAGCGCACCGCCTTGAGGAAAATGTGCGCGTCCGCCGCGCGCGGGTGTTTTTTCACCGGCTCGAACCCCGCTGTCAAAGCGGCCAGTTCCTTTTCCAACTCCGCCTCCTGCCCGGCGGAGAGAGCCGCCACGGGCTTGGGCGGCAGACTGCCGCGGAAGGAGGCCGTGGCTCCGTCCGGGCGGAGCTGGGCGGCGGCTTCGAAGGCGGGCAGGCTGAGCAGCAGGCAGGGAAGAAAAAGATGTTTCATGGCGTGGCGGGGGCGGAAGAAACGGGCTTGCCTACGCGTTCTTCTCCGCCCTTTTACCCGCGCCATGAAGCTCCACCACGTCCTCGCCGCCCTTCTCGTCACCGCCTCCGCCCACGGGGGGAGTTTCACCCTCGAAAAAACCGCCGCGGGCGGCGCCATCGTGAAGCTGGACGGCCAGTTCTTCACCGAATTCGTCGTGGACCAGGCCAATAAAACCTACCTCTGGCCCATCATCGGCCCCGATGGCACCGACATGACGCGGAGCTACCCCATGAAGACCGTCGAGGGCGAGCAGCACGACCATCCCCATCATCGCGGCCTCTGCTTTGGCCACGAAAACATCGGCGGATACGACACCTGGGCGGAGCGAAGCACATTCGGAGAAAAGCCGAGCGACAAGACCTCGGCCCGTGTCAGCCATCTCGGCGCCATCAAGCACCGGTCCATCACCGAAATGAAGGACGGCGAAAAGGCCGTGCTCGCCGTCGTGGCCGATCATGTGGATGCCGCAGGAAAAAAAATCATCGAGGAAATCCGCCGCCATACTTTCATGGTCAAAAATGGCGCCCGTATCATTGACGTGGACATCGAACTCATCGCCACCGAGGGCGACACGCTCGTGGATGATAAAAAAGACGCCGGACTCAGCATCCGCGTCCCCTCCGAGATGGCCGTGGACAAGGGCAAGGAAGGCAAGGGCACCGGCCGCATCATCAACAGCGAGGGCCACACCGACGGCGACGCCTGGGCCAAGCGCGCCACTTGGGTGGACTACCACGGCACCGTGAAAGGAGCCTCTGTGGGCGTGGCCATGCTCAACCACCCCTCCAGCTTCCGCCATCCCACCCCCTGGCATGTGCGCACCTACGGCCTCTTCACCGCCAACCCCTTTGGTTTGCAATCCCTGGACAAAAACTCCGAAACCGGAGCCTTCACCCTCAAGAAGGGTGAAAAGATCACCCTGCGCCACCGCTTCATCTTCCACACCGGCGATGAAAAAGCGGCCAAAATTGCCGAAGCCTACGCCGACTACGCCAAGGAGCCTTGATCCACTCGCGTCCGGCCCGCTCATGCGTATGCCCTCTCCCGATGCCGGGACTCACCGCATCCGCCGCCAGCGCGCGCGATGGATTTCCTTGCCGAGTGCCAGCCAGTGGCTCTCGAAATCCGTGACGGGGTAGAAAAACGCATCCTCCGGCCATTCGAGCCTCTCAAACTCCCGCCGCGCGCCAAGGCTGGCCAGCGCGTCCTCGAAGTAGGGCGGGTCGTCCGTTTTCAGCAAAAACTCCCCGCCCGGCTCCAGGATTCGCGCCAGGCCGTTGAGGAACTCCTCCTGGTTCACCAGCCGCCGCGCCGTGTGGCGCTTCTTCGGCCAGGGGTCCGGGCACAGCAGATGCACACGCGCGACCGCCGCCGCGGGCAGCAGCCATCCGGCCGCGTAACCGCTCTCCAGCCGCATCACCCGCGCATTCACCAGCCTGCCGGACTCGATTTTCCGCATCGTCTTGCCCACGCGGCCAAGCATGCGCTCGATGCCCAAAAACTCCCGCTCCGGGTGCCGCGCCGCCATGCCCGCGAGGAAGGTGCCATCCCCGCAGCCCAGCTCCACCTCCAGCGGACGCGCCGGGTCGGCGCAGACCTCCTCCCGCCGCAGCTCGCGGAAGTAGTCGGGCGGGATGAACAACGCGGACATGGCTGGCAGGTTGCGGGGATGGATCATGCATGGGGAACAGGCGTCCCGCCTGTTCAGAGCAGGCAGGATGCCCGCTCCCCAGGCGGCGCGTCACACCGCCACCACCGCGCGGTTCTTCTGGCTCTCCAGCGCCGCGGCGAAGATCTCCTGAGTGGCCAACGCCTCCTCCGGCGTGGCGCAGCCAAACCGGCCGTCCAGCTTTCCTTCCCGCTCCATGAGAAAGGCCGCCCACATTTGCTGGATCACATCCGGGAAGCCCGGCTCGAAAATGCCGCCCGTCACCGCCTTGAACGGCATGCCAAAGCCCAGGTCCGTCCTCTTCCAATACTGCTCCTTGCCGCCCTCGAAGAGCCACAGCGTCTTCGGCTCCTTCGTCGAGTAGCGCGCGCCGCCCTCGGTGCCGAGCACCTCGATGAACCAGGTGTTCGTCTCGCCGGGAGCCAGGCGCTTCATTTCCAGGCGCAGCGGCGCCTCATGGCCGCCAATGTCCGTCCAGCAGTGCAGCAGCGCGTTGTCCCATGTGTCGCACGCCGCCATGCCGCCCTTGCCATCCGGGCGCTCGGGGTAGCCTTTTTGCAGTTGGGCAAAGACCTGCTTTGGCCGCCAGCCCAGCCGCAGCGGGATGTGGCACGCGTGCATCCCCAGGTCCCCCAGCACGCCGATCTCGCCGCAGGCGCGGGAAAAGCGCTTCCAGTTCGCCGGCTTCGTCGCATCCAGGTCGCTGCTGTGATGAAAGCCCGAGACCACCTCCAAAATACGTCCCAGCCGGCCCGAGCCCACTTCCGCGATCACGCGCTGCGCCCCAGGAAAAAAAGGAAACTCCGACGAGCAGCGCACAAAGCGCCCGCTGCTCCGGCACGCCGCCAGAATGTTGCGCGAGGAGGCCAGGTCCATGCCGAAGGGCTTCTCCGCGAAGAGGTCCTTGCCCGCCGCCAGCACATCCGTGTAAATCTTCTCATGCAGGTTGTGCGGCACCGCCACATACACCACGTCCACCGCCGGGTTCGCCAGCAGCTCGTGGTAATCCGCCGTGATCTGCGCGCATGAGGGCACCTGCCGGAACCACTCCCGCACCGGCTCCACTAGATCCGCCACAGCCACGAGTTCGGGCTGCACAGTCACATCCGTGAGCGCGCACCAGCGCCCGAAGGCGCTCGCCATTTCCCGGCCCATGAGGCCGCCGCCGATGATTCCAATGCCGACTTTTTTCATGATGGTTGAGCCGCAGTCCATAAAGCGGACGCGCCGCGCGGGCAAATGGCGGCTTGCCGGAAAATGCCGCGTCATGCCCATGCCGGGTCATTCCAGGTCCGGCTGCCACTTGCCCAGACTTTCACGGATTGCGGGCGGCGGCTTTGCCATTCCGGACCGGAATGGAATGAACGACCCTCTCTCCCGCGGCAACGCGCGGCAATGTTGACGCGCAAGGACGGCCGGCGGCGCGGCACCCGGGCAACAAAAAAAGCGGAGCCGCTCGCGCGGCTCCGCTTTTGCAGACCCAACCGGGGCCTTACTTGATTTTCTTCGCGTACTTGGCCGGATCGGCTTCGAACTTGCCTTTGCAGTTGTTGCAGCAGAAGGCGATTTCCTTGCCTTCGTGCGTGGTCGTCACGGAGGGCTTGGCGGGCTTGCCGGCCACGGGGCACTCGGTGTTGACCGGGGCGGCGGAGGCGAAGCCGGCGACGGCGAGGAGGGAGAACAGAGTCTTCATGATGTGTGTTATGCTAGTTTTGGTTTTGTGGTGACTGCCAGACCGGTGAGGTCCGGCTGTCCGACAACGTACGAACCGGAGTCTTTCTTGTGAAGCCTTTTTTTTGAGCGGAAAAATTTTTCCGGCCGCGCGATCTTGCCGGAGGCGGCCATCCAGGGCATGAAAACCCTCCATGCCGCATCCCGCCCTCAGCCCCGAAGGCATTCTCCACTGCGAAGGCGCGCCCGAGGACAGCACCGGGCGCAAGCTCGCCGCCGCCGCTGTTGAAGGCGAGGCCGCCCTGCTGCTCCTGCTGGCGGCGGGATTGCTCGACGCCGAACTCGACGCCCCCTGGCGCTGGCTGCGCGAGTGGCCGCGCCGCTTCCTCACCCGCCTCTGCCAGACACGCGACCCCGCCGCAGTGACGCCGCCGTCTGTGGACGAGACCGCCGCCTTCCTCGCCGCCGCGCCTCCCTTTCCAGGCTCGGAGCACCTCACGTCCGAGACCGCCCTGCGCTGGTGGCAGGCACTGACCGGGCATGTCACCGCCCTCATCGCAGCCCACCCTGGCGGTGTCGGGGACTGGCTGCGCCTCGAAAACCCCGCCTGGCACGCCGTCGGACGCGTCACCTTCCACCTGGCGGAAAACAAGACCGACACTCAACGCCCCTTCGCCTTCCTCGCCACCTTCACCGAAAAGCTCAACGCTTCCGGCCAGCCCCAGCACCTCCCGCTGGCGCGCGCCCTCCAGCTTTACGCCGGACAGAAAGACCAGGCCGCGCTCGCCGCGCTGCTCGAACCCGTGCGCACCGCCGCCGCCCGCTCCCGGCTCGTGCGCGAGTGGCTGGAGACGCGCCGCCTTTTCCAGCCCCTGGCCATGACCCCGCCCGAGGCCTTCCGTCTGCTCAAAGAAAGCCCCGCGCTCCAGGAAAGCGGCATCGTCATGAAACTGCCCGACTGGTGGCGCGGCGGCAAAGGCCCCCGCCCCGCCGTCAGCGTCACCGTGGACGCGCCGAAAAAGACCTCCCTCCACGCCGGCGCCTTGCTCTCCTTTAAAATCAGCCAGAGCCTCGATGGCGAACCCCTCACCGAAGCCGAGTGGGAAAAGCTCCTCAGCGCCGAGACCGGCCTCGTTTCCTTGCGCGGCAGATGGGTCGAGGTGGATGGTGACCAGCTCCGCCAGGTGCTGGCCCACTGGCGCAAAGTGCGGCATGCCGCGGGCGAGGGCGGCATCGGCTTCCTCGACGGCATGAGACTGCTCGCCGGCTTCGATCCGCGCGCCGCCGCCGCCGGCGGGGATGAAAGCGCCGCCCAGGTGCCGGACTGGAGCCAGGTCATCGCAGGCAAAGCGCTCGCCCGGGCTCTTGAGGAAATCCGCGCCCCTGGGGAAATGCCGCCGCCGCCCGGCCTGCGCGCCACCCTCCGGCCCTACCAGCAGAAAGGTTTCGCCTGGCTCCACGGCATGACCCGCCTCGGTCTCGGCGCCTGCCTCGCCGATGACATGGGCCTGGGCAAAACTCTCCAAGTCATCGCCCTCCTGCTGGAGCGTAGCCGCGCCCGCAAGGGCGTGGAAAACGCCTCCGCCCTTCTCGTCGTCCCAGCCTCCCTCATCGGCAACTGGAAAGCGGAGCTCGCCCGTTTCGCCCCCGAGTTGAGAGTCCTCATCGCCCACCCCTCCCAGCTCCCGCGCGAGCAGCTCGACCATGCCGCCAAAGACCCCGCCGCCGCCCTGCGCGGGTGTGACGCCATGCTCACCACCTACCCGTTCCTCCAGCGCGCCGAAAGCTGGCTGAGCCACCCCTGGAGCCTCGTCATCCTCGACGAGGCCCAGGCCGTCAAAAACCCCGGCAGCGGCGCCGCCAGAGCCGTCAAAAAACTCGCCGCCCCCGCCCGCGTCGCCCTCACCGGCACCCCGGTCGAGAACCGCCCCGGCGATCTCTGGAGCCTTTTCGATTTCCTCAACCCCGGCCTGCTCGGCCCCGCCGCCGCCTTTGCCCAGGCCGTCAAGCGCGGCGCCGGCAGCCCTGAAGGTTACGCGCCCCTGCGCCGCCTCGTGCAGCCCTACATCCTGCGGCGCATGAAGACCGACCGCAGCATCATCACCGACCTGCCAGACAAGATCGAACTCAAAGCCTTCTGCACCCTCACCAGGCGCCAGGCCACCCTCTACGCCAAGCTCGTGGACCAGCTCGCCAAAATGCTCGACGACAAGGACCTCGAACCCGTCAAGCGCCAGGGCCTCGTCCTCGGCTTCCTGCTCAAGTTCAAGCAAGTCTGCAACCACCCCAGCCACTGGAATGGCGACGGCGTCTGGCAGCCGGAGGACAGCGGCAAATTCGCCCGCCTCACCGAAATCTGCGCCCAGCTCGCCGAGCGGCGGGAGCGCGCCCTGGTCTTCACCCAGTTTCAGGAGACATGCGCCCCGCTCGCCCGCCACCTCGCCGGCGTCTTCGGGCGCGAGGGCCTCATCCTCCACGGCGGCACCGCCGTGAAAAAACGCCCCGATCTTGTCGAAAGCTTCCAGCAGCCCGGCGGCCCGCCCTTCATGGTCATCAGCGTCAAGGCCGGCGGCACCGGGCTGAACCTCACCGCCGCCAGCCACGTCATCCACTTCGACCGCTGGTGGAATCCCGCCGTCGAAAACCAGGCCACCGACCGCGCCTTCCGCATCGGCCAGAAGCGCAATGTCATCGTCCACAAATTCCTCTGCCAGGGCACCATCGAGGAGCGCATCGACGCCCTCATCGAGGAAAAGCTCGCCCTTTCCTCCGACCTCCTCGGCTCCGGCGCGGGCGCGGAAAAACTCCTCACCGACATGAGCGGTGACGAGCTGCTCGACCTCGTCCGCCTGGATGTCAGCGCGGTGGGTTGAAAGGCCGCCCTCCGGCCGGTTCGCGCCCCATCAAAGCTCCCCGCACAAGGCCAGCGCCTTGAGCGCCTGCGCCGTGGCGATGTAGGTGATGTAGTGGTAGTTGCCCCGGTAGAGGGAGTGCATCCACCAGCGCCCGCTGGCGCGCTGCTCACCCTTGAGCCAGGCGATGCCGCGCCGCACGCGCTCGTCGCCGGCGGGCACGCCGCTCTGGCGCATGAGCACGATGGCCAGCGCGGTCATGTAGGGGTCGCTCTCCGGACGCGCGGCGTCCGGCAGGCTGGCGATGAGCTTGAGCACCGTCTCGCTCATCTTGTAGTGCCAGTCCTCGACGGCGGAGAAATCCCGCGTGGACCAGCCGCCGTCGGCGTGCTGCTTCGCCGCGAGCAGGGCCAGCGCGGACCCGGTCTGCGCCGGCGTGACCAGGCCGGGAAAGTAATGGGCGAGCTGGAGGCGGAGCACGCGGTCGAAGTCGTTCTTCGGCGGCGCGTCACGCAGCCAGTCCTTCATTTTTCCGATCCGGGCTAGCAGCGCGGCGTCGGTTTGTTTTTCCAGCCAGCCCGGAGCGGCGGTGACGGCGCGGGCGGCCTGCAAGGTGAGTTCGAAGTCGGTGGTGATGTGGGGGATCTCCACCTCGCCATAGCTGACGAAGGCGCCGCTGGCGGACTGCCGCTCGAACATCTCGCGCAGGGAGAGGTCCGTGTGCGGGCTGAGCGCGCCGGTGACATGCCTGTCCCACTCGGCCAGGCCGAGCGAGCGCCAGATGCTCGTCCATGAGCCGGCGTGGTAGCGGTGGCCGTCCTTCTCGGTCTCCTGCTGCGGCTTGACCTGCTCCGGCACGGCCTCGATGAAATTCGCCAGCACCTCCTCCGAGGGTTTGCCCAGCCAGGGGCTGAGCGCGGGGCGCTCGCTCAGGTAGGGGCCGGTGGTGTGGCAGTTGACGCAGGATTTTTCACGCACCCAGGAGAGCGCCCCATCCTCCATGTAGCGGGCGGCGGCGCGGATGCTCTCCGGCCCGAAGGCGGCCGCCTTCGGCTCCTCGGCGGTGGGGACGGGGATGGCGATGCCCTCGCTCTGGTATTGGAATTCCGGCTTCGGCTTCGTGGCGGCGAGCGCGGTGACGCCGGCGAGGGCGAGGAGGATGGGCGCGGATTTCATGCGTGAGTAAACGGCCGCAGCCGCGCCGGCTATCGGGCCTGCTGTTTCGATGGGAGTGGAAAAAGACCGCCGCCATGTCCCGCCAGCCGCGCATCATCCCGGTTGCCGCCCTTGCCCGAAGCGGCTATCACTCGACCATGAGCACCGTGATCGCTCTTCAACCCGTAAGCTGGCAACGCATGGCAAAAGGCATCGACGACGTCAGACAACGCCTCGAACGCGCAGCCGCCGCGCTGGAGAAGCTCGGTGTTCAATACGCTGTAGTGGGTGGCAATGCCGTCGCGGCCTGGGTTTCCCGTGTGGATGAGAGCGCGGTGCGAAACACGCGTGATGTGGACATCCTGCTCTGCCGCGAAGACGCCGAAAAAGCCCGCGAAGCCCTCGAAGCCGCCGGGTTTGTCCATCGCCGCGTCGCCTCACTCGGCAAAGCCGGCGCCATGGATGTCTTCCTCGACGGACCCGACGCCAAAGTGCGTGATGCCGTGCATGTGCTCTGGGCGGGCGAGAAGCCCGTGCCGGACGCCATCGAGAACACACCCGAACTGCGCGAGACCGAGCAGGGTGAAGGCTTCGAACTCGTGCCGTTGCAGGACCTCGTGCGCATGAAGCTCGTCTCCTTCCGCGACAAGGACCGCATGCATCTCCGCGATCTGCTTTCCGTCGGCCTCATTGATGAAAGCTGGGCAGGGCGCTTTCCGAAGGAACTCGCGGCACGGCTCCATGTCATTCTGAATGACCCTGAGGGCTGAAACCGCCGCGTGACCACCGCCGGCCCCTGGGCAGGGGGAGAAGATGCAAAAAACGGCGCTCCGGGCCGGGTCATTCCTCCATGAGCCTCACGGCGAGGCGGCGCATGAGCTGGCGCAGGCGGGTGTCGCGCGCGCGTCCGCAGGATTCGTCGAGGTTGCGCAGGATGCGCAGGAGCACGGCCTCGGTGGAGGCGGCCTCGCGGATGATCTCCTCCACTCCCGGAGTGGCGGCAGGGTGGTGGCGGGCCACGTCGG
Source organism: Verrucomicrobiaceae bacterium UBA2429 (assembly GCA_002343505.1). GTDB lineage: Bacteria > Verrucomicrobiota > Verrucomicrobiia > Verrucomicrobiales > Verrucomicrobiaceae > Prosthecobacter. The sequence continues at coordinate 2,326 of DDQZ01000057.1, read as the reverse complement.
CGGCGGGCATGAAGCGCCCGCGGTTGAAGCAGTCCACGAGGAAAAGCCCGCCGTCCGTCTCCACGCGGGCGAGGAAGTGGCCGGGGAAGTTGCAGCCGCCGATCCCGATGCCGAAGCGCTGGCCGAGCAGGCGGTAGAGGCAGGCGAGGCTGATGGGGTTGCCCAGCCCGGTGTCGAGGACCTGGAAGAGGTCGCTGTTGCCGGGCGCGTAGTAGTCCTTGTTGTTCCCGCGGAAGCGGGCGCCGCCGTGCTGGAAGGCGAACATCCACGCCGCCAGCTCGCGCGCGTCCATGCGGCCCTGGTCCTTGAAGGCCTCATCCGCCAGCGCGTCGAGCCGGCGGCCCAGGTCCGTCGGCTGGCAGCTCCAGCCGTGGAGGTAGGCGGAGATTTGCGCCACGCCCACCTCGAGCTGCGTGGTCGGGTCGTCCATCCAGCGCCAGCGCATCCAGGCGTTTTCCAGGTCGGTCTGGCGCAGCGGGTCGAGGATGCGGTTGAGGTGGCCCTCCTCCTCGGGGGTCAGCCTGCGGCGCATGAGCCGGAGCTGCTCGGGAAGCTCCCGGCGGATGCTGCCCAGCTCCCGCTGCAGCGCCTCCCGCACCACCTCGGACTCATCATCGAGCAGCGTGATGAGGTGCGGCAGGTTGGCGAGCGCGGACATGAGCCTCCTTTAGCGGAAAGCCCGCGCCCTGCAAAGCTGAAATGCGCCAACGAGTCAGCTCCCCTTCAGCGCCGTGATCAGCGCGTTGAGCGTGTTGATGATGTCCTGCGCCTGCGTCGGTGAATACTCCGGCTCCGCCGACTGGTCCAGCGTGCCCGTCGAGGGGATGGCGTGCGCGCGCGTCTCCAGCCCGTCCGCCAGGTCCTGCGCGCTCACCTCCCCCGGCGGTCCTGAGTCCCCCTGCTCCCCCTGGGGGATGCCGAAGGTCAGGTGCAGCACCGTGCCGGTGACGGACACCGACACGGTGGCGGATTCGTTGGGCGGCAGCGTGTCCACCGCGTCCACCACCGCGGAGGTGATGGCGGGCACCGCGTCAATGAGGTCTTTCAGCCCGGTGAGCTGCGCGCGCATCTGCGCGGCATCCACGGGCGTGTTTTCCTGCGGGAGGGATGGGTCGAACATGGGAATTGCGGAATGCGGAATGCGGATTGCGGAATGCGGAATGCGGGCACGGAGGGGGGAAAAACGTCAGTTTTCCACCGGATGGAGGCCGCAGCCGCCGCCGCAAGGCGGCGGGGTTTGAGGGAGTGGGCGCCCCTCCGCCCTCAAACCCGCCACACCTTTGCAGGCGCGGCCGCAGCCGGCGCGCCACGGTCACGGCGCCACGGTGATGCTGGCGATGTCGGTCCAGTCGCCGGTGGGGCTGCCCTTGTGCCAGAAGCGCATGCGGTACTCGCGCACCTCGGGCACGCCGGCGGCCAGCAGCGCGCGCTCGTCCAGGTAGGGGCTCTCGGTGTCAATGCCCAGCATCTCCCAGGCGCCGCCGCCGCGGCGGCTCTCGATCCACACGCCCGTGCGGCCGTATTTGAAGAAGCGGATCTCCACGCACTGGCAGCCCTGGCCCTGGACGGCCTTGAGGCTGAACTTCGGCAGGTCCGGCTCCGAGTAGCTGTCGCCCAGCACGCGCAGCTCGTTGCCGACGGCCTCGGTGAAGCCGGGCTTGTTTTTGATGTCCTTGACCAGGCGGAAAATGCGGTCCAGCGCGCCGGGCGGGCGCGCCACCACCGGCGGGATGGGCGGCGTGGCATCCGGGTCGCCCGCGGGCAGCGGCGGCGCGACCAGGGCGGGCAGCACCAGCGCCTCCGTGCCCGTGCCGGTGCGCGCCTCCTTCAGCGCGCTGGTGACGGCCTCGGGGAAGGCGCGCGTGACGCTCAGCCAGTCGTTGATCATATAGGCCAGCCAGCGCGCGTCGGCCACGGCCTCCTCCACCGTCCCGGAGTCGAGCGAGAGGGAGGCCGTGTGCTGGGGCAGCACAAAGGCGAAGTTCGTGAGCCACTCAGGCTCCTGGTCTTGATTTGATGGATAGTACTTTTGACGTTTCATGGGCTTCAGTTTGGTTTTGGGTTTCAGGTAGGCGGGTGTTGGGTCTGGCGGCGGCGTGGGGTGGGACCACAAACTGCCGTCATTCCAAAGGATTCCGGGCTGGGACCAGTCAGGCATGAGGGGCTGGGAAAAAGCGGAGGGCCTTGGCGTCAGAGCCGGAAGCCGGGGAGATGGCCGCCCATGCGGCTTCTTGGAACATCGGGGCCTCGTCCCCGGCCAGCGGGGACCGGTCCCGGCTCATCGGGGACCGGTCCCGGCTCATCGGGGACCGGTCCCGGCTCGTCG
>DDQZ01000037.1:275-19258 GCA_002343505.1 Verrucomicrobiaceae bacterium UBA2429 | reverse complement strand
CCTCCCATGTCCATCGGAAGCCATCACCGGGATTTTAACGGTTTCCCAAGTGTTTCGGTGGGCATTGTCGGCATTTCAAGGGGCGCCGGAGCGTCAGAGCCACCAGCGCATGCGCAGCCAGCGGGTGAAGCCGCGCAGGAAGACCACCCCGGCGGGGCGCTCATGCAGGGAGATGCGCACCCGCCCGGTCAGGCCGGGACGCAGCAGCGGGACGAGTTCCGGCGGCGCCTCCACCCGCGGCAGGGTGACGGTGAAGACGCCGCCCTCCGCCCCCGGCTCCAGCACGGGGCTGATCTGCCCCGGTTCCGTGATGACGGCCTGGAACTCGCGCGCGCTCTGTGTGTAGAGCAGGCAGCGCACCGGCACCGGGCCGGCGGCCAGGGCCTCCTCCAGCAGGCTGAGATCGGCCTCCGGCAGGGTCAGGCGCAGGTCCCAGGCGTCCACGGAGGCCACCTCGGCCAGGGTTTCACCGGCCTGCAAAAAGCCGCCCGTCTTCAAATGCACGTCGGGCGTCATGACCACGCCGTCCAGCGGGCTGCGCAGCTCGGCGAGCGCGATCTCCAGCTCCAGGCGCTTCTCATTTTCCCCCTGGGCCTGGGCCTCCAGGGCGGCGATGCGCGCCAGGGCCTCCTTCCCCTGCCCGCGCTGGCGGGCGGCCTCCGCCTCCAGCCTGCGGCGCGTCTGGCGCGCGGCCTCCAGCTCGGCCTGGAGCCGCTGCGTGTCCAGCCGCGCCAGCACCTGCCCGGCGCTCACATGCTGGCCTGACCTCGCCAGCACGGCCTCGACCCGGCCCGGCGCCTCGGCGGTGACAAAGGCGCGCTGGAGCGGCAGCAGCACGCAGTCCCCATCCACCCGCACCTGCACGGGCCAGAGCGCGGCGGCCAGCAGCGCGGACAGGAGCAGGGCGGCTTTGATCCAGCGCCGGCGCGCCTGCGGCTGCGCTCCGTCCACACGCCAGCGGGCCAGCTTGAAAAGCGGCCCGCCGAGCGGCACGGCCTGCCGGACCAGGGCGGAGTGCAGGCCGCGCGCGGCGAAGTCCGCCAGCCACTCCGCCAGCACGAGCAGGGGCGCGCGCGGATCACCCGGCTCTCCCGGCGGGCCGAAGACATCCGGCTCGACACTCTCGGCCAGCAGGCAGCCAAAAACCGGCCCGTCCGGCGCGCGCAGCGGGATGAGCGCGGCGGAGCGCATGTGCGGGTCGAGGGCGTCCGGGTTGGCGGTGTTGGCGGTGTCGTGGGGGATGTTTGGCGAACCGGGCAGGATGCCCGGTTCACTCGACACAGGCGGGACGCCTGTGCCACCGCCACTGACGACGCGTGTCCTGCCCTGAAAAGTGGCGGCCACAAAGCCGGTCATGCTTTTGAGCAGGCGGGAGCGCTCGTCCGGCGCCTCCTGGCCGGAGACTGCCAGCACGCGCCAGACGCCGCCGCGCCTGACGAAAAGGGTGACCCGGTTCACGCCGAGGATCTCGCGCGCGTGGGCGGCGGCGAGGCGGCCGGCGGGCTCCGCCTCGCTCCGGCCCGCCAGGTCCGTGGCGAGCTGGAGCAGGCGCTGCTGGCGGTGGCTCTGCGCGCCCAGGTCGCGCAAATGGCGGGAGCGCAGGCGCGGCCCGAGGTCCTGCATGAGGGCCTGGAGCATGAGCGCCAGCTCGGCGAGTTTTTTCGGGTCGCCGCGCGCGGGGAACCAGAGTTGCAGGGCGCCCAGGGCATCGTCCCCGCTGCGCAGCGCGGCGGCCACGATGGCATGAGGCCCCAGGTTCACCAGCACGCCGGGCGTGGCCGCCTCACTCCCCGGCGGCGCGGGCATGAGCACCAGCGGCTGGCCGGAGAGGATGACCTCCGACGCGGCGCGCAGCACCTGCTCCCGCTGCTCGCCGCCCTCCTCCCCTGCGGCGCTCTCCAGCTCAAGGGCGGCCCCGGCGCGGAAGGCGATGTCTTTTTCATTCCGGCCCGCCACCATCCAAAAGACACCGCCGAGGGCATCCGTGGCGCGCGCCAGACGCCCGAGCACCGCCTGCAGCACCTCCGCCTCCCCGCCGCCGCCGCCAGCCAGCCGGGCCAGCTCGGTGGAGAGGGTTTGCAGCGCCTGCAGGCGCTCTGGGACGGGCGCGGGCATGGCTTTAGTTTTTCCCCCTGACCGCGCGCGGCTCCGCGCCCGCCTCCACACGGATGCCATGCCGGTCCAGCACGGTGCCGGTGATGAGGGCGAGTTGCACGGCGGCCTTGTTGTAATCCGCCTGCGCGGCGATCTGGCGCGTGCGCGCGTCCGCCAGGGCCTGGCGCGCGCGCAGCACGTCAAAGGTGCGCGCCACACCCTCCGCCAGCCGTTTCTCCTCGGTCTCCAGCAGCCGCTCGGCCAGGCGCGCGGATTCGCGCGTGGACTCGGCGCGCGCGCGGGCCACTCCCACCTGCGCCAGTCCGCTGTCGAGCTCGACGCCGAGGCCCAGCTCGGAGCGGGCGATGTTTAAAACGGCCTGCTCGCGCCGGTGCGCGGCCGCGGCCTCGTTCGCGCGGGCGGCGCGGTTGCCGAGGGGGATGGAAAACTGGAAACCGGCCTGGGCGTCGTAGCCCTGGCGGTCAAAGGCGCGCTCGAAGGCGTCGGAGCGGCCGCCGCTGAGGCCGTTGGCGGTGAGGGTGGCCTGGAGGTCGAGCCGCGGCAGGCGCTGGTTGCGCGCGTATTTGACGATGATCTCCTGCTTCTCGGCCTCCTCGAGCGCGGCGCGGTGGTCGGGCCGGCGCTGGAGCGCGGTGGCCAGGAGCGGGGCGCGGTCCGTGCGCGGCGCGATGACCGGCAGCGAGTCCCGCGGCAGGAAGACCACGCCCTCGCCCTCGTGCATGGAGCCGAGGATCTGCGTCTTGAGGGAGCGCTGCTTTTCCACCGCGAAGCCGAGCGCGGCGATGACCTCCTCCCGGCTCACGGCCACGGCCACCTCCGCCTCCTGCACATCGGCGGGGGAGAGCTGGCCGGCCTCCAGGCGCTTTTGATTTTCCAGCACCAGCCTCCGGGCAAAGGCGGTGACGCCGCGCTTCACCTCCAGGTCCTCCACCGCGAAGATGAGGTCAAAATAATCCGTCACCACCTGCGCCACCGAGCGCTGCAAGCGCGCCTCCCACTGGCGCAGGGCGATCTCCTGGTTCTTCCTGCCCACGCGCACCTCGGCCAGGTTCACCCCCAGGCCGAACCCGCGCAGCAGCGGCTGGGTGATCGTCCCCCCCGCGGCGGCCGCGTATTCCGGGTAGAAAATGGCGGGCGGACGCTGGCGGTTCAGATCATTGCGAAACTCGCCCGCGCCCGCGAACAGGCGGTACTGCGTGCCCGTGGGCAGCAGGCCCTCGAAACCGGCCTGGCTCAGCAGACTCTGCTGGCGGAAGATGTTCGGCTCGTCCAGCGCCACAAAGCCGCCGCCCGTCTGCACAAAGTCCAGCGTGTTCTGCGGCAGGCTGGCATCCCGCCAGGTGGAGTTCATGAACCAGGCGGGGTCGAACTTCGCCCACGCGGCCTCCGTCTGCCGCTCGCTGACGGCCCAGTTCAGGCGCTCGATGCGCACATCGAGGCTGTTTTCCAGCACGCGCCCCACCGCCTCGTCCAGAGTGATCCACTCCGTCCGCAGCCCCAGCGTGTCCTCAAAGGTCTGCGCGCGCGCCGCCGTGTGCAGGCAGACGATGAGGCAGAGGGTGGCGGGCAGACGCGGCACGCGCCATGTTGGCGGCGGAGCGGGGATATTTCAAGGCGGCGGTGCTCACGCCAGCACCTGCCTCACCACATGCCCGTGCACATCCGTCAGGCGGAAATACCGGCCCTGGAACTTGTAGGTCAGCCTTTCGTGATCAATCCCCAGCAGGTGCAGCACCGTGGCCTGGAAGTCATGCACATGCACCTTGTCCTCCACCGCGCTGAAGCCGAACTCATCACTCGCCCCGTGGGAGTGGCCCGCCTTCACCCCGCCGCCCGCCATCCAGAGCGTGAAGGCATACGGGTGATGGTCCCGCCCCCATTGCTTCGTCTCGGCGATCTTGCCCTGCAAAAACGGCGTGCGGCCAAACTCCCCGCCCCAAATGACCAGCGTGTCATCCAGCAGACCGCGCTGTTTTAGATCCTTCACCAGCGCCGCGCTCGGCGCGTCCGTGTCCTGGCACTGGATCTTGAGCTGGCTGTTCAGATTCCGGTGCTGGTCCCAGCCCGCGTGCATGAGCTGGATGAACTTCACCCCCCGCTCCGCCAGCCGCCGCGCCATCAGGCAATTGTACGCATAGCTGCCCTGCTTCAGCACATCCGGCCCATACATGTCCAGGATGTGCCTCGGCTCCTTGGAAAGGTCCGTCAGCTCCGGCACGCTCGTCTGCATCCGGTAGGCCATCTCGTATTGCGCGATGCGCGTGGCGATCTCCGGGTCCCCATGCTCCGCCAGCTTCATCTCATTGAGACGCGCCAGATCATCCAGCACCCCGCGCCGCACCTCCGCGCTCATGCCCTCGGGATTGGAGAGGTATAAAACCGGGTCGCCGCTGCCGCGAAACTTCACCCCCTGATACTTCGTCGGCAGGAAACCGCTGCCCCAGTAGAAGTCATAAAAGATCTGGCCGCAGCTCGCCTCCTTGTCGCGCGAGGTCATCACCACATAGGAGGGCAGTTCCTCGCTGTCCCGTCCCAGCCCGTACGTCAGCCACGCCCCCATGCTCGGCCGGCCAGCCATTTCCGAGCCGGTGAGAAAGAAGGTGATGCCCGGCGCATGGTTCACCGCCTCCGTGTGCATGGACTTGATGAAGCAGAGCTCGTCCGCGATCTCCGCCGTGCGCGGCAGGAAGTCCGACACCGTCGCCCCGCTCCGCCCGTGGCGGGAAAAATGCGTGATCTCCCCCAGCACCGGCCGGTCCGTTTGATTGCCCGTCATCGTGCTGAAGCGCTTCCCCGCCGCCACCGAATCCGGGATTTGCCGCCCATGCCACTCCCGCAGCTTCGGCTTGTGATCAAAGAGGTCCACATGCGACGGCGCGCCGTTTTGGAACAGGTAAATCACCCGCTTCGCCTTCGCGAAATGATGCGGCAGATCAGGCAGCCCGTTCGCCTGCGCCGCCGCCCAGCCCTCACGCGCCAGCAGCGACCCCAGCGCCGCCGCGCCAATGCCGGTGGCGCCGCGCCCAAACAAGGCGCGGCGGGTGAGCTGGGCACGATGATCAGTCAACGGATGCATGATGAATGGCGGAAAAAACGCAATTCCACGAGGCGATATTCCACCGCGCATTTGCAGTATGCGCGCGGCCGCGGCGCATGTGCATTCCCGATAGCGCGCCGTGCGAAAACGGGCTTCCCAGCGGGCGTTCGTTTGTCATACGCTATTTCCAGCCATGAAACGCCACCTTTGCGCCCTCCTCCTTTCCGCTCTCTGCGCGCTGCCCGCCTCTGCCGCGGAGCCGCTGCGTGTCTTCATCCGCGCCGGCGCCAAGTCGCACGGACCGGGCGCGCATGACTTCCCCCAATTCCTCAAAGACTGGGTGCCCATGCTCAATGAGCGCGGCGCGAAGGCCGAGGGCGGTCTCGAATTTCCCACCAAGGAGCAGCTCGACCGCACGGATGTGCTCGTCCTGCACGCGCAGGAGGCGGGCAATATCAAGATCGGCGAGGAGCGGAAGAATCTGATGGAGTTCCTCAAGCGCGGCGGCGGTTTGGTGGTCATCCACGCGGCAGCGGTCTCGCGCGACCACGATTGGTTCAAAGGTATCATCGGCGGCTCGTGGAAGTTCGGACAGACGAAGTGGCTGGAGGCCCCGCTCAGCCTGTATTTCACCGACCGCGAGAATCCCATCACCCGCCACATCTCGAACTTCGATCTCGACGACGAAATCTACTACGACATGGAGATGCTGCCCGAGGCCAAGGTGCTCGCCGCCGCCTACACGCCCAAAGCGATTGACACGGGCGGCAAGGGCAACAAAGAGGCCCAGGAGCGCGCCGCCGAGGCGGTGGCGAAAAAGAAAGGCGTGAACATTTATGACATCCAGCCGCAGGTGTGGACTTATGAGAAGGAAAACTACCGCGCCTTCACCTGCATCCCCGGCCACTGGCACAAAAACTTTTCCCACAACGGCCTGCGCGCGATGATCCTGCGCGGCATCGCCTGGGCGGGCAAACGCGAGAACGTGGACGAGCTGTGCAAACCCGAGGAACTCGGCGATGCATTGCGCTACGTCGAAGGCGGCGCGCCGCGTCCGCAGGACCTGCCGAAGCACCTTGAAGTGCATCCCGAGTTTGAAATCTCCCTGGTCGCCTCCGAGCCTCTCATCAACAACCCGATGAACATTGACTGGGATGAAAAAGGCCGCCTCTGGGTGGTCGAGACGCCCGAGTATCCCAACGGCCTGCGCCAGGCCAATGTCGAGTCCTGGATGGACTCCGGCTCGCTCAAGCCGGGCCATTACGCTCGCGATCCCGAGGACCGCATCAGCATTCTCGAAGACACGGATGGCGACGGCGTCATGGACAAAAAGACCGTCTTTGCCGAAAAGATCGAGCTGGCCACCAGCAGCGTGTTTTACAAAAACGGCGTCATCGTCTGCGCCGCGCCAGACATCTGGTTCTTCGAGGACACCAACGGCGACGACAAGGCCGACAAGCGCACGAAGCTCTACACCAACCTCGGCATCCGCGACACCCACGCCGTCATCAACAACATGCGCTGGGGCCTCGACGGCTGGATCTACGCTACGCACGGTTACTCCTCGTCGGACAATGTAACCTCCGGCGACGGCAGCAAAAACTTCGGCCTCATCGGCAGCGGCGTGGTGCGCTTCAAGCCGGACGGCAGCGCCTTCGAGCAATACTGCTCCAAAGGCGGCAACACCTGGGGCCTCGACATCACCTGGGACGGCCAAGTGTTTTACACCCAGCCCACCAGCGGCGTGCTTTTTCATCATGTCGTGCTGCCCGAATATGTGCTCGCCAAAGGCAAGCTGCCCGGTGTGACCAGCAGCAACGGCCTGCTCGCCCGCGAGCCGACTTACCCGGCCATGCACTGGGAGCAGCAGGCCTATGTGCAGATTGACCAGGTCGGCAGCTACACCGCCGCCGCCGGTTGCGCCATCTATGAGGGCGGCGCGTGGCCGGAGAAATGGAACTACGGCTACTTCACCACCGAGCCCACGCTGAACATCGTCAGCCACTTCATGGTCGAGCCCGATGGCGTCACCTTCAAAGCGAAGCGCGAGCCCGGTCGCGAGCAGACTGAGTTCATCCGCAGCAAGAACTTGTGGTTCCGCCCCATTGAGGTGCGTGTCGGGCCCGATGGCGCGCTTTATGTCGTGGACTTCTGCAACCAGGCCGTCATCCACAACGACACCCGCGGTCCCACCCACGGCCCCGCCAACGCCGCCGTCCGTCCCGACCGCGACCACTACTACGGCCGCATCTGGAAGGTGCAGCACAAGGAGGCGAAGAAGGTGGAGGTGGTGAAGATGGACAACGATAATTTGCAACCGCTCCAGAACATCATCGCTGAAGCCAAGAACAAGCACCAGAGTCTCACTGCCAAAAGGCTGTTGCAGCAAAAGGGCACCGACTATCGGGTTGTCTCGTCGTCGATGACGGCGAACCCCTTGTCATATTTCGAACACGCTTCACATGCGGTGGACCCGGCACAGCGAATGCAAATGATGACAATGTATGCCTATGCAACGGACGACTGGACTCGTTCAGCCATCATTGCTGGCGCATCAGGAAACCCAGTGGATATGGTTGCCCAGTCTCTTGCATTTGGAGAAGCCGAAAAGCTGGCGTCAATGATTGAGGCGCTCATCCCCGCAGCGGTGAAACAAGATGGAGTTGCTGGTGTGTCAAAGCTCATGACTGCTTGTGCCAATGCCGACGGTAAGGCTGATCCGGTGAAGAATGCCATCCTCCGCGGCATCTCTCAGCAGTTGAATGAATCTCCAGCGATGTCTCCTTCACTCACGGAGGCTTTGAAAAAGCTTCTCGAACAGCCTTCGCTAGCCGCAGCCACCTTGCCGCTCGTGACGAAGTGGGACAAAGGTGGTGCGCTTGCCGGTGAGGTCAAAACGCAGCTCGCCAAGCTCGACGCCACGCTTTCCGACAACGCCTCGCCAGTCGAATCCCGCACCAACGCCGCACGCGCCCTCATCGCCGTGGGAGGCGTGAACACAGAAGTTGGAGTGAAGCCTTTAGGCGACAAAGAGGCACCCGAAGAACTACAGGCGGCCATCATTCAAGCATTGGATGAAAAGGGAGACGCTGGAGAGCTCGTGGCGTCATTGAATCGGCTGAAGCCTAGACTCCAACAGATGGCCTTCGAAGCCATCCTCAAACGCCCCGAGGCCACACGCGCCTTGCTCGACGCGGTGAAGGCCGGCAGCATTGACCGCGCGGCTTTCGCCCCTGGCGATGTCGCACGCCTGCGCTCGCATCCGAACAAGCCGCTGGCCCGCCGTGCCAACGAGCTTTTCCAGGTCAACAACGCCGCCAAGGCAGCCATCATCGCCAAACTCACGCCCGAGGTGGAGAAGCCGGGCAATGCCGAGAATGGCAAGCTGCTTTATTCCGCCGCCTGCGCCGTCTGCCACAAGCTCGGCGATCTCGGCATGGCCGTCGGCCCGCCGCTCGATGGCATGGGCGCGCATGGTCCCGCCGAGCTGCTCATCCACATCGTGGACCCGAACCGCGAGGTGGACCCGAGCTTTTGGGCCTTCAACATCAGCACCAAAAAAGGCGAGTTGCTGCAAGGCGTCATCACCAGCGAGAACAACGCCACCGTCACCCTCGCCACCCAGGCCGGTGTGCGCGAGATCGCCAAGAGCGAGATCGAAAAACGCGAAAACACCGGACGCAGCCTCATGCCCGAAGGGCTGGATGGCCTCGGCGCCGAGGCTTTGCGCGACATTTTGACCTTCATCTGCGGCGAGGCCTCGAAGCAGTTCCGCATCATCTCCCTGGCCGATGCCGCCACCGCCAGCAGCAGCGACGGCGTCTTTGCCGGTCCCGCGCCGAATCAGGGCCAGGTGCGCTTGAAGAAGTTTGGCGACTTCAAGGTGGAGGGCGTGCCCTTCTTCATCCCCTCGCCGGAGAAAGCCACCAGCGGGAACTTCATCGTGCTCAAGGGCGGCCCCGCGCCCGGGAACCACTCGCAGACCTTCCCTGCCAGGGTCGAGCTGGCTTTGAACGTCGAGACGAAGAAGATCCAACTGCTGAGCGGCATCTCCGGCTGGGGCTGGCCCGCCGTGCGCGATGAAGCGCCCGCGCTCAAGGCCACCGTCGTCTATGCCAGCGGTGAGAAAGAGGAGTTCACCTTCGTCAATGGCGTGCATTTCTCCGACTACATCCGGCCCACCGAAGTGCCCGGCTCACGCTATGTGGAAGGCATCACCGACGGCCAGCAGATGCGCCTTTTGACGCTCGAACTCACCAAAAAAGGCCCCGCGAAAACGCTCATCCTCGAAAGCCCCGCCGGCAACAAAACCGCCCCCGTCGTCGCCGCCATCACCGCCGACATCGAAGGTAGGGCGGGCTTTCAGCCTGCCACGAGTGGACCGGGCATTCTGCCCGGCAAAGCCAAAGGCCCCGGCAAAAAGAAAGCGGGCAAAATGCCCGCCACACCCGAGTCAGGCGGGACGCCTGAGCTACAACCCAAATCAGGAGGCCAGGGCGATGGCCCGCTCGTCCCCGCCAGCACGCCGCAATGGGAGCCCGGCAAAACCAAGGTGCTCGTCATCGGCGGCGGCTCCTCCCACAACTTCAAAGACTTCTTCGGCACCACCGACGTCGCCACGCTCAAAGCCGCCGGCTACAGCGTCCACTACACCGAGGACCGCGACCAGGCCGCCGCCGAACTCTCCAATGCCGACGTGGCCGTCATCAGCGTGAACCGCAAATTTTTCGACACCGCCGCCTATCGCAAAGCGCTCTTCGATTTCGCCGCCGCCGGCAAGGGCATCATCATGCTCCACCCCGGCACCTGGTATGGCTACGCCAACTGGCCGGAGCTGAACGCGCAGATCGTCGGCGGCGGCGCGCGCGGGCATGACAAGATCCATCCCTTCGATGTCAAAAAGCTCAAGGATCATCCCATCATGGAAGGCGTGCCCGCCAGCTTCACCGTCGAGGACGAGCTCTACTACATCAATGCCGAGCCGGAAAAAATCCCCGCCGGCACCGCCCCCATCGAAGTGCTGGCCGAGACCAGCCCGAGCGACAAATTCCAAAAACCGCACCCAAGTGTCTGGATCACCGAGCATCCGAAAGCCAGGATCGTCGGCATCGCCCTCGGCCATGACGAGCGCACGCATGACCTGGAGCCATACAGAAAGCTGCTCGCCAACGCGGTGAAGTGGGGGGCGGGCAAGTGAGGTTGGGAAAGCCGGCCCGGCCGTTCCACTTGCTGCTCACTTGCAAAGCTTGTTCGCCGCTTTGAGGTGGGCGGCATACTCCTCGCTGCGCAGCTCGACGCGCTCGCGGATGGTGCGCTCGCCGATGCCGTCGTGGCGGGTGGCGACGAGGGCTTTGAGGAGGTCGATGAGGGAGCGCACGTCGCCCGTCATGACATGCTCGGGGGCGATCTGGCCGTCAGCGTCAAGGTTGTGGTAGTTGGCGAGGGGGATGGAGATGCCGCAACTGCGATGTCCGGCTGCCTGCATGGCGCTGGCTTCGCAGGCGCCAGCGTCGAGCAGGCAGCGCTGGACGCGGATGCCCTGCTCTTTGGCGGTGGTCATGAGGACGGCGCAGCCCTCGCTGTCGAAGATGGAAAGGCGGTCTCCAACACGGACGACGGGGCCGCCGCCCATGACGGCGCCATTGACGGGGCGGCTGGTCTCGATGGAGAGAAAGACATCCTCTTTGTTGAAGGGCCACTTCTGCGCCAAATGCCACGCCCCTAGAAAGCCCACCTCCTCCGCGCGGGTGAAGGCAGCGTGAAAGGTGGTGCTGATGCCGAGGCTGGCCAGTTCCCAGAAGGTGGCGACGATGGTCGCGCAGCCGACGAGGTCGTCACACGCGGTGGCCTCAATTTTGGTGTGGCCGATTTTGACCGGGAATTTCCAGGTGGCGATGGCACCCTGCGTCTTGCCGCGAAGTCCGCGCGCGATGCCGGACTCGACCTGCGTCTGGGAGACGCCCCCGAGGAAGTCGAAGTCGTTTTTGCCGCCGCCGGGAACGCGGACAAAGCCGGGGTGGTCCATGTGGGCGCCGAGCACCCAGGTGGGCTTGCTTTTGCTTTTGCCGTTCTTGTAGGTGGCCAGGAGGTTGCCGAATTTGTCGTGCTTGAGCTTCACATGCGGGCAATCCTTGAGCAGCGCCTCGATTTCCGCGCGGACATGATATTCATGAAACGGGGCGGTGGGCTTGCTCAGAATTCGCTTGAGAATGTTCGTCAGGTTGGGCACTGCCATGCGGGCACGCTAGCGGCCTTTTTCCATCCGACAAACGACAAAGGTGAAGAAACTCCGATATTTCTGCGAAACCTGCCTGGTGGCTTCCGCCGCCTGGCTTCTGCCGCGCATGCCGCGCGGCTTGATTCTGGCGCTTGCGCGCGGCATAGGCTCGCTGGCTTATCTGCTGGATGCGCGCGGACGCCGCACGGCTTTGGAGAATCTGCGCGCGGCATTTGGTGATGCCTTTTCTGAAAAGCGGCGGGCGGCTGTCGCGCGCGGATCCTACCAGAATTTTGCGCGCACTTTTCTTGATCTTTTCTGGTCCGCGCGGCTCACGCGGGAAAACTGGCCCGAGCACGTGACGATCCACCACGGAGCGGAGGATGCCGAGGCGCGGGCGCGGCGGGTGGGCGCGTTGTGGGTGACGCCGCACTTCGGGAATTTCGAACTGGCCAGCCTGTTTTGGGGATTCCGGGATTTCAAGTTCACCGTGGTGGCGCAGGACTTCAAAAACCCGGCGTTAACCGGCATCTTCAAACGCCTGCGCGAGCACTCCGGGCACACCGTCATCCCCCAGCAAGGTGCCATGCTGCGGCTGATGAAAACGTTGAAACGCCAGGGCCACGCGGCCTTGCTCACAGACTTGAACGTGGAGCCGGGCCGGGCCGCCACGGTCATCGAGTGTTTTGGCCTGAAAACCTGCGTGACGACGCTGCACGTCCAACTCGCCCGCCGGCTCGGGCTGGCGATCATCCCGGGCGTCTGCCTGCCCATGCCGGACGGGCGCTACGAGGTGCATATCTTCGAAGCCATCGAACCCGCGGACGGGCAGACGGACCAGCAGCTGGCCCAGCGTGTTTGGGATCACTTTGAAAAGGCCATCCGCGAGCATCCTGAGCGCTGGCTCTGGATGTACAAGCACTGGCGCTACCAGCCCGCGCGCGGCAGGGACCCCGCTTATCCGGATTACGCAAAGGCCAATGGCGACTTTTGGAAGATGGTGGAAGGGACCTCGTGAACAACATCCGGTTTGCGCCGCCGCGCTTTCCGGCTAGAAACTGCCAGCCCGATGACCCGCTTTTTTGAAATTCTTGGCCGATTCGACCACGAGGGCGACTGCCAAAAACTGCTCTACGCACCCCCAGCGCAGAGGCTCACTTTCCGCGAGACCGTGCTCTACAAAATCGAGTTCGATGGAGATGAAGCCGCGCTTGAGTCTTTCGTCCGCCAAGTGCTGCTCGACCCCGTCAGCCAGGATCTGCGTGATGGCTCCACGCCGGCTTTCGACACGGCCGCCTTCACCCTCGAATACGGCATGAAGGGCGGCGCGCTCGATCTCGAGAAGGAGACCATCCTCGGCTACTACCGAGCGCTGGAAAATCCCGGCTTCACGCTGCAAAAGCTCACACTCCGCCGCCGGGTTTACGTTTTCGGAGACGGTGCCGTGCCCGCTCCATTCATCCGCGACATCTGCAACCCCGCCATCCACACCTGGGAAGTGCGGCAGGCCGCGTGAGTCCCGCCAGGAGCATCCGCCGCCCCTTTCACCGCGTGTCTTTTGACCGCCCAAATTTCATCCCCCATGAGCAAACACATCAAACTCTACATCCCCGGCCCCGTCGAAGTCAGCCCCGCCACTTATGAGGCCATGTGCCAGCCGATGATCGGCCACCGCGGCAAGGGCTTCCAGGACCTCTACGCCGAGATCCAGCCCATGCTGCGCCAGCTCTTTGGCACGCGGCAGCAGGTCTTCCTGAGCACCTCCTCGGCCTGGGGTGTCATGGAGGGCAGCATCCGCAACCTCGTGAAAAAGAAGGTGCTCAACTGCTGCAACGGCGCCTTTTCCGACAAGTGGCTGGATGTCTCCCGGCGCTGCGGCAAGGAGGCGGAGGCATATCAAGTGGAGTGGGGCCGACCCATCCTCGCCGATGAGGTGGACAAAAGGCTCGCCACGGGTGAGTTCGACGCCGTCACCTTCATCCACAACGAGACCTCCACCGGCGTGCTCAGCCCCATCGCCGAGATCGCCGCGCTGAAGCGGAAATACCCGGATGTGATGTTCATCACCGACAGCGTCTCGGGCTTCACCACGGTGCCGGTGAGCTTTGACGAGCTCGGCCTGGATGTGCTGCTCACCGGCTCGCAGAAAGCCTTCGCGCTGCCGCCCGGCCTGGCCCTTTTCACCGCCAGCGAGGCCGCCATGGAGCGCGCCGCCGGCATCCACGACCGCGGGTATTATTTCGACTTCCTGGAGTTCCGCTCCAACGGCGAAAAGAACATGACGCCCAGCACGCCCTGCATCAGCCTCATTTACGGCCTGCGCCACCAGCTTCAGCAAATGCTCGCCGAAGGGCTCGACAACCGCTACGCCCGCCACGCGCGCCTCAACGGCATGGTGCATGACTGGGTGCGCCGGAACGGTTTCGAATTCTTCGCGCCCGAGGGCTACCGCTCCAAGTCCCTCACCTGCGTGGCGAACAACCGCAACATTGACGTGGCGGCCTTCATCGGCCTGCTCAAGAGCAACCACAGCCTCATCATTGACGGCGGCTACGGCAAGCTCAAGGGCAGGACCTTCCGCATCTCCAACATGGGCGACGAGACCGACGCGAGCATCAGCGCCGTCATCGCCGCGCTGGACGACTCTTTGGCGAAGCTGTGAGGGGTTTTGAACCACTAATAAACACTCATGAGCACTAATATCAGAAGCGCTTCGCGCGGAAAGAGTCAGTGGTCCCGCCAAAACCCGCCGGCGCGAAGCGCCAAACATTAGTGCCCATTAGCGTCCATTAGTGGTTCCAAAACACCCCGCCCGAAAGCCATGCCCTTCCGACCTCCAGGCCAGTGCCCCGTGTGTGGCGAGTGGGTGCCGCGCGGCGCGGCGGCTTGCGACGACTGCGGAGCCTGCGCCAAGTCCGGTTGGAAGGACGATGCCGAAACCTATGACGGCCTGGATTTGCCCGACGAAGACTTCGATTACGACGACTTCATCAAGCGCGAGTTTGACAACCGCGCGCGGCAGCTTGGCGGCCCCACGCGGGAGCAGCTCTGGCGCTGGGTGGGTCTCGCCGTTTTCATCGTCATGGTGCTGGGTTATCTGATCTCCGTCTTCCGCTGACTTCACTAGCATGAGTGCCGATCTCTCCCACCTCGCCCTCATCGCCGGCAACGGCATCTACCCCGGCACCATGGTCGCCGCCGCGCGCCGCGCCGGCGTGCGCAGACTGGTGGCGGCCGCGTTTGTGGACGAGACCCGGCCCGAACTCGCCAGCCAGGTGGAGGCCATCGAGTGGTTCCGTGTGGGGCAGCTTGGGAAAATGATCGCCTTTTTCAAAAGAGAGGGAGTCAGCCAGGCGGTGATGGTCGGCCAGATCGCCCCGAAGAACCTCTTCGACCTCCGGCCCGATCTGCGCACCCTGCTCATGCTGGCGCGTGTGCCGAAGCGCAACGCCGAGAGCCTCTTTGGAGCCATCGCCGGAGAGCTGGCCAAGGACGGCATCACCCTGCTGCCCGCCACCACGTTTCTCGAGGACCTCATGCCCGCCGCCGGTCATGTGGCCGGGCCCCAGATCAAAAAGCGCCGGTGGGATGACGCGCGCTACGGTTTTGAAATCGCCAAGGAAAGCAGCCGGCTCGACATCGGCCAGACCGTGGTGGTGAAAAACGGCACCGTGCTCGCCGTCGAGGCCTTTGAAGGCACCAACGAGGCCGTCAAGCGCGGCGGCGCCCTCGGCCGCGGCGGCGCGACGATGGTCAAAGTCTCCAAGCCGGACCAGGACATGCGCTTCGATGTCCCCGTCATCGGCCCCGACACCATCCGCACCGCCGCCGCCGCCGGCGTGGACCTCATCGCCATTGAGGCGGAGCGCACGCTGCTGCTGGGGAGAGAGGAGTTGGTCAGGGAGTGCCAGACTTTGAAGGTGGCGCTCATCGCCCTCTGATCCCAGGCGCCGCCACCCACAAAGGCCGCCCCATGCAGAGTCGCAAAAGTTCTTTTGCCACCGCATGCCATTCATCCTAGCCTGAGCATCATGAAAATGCCCCGCCTCATCAGCCGCCGACTTTTCACCACTGGTCTCGCCTCCTGCCTGGGCGGTACACGCGGCGGCCTGGCCGCCGATGCGGCGGCGGGGAAAAAAGGCTGGGGAGGCGCGGACGCGGAGCTGCACAAGCTCTTCAAAGTCCACTGGTACTACAACTGGATGCCCAGGGGGACCTCGACCCAGGAGGTGGAATTTGTGCCCCTGATCAAAGGGACCCCCGCGCTCAACCAGGCCCAGGTCATTGTCGAAACACCCGGCGTCAAGCACCTGCTCGGATTCAACGAGCCTGAGCGGGAGAGCCAGGGCAATGTGTCGGTGAGCGAAGCGCTGGACCTCTGGCCGAAGTTGGAGGCCATCGCTGAAAAAGCCGGTCTCCGGCTCGGCTCGCCGGCCACGTCCTCGGACAAGCCGGGCATGGACTGGTTCGAGGCTTTCATGGAGCAGGCGAAGCGGCGCAAGCTGCGCATGGACTTCGTGGCGCTGCACTGGTACCGCGGCCGCGATGCCTCCGCTTTTGAATCTTTTGTGACCGCCATCTCACGCTCCCATCGGTTGCCCGTCTGGGTGACGGAGTTCAATGGCTGGAGCGGGGGCGAGGAGGAGAACCACGAGTTTCTCAAAGGAACGCTGCGCTTCATGGAGCGCAGCCGCATCGTCGAGCGCTACGCGTATTTCAATCCGCCCAAAGGCGCTCCGCACAGCCTGCTGGCCGCCGACGGCAGCCTCACCCGCATGGGCAAACTCTACAGCGAAACCTGATTATGTCTTTGCCATTCAAATTTACCGTCGCTCGATCCAGCGGTAGGCTTTGAGTGAGTTTCTCCAAAAATACTTCTCCGCCGCCTCGCGGCCTTTGGAGCCAAAGTAGTCACTGACAATCTTGAAGACGGTCTCATAAGGCGCGCCGCGGTCGGAGACGGGCCAGTTGCTGCCGTAGATGAGGCGGTCCTCGCCGAAGCAGTCCCACAGGTGGTCGAGAATGGGCAGGTAAAATTCCGCGTCGTCCGGCGCTTTGCCATCCGCGTCCCTCACCTGCTCGACAAGGGCGGAGACCTTCATGAAGACATTCGGCCCGGCCGCCACGGCGCGGACGGCCTCCCTCCACTCCGGCTTCAAAGCGCGCGGATCACCGGAGGCGCCGAGGTGGTTGATGACGACGCGCAGGTCCGGCACTTCGGCGGCGAGGCGCGCTGCGTGCTCCAGCGCGGAAGCCGGCCCGTTGAGGTCGAGCTCCAGCCCGTGCTCCGCCAGCAGGCGCGCCCCGGCCAGCACCTTGTCGCGGTTTTCATCCAGGCGCACCAGATCGCCGCGCCAGCGGATGCCGCGAAACAGGGGGTTGGCCGCAAAGCGCCGGAGGTTGGCGGCAAACTGCGCGTCGTTCGGGTCCAGGTTGCCGACGAGACCGACGATGGATTTTTCCTTTTCCGCGAGATCGAGCACCCATTGATTGTCCTCGACCCATTGGCTGGCCTCGACGACGACGGTCTCCCGCGCGCCGTGGGGCGCGGCCACGGCCAGCCAGTCGGCGGGCAGCACGGTGCGGTGCAGCGGCGAGTTTTTCGGCGGCCAGGGCACGCCCTGGGGGCGCGCGGGATCATAAAAATGCGTGTGGGTGTCAATGACGCGCGTGGCGGCAGGCGCGGCGCGCTGGGTGGAGGGGAGCAGCGCGGCTGCGGCGGTGGCTTGGAGAAGTCGGCGGCGGTTCATGCGGGGTGGAGTTAACGGCGCGCAGGGCGCGGCTTTGCAGGCGCGGCCACAGGCGCGCTTGTGCGCGGGCCAAAGCGTTTCATTCTTGCCGCTGTCACCGCTCCGGATGTTCGACCCCTTCACCACCCTCCAGGAAACCGGCTTCTCACAGGGCGCGGACTCCGCGCGCCCGGGCGGCTGGACGCCGGAGCTGATCGCCGCTCTGGACTGGATGCGCGTGGCGGAGCTGGCGCGCGCCATCGCCCGGCACAACGGCTGCGAGCTGGCCGGCTCGCGCGTGCTGGAGGATGCCTCCGTGGTCTTCGCCATGCTGGAGCGCCCCACCACCGCGCATCCGCAACGCGCGCTGGTGAAGATTGCCGCCTGGAATGAATGGGGCGCCACACCGGAGAGCGTGCGCCGTTTTTCCTCAGAGGTGGCCACGGCGAAAAACACGCGCGGCATCCTCATCGCGCCGGGAGGCTTCAGTCCCGCCGCGCTTCTGGCCGCGCAAGCCGCGCGCATCGAGGCGGTGGATGCCGCGGCGCTGCACGCGGTGCTCATGAGGCTGCCCGCCGAGCGCAGTGATTTCTTTTTCACCATCGCCACCGCCGGGGACTGCCGCCGGCCCAGCTGCCCCGTCTGCCTCAGGAAACTCGAGCGCTCCGGGGAGGATGACGCCGCCGCGCAGGACGATCACCGGACCATCCGCGCCGAGGGCCTGGTGGCCGATCCCGTGGAGTGCGGCACGCTGAGTGTTCCCGCCGGCGCCGAGGTGACCTTTCTCTACGAGGTGCGCGCGCGCCGTGTCCACATCGCCGGGCATGCGCAGGGCGACTTCGCCTGCGAGGGCACCGTCATCATCGAGCCGGGCGGCATCCTCACCGGCACGGTGACGGCGCGCGCAGTCGAAGTGCGCGAGGGCGGCGAGCTGCGCGGGCAGTTCCGCATCCTGGAGGGAGCGCTGCGGCCCTTCGCCCGGCCCGCGCGCGTCTGGCACTGGCGCTGCGCGAACCCCGCGGGCAAACCCGCCTGCGCCGGCGTTCGCTTCGATCCGCACCCGGGTTGAGCGCGGTTTTAGCCGGGCTGCAAGCGGCGGCTCAATGCGCGGCGTGCCAGGTCAGGGCGTGCTGCTCCGCGTCATCCGCGCCCGCCTGAAGGGCGCTGCCGGCCACGGAGGCCAGTCCGAACAGCAAAGCCGCGGGGAACATGAGGATGAGCAGAGGCAGCAGCATGAGGAAGACCAGCGGACCGAGCACGAGGCCCAGCGCCAGCGTCTCCCAGCCCGCCTTGCGCAGCTCCAGCCCGGCGGGAGGCTGGCCCCGAAGCCCGCTTTTGACATGGAAATGCTCCTGGCGAATCCAGACGAGCAGCGGGCGCAGGACTTTGCGGAAGGGGCGCAGCAGGGTGGCTTTCATCCGGCGGGTCTGCCAGACGCGGTGAAGATTCCGGTTCACAAAATGCGCGGCATCGTCCGCGCTGGCGGTCTCCTGAAACGGGGCCGCCTGGGTTGGATCAGGCATCGTTTTCATGGTGGTGGAGGGTGGTTGCGGATGTAAACGCTCCAGCTAGCTTCGAATTTGCAAATGCAGCGCTTCAAAGATGGTCAGTTCAAGCAGTGAAGGAAAAGCGAATGATTTTCGCGCCTCGCGAGGGGCCGATGGTTCCCATCGTGGAGGTGCCCGGAGCCTGTCCGAAAGTTTGTGTTTCGGGGATTGGCTCCATCGTTGCTCCGTTTTGCTGGATCATTGCTCTGTATCAGAGCAAGATTGCTCCGTTTTGCAGGAACGTTGCTCCGATTGACAGCAACGTTGCTCCGAATCAGAGCAAAATTGCTCCGATTTACAGGAAATTTGCTCCAAATCGGAGCAAATTTGCTCCGATT
>DDQZ01000037.1:0-123 GCA_002343505.1 Verrucomicrobiaceae bacterium UBA2429 | reverse complement strand
AATTTGCTCCGATTTGGAGCAAATGGACTCCATTTAGATGACTTTATGAACAGTTTGAGCGTTTTGACGCTCCCAAGCGCAAAACGGCCCTCCCTGGCGGGACGGCCGTCGCTGGGTTGGGGG
>DDQZ01000055.1:21712-22227 GCA_002343505.1 Verrucomicrobiaceae bacterium UBA2429 | reverse complement strand
CTCCCAGGGCGTCGAGGCGCAGACAGTGGCGAATTTGAACCTCGCCCTCCAGCAAAACCTCCACGTCATCCCGGTCATCAACAAGATTGACCTGCCCAGCGCCGATGTGGACAAGGTCAAACGCCAGCTTGAGGACATTCTCCAGCTTCCCGCCGACGAGGCCGTGTCCGCCTCCGCCAAAATGGGCATCGGCATCGAGGACATTCTGGAAGCCGTCGTGGCGTTTATTCCTCCGCCCAAGGAGCCTGGTGACGGCTACCTTCGCGCCTCCGTCTTCGACTCCGTGTTCGACGCCTATCGCGGCGTCGTAAGTTATGTGCGCGTCGTCTCCGGCACCATCCAGCGGGGGCAGAAGGTGCGCATGATGTCCACCGGCAACGACTATGAGATCAAGGACGTGGGCATCTTCCGTCCGAAGATGACGAGTTGTGAAAAGCTTGAGGCGGGCGATGTCGGCTACCTCATTGCCAACGTCAAATCCACCGCCGATGTCAAGATCGGCGACACCCTCACCG
>DDQZ01000055.1:21407-21616 GCA_002343505.1 Verrucomicrobiaceae bacterium UBA2429 | reverse complement strand
AAGATCGGCGACACCCTCACCGAGAGCCGGCGGCCCGCGCCAGAGCCGCTGCCCGGCTTCAAAGAAATCCACCCCCTCGTCTTCAGCGGCATCTACCCCGTGAGCACCGACGACTTCGAAGCGCTCAAGCTGGCTGTGGGCAAGCTGCAAATCAATGATGCCGCATTCACCTTCATGGCCGAAAGCTCCGCCGCGCTCGGCTTCGGCTT
>DDQZ01000055.1:357-21202 GCA_002343505.1 Verrucomicrobiaceae bacterium UBA2429 | reverse complement strand
ATGGAGATCGTGCAGGAGCGCCTGCGCCGTGAGTTCAACATGGACGTCATCTCCACCTATCCTTCGGTCATTTACGAGGTGGTGAAGACCGACGGCACGGAGCTGCTCGTGGACAACCCCAGCTTCCTGCCCGCCGCCAACGAGATCGAGGAAATCCGCGAGCCCATCGTCAAAGTGTACATCATGATCCCGAACGAGCACATCGGCGACATCATGCAGCTCGTCATGGACAAGCGCGGCCAGGTCAACAACACCGAGACCCTCGACGACAAGCGCGTCATGCTCCACACCGTGCTGCCCCTCAACGAGATCCTCGTGGACTTCAATGACAAGCTCAAGTCCCTCACCCGCGGCTACGGCAGCATGGACTACGAGCACGCCGGCTACCAGGCGGCCGACCTTGTGAAAATGGACATGCTCATCGCCAGCGAGCCCGTGGACGCCTTCTCCTGCATCGTCCACCGCAGCAAGGCCGAAAGCCGCGGCCGCCAGCTCGCCGCGAAGCTCAAGGAGGTCATCCCCCAGCAGCTCTTCGTCGTCGCCATCCAGGCCGCCATCGGCGGCAAAGTCATCGCCCGCGAAAGCATCAGCGCCCTGCGCAAGGACGTGACCGCCAAATGTTATGGCGGCGACATCACCCGCAAGCGCAAGCTTCTGGAGAAGCAGAAGGAGGGCAAAAAGAAGATGAAAGCCATCGGCCGCGTCAACATCCCCCAGGAAGCCTTCATCGAAGTCCTCAAGACCAACTGAGCCGTGACCGGCGCGCAAGATTCGCCGCGCGAGCGACCCGAGGAGGCGGACGCCCGCTGCAGAATCCTTCCGCATCGTCACGTCTGAGGCTTTTGCAGGCGCCAGGGCGGCGCGCGGTCATCCGCAGGTCAAGCATGGGCATGGATTGGGCTTTGCCCGGCGGGCGCGCGGCATTACATCTGCGCCTTTCCACGCCCGACCATGAATGAAGACCGCTCCCTCTCGCGCACCGCCTGGATGGTGGTGGCCCTGCTGTTCCCCGTGGCGCTGCTGAACTATCTGGACCGGCAGATGATCGCCGCCATGAAGGTGTCGGTGATGGGGGACATCCAGGACATCGGCAGCGATGAGAACTGGGGGCACATGCTGGCCTCGTTCAAGTGGGTGTACGCGGTTTTCAGTCCTCTTGGCGGTTATATTGCGGATCGTTTCAGCCGCAAGCTGACGATTTGCGGCAGTCTGTTCGTGTGGTCCCTGATCACCTGGCTCACGGGCCATGTCAGCAGCTTTCAGGAGCTGTACTGGGCGCGCACAGCGATGGGAATCAGCGAGGCGTTTTACATCCCGGCGGCGCTGGCGCTGATCGCTGATTACCACACGGGGGGCACGCGCTCGCGGGCCGTGGGTGTGCATCAAATGGGCATTTATTGCGGGCAGATGCTGGGAGGCTTTGCCGGATATTCCGACAGGCTGGAGGGTGGCTGGCGCTCTCTTTTTGATGTCACCGGGCTGACCGGCATCCTTTATGCCATTCCTCTGTTGTTCCTGCTGCGTGACGCTCCCTCCAAGCCCCGTCCCGATGTCAATGGTGGTCCGGCGGCCCAAACCCGTGCCGGCACGGGGATTGTGGAGCTGCTCACGAACCGCAACTTCATCCTGCTCGTGGCCTATTTCACCCTGCCCGCCATCGCCGCATGGGTGGTGCGGGACTGGATGCCGGCGATTCTGCAAAAGGCTTTCGACATCAGCCAGGGCAAGGCGGGTGTGTCGGCCACGCTTTACTGGCAGGCGGCGGCGCTGCTCTCCGCGATTTTTGGCGGCTGGCTGGCTGACCGGTGGATGCGCAAGAGCATCCGCGGGCGCATCCATGTCAGTGCGATCGGCATGATGCTGATTGTTCCTGCCATGTTTGGCGTGGGCAACGCGCCTGCTTTGAACTCGTTCGCGCTGGCCATCGTCGCGCTGGTCCTGTTTGGCGTCGGCTGGGGTTTCTTTGACTGCAACAACATGCCTATTCTGAGCCAGATCGTGCGTCCGGAGCTGCGCGCCACAGGCTACGGCATCATGAATTTCGTCAGCATGATGTGCGGCGGCGTCGCGGACTGGGGCTTTGGCGCGATGACGGACCGTGGCGTGCCGTTGAATGTGATCTTCGGGGTGTTTGCCCTGGTTTGCGTGGCTTCGTTGTTCATCGTCTTGCTGATCCGCCCGCGTGAGACGCCTGGCGGACAGGGCTGAAAAAGGAGGGTGCTTTTCCCGTTCGACAATCCGCCTTCCCGATTTACTAACGCCCATGACCCAACTGCTCGCCCCCGCCATCGCCTCCCGGATTGACGAACTCTGCGCCGCCATCGCCGCGGACCCGGACGTGCAAAAAGCGCGGGATCAGGCGGAGGCGTTTCTCGCCGATGAGGACGCCGTGGGCCTCTACCGGGAGGTGATGAACTTGGGCCGCAGCCTGGAGCAGCGCCATCGTGGCGGGCAGAAGCTCGACGCGCAGGAGGTGAGCCGCTTTCAAGACTTGCAGGACCAGGCCGACGCGCACGAGGGCATCCAGGCTTTTGTGGCCGCGCAGGATGTGCTGCAGGAGGTGGCAAACCGGGTGAACGGCTTTGTCACCAAGACGCTGGAAAAGGGCCGCGTGCCCACGCAGGAGGAAGTCTTCGGCCAGGGCGGCTGCGGCGAGGGCTGCGGCTGCCACCATTGACGCGCATGGCCCGGACCCGCCTGCCGCGCCTGCTGCCAGCCGCCGCGCTGGCGCTGCTGTGCGCCTGCTCCAGCGGTCCGCCGGGGCGGAAAAGCGGCACGGTCATCTCCAGGGCCGAAGCGCGCGGTTTGGTGGATGTCACCCGTGCCGTGCCGGGCGTCAGGGTGGACCTGCGCTACGCCACCGCCGCCAATGTCACCGGGCGCCCGCTCTACACCAGGGACATGCCCTGCCTGCTGCGCCGCTCCACCGCAGTGAAGCTGGCCGCCGCGCAGGCCCGGCTTCAGGAGCAGGGCCTCGGCCTGAAAATCTGGGACGCATGGCGCCCGCCCGAGGCGCACCAGCGCCTCCACGAGCACGGCGCGCGCACAGGCATGTTCATTGATCCGGTCCGCGGATGGTCCCGCCACTGCGGCGGCGTCTCGGTGGATGCCACGCTGGTGGACGCGCGCGGGCGCGAGCTGCCCATGCCCACCCACTTCGATGAAAACCTGGAGCACGCCGCCAGTGACACACGCCACCCCGACCCCGCCGTGCGCGCAAACCTGGCGCTCCTCCACGAGGCCATGCGCGGCGCAGGTTTCGCCCCACTGCCGGGTGAGTGGTGGCACTTCGATGACCTGGAGTTTCTTCACACCCCCATCCCGGTCATCCGTGGCGGCGACATCGGCGTGCCGCTGGCGCCGTGAGATTCAGCGCCCACCCGCGCCCGCCCAGTCATCCCAGCTTGCCACTCCCACCCATTTTCCCGGAAAACCCTTTGATGCCGCCGCCCAAGTCCTGCCACGACCTGACGCGCCAAGCGCCGTCTTGCGCGATGAGGGCATCAAATCCAGCTTCATTAGCAAGGAACACGCCGACACCTTCCGCCTCGAACCACATCCCGCCCCCATGTTTGACCAAGCCTTCCGCAACATCGACGACATCCTCTGGAAAGAAGCCGGTTGCACCACGGAGCTGGACTACACCGAGCAGACCTCCTGGCTGCTCTTCCTGAAATACCTCGACGGCCTGTAGCAGGACAAGGCCACCGAGGCCGCCCTGGAGGGCAAAAAATACACCCACCTGCTCGACCAGCCCTACCGCTGGGACGTGTGGGCCGCGCCGAAGAAGAAGGACGGCAGCCTCGACCACGATGCCGCGCTCACCGGCGATGACCTGCGGGAGTTCGTGGACCGGAAGCTCTTTCCCTACCTGCACGGCTTCAAGCAGAAGGCCGCCGGCCCGAACACCCTCGAATACAAGATCGGCGAGATCTTCGGCGAGCTGAAAAACAAGATCACCAGCGGCTACAACCTCCGCGAGATCATCGACCACGTGGACGAGCTGCGCTTCCGCTCCCAGACGGAGAAGCACGAGCTGAGCATGCTCTACGAGGAGAAGATCAAGCGCATGGGCAATGCCGGGCGCAACGGCGGCGAATACTACACCCCGCGCCCGCTCATCCGCGCCATGATCCGCGTGGTGGCCCCGCAGCTCGGCCAGACCATCTACGACGGGGCCTGCGGCAGCGCCGGGTTCCTCTGCGAGGCGTATGACTACCTTTTGGCCGGGACGCGGCCGTCACCAACGTCACCAACGTCAATGACGTCAATGACACCACTGACCACGAAAGACCTGCTCACGCTGCAAACGCGCACGCTCTTTGGAAAAGAAGTCCCTCGCCTACGTCATCGTCATCAAGAACACCTTCCTCTCGAACACCGACAACGCCTCCGTGAGCCTGCGGCGGCACCTGCTGGAGAGCTGTGACCTGCACACCGTGCTCGACTGCCCCGGCGGCACCTTCCAGGGCGCGGGCGTGAAGACGGTGGTGCTCTTCTTTGAGAAAGGCCGCCCCACGCGGAAGGTGTGGTATTACCAACTGGAGCCTGGGCGGAACCTGGGGAAGACGAATCCGCTGAATGATGCGGACCTGAGTGACTTCATTGACCGGCAGAAGGACTTCGCGGCGACGGCGAAGAGCTGGAGCGTGGACGTGTCGGCCATCGACACCGCCACCTACGACCTCTCCGTGAAGAACCCCCACGGCGGTGAAACCGTGACCCACCGCAGTCCGCAGGAGATCATCGAGGAGATCGCCGCGCTGGATGCCGAGTGCGCGGAGGTGCTGGAGAACATTCGGGGGCTGTCATGTGATTCTGTTTTCACCCAGCGTGGTCCGGGGTGGGAGGAGAAAAAGTTGGGGGATGTAGCTACGCTACAAAGGGGCTTCGACCTGCTTACACAGGACCGTGTCAGTGGAGAATATCCTCTCGTCAGTTCGAGTGGGATCAGTGACACCCATCACAAGAGCGCTGTTCGCGGACCTGGAGTAGTTACGGGCCGAAGCGGCAGCATCGGAAACGTCTTTTTCATTGAGGATGACTTCTGGCCGCTGAACACAGTGCTCTATGTCAAAGACTTCCACGGCTATGTTCCTCGTTTCGTGTTTCATTTGTTGAACCACTTTGATTTGAAGATGTTCGCCACAGGATCTGGCGTTCCCACTCTCAACCGTAATTTCGTGCATGATGAATTGGTCATGGTGCCAACGTCGGTCGCAAAACAAAAAAGATCGCAGACGATCTCGACACCCTGTCCGCCGAAACCCAACGCCTGGCGAGCCTCTACGAGCGGAAGCGGGCGGCGCTGGAGGCGTTGAAGAAGTCGCTGCTGCACCAGGCCTTTGCCGGGGAGCTGTGATGACCGGATTGACGCCGCTGACATGGCTGACCTCATTGCCGGGCGACGCCGTCGCCGGACGACAATGGCGTCATTCCGGTCAATGCGGTCCCCCGAGACGCCGGAGGACCGCATTGACAGTTTTGCCCGCTTTCACCAGACTGGCGGCCCTCACCAACCTTCCACACCTCCTCCCATGCCAGAGCTGTTCGACAAACACGGCGGCTTCCGAAGGCTGCACACCTTCACGCTGGCGACGATCGTGCAGCTCGAGACGCTGCACTTCTGCCGCCGCTTCCTCACCTTCGACCACCGGGAGACGGACACGAAGTTCTACGACCCCAAGGGCCGCCAATACGACCAGATGACCCAGGCGGCCCGCAGCGGCCGCCAGAACATCATCGAAGGCTCCGAGCGCTCCTCCACCTCGAAGGACACCGAGATGAAGCTCACCGACGTGGCCTGCGCCAGCCTCAGCGAGCTGCGCGGCGACTACGAGATCTTCATCCTCGACCGCGGCCAGCTCCCGTGGTCCGTGCATTCCGCCGAGGCCCGCACCGTGAACGCCATCTCCCTGGATGCCGCCCCGTTCACCGATGACATGGTCCACGAGTCCGCCAAGCACGCGCTGGAGCAGCGGAAGAAATACGCCCGCTGGCTGGACGCCGAAGACCCCGTGGTGGTGGCAAACGCCATGCTCCTCATCATCGGCCGCGCCCTGAACATGCTCAAAAGCCAGATCGAAGCCCAAGGAAAGGCCTTTGAAGAAACCGGCGGCTTCAGCGAGCGCCTCATGACCAAACGCCTCGAAGCCCGCGAAAGCCAGAAGAACACCGGGCCGGAATGCCCGGTGTGCAGCAAGCCCATGCGGCAGCGAAAGTCTGCGAAAGGGGATTTCTGGGGCTGCAGCAGCTACCCGGAGTGCAAAGGCACGCGGCCGGTGTGAGGAGTGCTTTGACCGCATTGACCACCGTGTCAGCGGCGTCAATGGTGTCAGTGAAGTCCCACCCGCATGAACGAAGCCGAAACCCGCGCCGAGCTGATCGACCCCGCTCTGAAGGCGGCGGGCTGGGGCGTGGTGGAGGGCAGCCGCATCCGGCGGGAATACGTCATCATCCCCGGCCGCATCGAAGGCAAAAACAAGCGCGGGAAGGTGCTGAAGGCGGATTACATTCTCGAATACCGAAACACGAAACTGGCCGTGGTGGAGGCCAAGGCGGCGGGTGAAGCCCTCACGAAGGCGTGGCGCAGGCCAAGGATTATGCGGGCAAGCTGGCGGTGCGCTACGCCTGCGCCACAAACGGCCACGGCATTTACCGCATTGACATGGAGACCGGCGTTGAAGGCGAAATCCCGTGCTACCCGTCACCGGATGAGCTGTGGAGTTACATCTTCGCCAAACAGGATGCGTGGCGAGACCGGTTCGCCAACGTGCCCTACGAGGACAAGGGCGGTTCGCATCCGGGGCGGTATTACCAGGACATCGCCATCGAACGGGTGCTGCAGGCGATCGCGCGGAAGCAGGATCGCATCCTGCTGACCCTGGCCACAGGCACGGGCAAGACCTTCATCGCATTTCAGATTGCCTGGAAGCTTTTCCACGCGCGGTGGAATCTCTCGGGCGAACCGAGTCGGAGGCCGCGCATCCTTTTTCTCGCGGATCGAAACATCCTCGCGAACCAAGCCTACAACGCCTTCTCCGCCTTCCCCGAGGATGCGCTGGTGCGGATCAAGCCGGAAGACATCCGCAAGAAAGGCAAGGTGCCCAAAAACGGCAACCTGTTCTTCACCACCTTCCAAACGTTCATGAGCGGCCCGCCCAAGGAGGATGGTTCGCCATCGCCGTATTTCGGCGAGTATCCGCCGGACTTCTTTGATTGCATTGTCATTGACGAATGCCATCGCGGCGGCGCCAACGATGAGAGCAACTGGCGCGGTATCCTGGAGTATTTCAAACCTGCGGCGCAACTCGGCCTCACGGCCACGCCCAAGCGACAGGAGAACGCTGACACCTAGCGTTACTTCGGCGAGCCGGTGTTCATCTACTCGCTGAAAAATGGCATCAACGACGGCTTCCTGACGCCGTTCAAGGTGAGGCAAATCCAGACCACGCTGGACACCTACTACTACACGCCTGACGACAAGGTGGTGGAAGGCGAAATCGAGGCGGGCAGGCTTTACGAGGAGGCGGACTTCAACCGGAGCATCGAAATCCGGGAGCGCGAGCGCAAGCGGGTGGAGATTTTCATGTCGCAGATTGACCAGAACGAAAAGACGCTGGTGTTCTGCGCCACCCAATCCCACGCGCTGCTGGTGCGGGACCTCTCAACCAGATCAAGAAGAGCAAAGACCCGGGCTATTGCCAGCGCGTCACCGCCAACGATGGCGAACTCGGGGAGCAACACCTGCGCGATTTCCAGGACAACGAGAAGACCATTACCACCATCCTCACCACGTCACAGAAGCTTTCGTCCGGCGTGGACGCTTGGAACATACGCAACATCGTATTGATGCGGCCGGTCCATTCGATGATCGAATTCAAACAGATCAGCGGACGCGGCACGCGGCTGTTTGAAGGGAAGGACTATTTCACGATCTACGACTTCGTGAAGGCGCACGAACATTTCCTCGACCCGGAATGGGATGGCGAGCCGATTGAGCCAGAGACCTGCAAGACCTGCGGTCAGTCACCGTGCATCTGCGAAAAAACGCCGGCCAAACCCTGCTCAGTCTGCGGCCAGTCGCCGTGCGTCTGCCCGCCCGAGCCGTGCGCCAAGTGCGGTCAGCGCCCGTGCTTGTGCCGGAAAAAGGCCAGGGTGAAACTGGCCGACGGCAAGGAGCGTCGCATCCAGCACATGACATGCACGAGCTTTTGGCATCCTGACGGCACCCCCATGAGCGCCCAACAGTTCATGGAACTGCTTTTCGGCAAGCTGCCGGAGTTCTTCCACAACGAGGAGGAACTGCGGGCAATCTGGAGCGCGCCGGACACGCGCAAGAAGTTGCTGCTGGGGCTGGCGGAAAAGGGATTCGGACACGATCAACTGGCTGAGATGCAGAAGATCATTGACGCCGAAGCCAGTGACATCTTCGACGTGCTTGCCCATGTGGCGTATGCCCACCCACCGCTCACCAGGGAGGTGCGCGCCGCCCATGCCCGTGTTTACATCAACACGCAATTCAGCGACAAGCAGCAGGCGTTCCTGGATTTTGTCCTCCAGCACTACATCACGGCCGGTGTCGAGGAACTGGACCAGGAGAAGCTCACGCCCCTGCTGCGGCTCAAGTATCACGCCATCGCCGATGCCGTGGCCGATCTTGGCCAGCCGGCGGAGATCGGAAAAGTGTTCGCGGGCTTCCAAAAATATCTTTACGCCGACAAGGCCGCTTAGCTGAAGAACGCTCCCTCGCCATCGCCGTGATGCTGGAGAAACACGGCATCGCCTGTGACCGGCGAATGTCGAACTGACTGAACTTCGTAATTCGACTTCTGCGTTCGCGCCTTCCCAGCAGTTTACTTGAGCGGGTGCTCTTTCAGAATCTCGTCGGTCATGTAGAAGTTCACGCGCTCGGCGGTGGCGGCGCGGACTTGCTTCACTTGGTTGGGCGTGATGAAGGGGCCGTTGTTGCCGAAGCTTTGGCGGACGTAGCTGAGCACGGCGGCGAGTTCCTCGTCGTTGAGCAGGCCGCCGAAGCCCATCATGGGAGGCACGCCTTTGCTGGGGTCGAAGTGCTGGCCGTTGACTTCGATCGGACCCCACAGGCCTTTGAGGGCGATCTTGATGAGGCGCTCGTCGTTTTCGATCCAGTCGCTCTTGGCGAGCGTGGGATAGATGTTGGGGATGCCCTGGCCGTTGGGCTGATGGCAGGTGGCGCAGTGGGCGTCGCGGGTGAAGACTTGTTTGCCGAGGGCGTAGGTTTTTTGTTCGGCGTCGCTGAGCTTGCGGGTGGGGCCGTAGGCGGCGTCTTCGGCGCTGGGGGCGGCGTCTTCGATCTTGAATGTGCCGGCGAGATAACCGGCGGCGTTGGGGTTGTCGGCGAGATCGAGCTGCCCGGCGGCTTGCAGGGCGGCGATGTCGTCCTTCAAGGTGTGCTCCAGGATGTGCTTGGTGACGGGGCCCATCCATTTGTCGAGCGGGAGCTTGAGCGCTTCGAGCGCGATGCGGGCACCGTCGGCGTTGTCGAGCCAGGAAGCGGCGACGATGGCTTCGAGGCGCACGCGGCCGTGGGCGTCGCGCGCGGCCATCAGAAGCAGGTCGGTAGCGTTGGCGATTTTTTCAGGGTTAAAACGCAGCACACTGGCGGCGGAGGCGCGGGCTTCGTGCTTCTGGGCGGTGAGGCATTGTTTCAAAAGCTCGGCGTCGAGTTGGTTCTGTGCCCAGGTGGCCCAGAGCGCTTCGCAGAGGTGGTGCTCGTAGCGTGGGTCGGCTTTGTCGAGAGCGGCGGCCCAGGCTATGACGGCAGGGATGACTTCGTTGGCGGGACGACCGCGCAGCTCGCGGCGGGTGCGGTAACGGGTGCGATACTCGGGCAGCTTCAGGTTTTCCAACAGCTCGGGAAGGCTGGCGTCGTGGACTTTGGCAGGCTGCACAAGAGGGCGTGAGGGATAGGTGATGCGGTAGATGCGGCCGTGGTCGTGGTCGCGGCTCGGATCGCGCGCGTTGTGCTGCATGTGGCCGATGAGGGCGTTGTGCCAGTCCACGACATAGAGCGAGCCGTCGGGTGCGAACTCGATGTCCACAGGGCGGAAGTTGCCATCGGTGGAGGAGAGCAAATCGGCGATCAGCTCGCCCTCGTAGCCGGAGCCGCTGTCCCGCACCCTGCCCATGCTGGTGCCGAGGAAGCCGATGCTGTTGCAGATCATGAACGCGCCCTGATGCTCGTCGGGAAAGTGGCGGGAGGAGACGAACTCGGCGCCGGAGGTGGGGCGGGAACGCTTCGGCACAAACTGGCCGACTTTTGGATTCTCGATGCCGTAGGGCATCTTGGCGGAGACAGGCAGCCCCCACCAGCTCTCGCCGGGAGAGCCGTCGGAGATGTGGCACTGCTCCCAGTCATTGAAGCTGATGCCCCAGGGGTTGGAGACATCCACTTGCGCGTAGCGCTCCAGGCGGAAGGACTTGGGATCGAAGCGCCAGACACCGCCGTCGTTGCAACGGCGCGGACCGTAGGGGGTCTCCACTTGGCTATGCAAAAAGCGGCCCTCGCCCATGTAGAACGCGCCGGAGGCATCCGCGCAGTAGGCGGAGATGGCGTGGTGGGTGTCGTGTGTGTCAAAGCCATGCAGCAGCAACTCTTTGCGGTCGGCTTTGTCGTCGCCGTCTTCATCCACCAGCAGGATTAAATTGGGCTCCTCGGAGACATAGACGCCTTCCGGGGCAATCTCGAAACCGATGGGAAGATGCAGGCCGTCGGCGAAAGTGGTTTGTTTGTCGGCACGGCCGTCGCCATCGGTGTCTTCGAGGATGATTAATTTGTCGTTCGGCGCGGGATCACCGGGTTTCCAATGCGGGTAGCTGGGCATGACGGCGACCCAAAGGCGGCCCTTGTTGTCGAAGCTGAGCTGCACCGGGTTTTTCAGGTCAGGGAACTCGGACTCGGAGGCGAAGAGGTCCACCTTGTAGCCTTCTGCCATGGTGAAGCTGGAGAGCGCCTGCTCGACGTTTTTGTATTCGATGCTGCCCATCTTGCCCTTGCCATCCTTGGGATCGAAGTTGGTGGGCACAGGGGCGAGCGGATGAGTGGTACTATCGTCCACGCTGAGGTCGGTTTTTTGGCCGGAGGAGAGGTCGTGGATGAGATGGTCGCGCAGGGCCATCATCTCGCGGGTCTTGCGGACTTCGTCGGGGTAGTTTTGCGGACCGTAGGGGTTGTATCGCTGGCCGTGGCTATGGACGCCGTTAACGAGGTTGTAGTCGTTGTTCCAAAGCCAGTCCTTCTGCTTCACCGCCGCGTGGACTTTGGCGGGATCGGCCTTGGATTGATGCGACTGATGGCCGTAGAGTCCGTTGGCGAGGTGAACGGCGATTTCTTGGTAGCCGGCTTCCGTTGGGGCAAAGCCGTTGATGGTGAAAGCAGACCGGTCTTTGGAATACAATGCCTTTGTTGGAGTGAAGAGATCAATGAAGGTGAGGCCATGCGCTTTGGCGACGCGCTCAATGCCAGCGGTGTAAAGAGCTAGGTTGGCGTTCTCTTTTTCGCCGTTGGGAAGGTCGCGATTGGCGGAGAGGTTTTCGAAAGCGATGGGCGAGACGAGCACGAGGCGAGGCGAGGCTTTGCCGTTGTAGGCCTTGCCGAGGGTGTGCTTGACGAAGGCGGTCAGCTCAGCCTCGAAGTTGCTGACTTTGGCGGGGCCATCGAAGGACTCGTTGTAGCCGAAGAAGGCGACGATGGTGTCTGCTTTGAGGTGAAACAACCACTGGTCGGGAGTGGGGAAGAATCCCTTGCCGAAATGCATGTCGAGTTCGGGATGGAAGACCTCCGCGCCTGGGAACGCCCACTGCGAGGCGCGCGCCGGATGCGGGCGGAAGCCGGGAGTGTCGCCAGGGCGGCCCATGTTGCGGATGAGCAGTTTTTCGTTCGGGTAGCGAAGGTGGAACTCGGTTTCGAGGCGGGAGAAATAGACATCGCGCTCAGCCAAGCCGTTGCCGAGGAAAACGATGCGTTCGCCGGATTCGGGCGCGGTGGCGGACTGCGGGCGTGCGGCTGTGGCGGCGGGCGGCTCCTCCTGCGGCGCGTGCGGTGCCGCGCTGCCCTTGCTGGAGTCCGGCCAGTTGCGCGGATCGGATTTGTCGCCCTTCATTTTGACACCGCCCTTGCCTTTGCCCTTGGGGGCCGCCTGGGCAAGGAGGGCAGGGGAGGGGAAGGCGAGCAGAAGGAGCAGTGAGACAAGGTGGATGAGACGCATGATGGGCCGGAAGGTTGGAGTGTGCAGTGGGCGATAACGAGCGGGAAAAGACGGTCATGTCTGCCAAAGTTGGGTCGGATTTGGCAAGCATGCCTCAGGGCACTTCGGTTCCGCCGATGAAAACGCGCCGCACTTGCAGGCGGCGGTTGAGAACCAGCAAATCGGCGCGTTTTCCCGGCTCGACGCTGCCGCACTCGCGCGCGATGCCCGCGCGCTCCGCGGGGGTGAGCGCTGCCATGCGGATGATGTCATGCAGCGGTGCCGTAGTATCGCGCCGCATGACCCGCACCATGTGGTCCATGCCCATGATGGAGCTGGCCAGGCTGCCGTTGGGCGCCCATCCCACTCTGCCATCGCTCTCGAACCACGAGCCGTCACCCTCCGGTCCGAAGCGGTATCTTCCGGGCGGCATGTCGAGTGCGCGGTTGGCATCGGTGACGAGACAAAGGCGGCCGGCTCCTTTCATCCGCCAGGCGAACTCAAGCAACTCAGAGGCAAGATGGCAGCCGTCAGCGATGA
Organism: Verrucomicrobiaceae bacterium UBA2429; assembly: GCA_002343505.1. GTDB lineage: Bacteria > Verrucomicrobiota > Verrucomicrobiia > Verrucomicrobiales > Verrucomicrobiaceae > Prosthecobacter. The sequence goes on along the minus strand of DDQZ01000055.1, from coordinate 8,435 downwards.
CCTCGGTGCTCATCTCACGCTCCGCGAGGACAAACTCCGCCATGCTGCCGCGCATGGGGACTCCGAGACGGGCGCGCACCGAGGGCACCGAGCTCATGGCGCACCAAAAGTGGTCCGCATGCCTCATGCCCGCTTTGAACGCGGCGGCCATCTCGGGCCAGGAGGCGTTCGAGTGTCCGCAGGTGACGAGACAGCGGGCGCGCCGGGCCGCTTTGTAAAATGATGACGCTCCCGGCAGCTCCGCCGCGCAGGTGGCGACGCGCACCAGGCCGCCTTTGAAATAAGCCGCGTATTCATCAGGACTGGGAGACCTGCGGCCCTCGACACTGTGGCAGCCCACCTTGTCCTCGGCGAAGTAGGGACCGTAGAGATGCACTCCGGCGATGCGCGCGCCATCCGCGGGAGACCAGGATTTTTTCACCGACGCGCAGGCGGCGAACATGGCCTGAATCTGCTCCGGCGCGCCGGTGGTGGTCGTCGGGAAAATCGTCGTTGTTCCGTGGCGCGCGTGCGCTTTGCAAACCGTGCGCACCGCCTCCGGCGTGCCGTCCATGAAGTCCGCGCCCGCTCCGCCATGCACATGAATGTCCACAAAACCGGGGGAAACGAACCCGCCGCGCGCGTCCGCGATCTCCGCGCCTGCGGGCCATTTTTTTCGAACGCGTCCGATCCACTCAATGCGCCCATCACGACACAGGACCGCGCCGTTCTCCAGCAGCCCGCCCGGCAGGATGACCGTGGCGTTGGTGAGAATGAGAGGTGGTGGCATGCCCGGTCAATAGTCGCGGAAAGGACCGCGTGGTTCGGCTTCGTCCATGATTTTGCGCCAGGCGGCAAATTTCTCCCGCATCATTTCAAGCACTTCGGGCTTTTCCTTCGAGAGGTCCTCCGACTCGCCCAGGTCGGTGCTCAGATCATAAAGGCCGCGCCCCTTGGCGCTTTCCAGCCATTTCCACTGGCCGATGCGCGCGGCTTTATCTCCACGGCGCTGCCAGAACATCTCGCCGCGCGGAGACTTCATCTCACCGCGCAGGACGGGCAGCATGTCGAAGCCGTCCATGACAACACCCTCTGGCGCGGGAGCACCCGTGGCGGCAAGCAGGGTGGGCACGATCTCAAGGGCGGTGAGAAATTCATCCGTGACCTTCCCGGCAGGCGCCCTGCCAGGCCAGACGAAGATGAATGGCACGCGCAAACCGCCCTCCCACATGGTGGACTTGCTGCCTTTGAGGGGCGCATTGCCGCCGTTGCCGCTGCCGCCGTTGTCGGACATGAAAATCCAGATCGTGTTCTGAGTCTGCCCGGCTTTCTCCACCGCGTCCATGACCGCGCCGATGGCGTCATCCATGCAAGTGACCGCGCCATAGTAACCGGCGAGTTTTTCATCCTTCACGATGTCGCGAAAGCGCGCCTTGTATTCCTCGGGCGCCTGGACGCCAGGCTTCTGGCCGCCGTTGTCCTCGGCTAGCGTGGAGGCGCCGTGCGGAGCGTTGAAGGGCAGGTAGAGGAAGAAAGGATTCCGTCCCGCGTGCTCGTTGACGAAATAAAGAGCCTCGCGGCGAAAGACCTCGGTGGCGTATTTGCCCTTGTCCTCCTCGGTGCGCTGATTGCCCCGAAAGAGGGAGGGCGTGCCATACCGCTCGTGCGTGTAGTAGTCTATGCCGTTGTTGCCGTGGCCGTAAAAGAAATCAAAGCCGCGCTGGAGGGGCAGGTAACGTTTTGCCTGCCCCATGTCCCACTTGCCGACGACGCCGTTCACATAGCCGGCCTTGCGCAGCATGTCGCCGATGGTGATTTCCCTCGGATCGAGGCCCAGTGTCATCTCAGGCGACACGGCGTATTCCTCGGGTTTGTAGCGGTGGCCGTAGTTGACCATGTCATTGCGCACCATGTCATAGAGGCCGTTGCGCTGGGGATAACGGCCGGTGAGCAGGCTGCCGCGCGAGGGTGTGCAAGCGGGCCAGGTGACGTAAAAGCTGGTGCCGCGCACACCGCGCTCAGCCAGCTTGTCGAGATTCGGCGTCTGGACGGGCTTGCTGCCAATGCAGCCGAGATCCGGCCAGCCCTGGTCGTCACTGACGATGAGCACCACATTCGGCGGCGTGGCATGGAGGCTGGCGGCAGCCAGCAGGGAAAGTGTGAAACGTGCGATCATGACCGGGGTGGAGAACGCGCGGCGTGAGCGCAAGTTTCTGATCACGGCTTCATCAAATACGCGAAGAAGTCCTTCAAATCCGTCTCGCTCATGCCGGTGGTGAGGCCCTCGGGCATGAGGGAGACGGGGCTGGCTTCGAGGGACTCGATATCGGCCTGCTTCACGGGGGTTTTGTTGCCGGCGATGTCTTTGAGCACAATGCCGGAGGCGTCCTGCGCGTCCATGATGCCGGTGAGGAGCTGGCCGCTCTTGAGCTTGACGATGTAGTTGCCAAAGCCTTCGCGGATTTCGAGGCTGGGATTGAAAATGTTCTCCAGCCAGAAGCTGGCATTGGCGCGGTCGTAGCCGGTGAGTTCGGGACCGATGGCATTGCCCTCGCCAAAGAGCTTGTGGCAGATGCCGCAGCGCACGGTGTATTGCAGCTTGCCTTTTTCAGGATCGCCGAGGCCGGTCTGGAGCACAGCCTTGATGCGGGCCATCTCTTTTTCCTTGGCCTCCGTGGGGCCGGTGGCGAGCAGGCCCTTCCAATGCTTCTCAATGGCGGCGTCAATATCGGCGTCCTTGTGCAGGCTGAGCTGCCGCACCACATCCACGGGCACATGACGCGCGGGCACTTTCCATTCGTTGATGAAGTGGATAAGCTCGACGGCCCATTCCTTGCGCCCGGCCAGGGTGCGCAGGGCGTCCTCGCGCAATGCCTGGTCCCCGGCGATTTGCGATTCGTAGCTGGTCAGCATGGCTTCGGCGATGCGGCGGTCGTCAAAGCGGGATGCGGCCTGCAAAATGCCGCGCTTCAGGCTGGCGGGGTTGCTGCTTTTCAAAATGGCCACCATGGGCGCCACGGCCTCCACTTTGCCTAGCTCGGACAGGGTTCTGGCCACGGCGATGCGCGCGGCGTTGGGTTCCTTGCTGTTGCCAAGCAGCGCCAATCCTTTCTTCAAAGCATCCGCGCTGCCGCTGCGCAGGGCGAGCGTGAGGTCACCGCCGCTTTGCTTCGCCATGTAATCATTCAGCGCCTTCGCGAGCGCGTCCGGCAGGGGCGGCAGCTCCGCGCCCTCGAAGGCGGAGGCGATGCCGGCGATGAACTTGGCGCGCAGGGCGGCATCGTCCGTGAGCGCGAGCAGGTCGGCGCAGGAGTTCAGATTGGCCTCGCCACCGGCCAGTGCGTAACGCTTGGCGAGCTTTTCGGCGAGGTGGTTTTTGAAGAGCTCAGTCTGGAGGAAGGCGGTGTCGGATTTGAGGAAAGTGAACACGGCCTCGCTCTCTTTCTCAGCTTTGGATTCCAAGGCCCACCAGGCTAGAAGGGGGAGATGGCCGCTGGGGTCGCTGTAGGCGTCTTCGCCAGAAGACGGGGCTGCGGATGCCGCGTTCTGGCGAACGCGCCTACGGGAGTCGTCGTCGCCGCTCCATAAGAGTGGCAATGCCACACCCGCAGGAAGTCTTTTGGCACTGGCGAGGATCTGGGCGCGGACTTCGGGATGTTTCTCTTCTGCGACCATCGTGAGCGCGCCCAAAGATCCCCATGATGGCGCTTGCTCTCCAATCATTTTCACCGCCCAACGCCGCAAATAAGGGTCGGAGCTTCGAACAGCCTGTGTGATGGCGATACCCGCATTCAATTCGATCGCTCGATCATCAGGATTGTTTTCAACGAGTAAGTTGAGCGCCCAGATTGCTTCCAAGGCATGAGGGCCGTTCAACATTTCAGAGAGCTTGGGAGCCAAGTCTTTGAGTCCGCGCCAGCCGATCTCCAGCACCGACTGCCTGCGGAACCAGCGGTTGGAGTGACTCAAATACCCGAGCAGTTCCTCCGCGCTGGCCTTGCTCAGATCAAACGGCTTGAGCTTCGGCGCGCCGCTGACGGGGCGGACGCGGTAGATGCGGCCGCTGGTCTTGTGCCAGTCATCCACGGGGCGCACATGGCTGAGGCGGGTGTCGTACCAATCGGCCATGTAGAAGCCGCCATCGGGTCCCACACCGGCCCACACGGGGCGGAACCAGCGGTCGGGGGAGCTCATCAAAAGCTCCTCGTCCTTGGTGCGGAAGGTGGAGCCGTGCGGGATGCGCTCGCTGACATAGACGGTGTTTTGCAGGGAGTTCGGCGCGATGATTTTCCCCTCATAAGCGCTGCCGAGCAGACCGCCCTCATAGATGACAAAGGCCTGTGGGAAGCGCTTTTCATCACCCTCGTGCTTCATGTGCTCGAAGTAACCTAAGGCATACGGATTGGTCAGCGGCCCGTGTTTGCCCCAGCCTTTGATGCCGTAGCTGCCCTGCTCGTAGTGCATGCCGCGGGTCTTGCCATTGTTTGTGCCGGAGAAGACGCGGCCCTTGCTGTCCAGGTCGAGGCTGAAGGTGTTGCCGCCGCCCTCGGCGTAGATTTCGAAGGTCTTCTTGCGCGGGTGGTAGCGCCAGATGCACTGGCCCTCCCATTTCACATTCTTGGTGTTGGCGCTGGAGACGTTGCCCGTGGTGGTGCTGCCGTTGGCGCCGTAAAGCCAGCCGTCCATGCCCCACATGAGGCTGGTGGCAACGCTGTGCGTGTCCTCCAAGCCGAAGCCGCTCAGCTCCACCTCGGGGTCGCCATCGGGCATGGCATCGAAGTCGGCGTCAGGGTAGCTGAGCAGGTAGGGCGGGTTCAGCACCCAGATGCGGCCCATGCCGTGCAGGGCGGCGCTGGCGATGTTCAGCCCGGTGATGACATCGGTGTGCTTGTCGAAAAAGCCGTCGCCGTCCGTGTCCTCGAAGACGGTGATTTTGTCCGCGCCCTTCGGCCCGCGCGGCGGCGGCGGCGGCACTTTGTCAAACTTGGCGCGCAGGTGCTGGTCATAGCTGACGATCTTCAGCCCGGCGGGAAATTGATACTGGCGGTAAAGCGTGACCCACATGCGCCCCTGCGAGTCCCAGCTCGCGTAAAGCGGCTGCTCCACGGCGGGCTCGGCGGCCATCAGGTCAATGGCGAGGTCCGGGCGCAGCTTGAATTTCCTCGCCGCCTCCAGCGGCTCCGTGGGCGGCGTGTCATCGGCCAGGGTGCCGCGCCCGGTGTAGGTCTCCATGATCTTGCGCACCTGCTCATTGCCGGCCACGTCATTTTCCTGCGCGGAGGCGGCGGTCAGGGCGCAAATGAGGGGCAGGAGGCGGAGGCTGGATTTCATGCGGCAGAAACAAACGTCCGGCGCGCCGCTTTCCTCCCGCTCTTGTCACCGGCTCCGGTATTCATGTGATGGCGCGCGGCCTCACTCCCGGTCCAGCTCCTCGGCGAGCAAAATCTTGCGCATGTCCTCCAGCTCCCGGTCATGCGGAAAACGCGCCGACTTCAGCAGCTCCAGGTGGCTCCTGGCCTGGTTGCCCGGCTTCACACGCTCATGGCGCAAAAGCAGCCCCCGCGCCTGCTCCCGGTCCCCGCGCTGCCAGGCGCTTTTGGCATAGTCCGGCAGCCTCTCCGGACGCGTCAGCATGGCGTTCAGCTTCTCGCACAGCGCGGCGCACCATGCCTGGATTTCCGTGTCCTGCGCCGCCGCGTCCAGCACCTCGCCCAGGCGGTGGTCGAGCAGGTGCTTCACCAGCAGGTCGCCCTTGTCGGAGGAGTGGATGAAAGCCAGCCACTCGTTGATGAAGTCGCGCTCGATGGCCTGCTTCGCGCGCAGGGCGTCCTCGCCCGAGGCCGCGGCGTAGTAGCGGGCGGTTTCCGCGGCCCTCTTTTTCCAGAAGCCCAGCCAGTCCTCCGCCGTCAGCGCCCCCGTCCCGTCCGGGCGGTGGCTCAGCCGCGCGTCCTTGAACCACAGCAGGCGGCACTGGTCGTCCACGAAAACACCCGCCGGCTCCCGCTCGAAGATCTTCATCAACTCCCACATGCAGTATTCGCTGCGCAGGTATTTGCGGCTGATGAACACCACCAGGAAATCCTGCGCCACCAGCTCCCTGAGGAAGACCTCCAGGTGCGGTGTCTCCTGGTCTGTTTTGTAGTCCTTCACCTCCACGCCCGAGGCGCGCAGCGCGGCGGCCAGCGCCCGCGGGCGGCTCTCGATGCCAGGATGCTCCGCGTCCTCCCCGGCAAAGGAGAAGCCGACGCGCGGCTTCACCTGCGCCTCGGGCGGCGGCGCGTAGGCTTCCAGCGGCGGCGCTTTGGCTGGCGCTGTCTCCGGCGGCGCTGGCTCCGGCGGCTTCGGCGGAGCCGGCGGTTTCAGTGTCTCCGTGGGCAGGTTTTCGCACCGGCGGCGCAGGTCCTCGGCGGCCTCATGGGGGAAACCGGGGCTGCCGCGCACCTCCTCCACCACCGCTTCGAGGAAGCCCGCGTCTGTTCCGTGCAGTTCCAGCCGCAGTTTGCCGCCGTAGTCGTCCTCGTTCCCGCGCTGCCAGTCCACCCGAATCCAGGACCGGCTTTCACCGGATTGGAAAAAGGCTCCATGCCTCCACATCAGCGCCGCGCGCTTCCACTTCCGGCCCACGCGGCAGAGGAAATGCAGCACCGGCTCGGCGCTCAGGTGCCGGTGCGCCGTCTCCAGCACACGCGCGGGCCGCGCCGCTTCCAGGTCCGCGCCGCGCAGGCGCTCCACGAGTTCCGCCTCGGTGACGGCCGCGGGGGGCAGGCACTCCGGAGCCACATACACCGCCTCCCCCTCCGCCGCCTCCTCCTTCTCCAGCAGGGTGAAGGCGATGCCGCAGGCCAGCATGAAATTCACAAACACCCGCTGCTCCTCCGGCGTGTAACCCTCCCCGTCCCACAGCCACTGCGCCAGGTCCGGCGCGGTGAACCGGCCCTGCCGGCGACGCAGGTGCCGCACGCACTTCTCCCGGTGAAACAGCGCGTAGATGCCCTCAATGGCCCAGCGCTGGTCCAGGATCACCTGCTCCGGCATCAGCCCCCGGTTCCAATACAGCGCGCCCTGGCGGTGCAGCCAGTCCAGCACCTGGTCCGGATCAGCGGCGTCATCCGTGCCCGCGCATTTCTCCCGCACGAGCGCGTGGAATTCCGCGCGCGGCATCAGCGCGTGCGGCGGCTCGTGGCGGCGGCCCGTCCGCTCGCTCTCCCGGTGCGCCGCCTCGTTGGCGGCCTGCAAAGCGCGCAGCTCCTGCTTCACCGCCGCCCGCCCGGCGCCGATGCCGCGCTTCTCCTGGGAGCCCAGCACCTGCGCGGTGGTTTCGCCCAGCCATTGCCGCAGCGCCTCGATGCCCGCCCCCGTGGCCGCGCTGCACGCCAGCTCCGGCAGCTCCCGGCACTCCCAGGGCGCGTCGCCGCGCCAGTCGCGCGGCTGCCGGCCGGGGCGGTCCTCGTCACAGCGGTTGCGCACCACCAGCACAGGCGGCAGCCGCCCCGCCGTTTCCAGGGAAGCGACCTGCTCCAGCCAGTAGCGCAGCGGGCGGCGCACATCCTCCTCACCCGCTTGCAGCGGCGGCTCGTTCTCCGCATGGACAATGATGAAAATGGCCCGCGCCTGGAAGAAAAGACGGTGCGTCTGGTGGTAGAGGTCCTGCCCGGCGAAGTCCCACACATTCAGCCGCGCCACAGCCTCCGCCCCTTCCCCGTCCAGCGGCTGCCAGGGCTGGTCCAGCGTCCACAGCCGGATGCCGTGCGTGCTGTTCTCCAGGGGATCATGCGGCAGCCCTTGCAGCGCCTTCACCAGCGAGGTCTTGCCCACGCGCCCGTTGCCCAGCACGATCACTTTCAATTCCTGATCCTCCCGCACCCCCTGCTGCGCCTGCGCCGCGAAGTGCGCCCGCACGGGGGCAATCACATTTTCCAATTCGTCTTTTCCGCATAGCTCAGCGGGCAGGTCGGAAAACACGCTGCCAAATAGTCTCAGTGCCACCAAACGCTCGAAGAGTGGTGTCAGTGGGCGCAGCGGAGCTCCACCTGACATAAAGCGCAATTCCAACTCCCACAAGACCGTCAGTCCCGCCAGCGCGCTCAAGTCGCTGACCT
>DDQZ01000055.1:0-150 GCA_002343505.1 Verrucomicrobiaceae bacterium UBA2429 | reverse complement strand
CTGCAAGGCCGTCAGCCCCGCCAGTGCGCTCACGTCACTGAGCTGCTCGCACCGCACCAAATCCAACGTCTGCAAGGCCGTCAGCCCCGCCAGTGCGCTCACGTCACTGAGCTGCTCGCACCGTACCAAATTCAACGTCTGCAAGGCCGT
>DDQZ01000105.1:381-113985 GCA_002343505.1 Verrucomicrobiaceae bacterium UBA2429 | reverse complement strand
GGGTCGGCGGCGGCGAGCTTTTGCCGGATGTCCAAGCCGCTCCGGTAGTGCCCGGCGGCGGCGGCGAGATCGCCCTGGGCGACGGCCACATCCCCGAGCTTGTTGAAGGACACGGAGAGGTCCCGCTGCCACTGGGTGTTGCCGGGGTCGTCCTCGGTGAGGCGGCGGGCGTGGCGGGCGGCCTCCTGGTAATGGGCGAGGGCGGCGGCGAGGGTCTCATGGGTCTGGGCGCGGGGGCCGAGCGTGTTAACGAGGAAGACGAGGTGGTCATGGCGCGCCTGAGCCCAGGCGGGGTCGGCGGCGAGGACGTCGCGGTAGAGGGAGTGGGCGCGGGCGGTGTCGCCCCCGGCTTCTGCGAGCTTGGCGCCGCTGAGGAGGGGCTGGAGCCTGGAGCGGGCGCGCTCTTTTTCCTGCTGGTAGTCCTGGAGGATGCCGCCGCGGCGGCTCTCAAGCCAGGCCAGGGCCTGGTCCACACCCTGGTCGGTGACGATGCGGGTGAGCTCGTCAAAGGCCCCGGTGGCCTCGGCGCTGCCCTCGAGGCGGGAGAACTCGGCGGCGAAGTCGTCCAGGCGGCTGAGGCGCTGCTGGTGGGCGGCGCGGGCGGCCTCCTGCAAGCGCTCGCGCTCCTGCCAGGTGGCCTGGGCCTGGGCGTGGGCGAGGTCTTTGTCCAGGGCGCGCTGGCTGGCCTCCTGGAGGTGGGCGCGGATGCGCTCGCGGGTGACTTTTTGACCGGCGGCGAGGCCGGCGAGCTGGGTGGTGGTGCGTGACTGGTAGGCGAGGACGCCGGCGAGAAGGAGGATGAGGAGGGCGAAGGCGGCGAGGACGGTGCGCTGCCAGCGGGCGAAGGCGCGGCGGAGGGCGGCGAGCTCGCCTTTGATGCTGTGGACGCAGAGCTGGAGCTGGGTGTCATCGGCGGCGGTGTGGCGCAGGTGGCCGGAGGCGTGGAGCGCGGCCACATAGTCCTGCTGGAGCCGGCGGCGGGCGTCCTGGTGGGCGCGGTCGGCCTCGGCGGGGTGGTCGGGGTCGGCGCCGGGGGGCAGATCGAGCTGGCCGGGGGGTGTGTCGCGCTGGCAGGCGGGGCCTGGGAGGATGAGCCAGGTCTTGAGGCCTTTCTTGCGGGCGTGGAGGAACTCGAACTGGGTGTAGGAGACGCGGCCGAACTCGGGGTCGGGCGGGTCCGGCGGCGGCTCGGCTCCGTATCCCTGGCCGACGAGCTGGATGAGGCCGTGGCAGGAGTCTATCTTGTCGCGCAGCATCTGGCGGAGGTCGCCGGGCTCGGTGCCGAAGATTTCCTGCTTCTCGGGCTCGTAGCCGAGGAAGGTGAGGACGTCGGCGACTTTTCCGCGGGCGGTGCGGAACTCGGGGGAGACGCAGGAGATGAAGATGCGGGGCTTCATGGGAGCGGGGAGAATCAAGGCTGGATGCGGCTGGATGCAAGAGGGGGCTGCGTGAACGGGGATGAACGGGGCTCCACAACGCGCGCGGATGTGCTATGGGTCGGGCGGGGCGCTTGTTTTCACGCCGCCCCGTGTCTTTCGCATGATCTCCAGCCCTCGCATTCCCATCATTGGCTTTTTCCTTCTGGCGGCCTGCGCGGCGGGGGCGGAGCCGGACAAGGGCGCGAGGGTCTCGACGCTGGAGGTGACGGAGCTGCGGGACTTTGACAAGAACCCGGAGCCGGTGCGGGAGCTGATCCGCGCGGCGCTGGCGCTGACCCGGATGAACCTGACGTACACCTTCGCCTCGCACGATCCGGGGCGCGGGGGCATGGACTGCTCGGGGACGATTTACCATCTGCTGCACAGCCGGGGTGTGACGGAGGCGCCGCGCCAGTCGGACCAGATGTGCCAGTGGGTGATGGACAAGGGGGCGTATCAGCGCGCGGAGAAGGCGGAGTCGCTGGAGGACGCGGTCTTTGCGAAGCTGGCGCCGGGGGATCTGCTGTTCTGGTCGGGCACTTACGAGTCCACCAAGCGGGCGCTGCCCGTGACGCATGTGATGCTTTTTCTCGGCCACCGGAAGGGCGACGGCAAGCCGGTCATCTTCGGCGCCAGCGACGGGCGCAGCTACGCGGGGCAGAAGCGGCGCGGGGTGAGTGTCTTTGACTTCCGCCTGCCCAAGCCGGGGGGCGCGGCGGCCCTGCACGGCTTCGGCGCGGTGCCCGGTCTGGTGAGGGAGGAAATCCGCAAACCGCTGCTGCCTTGGTTGCCGCCCTTTTTGAAGCGGTGAAATCCGCGCGCGGGGCGCTTCGTATCAGGGGGGATGCGCTCCGCCCCCGCCACCACCACCCTTCTGCTTTTGCTCGCCGCCTCCGCCCACGCGGCGGGCAAGCTGGACTTCAACCGGGACATCCGCCCGATCCTGAGCGACAACTGCTTCGCCTGCCACGGCTTCGATGAAAAGAAGCGCAAGGCGGACCTGCGGCTGGACACGGCGGAGGGGGCGCGCGCGGTGATTGACGGCGTGGCGGTCATCAAGCCGGGGGACCCGGCGCAAAGCTCGGTGATGCAGCGCATCGTGACCACGGACCCGGACGACATCATGCCGCCGCCGGAGTCGCACAAAAAGCTGACGCCGGCGCAGATCGAGACTTTGAAGAAGTGGATCGAGCAGGGCGCGGAATACCAGCAGCACTGGAGCTTCATCACGCCGCGGAAGCCGGCGGTGCCGGAAGTTCGAGATTCGAAATTCGAAATTCGAAATTCTGTGGATGCCTTCATTCAGGCGAGGCTGGGGCAGGAGAGGCTGGAGCCCGCGCCGGAGGCCTCGAAAGAGGCGCTGATCCGCCGGGTGACGCTGGACCTCACCGGCCTGCCGCCGACGCCGGCGGAGGTGGACGCTTTTCTCGCCGACACGAGCGCGGACGCCTACGGGCGCGTGGTGGAGCGCCTGCTGAAGTCCGCGCGCTACGGCGAGCACATGGCGCGCTACTGGCTGGACGCGGCGCGCTACGCGGACACGCACGGCCTGCACCTGGACAATGAGCGCAGCATGTGGCCCTACCGCGACTGGGTGGTGCGCGCCTTCAACGACAACCTGTCCTTTGCCGACTTCACGCGCTGGCAGATCGCGGGCGACCTGCTGCCCAATGCCACGATGGAGCAGCAGGTGGCCTCGGGCTTCAACCGCTGCAACGTGACGACGAGCGAGGGCGGCTCGATCAATGAGGAGTTCGTCTTCCGCTACGCGGTGGACCGCACGGAGACGACGGTGGCGGTGTGGATGGGGCTGACGGCGGGCTGCGCGGTGTGCCATGACCACAAGTTCGACCCCATCAGCCAGAAGGAGTTTTATTCGCTCTACTCCTTCTTCAACAGCGCGGCGGACCCGGCGATGGATGGCAACATTTTGCTCACGCCGCCCATCCTGCGCCTGAGCACGGACGAGCAGAAGAGCCAGCTCGCCAAGCTGGACGCGGACATTGCCGCCAAACAACAAGCGATTCGCGAGGCCATCGCCGCCATCCAATACACGGACCCCGCCGAGCTGACGCCGCCGCCGCCCGCGCAGACGAGCGAGGTGGTGTGGTTCGATGATGATTTCCCCGCCAAGGCGAAGGTGGAGCACGCGGGCGCGCCGACGAAGTTCGTCACGGCGGAGGACGGCCAGGTCTTCAGCGGCAAGCGCGCGCTGACCCGCACGGCGGAGCAGGTGGCGCAGGATTTCTTCTCGGGCGGCGCGTCCTTCGAGGTGCCGGCCAACGGCGTCATCAGCGTGCAGTGCTTCATTGACCCGGCCAACCCGCCCTCGGCGGTGATGCTGCAATTTCACACGGCGGGGTGGAATCACCGGGCGACGTGGGGCGAGGAGGGTGCCATCCCTTTTGGCAAAGTCCGCACGCCGGAGAATGTGAAGGTAGGCGCGCTGCCGGAGGCGGGCAAATGGGTGAAGCTGCAAGTGAACGCGGAGCGTCTGGCGCTGAAACCGGGCATGAAGGTGAACGGCTTCGCCTTCACGCAATACGGCGGCACGGTGACGTGGGACCGGCTGGCGATGAACTCGCGCGTGGAGCCGGCGAAGGACCCGCAGTGGTCGTGGAAGGTGTGGACGAAGAACAACCAGGGCAAGGCGCTGTCCTTCCTGGAGACGGAGTTGCGCAATCTCGTGCGCGGCAAGAAACCTGAGGAGTGGAGCGCGGAGGAGACGGCGAGGCTGAAGGCGTGGTGGTTCGAAAACGAATACCAGGGCGCGCGTGAGATCGTGGACGGCCCGCGCGCGGAGAAGCTGGCGCTGGAGGCGAAAAAGAAGGCGCTCGAAGAGACCATCCCGGCCACCTTTGTCATGGCCGACCTGCCCGAGCCGAGAGAGAGCTTTGTGATGGAGCGCGGACTCTATGACAAGCCGGGTGAAAAGGTGGCGCGCACGACACCGGCGGCATTTCCACCGCTGAAAACGAAGGCGCCGCAGCCCACGCGGCTCGACCTCGCGGACTGGCTGCTCGCTCCCGAGCATCCGCTGACGGCGCGCGTGACGGTGAACCGCTTCTGGCAGCAGTTCTTCGGCACCGGCATCGTGAAGACGAGCAATGACTTCGGCTCCCAGGGCGAGCCGCCGAGCCACCCGGAGCTGCTCGACTGGCTGGCGGTGACTTTCCGCGAGAGCGGCTGGGACATGAAGGCGCTCGTGCGCCTCATCGTGAACTCGCACACCTACCGCCAGAGCACGCGCTTCACGCCGGAGAGCGCGGTCAAAGATCCGCAGAACCGCCTGCTGGCGCGCGGTCCGCGCTTCCGCGCGGATGCGGAGGTGATCCGCGACAGCATTCTTTATATCAGCGGCCTGCTCAGCCCGAAGGTGGGCGGCAAAGGCGTGCGCCCCTACCAGCCGGAAAACATCTGGGAGCCGGTGGCCTTTGGCGGCAGCAACACGCGCTTCTATGTGCAGGACAAGGGCGAGAGCCTCTACCGGCGCAGCCTTTACACCTTCTACAAGCGCACCGCGCCGCCGCCTGCGATGACGAACTTCGACGCGCCGAACCGCGAGTCCGCCTGCCTCATCCGCGAGCGCAGCAACACGCCGCTTCAGGCACTCAACCTCATGAACGACGTGCAGTATGTGGAGGCGGCGCGCCATTTTGCGCAGCAGCTTTTAAAAATTCCCGGCTCCACGGATGACAGCCGCATCACTCATGCGTTCCGCTTTGCCACCTGCCGCCACCCGACTGCCGAGGAGGCCGAGCTGATCCGCCAGACGCTGGAGCAGCATCGCGCCGCCTACCGCGCCCGTGTGGAGGATGCGAAGCAGCTCATCTCCCAGGGCGAGTCAAAGCCGGACGATAGCCTCGACCCCGCCGAACTCGCCGCCTGGACGATGATCGCGAACCTGGTGCTGAACCTCGACGAACTCGTGACCAAAGGCTGACGCCGCCCAAGCTCCATGGAGCCCGCCTTGCCCACTCTGGAGGAGATCGAGTCCGCCGCCGCGCTCATCGCGCCGCATGTGCCGCCGACACCGGCTTACACCTGGCCTTTGCTCAGTGAGATGGCGGGAGCGGAAGTGTGGGTGAAGCACGAGAACCACACGCCGGTCGGCGCCTTCAAAGTGCGCGGCGGCATTGTGTATCTGGATGAATTGCTTCGCCGGGAGCCGGGCGTGCGTGGCGTCATCGCCGCCTCCACGGGCAACCACGGCCAGTCCATCGCGTGGTCGGCGCGGCGCTTGGGATTGCGCGCCGTGATCGTGGTGCCGCACGGGAACAATCCCGACAAAAACCGCGCCATGCGCGCGCTCGGGGCCGAGCTCGTGGAGCACGGGCGCGAGTTTCAGGAGGCGCTGGAGCATTCCAGCACACTGGCGGAGGCGCAGGGCCTGCACGCGGTGCCGTCCTTTCACCCCTGGCTGGTGCGCGGCGTGGCCACCTACGGGCTGGAGTTTCTGCGCTCGGTGCCGGACATGGAGGCGGTCTTTGTCCCCATCGGCCTCGGCTCCGGCATCTGCGGAATGGCGGCGGCCAAGGCGGCGCTGGGATTGAAGACGCGCCTCATCGGCGTGGTCAGCGCGCATGCGCCGGCGTATGCGCTGTCCTTTGCCAGCGGCAGTCTGCGCACGCAAACCAGCGCCACACGGGTGGCGGAGGGCGTGGCATGCAGCACGCCGAACGCCGGGGCACTGGCGCTGATCCGGCGTCATGTGGATGAAATCGTGACCGTGAATGATGACGAATGCCTTTTTGCCATGCGGGAGCTTTTGGAAAACACGCACAACCTCGTCGAAGGCGCCGGCGCGCTGTCCTGGGCGGCCTTGAAAAAAGCGTCCCCCGTGCGTCATGCCAAACGCCTGGGCTGTGTCATGAGCGGTGGCAATGCCGGCATGGAGTTGGTCATGAAATCCCTCGCCTCAGCCAGGAAGCAAGCCTTCAAGCCTGTCGAGTTCAGTCAATGAGATCAAGGTCGTGCCGGACGGCGCAGGCGGGAGCCTCGGGTGCCTGGGCGGCTGCGGAGAGCAGATCGGCGTCGCTTTTCATGCGCAGAAGTCGCGAGAGACCAACACGGTGGCAGGATATCCACTCCACCACGCGGCGTGCGGCGGCCTGCATGGCGGGCGCGGCGAGCCTGGCGGACCACGAGCGGTATTCACGCAGCGCCCAGAGGCACATGATCCAGGCGCCGGCACCCTGCCAGACCTCGCCCGAGTCGGCGAGCACGACGATCTCCCTGTCCGCGCGCAGGTGACGCAATCCGGGCAGGCGGCGCGCGGCTTCGGGGGAGTCGTAAGGCAGGAACTCCAGCCGGACGTGGGCGGGCTGCGCCAGAAGCCAGTGCCGCACCTGCGAGCAAAGTCCGCAGCGCGCGTCATAGAAGATGGTGAGTGTGTGCATGACTGTGGGGGAAGGCGCGAGTTCAGGCGCTGACGCGCAATACGGGGGGCACGGGCGGCGGCATGGCGGCGAGACGCGCGCGACGGCGCATGCGGGCAAGCAGAAGGAGATTCATGAAGTGCATGGCTCCCAGCACGAGCATGACGACGCCCATTTTCCCGCTGAGCATCTCAAAAACACCGCGCGCGCCATCCACTTCGCCGGCGGCGCGCAGAAAGAGGCAGATGAAGCCGATGTTCACGAGGTAGAATCCGACAACGAGAAGGTGATTCACACTGTCGGCCAGGTGGGTGTCGCCGTGAAAGCATTCGACGAGGAAGACGCGGCCGTTTTTGTGCAGGGTGCGTGCCACCCAGAAGGTCATGCAGAGTGCGAGCGCGAGGTAGAGGGTGTAGTGGATGATGATGGCGTGGTTCATGGCGGTATGTGGATTTGGGATTGGTTTAGAGGGTGAAGAAGGTGGTGGCGCGTGATTTCGGCGCGGCTGGCAGGCGCTTGCGCTCGGGGCGGTCAGGCAGGGTGGCGGGTGTCTTTGCCTCCCATGCCAGCCCGGCGGCCATGAGCATCCGCAGCGCCCACCAGCCAGGGTCGTGCTGCCCGGCAGCGAGGCCAAGCCGCGCGGAGCCTGGAAAGGCGTGGTGGTTGTTATGCCAGCACTCGCCCATCGTCAGCAAACCGAGGCGTGGGAGGTTGAAACCCTGAACCGAGTGTCCCTCCATGTGCCATTCCCGCCGCCCAACATTGTGCGCCAGCCAGCCGATCAACCAGTGGCCGGTGAGGGAGACAACGATGCGCACCGAAACACCCCACACGAGTCCCGGCACTCCCGCCAACGCATGGCACAGCACCGCCCAAGGGACCTGCTGGAGCATCCAGTGCCGCTCCATGAAGCGCAGAAATGGATCGTTTCGCACAGCCGGTTCGATCTTGAAAACGGGCGGATTCTCCAGGCGCAATTCGCAGTGCATCTGCCAGAACCAGTCCAGCCACCAATGCGCCTGGTTGGTGTAAAACGGATGGCTGCGCGGCTGCCGCTGGGCCCAGTCGCGGATGTCATGCAGAAGCAGCATGCGAAACGGCCCGCCCATGCCCACAACCACCCCCAGATGCACAAGCACCCGCTCCACCCAAAGCGGGCAGGAAAAACTGCGATGAATGAGCAGACGGTGCAGCCCGAGCGTGTGCCCTAGACAGAGCGTGAGCACGGTCAGCGCGCAGCACAGCGCCACAGGCCAGACACCCGCCGTCAGCCAGCCACCAGCCAGTGCCACGAGAGCATGGCCGGTGAACCAGAGGGACTTGACCGGACTCCAGACAATTTTTCCACGCAAAGGATTGGTCATTCGCGAATCGGGATGCATCCGCCCGACAGCATGCGCGGCGGGCGGAGGTGAAATGAGAGCGGGAGCATTCATGGCGGATTATTCTGTAGTTTCGATAATATATGAAAGTTACGGCCAAATAAAAAGATCATCCAAGCAGCCGCATGGCCCACTGGAGAGCGGAGGCGTGCTTCATGGAAGCCACTGTGTCGGACACCTTCATGCCGAATTCGACGAACTCCTGCAGCTCTCGCATTTGCCGGTGAAAGTCCAGACCCGCGCCGGTTTTTTCGCTTTGGGTCTGCTCGGCGCAGCTCCTCAGCACCATGAGCGCGGGATCAAGCTCCCGGCGCTTGCGCTCCTTGGCTATGGTGATGAACATCTGCCATACATCTTTCTCGGCCTCGAAATACTCGCGCCGCTCACCTTTCTTGAGCACCACGCGGATCAGGCCCCAGCCGACCAGCTCGCGCAGGTTGGTGTTGGCATTGCCCCGGCTCACACGCAGCCGTTCCATGATCTCGTCGGTGTGCATCGGCTCGGGCGCGGTCATGAGCAGGGCGTGAATTTGCGCCATCGTGCGGTTGATCCCCCAATGACTCCCCAGCGCCCCCCATTGCGCGACAAACTCGTCGCGGGCTTTTTCCCAGTTCGGAAGTGCGGCGCTCATGTTTTCATTAAATACTGAAAGTTCAATTCGTCAACAAAACGTCGCCGAAAATTTGACGCGCTCCCTCATGGCTTGTCCGCGTCATCAACACGCACCAGCGCACAGTTCGAAACCTCAAATTTTTCCTTCTCCCCGTTTGACAAGAACGAGCTATCCGATAGCCTCACGCTCTCGCAAGTATTTGCGCATTCCGAAACACCGGAATTGCACCCCTAGCTCAACGGATTAGAGCATCTGACTACGGATCAGAAGGTTTCAGGTTCGAATCCTGAGGGGTGCGCCAGAAAAATCCATCGCCAGCCGCACCCGGCGGACCGAATGCCGTGCATTGAGCTTTCATTTGGTCTGTGCTCCACTGGCGATCCTCCGACGGATGGCCGGCGTGAAAAGCAAAAGCACGAGGAGGATCAAACCAGCCATTGCAATTGCCTGACTTCCACTGCTTTCAGTGGACGATACAGTTTCTCCTGCGTCTCCCTCAACAGCAGCCGTTGCTTGCGGTATTTTATGCGGCCGGCTTGTTTCGCCGGGAAACAAAACCTGAGGGCGGTGCCCTGCCCTGCCCTCCTCACCGATGAGCAAAATGAGGCTGACGTTGGCTTCCGGACCAAATGCCAGCACGAAATCTCCTGCCTCGTCAGGCACGCGAGATTTGGCGACGGCCAGCAGGTGTGTCTCCGGCGTGGCCGGCAGCAAAGGTTCCAGCGTGGCTCCATCAATGGCGGTAAAGACACACTCCGGAAAGTCCGCCAACCGGCCGCTAAACGAGATTTGAAAGTTTTTTTTCAAGTAGTCCCACGCCATAAGGTGGGTCTGCTTTTTCTCCTCCTCCGACTGCTCCAGGTACCACGCGGCCTCCACGGGCGGCAGCGAGGCGGGCTGGGCGCTGAGGAAGACGCGCGGGTCCAGGTTCACGCGGAGGGTGCAGGTGTGGTCGGCGGCGAACATGGCCTCGACGGTGATGCTCGGCACCTGGTGCGCCCGCGTCAGGGTGGCGGGTAGCAGCAGGCAGGCTGCGGCGGTAAAAATACGGAGCGGTGAGTTCATCACAGGCGTCCGGGCGCTCGCGCGTTTTCGGGCACATTTCCAATGCCCAATCCCTCCCGGATGACCTCGATGCCTGAGAGCAGGGTGCCGCCTTCGAGGGCTTTGAGCTTTAATGTGAGGGTGCCGTCCCCGACTTCGATGCTCTCAAAGACATGAGTCATGGCGTTCATCCTCGCGGGAAGATCCAGGCGCTCAGCAACAACACGGCCCTGGATGGACACAAGCAGTGCGCGCTTCTCCCCGTCCGGGCAGGCAAAGGTGAGACGCACTACATAGGTTCCGGGTTTAAGCCCGCGCAGTGTGAGACGGCTCAAGTCTTTCATGCCACTTGAGGCCACCCAGGGCCAGCCTTCACCGCCTGCCATCCAGAGGGAATGGCGGTAAAACGTCTCCGGCGTTGCCGGTTCAGTCTCGACTTCGATTTCGGGAGAGGGGCCGCCGACATTCGGGTGGTCGAGCCAAAGGGTGCCGTCGCGCGTTTTGCGGTCGCCCGGCGCGCCGAGGTTTAGGCCGATGCGCTCGATCTTTCCGCGCAGTTCGTCCTTGGACTGAGCGCCCCAGGTGGCCCATTGCTCAAAGCGCTCGTCCATGCTGGTGAGGGCGAGCGCCACGGGCAGCGGGTAGGAGCAGGTGCAGCCCTCGTAATAATAGGGCACGTTCAGGATGCCGCCGGCGGGCACGACACTGTTCGTGCAGCCGCTGCGCGGGCCGCTGATGTGGATGGTGCCGCTTTCGATTTTCTTGTCGTAAAAGGCGGCCGTGCCGCTGCGGAAGGTGTAGATGCCGCCGTAATCGAAGCCGCCGTCGCAGCCGTAGCTCTTCGGGAAGACGCGCGGCTCCTCCAGTCCGGTGAGCGGGCTGATCCTCATGCCGGGCTGGGGCGCGCCGGGCTTCCAGTCGTCCTTCTGGGTGGGCGGGCGGTATTGGGCTGGCTGGATGCTTTCCATGTCCACGGTGCCGTGTTTGGCGCGCAGCTCCGGCGCCTCGTATTCATCGAGAACACGGCCGGTGTAGATGTCGCTGAACACGGGGGCCTGGAGGCGGTAGTCCACTTTGCCTTTGCGGTTCGACGCGTCGAGCCAGTCCTTGTCGCTGGTGATCATGACTCCGCCGATGATCTTCGGCTGCGGCGAGCGTTTGAAGTGGCTGAGCGCGTCGTCAAACCACAAGACGCCGAGCGGCGCCCGCACGAGCGCGTCCTGGCTCGGCTGCCAGTCGGCGAGGTAGTCGCTGGCCCCTTGCAATGGCCCGCGCGTGTGGATGACCTCCCCACCGGGACCGATGACCCTGCCGCTGCCGGGCCGCAGCGTGCGCAGGAAGTCTTCTTGACCGCCCTCCAGGGCAAAGATGACATCGGCGAAGTAAGGCGGCAGCGCTCCGGGTTGCGCGACAGCGTGGATGTCCACGACTGAGGCGCGCTCGCCGTAAAGTCCGGCTTCATTGAGCCGGTAATGCGCCGCCGCATCTGTGGCAAGGATGATCAAGTGGAGGTGGCTGTTGAGAATCAAGGACTCGATCAAGCCGGGTTCATTCGGGCCGATCATAAGTGCATAGCCACGCTCCGTGCCGGCGGCGGCGAGGCATTTTTTTGCAAGCGCCTCTCCGGCAGTCTGGACGCTGATCTCGCGCTTCCAGTGCCTCGCCTCGCCTTGGAGCGTGCCATAGGCGTGCAGGATGCCATCCTCGGTGACGACGAAGCATTTTTCATCGGCCACGATGGCGCTGTGGACCCTGCCTGCGAGTCCAGGCAGCTTC
This sequence comes from Verrucomicrobiaceae bacterium UBA2429, assembly GCA_002343505.1. Lineage (GTDB taxonomy): Bacteria > Verrucomicrobiota > Verrucomicrobiia > Verrucomicrobiales > Verrucomicrobiaceae > Prosthecobacter. Next base: position 102,374 of record DDQZ01000105.1, on the reverse strand, counting down.
AGCGAGTCGAATCCCGCCTCCCTGCCTGCGGCGTGAAGACTGCGGCGGATGCCCGCGATGCCCTCGGCGCGCGGCTTGTCCTCATGGCGCTTGGCATTCACCCCGCTGTCAATGAGCAGGCCCCAGCGTTGCAGACGGAAGGCCTTCTTTTCCGCCGGTGTGGAGGCGAACCAGCCGCCGGTGAGCCGCCCGGCGGAGGGCAGCTCGAACTGCTTGAGCGCGCCGGTTTTCAGGTCGAGCCGCGCCGGGTAGGCGTTGCTGCACGGCACCACGAGATCCCCGCCATCCACCAGCAAGTAGCCTTGCGGCGCCAGGCCGCCCATGGCCTGAGTGTCGTGCGGGTGGATGCCATACAGGTAGGAGCAGCGATCGTTGCACCAAATTTCGTCCCCAGTGGCCGCATCCCAGCAAAAGACAAAGACCCCCTCCAGCGGCCAGACGCCCGCAGCAAAATAGACGCGCCCGTCCTCTGCCACTGGCCCGCCGCGCACCGGCCAGGCGGAAATAAGGCGTTGATTACCCAGCAGCATGCGGCCTGAAGGCACGGCGCGTTTTGTCCAGACCTGCGCGCCATCCTCCACTCGCACGCAGCGCACCACGCCATCGTCCGCGCCGAAGATGACAAGTTCGTCAACGATGACGGGTGCGCAGCGCACCGGGCCGCCGGCCAGGACGCGCCACAATTCGGCCCCGGTCTCGGTGTCATATGCCATGACGCAATCCTCGCGCGAACTGCCCAGGATGAGCCTGCCTCCCGCGCACACCGGCTCGTAGCCGCCATCGAACTGAAGGCGCGGGTCTTTGTAAGCCGGGCGCAGCGGAGGCAGCTCGCGGGACCAAAGCAGCGCGGGATTTTCCGGCATGGCCTGCGGTGAGAAGGCGGTGCGTCCAGCGTCGTAACGCCACACCGGCCAGTCGGCGGCGTGAATTGTGCTGGCGGCGAGGAATAGACCAATGAGGCGGTGCATGGCGGCGGCAGCAAATAACGCGCGAAACACCTGAAAGCTCTCGCGCCGAGATGCCTTCAAGAAAGAGCGTGAACCGCGCGCGCGATGCTGCTACCACTGGGCGTCCTGTTTTGTCATGCCCCTGAAAATCGTCCGCTATCCAGACCCCGTCCTGCGCGCGAAATGCCGCCCCGTCACAGAAGTCACGCCGGAGGTGCGCCGACTAGCGGCGGACATGATCGAGACGATGCGCGCCGCCAACGGCGTTGGCTTGGCCGCTCCGCAAGTCGGCCAGGATGTGCAACTCGCGGTCATAGATGTTTCACACAATCCCAAATGCGTCAGCTTTCTGCGCGTCAATGGCGAGCCGGCGGACATGTCCGCGCGCATGCCGGTCATTTTTCTCAATCCTGTGCTCGAACCCGGCAAAGACAAGGAGACCGACGAGGAAGGCTGCCTGAGCTTTCCCCGCCTGCGCGGCGACATCCGCCGCAGCGCGTCACTCAAAGTCACTTTCCAGACCTTGGACGGAGCAACACAGACCTGGGAGACCGACGGCCTGCTCGCGCGCGCTTTCCAGCATGAGACCGACCACCTCAACGGCGTGCTTTTCATAGACCGCATGTCCGCCGCCGCCAAGGTGGGGCTGAAACGCAAGCTGGCCCGACTCATGGAGGAGTGGGCAGAGGATGACGAAGCATGAGGCGGACAGAACACAATCAATCCGAAGTCAAAAAGGCCTCCGGCAATGCGGCGCATGCGGCCGGGGAGAAGCGCGAACTGGAAGCAAGGAGAGCCGCCGCGCATTACCGGGGCCTTTTTGAGAACAACACAGCCGGGGTGGTCTTTGTGGACCGCGGCATGGTCATCACAGGAGTCAACCGCACTTTCGTCAAACTGGTCGGCAGAAAAAAAGACGCCCTGGTTGGAGCCGGAATAATCGAGCTTTGCTCCGTCCCCACGCGCGGCTTGGTCTCCGGTCAGCTCCAGGAAGCGGCACGGAACACCCGAAGGAGGACCACTCTTGAGATGGAACTCGTCACAAAACGGGGAGAGATCCTCTGCACCCAGGTCTCACCGACTTTTTTCATGGATGAGGCGGGAGGTCTGGACGGCGGTGTCATGGTAATGACGGATGTGACAGCGCAGAAGCAGGCGCTTCAGGATCTGTGGGAAAAGAACCAGTTTTACGAGGCTCTCATCCGCGACGCCAGCGTCATGATCGTGATTCTTGATGAGAATGGCGTGGTCACCGGCATGAATCGCGCCGCAGAACGCATCTCCGGCTTCTCCGCGGCTGAAGTAAGCGGGCAGGAACTATGGCGGCTATTCCATCTGGATCCCTCCCAGGCTGACCTGGTGCGAGAGCGCATGGAGCAGCTCATCAGCGGCGAGGTGGAGCGTGTTGCGGACCCCTTCCGCTTCATCCGCAAGGACGGCAGCGTCTGTCATGCCGAGACTCAGACCTCCCTGCTGCGCCGCCCGGACGGCTCTCCGGGCGGTTTTGTCACCACCGCTGTGGATGTCACCGAGCGCATGAGGCTGGAGTCCGAACTGGTGCGCATCGTCGAGGACGAGCAGACCCGCATCGGCAACGACCTCCACGACGGCCTTGGCCAGATGCTCACCGGAGCGGCCACCCTGCTGGAGATGCTTGTCGCCGGACTCGAAGGCCAGCAAAAAAAAGATGGGGCGCGCGTGTATGAAATCCTGAGGGAGACGGTTCATGAGGCGCGGCGCATCTCCCACGGCCTCTCACCAGCCGCGGTCAAAAACCGCGGCCTGGCGGGAGGTTTGAAATTGCTGGCCGAGCATGTCAATGCCGCCGGACAAATCCACTGCGCCACTGACATAGATTCCTCTGTGCGTGTGAGCGACCCCGCGCAGGAGACACACATCTACCGCATCGCCCAGGAGGCGGTGAGCAACGCCGTCAGGCACTCCAGGACGGATCTTGTCAAAATCACCCTCCGCCGGCACGAAGGCGGATGCATTCTTGAGGTGCGCGACCGCGGCATCGGATTCGATCCTTCCCATCCAAAATCGGATGGCATTGGCCTTAGAGTCATGCGCCACCGCGCGAACATCATCGGCGCCAATCTCAGCATAGACAGCGCCCCGGGCTGGGAAACAGTGGTCCGCTGCCGTTTCCGCCCCTCTGAGAAAGACTCGTTGAGACAAAATGACAAGCGCCCCGCAAAGTCCGCGCCTCAGCGGCGGATGAGAAAAGCGCAAAAATGAAAACACCACGGCAGAAGCAATCCGCCGTGGTGTGCATCCAGAAATAAACGATCAACGCCTGCGCCTGAGGAACAGGCCCGTGAGGCCGAAGAACAGGAGCATCATGCGGCCCGGCTCCGGCACCACAAAGATCACGCCGTAGTCGGCGAACAGGTCCGTGTGCCAGGTGAGCTGGAAGGCTGTCAGGTCGGGAAGGTTCAGGTCGTAACCCACCTCCCCGCCGCTGCGCGGTGTCGGCCCCGCGTCAAAGCCGCCCACGCTCACGCTCGTCCAGTCCAGCAGGTTGAACACGTCCCCATACTGCGGCTGGTAGCCGTTGATGAGCGTCACTCCGATGCCGCCGTGCTCGTTGAGCGTCAGATCCCCGCCCACGTTCACATAGTCGTGCCCGCTGAGGTCGCCCGCCAGCCCGTTGAGCACGTCAGGCGAGCTGTTTTCCAGCCAGTCGGCCACGCTGCTGCCGTCCCAGCCCAGCGCCGCCAGGGTCGAGGTCGGCGCGGACAGCTCCAGGGTCAGGCGCTCGGTCTTCGTGCTCGTGCCCCAGAGACCGCCGCCCAGTGTGAGATCACCGCTCACATACAGGTGCCCGGCCGAGTTGCCGGGGCTGATGCTGCCCTGCCGCGCGATAGTGCCCACGTTGTCGGTGACGGTGATGCTGCCCAGAATCTGCGCGCGGCTGCCGTTGTCCGCCCTCAGCGCTCCCACGCCGCCGCCGCTGATGCGGCCGTCGTAGCTGTAGCCGCCGGTCACAGCGCTGACGTCAAAGACGCTGCCCGCGCCGATCTGGATGCTGCGCGCCTCGTTGACGGAGCCCGCCGCACCGAGGATGACGCTGCCGCCGCTGATGACGAGGTCTCCCCTCATGCCGCTGGCACTGGTCAGTGTCAGGCTGCCGGTGTTGCTCTTGACCACGCTGACGTTGCCGTTGATCTGGCCGCCGTAGATGGTGCTGGCGCTCTGGTTGAGGGTGAGGGTGTTCAAGTCAAACGCGCCGTTGTTGACGCTGCCGTGGTCGCCGGAGAGCGAGGCCACCTCCTGGTTATAACCGTTGAGGTCGAACATGCCGCTGCTGGTCTCCGTGCTCAGGTCCGTGCCCACCGGCAGCGTGTTGTTGCGGCCTATCTGCAGGATGCCGTTTTCAACTGAGGTCGCTCCCGCATAAGTGTTGGCACCGTTGAGCACGATCATGTCCTGGCCCAGTTTGGTCAAGCCGCCGGGACCCGTGATGACGCCGTCAATTTGAAGGTAGCTGCCGCGCAGGCCGGGATCGTTCGGGTTGCTGGCTGTGGTCTGGTTGATCTTGCCGATGTCGTAGATGCGCGCCTGGTCCCAAATCGAGTTGTTCGAAGAGACAAAAGGCTGGCCGAGGAAGGAGTTGGAGGCGAGGTGGATGGTGACTCCGGAACCCAAGCTGTGGATGACGCCGACATGATCCCAGTCACGCGGGGTGTACCCCATGATGGAGCCGCCGTCGAGGGTGACGGTCTGCGTGCCGGTCTGGTTGTGCATGATCTGCCAGTGCACCCCCGAAGGCAGAGTCACATTCCCGCTGCGCGCTCCATCCACAGCCCAGCGCTCCATGGAGCCAGGCTGCTGCACGAGCGTGGCGGAGGGAGCCCAGCCAGCGGCGGCGATTTCCAGGGCGCCGCCCTGCTCGATGTTGCCGGTGTTGCCAGCGCCGCCAAAGGCGCCGCCGTGCAGCACGCGCACCGCGCCCTCGCCAATGGTGATGCTGCGGCTGCCGGTGAAACTGAGGCTGTTGTCGCCGAGAGTCAGCACGCCGTCGCCCACCTTGCGCAGGTCGAAGAGACCCTGGTTGTTGAGGCCGCCGACGCCAGTGCCCGACCCAAACTGAAAGCCGGATGTGGAGCCTGTGCCATAAGTGTTGGACTCCACCTGGACTTGGTAGTGGTCGTGGAGGGTGACCGTGCCGGTGCGAACTGTGCTGCGGGCACCGTCGAGCAGGAAGATCATCAAGCCTTCCTGCCCTGTGCCGGCCACTGTATTGGTGGTGCGCAAGTCAACGGCGGGGATCTGCTGAAGACGGTCATTGGCGGTGATGGCATAGATGCGGTTGAGGTTGTACCCGGTGATCTTGCCGCCAGTCCATGTGAAAAGGTCCGGGCTGCCGCTGTTGAAGTTGTAGCGGACCTCCGTGAGGTTGAAAGTGTTGTCGCGGTCATTCATGCGGCTTCCGTTGAGGATGACTTCGCCGCTGCTCTGCCCGCCCGGGGTGGTGAAACGAAGGGCGCCGCCGTTGACGATCCAGTTGCCGGTGAACTGGGGTTGGTTGCTACGAATGTAAACCTCCGCCGGACCGCTCTTGATGAAATTCGAGGCATGAATTTTGCCGTTGATCTGGCCGGTGGTGCCGTCAGAGAAGACATAGGCGTCCCCCGTGCCGTTGAGACCGAAGAACAAGTCGGCGTTGATCGTCGGGCTGCGGTTGGTGCCGCCGGTGTCAGCAAAGTTCAAGCCGCCGCTGCGGATGGTGATGCTGCTGAAGGAGCCGTCAGCGCTTTTGTTGATGCTGGCATTGATCTGGCGCGAAACACGCAGGGCATGCACATCCAGATTCGCCCCCAAAGTAACCGCTCCAGTCGCCTCAAGCCCGAGGATTTCCGTGCCGTCATTGAGAGGAAGCACCGCGCCGTCAATCGTGGTGGCAGTGCTCACGATGTAGTTGGGGGTATTGGCCGTGGTCAGGGGCTGGAAGCCGCCCGCGGCATCATAACGCAGAAAGTGGCCTCCAATGCGGCCGATGATCCACGGGTCCACCATGCCATTGTTCATGAGCGAAGCGCCGTTGGCGACGAGGAGGCGCATGGCGGTGGTTGCCGCCGTGGAACCCAGGCCGGAAATGGTGTTGGTGGTGTTATCCATGCCTGTCACCATGAGCGTGCCATTCCCCACGCGGGTCAGGTCACCCGCGATGATTTCAGCCAGAAACGCCCCGCGCCGGCGGACAACCACCTCGGACCCGCCCGCAACGGAGATGGCTCCCACCGTCTCGGTGTTGTAGGGGTGAGTCGCGCCGTCGCCAAACATCTCAAGAACCGTGGTGTTCAGGGCGATGGGAACATTGTCCGCCCAGCGGCCCTCGGTGCCGGCAGTGGCAAAAGGAGCGTCATTGTCAAAGCGGATGCGGCTGCCCGGGTGGAACACCCAGGCGTTGGCATTGGCATTGTCGGCATTGCGCGCCGTGCCGTTGGCCTGTTCAATTCGAACTTCGCCAAACACATCCACCAAGCCGCTGCCCAGCGGTGTGCGATAGGTGGTGTCCGTGGCGCGCCCACCCTGAATGCTCAGTGCCATGCCTCGGTAGCCCCCGTCCATGTTGCGGCTCACAGTCACCAGAGTGCCGCCGTCATAAGTGTTGTTGCCGTTGGCGTTAAAGACCACCGTGCTGTAGCCAAAGACATTGAGCGCGGATCCAATGATCATCTGGTTGCTGCCGGCAAACTGGGCGCTTCCGGCCGTCGGACTCAGCGTGATGGTGCCGCTGCCGCCGCCAATGAGGAACTTGTTGCCTCCAGGCCCCCAGGGAGCCACCGAGTTCGCGGCCAGAGTACCGCTGCCTGTGGCACCCCCGAAGAACCAGTTGCCGTTCTGGAAGTTGGCCATGTCCGGATCCACACTGACGCTCTGCCCGGCATCCATCGCCAGCACACCATTGCGGGTGCCAGTCGCAGTGAGTCCGTTATAATGCGCGCGCAAGGCAGTGAATTCGGTGCCCAGCGCTATGCCCAGCACAGGCAGGCTGGTGGCGCTGGTGGTGCGCAATTGTGTGATGCCATTTCCGGTGCCGAGGTTTGCCACCGTCCTGACGCTGAGTTGTGCCGCCGGGTTGAGGATGATGGAGCTGCCCACACCGCCAAGGGTGGTCTCACTGCGCAGCACACGCACGGTGCCCGCCTGCAGATCGAGCGTGCCCGACCAGTTGTCATTGGGCACCGTGTTGTCGAAATAGGTGTGCCAGATGCCCGTGCGTGTCAGGCGTCCGCCGCCCACGAGCTGGTCGCGGAACCATACCTCCGTGTTGTCCTGGAACCAGGCGGCGCTGTCGTTGATGATCAGCCTGCTTTCCAGGTAAAAGTCATCCCCGAAAGAAGCCGCGTTGAGACGGAGCGACGCGCCATTGGACGTGACGATGGTGTTGTCACCATTGTTGACGCCGATGGTGTAGTTCGCCGCGTTGCTGCCGCCGTTGCGGTTGGAGTTGATGCTCGCCGCGCCATTGACAAAGATGTCCTGCCCGGAGGCGTTGAAGTAGGTGCCCGCGTTGTTGTGCAGAATTTCCACCGTGCCAAAATTCAGTGTGTAATCACCCGTGCCGAAGAAGTTGTTGGCATTGTTGCCCTGGCCGCGAATGATGCCGCGGTTGAGCGTCACCGGACTGCTGAGGCCTGTGTTATCGGCCTGGAGCACGAGGTAGCCGTCCCCTGATTTGATGACTGGAGCCGTGCCGGTGACAGCGCCCGCCAGTGTCATGAAGCCGCCACCGCCCTGGATGTTGGTGCCACCGCGCTCAATGCGGAAACCGACGGGCGCGCTGCCGCCGAGCGTGGTCGCGCCACTGACAATCAAGTTGTAGTTGTTGGCGTTGTTGGTGTTGCTGGTCGTGCCGAAGATGAAGGTGGTGCCCTGTTGAGTGTTCGTGCCTTCGATCATCAGGCCGGGCAGCGTCTGGTTGCGCACACTGGTCAGCGAGGTGCCGTCCAGGGACTGGCCGAGCACGCGCACATACGGGGTGTGCTCCGCGACGATGATGCCGTTGGTCCAGGCGCCGTTGGCATTGAGTGTGCGCAGCAGTAGTTCCGGCATCTGGTTGCCGTCGTTGTTTTGCAGGTAATTGCCGGTCAGGGTGATGCTGGCGCCCGTGCCCGCTGTGCCGACTCCATCAAGGAACAGCCTGCCGCCGTTCATCTGGATGTTGCCGCTGATGGCGTTGGCAGTGTTGGTGAGCTGCAGATTGCCCGCGCCGTGCATGGTGAGGTTTGCCGCCGTGACCACGCCGCCCATGCGGGTGGTGATGTTGTTCTGGTCGGAGTAGATGATGCCTTCCACCGGAGTCGTGCCGTCACCGAAGAACACATTCGTGGTGTCAAAATTCACCCGCGCGTTGTCGCGGTTGTCCACGATGAGGCCGCCGCTGTGAATGTTGATCTGGCCGCCGGTGAGGACGGTGTCATTGCTGGCCGCCTCGTGGCTGATGCGAAGCGCATGCACATCAACTGTGCCCGCCAGAGTGGCATCACCGGTGCCCACACCGTAGCTGGCCACTGACGCGCTGGTGAGCCCGCCGAGGAAGGCGGCTCCGGTGCCAGCGGTTGTGGTGCTGCTGGTAAAAGCGGCGTTTTGCACCCCAAGATCTTCATTATAGGTGAGGAAGGTGTTGCGTGTCGGGTTGATCATCCACACCGGCAGCAGCCCCTGGGCGTCCTCCATGCTGCTGCCGTTGTTGATGAAGAACTTCTGGCTCTGCAAATCCACGCGGCCCAGTTCATCGGCGTTTTCGCGCACATCGAAGGTGGCCTGGCCGACGCGGGTGATGGAGGGCGTCTCCAAAATGATCTGGCCGTTGGTGCCATTGCGCTCCAGCAGCACAGCGGCGCCGCCTTTGACGCTGAGCACGCCGATCGTTTCACGATTCACTCGTCCACTGGAGCTGACCAGGTTGAGCGTGGCTCCGTTGAGCAGCATGGGCGTGGAGTCACCCCATTTGTTTTCAGTGGACTCAAGGCCCAGATTGGAGTTTTCCAGACGGGAGATCATGATGGTGTCGTTGACGTCCATGGCGTAGTCGAGACGCAGAATGGAGCCCGGATGCAGATTGACGGTGTTGACTTGCACCCCCGCGTCATTGGTGAAGCGGCCCGCGCCGCGCGCCATGAGGCGGCCATAGACATCGAAAACCGGGGAGGCGCTGTCACCGAGGATTTCCAGGAAGTTCTGCACGCTGCCAGCCTCGCGATTGCGGAAGACGAGCGTGTTGCCAGTGTAGCCCTGGTCACCATAAAGGCGCGCCTGGCCGTTGCCGCTGTTGATGGCAAAGCCCTGCGTCACTTGGGCCGTGCCCACCTGGAGTCCGGCCGGGCCGGAGAGAGCGTGTGACTGGGTTATCCCCAGGACGCCGTTCACGCCCGCGAAGCGGTAGAGATTGTCCACTCCATATCCCAGCGTTGACGCTGTGTAGAAAGTCGTCGCCCAGGCGCCAAGCCCCCACCTGCCATCTCCAATCAAGGACTGGTCAATGGCATGGGTGTAAAAGCCGTCGTTCAAGCCGATGGTCAGCGCTCCTTTGCTCGTGGAGCGCAGGGAATAATCGGTTAACGGCGCATCCACGCCGATGTCCACGCGCGGGAGACCCGCGCCATCCGAACCAAACAAGAGAACGCGCTGGCCGTCGTCCTTGAGAACGTTGGAAGGAGCGGTGAAGCGGGCGGCCGTGCTGCGGTTGACCACAATGTCGCGCGTCCCCAGGTTTGCGGTGGCGCTGTAGCTGAAGAGGTTGGTGCCGGCCATGTAGCGCTCCGAAACTTCAGGCACGCGCGAGCCGAAGAGTAGAAGGCCGTCATGCAAAACTGTGCCGCCATCCCAGCCGTTGTTGCTGCCACCGATTTCAAGGTTGCTGCCACCCGTCTTGGTCAGGGCGTAGTGGCCGGTGATCGAACCGTTGATCAGAAGCGGCGCGTCAATCTGCAGACGCGAGTTGGCCGTCATGGTGAAGGTGCCGTCAAAACGCGGATAGATGGCATTGCCACCGGTGATGGTGAGGATGTTTTTGTCCACCGTCAGGTTGTTGAAGCCAAGGATCTTGTTGGTGCCGCCGCCCTGCCACCGGTTGGTGTCAAGAACCGAGTTGCCGTCGCGCGCGGAAATGCTGTGACCCAGCGGGATGAACTGGAAATTGCTGGTGCTGTCGCCATTGACGTAGGCCTCAAACTCGCCGCCGCGCAGCAGGATTTCCGTGCTGGCAGGAATGGAGTTGGCAAAACCGATGGCTTGAGCCCAGGAGTTGTCATTGAGGCGGGACTGCACCGGTCCTTGCAGGACTTCAAGCGTGCCCAGCGAATTGGGCCGTGCGGGATCCCAGTTGTCCAGGATCAGCCGGCTGCCGCCGACTTTCACCAGGCGCGAACCCGCACCGCCGGTGATTTGGCCGGAGAAGGTGCGGTCCCCGGTGTTTCTGCCCACAGTGAGCGTGGCCGCGCCCAGTTCCAGCGTTCCGGCTGTGTTGAGCACAGGGCTGACCACCACTGAACCCGAGAGATTGCCGAACTCCTGGTCAAACCCGTTGAGGGAAACCGTCGCCCCCGGGCGGATGACAACCTCAGAGCCGATCACGGCATTGAGGTTTTCAAAAGTCGGCGCCAGATTGGCCGCGCTGAAGCTCAAAGTTCCCTGGTTAACCTGGACATTGCCTTGGAAGGACTGCTGGGCGGAGATTTCCAAATTACCCGGGCCGAACTTGATCAGTCCGGTTGACAGAGTGTTGTTGGTGTTGCCGCGGAAGTTCGTCACAGTCGCGCCGAGAGTGGAGACAGCCGCGTCATCGGTGTAGATGGAAAGCACGTTGGTTCCCAGGCTCAGCGTGCCGCCCGAGATGTCCGCGCCATTGTTGAGAATGATGCCCGCCTGGCCGCTGAAGCCGAGGAAAAGCGTGTTGCCGCCGAGAGCCACATCAGCAGAGGCGCGGAAAGCGTGGGCTGACCGGTTGCCGGTGAGCGTGCTGGCGGTGGCGCCTGCATCCCACACATCAGAGGCAGAGGTCAAGCCGTCGAGATCTCCCGTGCCCGAGTATGTGGCGGTCACCACATTACCTCCGGTAAACCCGGCATAGTGCCCGCTATTGTCGCTGAGGCCCGGACCTCCGATGACCGCCCAGGGTCCGATGATGCCGTTTGTCAGAGTGGGAGCGGCGGTGAATGAAACCATCTCGGTGGTTGCCCCGCCCAGATTCGTGGAGCCGCCTTTGAGGACAAGCGTGGCGTTATTCGCACGCGACAGTGAACCGAAGGTGAACGTGGTGGCACCCGCGGGAGCATTGACCGCAACCGTGGCATTGCCGCCGTCCACTGTGAGCGCGCCGGTCGTGCTTGTGGTGGTGGCACCGCCTCCTCCTTGAAGGGCGAGGGTGCCATTGGCCACATTGAAAGCATTGTTCTCGCCGAACGGGCTTCCCGACACGGCCTGCGCCAGGCCGACAAGCACGCCGCTGCTCACGGAGGTCACACCAGTGTAAGTGTTGCCCGTTCCCGATGCGGGAGCCAGTATGACGTTGCCGTCGCCGGTTTTGGTGACTCCCTGGGCACCGCTGACAGTGCCGGTGAATGTGGTGTCGCCTCCAGAAGCGGCAGTGAGGGAGATGCCGCGGGTTGAGAGGTTGATGTTTCCGGAGAAAGTCTTGGCTCCAGCGTCCAGGCCGCCAAGGGTCTGGGTGCTGCCAGTGGCGGTGTTGATGAAATTGCGGCTGATGGTGCGCGCGCCGGAGGCCAGGATCTGGGTGAAAGCGGTATTGCGGAAAACGACATCGGTGGACGCGGTTCCCAGCGCGTTGTCGTGACCGAGGACGAGGTAGCCGTTGGAGACGGTGGTGTTGCCCGCATAGGTGTTGTCTCCACTGAGCCAGAGAGTGCCTTGCTCGGATTTCTCCAGGTCGTTTGCCGCCGCTCCAGCGACCACACCGCTGATGGTGGTGAACGCGCCGCGGGTGCGCAGAACGATGTCACGGTTCAGATTCAGCGTCCCTGTAATCTCGAACTGGTAACCATTGAACCCGTCCAAAAACACCGCGCTGCTGCCTGAGCCATTCACCGTGAAGGCGCCCGAATGGCCGATGGTGAGAGTGGGAACTTGCACGACCTGGTTCGATGATGAACCGTTTTTCGAACCCACTGTGATCACACGGGTCGAGCCGTCATTGCCGCCCGTAGTGTTAATGACATTGTCGAACACAAAGGGCCCCGCGCCATCCAACCGGAACTCAAGGTCCGAGCGCCGGTCGTTGTTCGTGTTCATGTTGATCGTCGTGCCCGCATTGCCCGCGGCACCGGTGTGCGCGAGCACAAGCCTGCCCTGCTGGACATTGGTTGTGCCATTGTAGGTGTTGTCGCCTGCTAGAACGAGCACCCCGCCCTGGCGTTTTTGCAGGCTGACCGCGCCAGTGCCAGTCTGGCTGAGCGCTCCATTAAACACAAGCACTCCGACACCGGATTGGAAGCTGTTGTCGTTGCCCACGTTGAAAAACGCGCTGCGTGCCGTGGTGCCATTTTCGAGCACGCCATCACCATCGAAAACAGTCTGTGTGTAATGCGTGCCAATGGAGTTGAGGCTGAACGTGCGGTCGGCCGCGTCCATGCGCATGAGAAACTGGTTAAGCTTGAGCACGCCATTTGACGCGCCGGTGATGGGCTGGAGCCGCAGCACCGAGTTTGCGGATTTGGTGATGACGTTGCGCGCGGCGTACTGGCTGTCCACGCCACCAAGGAATGAGTTTGCCGAATCAACTCCCAATCTCAACTCGCCGGCACGAAGGGAGATGTTGTTGTTGGCGCTGTTGAGCGCGCCGTTTTGACCGACGACCAGTATCCCCCCAGCGCCGATCAGATTTCCCGCATCAAGTGGTGTGCCATCCGTCTGGCTGATGATCCCGCTGTAGTTTTGCGCCTTCGGCAGAAAAACGACACCGCCGATGTTGGTGCGCCCCGTCTGATCTTCCGCTCCGACGATGAGCGGGAACGCACCATCAAGGACATTTTCATTGGCGATGGTGAGCGTGCCGCCACCGGAACCCAGGCGGAATGCCTCGACGCCGCCTGTCTTATCGCGGCCAGTGGCAGGAATGGTGCTGCCAGCATAAGTGCCATTGCCTGTGTCAGCCCCCAACCATGCCTGCACATCCGGAGCCACCGCTTTGATCTGAGCCATCACATCTGTGGTGAAAACGTGGTTGCCACTGAGTTGCACAGCCACCCGGTTGCGACGATCGTTGCCCCGCTGCTGGTTGGCAAGGGTGATGTCGTACGCTCCAGTCTGCGGGATGCTGCTGCCGTTCGCGCTGATGATGCTGTGGAAGAGGATGTCTGATCCGTTCCCGTAGCCGGGTCCGAACGCGATCGCAGAAGCGCTGTTGTCATCCTGGTTCTGCATAATAATGCTCTGACGCGAGCCTATGCTGGAAGGAGCATCGATCTTCAGTCTTGAGGCCGCCCCGATCATGATATCGTTCCCGATCACGTTCGCACCGGCCGTTCCGGTTCCATTGCGCAGCCAGAGTTCGCCTTCGTGGATGATGGTGCTGTCGGTGTAGGACTGGGCACCATCAAAGAAAAGCACCCCGCCACCGCGTTTGACGATGCCGCCGTTGGTGATGTCGCCGGAGATCGTTCCCATGACGGCGCGGTTACCCGCGGAGGATCCCCCATCCAGACGGATGTAGCGCTGCTCACCGCCGAGATCGAGGTCGTTCACCAATGTGGCGACGTGGGTGGCACTCCCGCCATTGAGCGTGAAGATCCCAGGATTAAAGGTCGGGGAACCCCAGACGACGGTGGCACCGGAACCTCCGAAATTTATATCAATGGGAGCTCCGTAGGCGGAGAAGCCGACACTGCCTCCACCGCCTCCACCGCCTCCGGTCAGTTGCACGTCACCGGCGCCGGTTCCGAGCGCGCGGGTGAAGTCACGATCCGTTTCGTAGGCCGACTGGCCGATCGCGCCGCCCGCCATGTTGAAGTTTCCGGATCCCAGGGCCGTGAGATTGCGGGCACCGATGATGTCCCGGAACATCCCTTCGTTGAGGAAGGTGGTGCCGGTGTAGGTGTTGTTTCCGAGAAACGAAACGGTGCCACCGTCGTCCTTCACCAAGCTGACCGGATTTCCCCCGTTGTCGGTGATGATAGATCGGATGATGTTCGAACTCGGCGTGTGAAGGTAGAGCACGTGATCTCCTCCGGCTCCCGCGGTCAGGAAAGGTACGGAAATCACATGGGTCGCACCTTGGGAGATGAGCCCACCTGACTCGATTTCGAGTGTGGTGCCTGGGTTGCCTGTCAGGGTCCGGGCGGTCGTACTCTGAAGATTGAGCGACTGGACCGTGCGGTCCGCTGTGAGGGTCGTGGTCGCGGTCGTGGTGATCTTGACGTTCTGCCCGGAAGCCCAGGTTCCCTCCGCCGTGTTCGTCGCATAATCGCCGGATGCGAGCATGGTGTAACCACTGCCGAGCACATATTTGACGAACTCCATTAAGGAAGTGGTGCTCTGGCCGCCCGAGGTGCGTGCCCAACCGCCCAGGAACGGAACTCCTGCCCCGCCCTCCAACGCGGTGTTTAGGATCCGGTGCTTGGACCCGGTCACCCCGAGATTGTGGGCGGCACCACCGCTGAGACTGTCGATCTGGAACTCCAGCGTTGTGCCGGGATTCGGATTCAACAAATCGGTAAAGGTCATCGTCACACTACCCGCGTCGGCGGACCGGAAATTAATGTAGTTCGCCCCGGAGTGCATCGTTGTCGTGCCGAAAGTCTGGGCGACCGCATAGTCGAAAAAGTTCGTGCTGGTGCCGCTGAACGAGGCATTTTCGATGTTGATCTGGCTGGAGCGCATCGAAATCGGCGCGGTCGTGGAGAAGCGGCTGTCGGCAACATTCGGAGCGGTTCCGGCGGCGTTGGGATAGTTGAGGCGCAAGAGGGAGTTGCGCAGATCCAGTGCTGCGATGGTGTCATACGGGTTGTTGCCCGTTGTCGTGTCACCCGTATCCGCCCGGATCTCGCCGAGGTTGGATTTGATCGTGCCAGTGTAGGTGTTGCTGTTTCCCTGAAGGCGGAAACCCGCGAGGCCGTAGTGCACGATGTCTCCCGAACCCGCGACACTGCTGCTGCTCAGTGAAATGAACCCGCCGGCCCCGGTTGCAGTCAGTGTGTTCGCGCCAATCGCCACGGCCCCGGAAAGCGCCAGCGTGCCATAGTCCGCATGGAGGCGGGCATTGCCATCCAAGGTGACCGTGCCGCCGATCGTATCCTGCTCGCGACCCGTCATCTTGCGGATCGCACCCTGCCTGAGATAACCGTCCCCTGTGATGGTGAAGGCTTCGTTGATGGTTCCCCATCCCTCCGTGGTCTGAAGCCCGGCACCGCCCGAAAAGTCGTTGCCGCTTGCGAATGTCGCACCCGCATTGACGACGGTGCCCGCCCCGGTGGTGCCCAGCATCAGGAGGTTGTTCCCCTGCGGACGGGCCAGGGTGATTCCCCCGTTCAAGGTGATCACACCCGTGTAAGTGTTCGACACTGCGCCCGCGAGGATCAGCATGCCGTCCCCGGTCTTGGTCAACTCGTTGCTTCCGCTGATGATGCCGGTGAGCACCAGCCGGCCATCACCCACTGCCACTGTGTTGGAGACTCCGTCGGCGAAGACAATGTTGGAGGTGATCACATTGGTGGCGGCTCCAGTGTTGGAGAGCAGGGAACCGTTGTCGCCGTTGTCCATGGTCAGCGTGTTGGAGGACAGCAAAAAGGACTTCGCCTGGTTGGCAAAAATCAACGAGCCCAAAGTCACATCAGCGTCCAGGGTGATGACTTGGTTTTGATATGGGGAGAAACCAAACAACACAGACTCGCTCATGCCGCTGGGGATGACGCCAGTGCTCCAATTTGCGGTGGTCTGCCATGAGTGCACATCGCCTGTGAATGGCAGCCATTCCGTCTGAGCCGGCGCCATGAAAGGCAGGACCGAAAGCACCAGCGCCACATGGAGTCCCCAGGTCTTGCTGGTGAGGAAAGAATTTTGGCGGCAATTATTTTCTTTTATTTTCATGCGGCCGGCATTTTGAGCCGGGTCGCGAAAATGGGTCTATCAGACGATGGCTTGCTCTCGGGTAAGGCTCTGGCCGCCATCGCATAAAGGTTTGCCTTTCATGCTGTAAAGCATCGTAAACTGGTTGTGTCTGAAGCAAGGGCCGCCCCGCTCAGGCGAATCCCGCAAAACGAACTGTCAGCCACGGGCCTGCGCCGGCTCTTTGATGTCGAGCTTGCGCAGCTCAACCCAGCGGATGGCAAAGGCAGTCAGCGAGGTGCTCTCTGTGAGACTGAGCTTCTGGCGGATTTTCAGCTTGTGAACATCCACCGTCTTCGGGCTGATGCCCAGCTCGGCGGCGATCTGGGCGGTGCTGCGCGCCTCGCCGATCAACTGGAAGACCTCGAACTCGCGGTCGCTGAGATTATGGATGGCGCCCTCCGGCCCTGGATTTGTCCCCGATGAAAACGCCAGCAGGATGCTCTCGGACATCTTCTCGCTCAGGGCAATGCCGCCCGCGAGCACATGACGGATGGCTTTTTCAAAGACGCCGTGGGGTGCGTCCTTCATCACATACCCCTTGGCGCCGGCCTTCAGGGCGCGCTGCGCGTAGAGCGCCTCGTCATGCATCGAGACGACCAGCACGGCCAGATCGGGATACAGGGCGCGGATGTCCTTGATGAGCTCCAGGCCGTTGCGGCCGGGCATGGTGATGTCCACCACGAGGGCGTCGGGCATGTCTGCCTCCAGCAATCGCAGCGCCTCGGAAGTGTCTCCGGCGGTCCAGGCGCAGGAGAGGCCCTGGAGGTTTTCGAGGAGCATTTTCATGCCCTCGCGCATGAGGGTGTGGTCGTCCACGACGGCGACCCGGTGGGCGCGCGCGGCTGGGGTTGGGGATGGGGTGCTGCTCATGATGTCGGGGTATTGGGGGTGTCGTTCAAAGAAATACGGCATTCCTGAACCACGCCGCTCTCCTCGTCACAGATGACTCCGAGGGAGGCGCCGAGCGCGTCGAGTCGCTGGCGCACGAGGTGCATGCCCATGCCGTCGCCCTGGCTGTGCTGGGGGTCGTAGGGGCGTCCGTCATGGCGGATGCGCAGGCGGGCCTCGTGCGCGGCGGCTTCAAAAGCGATCTCAATCCACGAGCATCCGCCGTGTTTCGCGGCGTTGTTGGCCAGTTCCTGCGCCACCCGGAAGATGTGCGTGGCTGTCTCCGCGCCGCAGTTCAGCTCGGCTCCGGTGCACTCTACGCGGCAGGGGATGTTGAAAGCCCGGCTGATGAAATCTCCCAGATCGGCGAGTGCCGCCGGCAGGCCGAGCGCCTCGATGCTGACCGGTGCCAGCCCTCTGGCGAAGCGGCGGGAAAGGGCGGTCGCCTCCGACAGATCCCGCGCCAGTTCCGCAGCCAGCGCCTGCTGCGGAGACTCGGCCCGCTCCAGCGCGGCCTGCAGGATGCCTGTCTTCATCAGCACGGCGGCCAGCCTCTGGCAGAGGTCGTCATGCAAATCCACGCCCACGCGCTGGCGCTCTTTTTCCGCCGTGTCCAGCAGCCTTCGGTCGAGCATTTTGCGCTCGCTCACATCCATGGCGATGCCCCCCACCATGCGTCCGGCGCCCGCGTGGCCCGGCACGGAAAAACCGCGGCACCTCAGCCAGATCGTCTGGCCTGGGGAGGAAACCACGCGCGCCTCAAACTCCGGCACCACCTCCCCGGAGCGCAGACGCCGCAGCCGTTCCAGACATGGGCGGCGGTCCTCCCTGGCCAGCGCGTGAAGCCAGTCCCAGCGCCGAGCGGCCAGGCGCGCAGGGTCGCGCTTAAGCACGGACTGATAAGCCGGATTCACATATGGCTCCTGGGCGGCCTCCGCCGGCGCCAGCCAGAACACATCACGCATCGTCGCGGCCACCTGGCGCAGCCTCTGCTCTGACTGCCGCAGACGCGCGTGCGTCCGGCTGGCGGCCTGTGACACACGGGAAATCTCGTCCGCGCCCTCCAGCGGCGCGCCAGGATCACTCTCCAGGGAAATGTCCTCCACTTGCCGCACCAGCATGGAGACACGTTCGGTGACCACCACTTTTAGCAGCAGCCACAGCACGAGGCAGCCGCCGGCCAGCGCCAGCCCCTGAACCATGGAGGAATGCAGAGCCGCTGCCATCCCCTCGTCAAGCGGACGCTCCAGGTCGAAGTCCAGCAGTACGCAGCCCCGGCGCTCATTCAGCCCTTCGCGGAAGGGGAACACCGCGCGCATTTTTGTTCCAGCCTCGGCTTCCACGACCCTGCCTTCCATGGAAAAGCGCGCTTGATCCACCAGCTCGGCCGCCTCCGCCATGGGCGTCTCCGCCAGGGGCAGTCCGCGCAGATCCTGCCGGGTGGAGAGCCGCACCCTGCCCGTGTCGTCCAGGATCAGCCCAAGCTCCAGATCCTGCTGCGCGGAGGCATAACTCAACTCCAGATCCATCACATGCGGCGCCTGTCTGCGGATTAAATGCTGCGCCATGCCGGCAAGACGGCCGCCCTCCATGGACGCATGCGCCACCACCCGCGCATGGCGGGACTCAATGGCCCGGCTCGTCATGCGCGCCGCGCTGAGTGTGATGAGCACCACGCCCATCAGGAAAATCGAGGCCGAAACCTTGAACTGCAGGGATGTTAGCGCGCGCCTCATCGTGCCTCCTCCAAAAACCAGGGGTCAAAAACATCGGCCGCCCGCCGCGCCGGCTCCAGGCCGTCCGCAGGCAGCAGTTCCGCGCGCAACTGCTCAAGGCGCGACTCCAGCCAGCCGTCCTCGCACGCCAGCCAGCGCCGGTTCTGCTCCAGTGCCGGCACTTCCATCTTTTCCATGATCCGGGCGAACTCCTCCGCCGACACCCCCTCCCGGCGCAGCACTGGCTCCAACTCCGCGCCCGCCGCGGCAAGACGCGGCATTCCCTCCACATGCGCCCGCACCAGGACCAGCAACTCGTCCCTGTGGTCAGCCACCGCGTCCACATGTGCCACCAGCACTCTCACCACCTCCGCCCCCTTCTTCCCAGAGTCATAAAGCGGCCTCATGCCGCGCGCCACCAGCCTTTGCCGCCACGGCTCCGAGCACACCACCGCCTCGGCCGGACGGTCCATTCCCCCATCCTGCAGTTCCGTGGCGTTCATCACCACATGGCGGATGTCAGCCATGCTCAGTCCTGCTTCGGCGAGCGCCAGGCCCAGCAGCCGGGTTCCCGCCGTGCGCGGCTCGAAGCCAATCCGCCTGCCGCGCAGGTCCGCCAGAGATTCTATCCCCGGGTTGACCAGCAAGGCATCCGCCCCGCGTGACACATCCGTCACCATCAGGATCTTCAGTGGGTACCCTTGGTGGATCTGCAGCAGCGCCTCTTCCAGGGAAAGGATCGCCGCGTCCACCACGCGGTTGCCCACCGCGCGCATCGCCGCCGAGGTCCAGTTGATCTCAACGAGTTTGATTTGGTCCGGCCTCAGTTTCCCCTCGGCGCGCGCCATCACCCACGGCTCCGCTCCCGGCCACAGGGGCACCGCCACGCGCAGCGGCTGCGCCGGCACGGGCACCGGCAGCATGAAGGCGGCGGCCCACATCCCTGCGGACAGCGCCACCACAAGCAGATTGCCCGGTGTCAGCAGTCGGTGTTGTCCCGTGGTTTTCATGGCTTGCAGCGGCCTTTTCATCCTGGCAGGGGGTGCGCGTTTCATCAGCGCTCCGGCCTTCCGTAGTCTGACAACAATGCCAGCCTAGCGTCAATAAGGCGTTCCTTTATGATCCCGCCAAGATGCGAAGATTGCCCATTCCCCGGAACGCTCTGAAGGCGTCGCTAAGGTGGGCGGATATAACCCGTGAAACCACTTATTTCACAACCAAGGCCGCGCTCACCTCCCCGTTCTCACCGGTGGTGAAGACGCTGCGGACGCCCCGATTCTCATGGACGATGACGAGGGCTTTGTTCCAGCCAGGGGTTGGATCCGCCCCGAGCCAGTGCGGGTTGGCATGAAAGACAGCACCCGGCTCGTCGAGCAGCGCCTTCACACGTCCCGTGACATCCGTAAACTGGGTGCCCGATCCATAAACCGCGGAAACCAGTTTAACCGGCACCCGCTCAGGCCCGGGCGCGGGCGAGCCGTCGGGCTGGAGTTTGATGAAGGCGGCATTTCCTATGCCCAGGGAAAGCGAGTCGGTGTTCCAGAGATTTTCGAACTTTGCCAGATCACACAAACCCGTCATTTCGATGAGATCGCCCTTCCGCAGAGCGGCCAGCTTTGGCAGCATGTCCGCCTCCCTCCACTGACTGGCAAAAATGCGGATGGCATAGCCTTCGTCGGCTGGCAGATGCGACCACAAAACAAAACGCCCCCAGAAATCCACGCCATGCACCTTGAAGCGCATCCTCACCGGGCGTTTCGCGTCCACCAGCTTCTTTTTCAGGATGCCATTGGCCACCTCTTTCTGCGCCGCAGTCCAGTTCCGCGCGTCCCATGGCTCCATGTCTTTGGGGATCGCGGCGAGGAAATCATGGTAGCTGCGCAACGGCTTGGACTTCCCAGTTTCAGCCTGCGCAGCATCCGCCGCCCGCAGAAAAACTGGGGAGGCGAGGAAGAACAAGAGGATGAGTTTTTTCATGAGGATCGGAATATCGAAGACCAAAACGCGCCGTGGATGCAACCGCGGTTTTTCTTTGTCAGAGAGCTGTCACCATTTTGCGCAACGGCCCGCCTGGGCGCGCTTCGGTAAGCTGGCCGGCACGGATGACGGGCACACCATTGACAAGCACGTCGCTGAAGCCGGTGGCGTATTTGTGGGGGGCGTCAAAGCTGGAGGGATCGCTGACAGTGTCGGGATCAAATATGACGAGGTCAGCCCAGTAACCCTGGCGGATTTCGCCGCGCTGGTGCAGATGAAAAGTGCGCGCGGGCAGGCTGCTCATGCGGCGGATGGCGTCCTCAAGGGTCAGTGCTTTGAGATCGCGGACGTAGCGTCCAAGCACGCGGGCGTTGTTGCCGTAGCTGCGCGGGTGGGGAATGTCCTCGCCGAGGCGGCGGGGTCCGCCGTCGCTGGCGATCATGGTGAGGGGGTGGGCGAGGAAGACTTTCAAGTCGTCCTCATTCATGCTGTGATAGACGGCGCTGCCTCCGCCCTGGCGCTCGATGTCGAGGAGGAGCTCGATCTGGTCGTCGAGGCTGTCGCCGCCGCGCACTTTCAGGGCCGCCTCACGGATGTTGAGGCCGTTGAGTTCGGGCTGCTTCGGGTAGCGGGCAATGACAGCGTAGCTGTAGTCCTTGAAGCCGCGGTCGGAGAGCATCTTTTTCATGCGCTCGATGATGAGGCCCTTCTGGCCGGGGTCGTCGAGGCGCGCGGCGTAGTCCTCGCGGGTGCCCTCCAGGGCGCTGTCGGGGATGGTCTGGCGCAGGCCGGTGCTGGAGGCTGGGTAGGCATATTGATCATGGGTGATCTCCAGCCCCTCGGCGCGCGCTTTGTCCAGCCAGGCCAGCACCTCGCGCGCGCGGCCCCAAGCGCTGGGGCCGGAGAGCTTGATGTGGGAGACCTCGGCGCGGATGCGCGCCTCGCGGGCGATGCGTGCCAGCTCCTCCAGGGCCTCGAAGATGCGGTCAGTCTCGTAGCGCATGTGGCTGGCATAGACGCCGCCGTGGGCGGAAACGACTTTCGCCAGTTCGATGATCTCCTCGGTCCTGGCAAAGCTGCCCGGCACATAGATGAGGCCTGTGCTCATGCCCACGGCGCCGTCGCGCATGGCCTGGTCCACGAGCTTTTTCATGGCGTCGAGCTGCTCCGCGTTCGGCGGGCGGATGAAGCGTCCGCCCATGCCTTGCTCGCGCACGCTGCCGTGGCCGATGAGGGTGGCGACATTCAGAGTTGTGCCCGTCTTCCCGATCTCGTCGAAAAAGGCGGCCACATCGGTTTTTGAGTTGCCGCAGTTCCCGGTGATGATGGTGGTGACGCCCATGCGCAGGAAATTCTCCACCACGGGGTTTTCGCAGATTTTTTCCGAGTGCGTGTGCACATCCACAAAACCTGGCGCGACAACGCGGCCCTCCGCGTCAATGACGGTGTCCGCGCTGCCGGTGACGCTGCCGACCGCGGTGATGCGGCCGTCTTTGACACCGATGCCGCCGATGACTAGGGGCGCGCCTGTGCCGTCGGCGATGCGGGCATTCTGGATCAGGACATCAAAGTCGGCGGCGTGCGCGGACAAAGCGAGCAGTGGGAGAATGAGCAAAGGGCGCATGTGAGGGAAACGTTGGGGAAAATCGAATTTCGAATATTAAGCCGCGCATCCGCAGCACGCGCAGTCCGGGTTTCGTGGCAGGCGGGTTTTGCGGAAGCTCATGGTGGCGAGGTCCATGGAGAGCATGACGCCGGCGAGGAGTTCGCCGATGCCGGTGATGAGCTTGATGACCTCCGTGGCGCCGATGCAGGCTGCCGTGCCGGAGACGGCGCCGAAGACGGGGAACTGGCGCTTCCAACTCGGCGGCACTTCCGGCACATAACAGCGCAGGCAGCCGGTGCGGCCCGGAATGAAAGTGGTGACGGTGGCCTCCATGCCGCGCATGGCGCACTCCACCATGGGGCGGCGGCGGCGAACGGCGGCATCGTTCAAGGCCAGGCGCTCTTCAAAAAGCGGCGCGGCGTCCACGATGATGTCCGCCTGGCTGACCAGCGCGTCCGCAGTGTCCTGGCTGATGTTTTCCGGGATGCCGGTGAGGCGCACATGCGGGTTCAGCGCGCGCAGACGGCGGATGATGCTTTCCATGCGGCTGTGGCCGAGGTTGGCCGTGGTCTGGAGGAGCTGGCGGTTGAGATCCGCAGGCTTCAACGCGCCCGCGTGCGCGAGGATGAGGCGGCCGACTCCGGCGGCGGCGAGTTCATATGCGACGAGGCCGCCGAGGCCGCCGACGCGGGAGATGAGCACGGTGGCGGCTTTGAGTTTGCGCTGGCCCTCATCGCCCATGCCCTCGTGCCACATCTGCCACTCGTAGCGGGCGCGCTCCTCATCACTGAGTTCGGGCATGGGCGTGTCGTTCTGGATCATGCGGCGGTTTTTTCGATCTCGATGCCTCCGGGCTGCAGGCGCAGGATGACATCGGCCAGCGCTAGCGCTTCGGCTTTGGAGTGGGTGACGTGCAAAACGGTGATGGCGTGGTCTTTTTGCACCCGCTTAAGCAGGGATGTCATATCGCCGCGCACGTCCTCGTCGAGCGCGGAGAGAGGCTCGTCGAGGAGAAGAACTTTCGGTTCGGCGGCTAGCGCCCGCCCGAGAGCCACGCGCTGCTTTTCGCCGCCGGAGAGCCTGTCCGGCTGGCGGTCGAGCAGGTGGGTGATGCCGAGCTCGTCAGCGAGCTGGCCGACGCGCTCGCGGATTTCCTTTTCCGGCCGGCGGCGGATATCCAGGGCGAAGCTGATCTGCCGCCGCACGCTGAGTGTGGGGAAGAGCGCGATGTCCTGCGGCAGGTAACCGATGCCGCGCTGACGAGGCGGAAGGTCGGAGACATCCACGCCATCCACCCACACGCGGCCCTCCAGCGGGGGGCGCAGGCCGCAGAGGATTTCAAGAAGGGTCGTCTTGCCGCAGCCGGTGCGTCCCATGAGCACGCCGTAGCCGCGGGACGGCACTTCGAGGCAGATGCCGCGCATGTCGAAGGCGCCCGCGCGCCAGGAGATGTTTTCGAGCCGGATCATACGCGTTCTCCTGTGATGCGGACGATGACGAGCACGGCCACGGCGATGAGGATCATGAGCAGGCTCACGGCCACGGCGGCCTCCAGATTTCCCACGCTGAGCTCCAGCCAGACGGTGGTGGGCAGCACCTCGGTCCTCATGCGCGTGGCTCCGGCGAAGACGAGGATGGGGCCGAACTCGCCCAGGCTGCGCGCCCAGGAGATGCAAAACGCCGCCACCATGCCGCGCCGCGCCGCCGGCAGCGCCACACGGCGAAAGGCCTGCCCCGGCGTGCAGCCGAGGGTGAGCGCCACATCCTCCGGGCGCGCGGGCAGGTGATCGAAGGTGCCGCGCATGGTGCGGATGGCAAAGGCGGCGGCCACGGTGAACTGCGCCAGCACCACGCCGGCCACGGTGTAGGTGAAGACCATGAAGCCGGGCAGCTTCAGCGGCGAGGCGAACTCAAACCAGCCGAAGACACTGATGAGCTGGCCTTTCTCCACGCCGTGCTCGATGACGCGGCCCAGCGTGGTCTGGAAAAAAATGAGCAGGCACAGGCCTACGACCATGGGCGGCAGAACGATGGGGATGTCCAGCGCGGCATCGAGCAGCGCCTTGCCTTTGAAGTCCTTCCGCGCCAGCAAGTAGCCAATGGGCAGGGCGATGGCGAGAGCCAGCAGTGCGGCCCCCGTGCTGGTGGCGAGGCTCAACCAGCCGGCGTGGCGGATGGCGGGCGCGGAGAGCGCCTTCATCCAATGCTCAGGCGTGCTGTAGCCCGCCGTTGCTCCGATGAGCAGCGCCCAGAACAGCAGATAGCCCGCGCAGATGAGGGCGAGGGTGATCCAGAAGAGATTGTGGCGAAGGAAGGTCACGGCGACCGGGGTGTGCGAACCTGAAAGGCTGGCAGGGCGGATGTCAAACGGCGCGGCCTCTTGGAAATTGAAAATGCAAATTGAGGCATGACAGTCCGCCGCCGCCAGTCATCACCCCTTTCCCCCAACTTGCATGGACCTCCACGAACTCGTCAAACACCTGAACTCCACTCTGCGTGTGGCAGAGCTGCCGGACTACGGCAGCGCGGTCAACGGCCTCCAGCTAGCCAGCCGGAACGGCAGCGTCAGCAAAGTGGCCGCCGCCGTGGATGCCACCCTGCCCGTGGTGCGCAAAGCCATCGCGGAGGGGGCTGACCTGCTGATCGTGCACCACGGCATGTTTTGGAGCGGGTTGCAGCCCTGGACCGGCGCGGCCTTTGAGCGCATGAGCGCGGCCATCGGGGCCGGTCTCGCCATCTACAGCGCGCATCTGCCTCTCGACGCGCATCCTGATCTGGGAAACAACGCGCGCATCGCCGCGGCACTCGGCCTCACCCCAAGCGGCGGATTTTTAAATTACAAGGGCCTTGATGTCGGTGTCACCTGCGCGGCGGACTTGACGCTGGAGGAGGTCACCGCGCGCTTCTCCCGCGCGCTCGATGGCGGGCGCGTCCACGTCTGCGCCGGAGGTCCGCAGATCTGCCGGCGCATCGGCATTTCCTCAGGAGGCTCGGGCTCCGAGGTGGCCGCCGCCGCCGCTGCCGGAGTGGACACCTTTCTCACGGGCGAAGGGCCTCACTGGAGTTACACCCTGGCCGAGGAACTGGGCATCAACGTTCTCTATGGCGGCCACTACGCCACCGAGACCTTCGGCGTGAAGGCGCTGGCCATGCACCTTGAGGAGAAATTCGGCCTGCCCTGGCGCTTTGTGGACCATCCGACGGGAATGTGATGGTCATGGCACTTTTAGGCACCGATTTCTTTGAGAGGGATGTGCTCGCCGTGGCGCGTGATCTTGTGGGCGCGGAGCTGGTCTGGCAGGGCTGCTCGGGGGTCATCGTCGAGACGGAGGCCTACGCCGTGGAGGGAGACCCCGCCTGCCACACGGCCAGCCGCCCCAGCGCGCGCGAGTTTGTGAGCGAGCGCCCGCCTGGCGCGGCTTATGTTTACTTCAATTACGGCATGCACTGGCTGTTCAACCTGCTGGTCAAAGGCGGCGAGCGGGACGGCCTCATCCTCATCCGCGCGCTTGATCCCCGGCGCGGCATCGCGGAAATGCAAAGACGCAGGGGCAGGGACAAGATCGAGGACCTTTGCTCCGGTCCGGGCAAGCTGGCGCTGGCTCTCGGCATCGGCGGCGGGCACCACGGCACTCCGCTGGCAGGGCGCGGACGCCCGGCGGGTGTCGGATTGCGGCCGCCCGCCGGCCCCTTGGATGTGCTTGCGGATGTGCGCGTGGGCATCAGCAAGGCGGCGGACTTTCCCTGGCGCTTCCTGCTCGCGGGCAGCCCGCATGTCAGCGTGCCGCATGGCAGGGTGAAGCCCTGGAAGGCCTGAGCCGTGGCAGGCACAGGGTCAAGAATCCGCATCTGCTGTCCGCAAATACGCAGACGCCGGGCGTTGACTCGAATGCCCGCGTGCTGTGCGGTGGGCTGCCAGCCTCTCCAACCCGCCCGCCATGAAAAGCCTCATCCTGATCAGTTCTCTCGCCGCGCCCATCCTCTTCGCCGCCGCCCCCGCCGTGTGTGTCAGCGAGTTCATCTATGACACCGGTCCTTATCCGCAGATTCACGCCAGCACCATCGTCGAGACACCGGACGGCCTTGTCGCCGCGTGGTTTGGCGGCACGCATGAAAAGAATCCCGACGTCGGCATCTGGGTCTCCCGTCATGTGGATGGCAGGTGGACGGAAAGCATCGAAGTCGCCAACGGCGTCCAGCACACCCTCGCCGACGGCACCGTGGTGCGCCATCCCACCTGGAACCCCGTGCTTTTTCAGCCCAAGGACGGCCCGCTGCTGCTCTTTTACAAAGCAGGCCCCAACCCGCAGTCCTGGTGGGGCATGCTCACCACCTCCACCGACCAAGGCAAGACCTGGGACCAGCCCCGCCGCCTTCCCGAAGGCATCCTCGGTCCGGTGAAAAACAAGCCCGTGCAAATGGCCGACGGCAGCATTCTCTGCCCCACCAGCGAGGAAACTAAGGCCGCAAGCAAGGATGAAAAGGAAACCTGGACTGTCCATTTCGAGCGCACGCGCGACTTTGGCCGCACCTGGGAGCGCACACCTCCCCTGCATGACGGCAGGGAAATCCAGGCCATCCAGCCCAGCATCCTCTTTCTCGGCGGCGGCAACCTCCTCGCCCTCGGACGTTCGCGCCAGGACCGTGTCTTCGAAATCCACAGCAGCGATGGCGGCAAAAGCTGGGGCGAAATCAAGCTCGGCACCCTGCCCAACAACAACAGCGGCACCGATGCTGTCACGCTCGCAGACGGCACCCACCTCATCATCTACAATCACATCGGCGGCACACCGGGAAAATGGGGGGGCAAGCGCACGCCGCTGAACCTCGCATCCAGCAAAGACGCGCAAACCTGGAACGCCGCCCTCGTGCTGGAGAGCGATCCCGGCGAGTACAGCTACCCCGCCATCATCCAGACCCGTGACGGCCTCGTCCACGTCACCTACACCTGGAAGCGGCAGAAAGTGAAACACGTCGTCATAAATCCCGCGAAGTTGGAGTCGAAACCCATCGTGGACGGCCAGTGGCCGCAGTGAGCGGGGAAAATTCGAAGCTCGAAATTCGATTTTCGATTTTCCACCCGCAGTCCGCGTGTTTTCAAAACTTCAGCGAAGCCTGGAGCGCCGGAGCCTGAACCAGCGGAGGCAAGACCCCGCGCCCGTGTCGCGTTCCTTGCCCATGTCCAAGCCAGCCGCCACACGCCGTCAATTTCTTTTCCGCAGTTCTCTCGCAACCGCCGGCGCGCTCGGCTTCCCGGCCATCGTCAGCTCCCGTTCGCCGAATGCCAGGGTGAATCTCGCTTTCATCGGCGTGGGCGGGCGCGGCGCGGCAAACATTTTCGGCCTCACCGGCGTTCCTCTGGCACCCCGTAAAGACCCCAAGGCCGACCCGAAAGCCCCGCCGCCACCGCCGCCTGAGCCGACGGAAAACGTCGTGGCCATCTGCGACGTGAACGCGATGAACCTCGACAAAGCCGCGCAGTTTTTCCCCAAAGCGCACGCCTGCCGCGACTTCCGCGAACTTTATGACAAGTCGAAGGACTTCGACGCCGTCGTCGTCAGCACCACCGAGCACACGCACGCTTATGCCACCCTGCCCGCGCTGCTCATGAAGAAGCCCGTGTATTGTGAGAAACCCCTCACGCGCGATGTGGCCGAGGCGCGGCTCATCACCGCCGCCGCGGAGAAAGCCGGAGTCGCCACCCAGATGGGCACGCAGATTCACGGCATGCCGAACTACCGCCGCGTGGTCGAACTCGTGCAAAGCGGGGCCATCGGCGCGGTGAGCGAGGTCCACGTCTGCGTCTCCCGCGCCTGGGGTTTGCAAAGCCAGGAGGACGCGGAGAAGAACAAGGATGTCGTCTTTGTCACCGAACGCCCCAAGGAGGAGCAGACCCCGCCGCCTTATCTGGACTGGGACCTGTGGCTCGGCCCCGCGCCGTGGCGGCCCTACCATGAGATTTATTTCCCCGGCCCGAAGTGGTATCGCTGGTGGGACTTCGGCAACGGCACCATGTCCGACCTCGGCAGCCATTGGAATGACCTGCCCTTCTGGGCGCTGAACCTCGACGCCCCGCTCAGCGTGGAAGCCTTCGGCCCCGAGCCGCACCCCGAGATCGCCCCCGCCACCATGAGCGCCGTCTATGAATACGGCCCGCGCGACGGGCGCCCCGCCCTCAAGCTCCACTGGCACCAGGGCGCCACCAAGCCCGAAGTGTGGAAAAACGACCCCGTCATCAGCCAGTGGAACAGCGGCGTGCTCTTCATCGGCGAGAAAGGCATGATCCTCTCCGACTACGGCAAGCACCTCCTGCTGCCGGAGGAGAAGTTCAAAGACTTCCAGCCGCCCAAGCCCTTCATCGCCGACTCCCCCGGCCAGCATGTCGAGTGGCTCAACGCCATCAAAAACGGCACCCCCACAGGCAGCCCCTTCAGCTACGCCGGCCCGCTGAGCGAGGCCAACCACCTCGGCAACGTCGCCTTCCGCGCCGGAGGCAAAATCCTCTGGGACGCCCAAGCCATGCGCATCACCAACAACGAGTCCGCCAACCGCTTCCTCAGCCGCGAGCCGCGCAAAGGCTGGAGCCTGGGGTGAAGGTCCAGGCGGCTGCGCCGTCAAGGGGTCAACGAAGGGCCGTGCATTCCTGAAAGTGCGCGCGGTTCTGCTGCTGCGCCGAGCACTTGCGGCGCACACAAACGTTCGGACACCCTCCTCGTTCTGACAGGCTCTTGTCTCCGTCATCGAAACAGTTGCCTAAACCATTGGTAGAGAGTCTTTCGCCGCCGACTCAGGAGTTTCAGGCTTCGCGCATTCAGGAAAGAAGTTGGAACTGGCAATTCTCAAGAATCAAGCAGCCGTTCTCCTGTGGAAGTTGTTCGGAGCTTGGCACTGACCGTGCGGGATGGAACTGGAACCCGGGCCAGGGTGATTCCAGATGAGAGCAGGAATTTTCAACGCGAACCATGTTTCCAGCGTCCCAGAGGCGGCTCACTCGTAGGTTTTGACCGAAAAATTCACCACAATGCCCTCCCGATTCACCTTTCTGCAATATCCCCTCGGCTCATTTCAAGAAGCTGCCGCGCGTGTCAAAGGCGCGGGCACGAAGCTGACGGATCATTTGGGAAAAGCGGCTTATTCCTTCCGACTGCTGCGCTACTGGTGGGCGGGCTGCGCGATCGCCGCGGAGGCGCGCCGTGCGGGCCGGCCTCTGGTGGTGGTGGACGCGGGCTGCGAGAGGGGCTGGCTGAGGCACTTCACCCCGGTGGGCGCGGTGGAGCGCTGGATCGGCCTGGACTGGAACCCGCGTGAGGAAGTAAGACAGCTCGCCTGCTATGACGAGGTGCGGCACGCGAACTTCGACGATCCCCTGCCCCTGGCCTCCGGCATCGCGGACGTGGTGGTCAGCCTGCATGTCTTCGAGCATCTGCCGCGGCCCGGAGCGACACTGGCGGAGCTTTCCCGCGTGCTGAAGCCTGGCGGCATTTTCCTGGGTTGCACGCCGACGATGCCGGGCTGGCTGGCGCGCCTGCGCGAGGGCTATCTGCGCGCCAGCCTGCGGCGTGGAAAGGTGGTGCCCGGCGGCCACATCACGGTGCTCTCCCCCGGGCGCTGGCACTCCCTGGCCAGGGATGCCGGGCTGGAGCCGGAGTTTGTGACGGGCAGCCACGCCGTGCGGCGCACTGGCGGGTGGCTGGAGAATTTTCCCGCCTGGGTGCGGCTGAACCAGCTCTGGGGCGCGCTTTTTCCCGCGCTGGGCTCGGAGTGCTGCCTGCAGGCGCGGCGGCAGGATCCCTGGGACTACAAGGCAGCCAAGCTGGAATCCAGGGGCCGTCATTTGCGCCCGGTGTGGATTTCCCTCACCGCCGCTGCGGCGCTGGCACTGGGGTGGGCATGGCTTGCCGCCAGGGACGCCCACCAAAACCATCAGCGCGCCGCCATCATGAGCTGGCTGGAATCGCATCAAAAGGGAGGGGACGTGTTCATTCTGGCCGACTGCGTGAGCCATCTCGGAGACGCGACGCGGGAGGATGTCTTTGAAGCGCGCGACAGGGAAGAGCTTGAGTCAATCC
The DNA here is from genome assembly GCA_002343505.1 of Verrucomicrobiaceae bacterium UBA2429. Taxonomy (GTDB): domain Bacteria; phylum Verrucomicrobiota; class Verrucomicrobiia; order Verrucomicrobiales; family Verrucomicrobiaceae; genus Prosthecobacter. The sequence continues at coordinate 72,097 of DDQZ01000105.1, read as the reverse complement.
TGCGGAAGCATCCTCATTCACACATCCTGGTCTCGGAGCACACGGCACGGCGTTTTGTCAGCCAGTATCCGCCGCTGACCTGGCGCGTGGATTCGTGGTTCGAGATCGGCGAGGAAGATTTCCTCATGCTGCGGACCTGGCCGGAAGGCACGCCGCTGGATGAGTATCTGCTCGGCATGGCCTCCGGCGCGAACCGTGCGGAATGAGGATGGAAGCCCGGCCTCCGGGTCACGCTGTCCATCCCCTCCCGCCTTTCACCCCCGCCCTTCCGTCGCCTCACCCGCCCACTCGGAACCTCCGCCGCAGGCGCTGGCGCAGAAGCTCGGCCGCTGTGTTCAGGGCAAAGGTGAGCACGAAGAGCACGAAGGCGCCGTCACTCCTTCTGCTTCTGCTCCTGAGCCTGCGTCCCACTCAAGGAGTTCACAGCCTTGAGCGCGAGTTCCATAAAATCCCCCCGATTCTCATAAGTGACCCGGAACTCATCTGTCAGTTGCCGCAACTCGCGGGTCACGTCCTCGTGCCGTCCCTCCTCCAGCGCGCCCGCGCACGAGTTCAACAGGACCGAAGTCGCAAGACTGTAATGAAGATTGTAGCCCAGGCTCCGTGCCCAACCGGCAAGCTGGTAAATCAGGCACGTCCAGGCAAACACAGTGCAGGCAAAAAGCAGCCTGCGGGATTTGCGTTCCGCCAGCGCCGTCCGCGCCAGGAGAAAAACCAGAATGCCAAAGAAAAAGGCATAAACGATGAGCACGGAAGGGTCAGGCATGGCGGAAAATGCGCGCCTTCATGCCAAGTGCCATCAAAGAAAACGGCGGATGCCCCCGCGCCAACACGCGCTTGCGTTCTGTCACTCAGGTCAATGAAGTCCCGCAGACGCCCCTGGGCTCGTCGCGCCCAGGAGCGGGCTTGGAATAGCCAATTCTCAACAAAAACGCCTCGAATCTCAAGACGACGGGTTTTACTCTCGATAAATCGGGGCCGAGTCTCAAGCACAGACGCCCTGGTTTCCGAAAATCCGGAGCTTCCCGCACCAAAACATTTGCGGATTTCCCCCCGCCGAATCCCTTCCCGCCATGCTCGGACTCATCGTCAACACCATCGCGCTCATGGCCATCCTGTGGATGCTGGCGCGCCATGAGGCGGATCTTTCTTTTGGCAAGACTGTGCTCGTGGTCTTTGGCATCACTTTCGGCTGCAGTTTGCTGGGGCTGTTGCTGCATCCCATGGCATCCCTCGCGGCTTTCGCCGTGGTCACGCCACTGGCGCTGAAGTTCTTCTTCTATCTACGCACGGGGCCGGCGTTCGCGGCCACGGGCCTGTTTCTGGTCTGGCTGGTCGTGTGGGAACTGCTCTGGGCCTGGCTGAGACGACCATGAGGCAGACTTTGCGCGCTTGCCAAAACCTGCCTCCCAAAGACTCAGCCCACTTTGAACTTCCGCCGCAGCCGCTGGCGCAGAAGCTCGGCCGCCGTGTTCAGGGCGAAGGTGAGCACGAAGAGCACGAAGGCGCCGAGAAAGAGGGTGCGGTAGTGGGTGGAGCCCTGGGGCGCCTCGGGCAGCTCCACGGCGAGGTTCGCGGAGAGGGTGCGCATGCCGTCAAAGGGGTTCCAATGCGCGGCCAGGGGGAATTTTCCGCCGCCCAGCAGCCCGTCTCCCAACAGCAGGCGGCCGGTCTCGTCCATGACGGGGGTGTTGCCGGTGGCCATGACGACGATCATGGTCTCGCCCACGGCGCGGCCGAGGCCGATCATGAGCGCGGAGAAGATGCCGGCGGAGGCCACGGGCAGGACGACGGTGCGCAGCACCTGCCAGCGGCTGGCGCCGAGCGCCTCGGAGGCGGCCACGAGCTCGCCGGGCACGTTGGAAAGCGCGTCCTCGGCAATGGTGAAGATGACCGGGATGACGGCGAAGCCCATCATGAAGCCGACGACCATGCCGTTGCGCTGGTCAAAGGGCAGGCCGGTGAACTGCGGCCACCAGAGGCGGAAGTCGGCCGCCTTTGACCCGTCCGGCAGCACGGCCACCATCCAGTGCCGCTCCAGCACCGGCCCCAGCTCCCAGCCGGCCCAGGCCAGCAGCAGCATGGGCGGCAGCAGCCAGAAGGGCTCCGCGCCATGAGGCAGGGCGGCGCGCAGGCGCAGGGGCAGCCGCCCCCAGAGCCAGCCGGTGAGCAGGGCGGCCAGCGGCAGCGCCAGCAGGGCCAGCAGCACGGAGGGCACGCGCCCCTCGATGAGCGGGGCCAGCCACAGCGCGGCCAGGAAGCCGAGCACCACGGAGGGCAGCGAGGCCATGATCTCCATGGCGGGCTTCACCACGCCCTTGAGCCGGGCATTCAAAAACTGCGCGGTGAACATGGCGGCCAGCAGCGCCACGGGAACGGCCACAAGCAGGGCGTAAAAGGTGCCTTTGAGCGTGCCGATGATGAGCGGCACGAGGGAGAGCTTCGGCTCGAAGTCATCCGTGCCGCTGGAGGACTGCCACTCATGCACCGGCTTCGGGTAGCCCTCATACCACACCCTGCCGAACCACGCGCGCCAGCCGCCCTCGGGGTGCGGATCATCCACGGCGTAGAGATGCGCGCGGCCTTCGGGGTCGAACAGCGCCAGCTCGCGCCCTTTGCCGCCGAGCGCGGCGCGCGCCACCTCGTGGCCGGGCTGGAACCGCAGGCGCACGGTGCCGGTGGTGGCCTGGCAGAGCGCCACCTCGCGCGCGTTGCCGAGCAAGAAGGATTTGTTCAGCGGCAGCGGCAGGCAAAAGGTGGCACGCGCTGACAGCGGGTGCAGTTCCTTCGTCTGCCCGAAGAGCCGCTGCGCGCCGCCCTCGGGAATATAGAGACTGAAAATGCGCGCCCGGCCCGTGGCATCGTGGCAGATGAGGCTGACGCCGCCGGCCAGCGGCTCAATGCCCGCCAGCTCCGTGTCAGTGAACGGACGAAACACCTGCCTCGCCTCCCAGCCCTGCGCGCCGAGGTGCAGATAGGCCACACGCCCGTCGGCGAGGCTCACGGCCAGGCCCTCGGCCAGCACGCGCACGGCCTGCGCGCGCGCGCCCTCCGGCAGCAGCGGGGCGGCGTTTTCCTCCCGCTCCAGGAGCCATTCGCCATCCCCCATAAGGGTGCGCTTTTGCCGGCGGACTTCGGTCTTTAAAGCGCCGTCCGGCTCCAGCCATGCGCGCACCCTGCGGCCGCTGTGCGCCGCCTCGACGAGCGCGGGGTCCACTGACGCCGCGCGCACCCAGCCCGGCAGCTCGTCAGCGGACAGCACCGCCTGAGGCGTGATGCGGGCGCTCTGAAACAGCGGCGCGATCTCCCGCAATATGAAGGCGAAGATGCCGAACACCGCGACGATGACCGCCACGCCGCCGAAGACGATGACACCGTGCATGACGCGCTCCATGCGCAGGATGCCGCGCGACACCTCGAAGCGGCGCGGCGCGGTCTGCGGTTCAGGATGGGGTTCGCTCTCCGGCATCACAGCAAGTGACAGCCATCATGCCCGCGCCGGTCCAAAAGCAACCCACATTCTCGTTGCCCGGGCAGTCCGTGACCAGGAAGCCGCATGATCATTCACGCGCCGCCCGCCGGTATTCCCCGGGGCTCATCCCCGTGGCGGCGCGAAACTGGCGGCTGAAGGCGGCCTGGTCATAAAAGCCGCACTCGAAAGCGATGCTGGACAGCGCATCGTCCGAGCCGCGCAGCATCCCGGCGGCCATTTCAATGCGCGACTTCGTCAAAAGCTGGCGCGGGGTCAGCCCGGTGATGCCACGCACACGGCGCTCAAACTGGCTCATGGAAAGGCCGGCCTTGCGCGCCAGAGCCTCAATGCGCAAAGGGCTGGCGCAGTCGCGGTGCAGCGTGTCCAACACCTCCGCCAGCGGCCCCAGTTCCGCGCCGCTGACCGCCGGGTGATGAAGGTCCCGCGAGATGCCCGCCAGGGCGATGATGCCGCCGTCGAGGGATTTCACTGCGATCTTCTGCGAGACAAACCAGCCCACACTGCCGCCCTTCGTGATCATTTCCAGCCGGTCACGCACGGTCGCTCCCCTGTGGAACACCTCGTCATCCTGCTGCTCATAGCCAGCGGCCAGAATGGGGGGGAAAACCTCGCGCGCCGTGCGCCCCAGGAGATCGCTCCGATGCACCAGCCCGGCACGACGTATAAATGCCTCGTTCGCCGCCACATAGCGGCGCTCGCGGTCCTTCACGCAAAAAAGCACATCCCCAACTGTGTCGAACAGAAACTCGGCGGCCTCCAGCGCGGGTGCCTGGGCAAAGATGGCGTCCCGTCGGGACAGCTTGCGGGCTTGGGTGGTCTTCATGGCGCGAAGCGGGTTTGGCAACAGCCCCATCTTGCAGGAAGCCGGCTGAAAGCTCCAGCACAGCCTGCGGCTTTGGCTTTTTTCGTCATGCGCCGAAGCGAAAAATGACACGACCTGGGCGCGCTTTTCCGGCATCATGGGGCCATGTCTCCCAGCCAGCCCGTGATCCGCCATGCTTCGACTTCCCATCCCGGCGCCGATGGGGAGGCAAGGACCGCCGAACAAGCCATCCAACTGGCGGAGCATTTGTTGAAGAGGGCGCTTGGGCAGCAGTCTGCCGGTGAAAAGCGCGAGGCGGAGAGACTCGGCAGGCTCATGAATGATCCGCAAGGCAGAGCCTTCACTTTTGCCATGGTGGACGAGGTTTTTCGCAGCCATGACGCCAGTGCCTCCGCCAAACGATGGAGAAGGCTGGTGGCACTGCATGGCCTTCCACAGTATCTGCCGCTGGCGGACCGGGCGCTCATGGGCATTGGCGCGGCAGGCAGCCTGATCCTGCCGAATGTCGTCATGAAGGCCGTGGCGGCGCGCCTGAGGGCGGACAGTGCGCGTGTCATCCTGCCCGGAGAAAGGGAGCCGCTGCACCGCTACCTTGCCTCGCGCAAAGAAGCGGGATTTCGCGTCAACCTCAACCATCTCGGCGAGGCCGTGCTGGGCGAGGAAGAGGCGCGGCGCCGTTTCGAGGCCGTGCTCGCGCATCTCGCGGACCCGGCGGTGGAGTACATCTCCGTGAAAATCTCCGCCATTTTCAGCCAGATCCATCTCATCGCCTGGGATGAGACGCTGCACGCCATTCAGGACAGGCTGCGCCCGCTTTACCGCGCCGCGCAAAAAGACGGCAAGTTCGTGAATCTCGACATGGAGGAGTATCGTGACCTCGCGCTGACCCTCGCCGCCTTTCGCGGTCTGCTGGATGAGCCGGAGTTTCAGCAGCTTCGCGCGGGCATCGCCCTCCAGGCTTATCTGCCGGACTCGTTTTCGGCCATGCAGGAGCTGACTCAATGGGCCAGGCGGCGCGTCGCCGCCGGTGGCGCGCCGGTCAAGATCCGCCTCGTCAAAGGCGCGAACCTCGCGATGGAAAAGGTCGAGGCCGAGATGCACGGCTGGCACCCCGCGCCGTATGCCACCAAGGCGGAGACCGATGCCAACTTCCGCCGCCTGCTCGACCACGGCTGCCGGCCGGAGAACGCGATGGCCGTGCGCCTTGGCGTCGCCAGCCACAATCTTTTCGATGTCGCCCTCGCCCTCACACTGCGCGAGCAAAATGGCGTGCGGGACCATGTGGAGATCGAGATGCTGGAAGGCATGGCCAACCACCAGGCCCGCGCCGTCCGCGATGCCGCCGGCGCCATGCTCCTGTACGCGCCCGCGGTGCGGAGCCATGATTTCCTCAGCGCCATGGCCTATCTGGTCCGCCGTCTGGATGAAAACACCGCGCCGGAAAATTTCCTGCGCGACATGTTCGCCATGCGCCCCGGCTCACCGGAGTGGGAGAACCAGAAACGGCGCTTCATCCAAGGCTGGCGCGACCGCCACATCGTCTCAGCAGACTCACGCCGCAGCCGCCCTCTGGAACTGCCCGCATCAGGTTTCCACAACGCCCCCGATACTGACTTCACCCAGCCATCCGCCCGCGCCGCTCTTCAAGAAGCCATTCACACCTGGCAGCCAGTCCCCCTCCCTGCCCTGCCCGATCTCGAAACCACCCTGCGCACCGCCTGCTCTGCCCAGAATGACTGGGAACTCCTCGGCGTCGCCGGCCGCGCCGCCATCATCCACCGCGCCGCCGATATCATGGAGCAGCAACGCTTCGCCGCCCTGGCCTGCCTGCGTGCGGACGGGAAAAAAGCGGCGGGAGACGCGGATGGCGAAGTCTCTGAGGCCATTGACTTCGCACGCTACTACGCCCGCACTGCCGGGGCGCCCGCAGGCCTCGCAGCGGAAGCCATGGGCGTCATCGCTGTCGTTTCTCCCTGGAACTTCCCTTATGCGATTCCGGCCGGCGGAGTGCTTGCCGCCTTGATGGCGGGAAACAGTGTCATCCTCAAACCCGCCCGTGCCACCGGGCAGACCGCCTGGCTCCTGATCAACCAACTCTGGCAAGCCGGCGTGCCGCGCGAGGTGCTGCATTTCTTCCCCTGTGACGGCCAGGCCGGCCGGAAAATGCTCACCGATGAACGCGTCGCGGCCTGCATCCTCACCGGCGGCTATGAGACCGCGCGCAAGTTCCAAAGCTGGCGTCCCTCCCTGCCGCTTTATGCCGAGACCAGTGGCAAAAACGCGCTCGTCATCACCGCGCAGGCGGATCGCGAGCTAGCCATCAAAGACCTCGTGCGTTCCGCGTTCGGTCACAGCGGCCAGAAATGCAGCGCCGCCAGCCTCGCCATTCTCGAAGCGGAGGTCTATGACGACCCCAACTTCCGCCGCCAGCTTCGCGATGCCGCAGCCAGCCTCCATGCCGGTCCTGCCTCCGACCCGCGCAGCATCGTCACCCCTCTTGTCAACCCGCCCGGCAAAGACCTGCACCGCGCCCTCACCACACTCGATGCCGGTGAAGAATGGCTGCTGGAGCCAAAACAACTCAGCGACGATCCCTGCCTCTGGTCTCCCGGCATCAAGCTTGGTGTCAAACCCGGCTCCTGGTTCCACCTCACGGAATGCTTCGGCCCCGTGCTCGGAGTCATGCGCGCGGACTCGCTCGCGCAGGCCACGGAATGGCAGAACGCCACCGACTTCGGACTCACCGCGGGCATTCACTCGCTCGATCCCGATGAGATCTCATGGTGGCGTGATCGTGTCCGCGCAGGCAACCTCTACATCAACCGCCCCATCACCGGCGCCATCGTGCGGCGCCAGCCCTTCGGCGGCTGGAAGAAGTCCTGCATCGGCCCCGGAGCCAAAGCCGGCGGGCCGAACTATGTGATGAGCTTCTGCCGTCTGCGTGAGGCGAACGGCGCGACTCCTGACTATGCGCAGGCATGGCAAAACCACTTCGCCAAGGATCACGACCCGAGCGCGCTGGCATGTGAATCGAACATCTTCCGCTACCGCCCCTGTCGCGGCGTCATCCTGCGGCTCGACACACCCGACGAGCACTTCATCAAGCTGGCCCGCCTGGCCTCCGAGACCACGGGCGCGCCGCTTGCGCTCAGCATTCGCTCCGAGGAAAGCGACACCGCTTTCATCGCCAGGCTGCCCGCCTTGGCAAAGCAAGCCGAGTTTCTCCGCACGCTGTCCGCACCGGGGGACGAGGTGCTTCATGCCGCGTTTGAGGCAAGTTTGAACTGGATCAACGCTCCCATCCTCTGCAACGGGCGCGTCGAGCTCGCCCGCTGGCTGCGCGAGCAAAGCGTGAGCCAGACCCTGCATCGCTACGGGCAGATCACCGCCCAAAACGGCGCGCCCCGCTCTTGATTCGCATTCATTACCGTCCCCTCGTTGCCTATCCCGCCATGAAAGCCCCCCTGACTGCGATCGCTCTCATTTTATTCTTCTGCCAGTTGCCGGCTCAGTCTCAAGGGCCGGAGATCATTCTCAATCAAGCCTCGGCGGACATCTTCCCCCAAGGCTGGCGGAGCGGACGCGTCAACGCCAGCGCGCAACCTCTTCTGGACACGGAGGTGGAACGGCTGCGCGGCATCGTGAAGCGCGCGTTAGGCAAGTACCCACCAGCCCTGCTGGAAACGACGCTGAAGAAGGTGCATGGCCTGGGGCATCTGGAGTATCACGGCGTGGCCACAGGCGGCACGCGCTCGGCCAGCGCCATCTATGTGGTCTGCAAGCCCCATTACAGTGACGCGGCGGTGGAGCGAATCATCCATGCGGAATACTCCAGTGTGCTGTTTCAAAAGTTCGCGCAAAACTTCGATGCCGGGGCTTGGCAGCGGCAGAATGCGGAGGGTTCCACTTATCTGGGCAGTGGTGTGGCGGCGGTGAAGGCGGGCAAGGTCTCTGGCCAGGCAACGCCAGAACTCCAAGAACAAGGTTTTATCAGCGAGTATGCCAAGGCGAGCATAGAGGAGGATTTTAACTCGCACGTCGCCCGCATTTTCATGGGCGATGAGACTTACTGGCAGACATTGGAGAAGCATCCTCGCCTCAAAGCCAAGACGGGCCTGCTGATAGCCTTTTACCAGAAGCTCGACCCGAGCATGAACCCGGCAAAGTTTGATGCGATCCGCAAGGAGGCGTCGAAGCTCACGCTGGACCGCATCTTCACCGACAAGGAGTTCGAGGAGGAGAAGATGGAGACTTTTCAATGGAGCAAGCTCGGCGCGCATTACTTCATCCTGGAAAAGCCGGCTGAGGGAAAGGAAGGCAAGGATTTGGTGAGGCACGACGCAGCCACTGGAGCGCGCACGGTCATCATCCCAGCGCGCGAGTTCACGCCGGATGGGGAAAAGAAGCCGCTCACAGTTTCAGACTTCGCCTTCTCAATGGACGAGCAGCGGCTCCTGATTTTCACCGACACGAAAAAGGTCTGGCGCAAAAATACGCGCGGTGACTACTGGCTACTCGATCTCGCGACAAAGAAGCTCGCCAAGCTCGGCGGTGATGCCGCGCCCTCGACCTTGATGTTTGCCAAGTTCTCGCCCGACGGCTCACGCGTGGCCTTTGTGCAAAAAAACAACCTGTACATGCAGAACCTGGCGGACATGAAAATCACCGCGCTGACTGCCGACGACTCCGGCAATCTGATCAACGGCACCTCAGACTGGGTGAACGAGGAGGAACTGGGGCTGCGGGATTGTTTCCGCTGGAGTCCTGACGGCACACGAATCTTATTCTGGCAGTTCGACACGAGTGAAGTGAAGCGCTTCACGCTCGTGAACCAGACGGATGGCAGCTACCCGCGCCTCACCACCTTTCCTTACCCCAAAGCCGGTGAAAAAAACTCGGCCACACGCCTTGGAGTGGTGCCTGCCAGCGGCGGCGCGGTGACCTGGCTGAAGGTTCCAGGCGACCCTCGTGAGCATTACCTGCCTTCCGCCGAGTGGACTCCGGATGGAGGCAGTATCCTCGTGCAGCAGTTCAACCGCCTGCAAAACACCCTGCTCGTCATGCTCGCCGATCCGGCATCCGGGGAGGTGGCGCCACTTTTCACTGAAACGGACCAAGCCTGGGTCGAGAACAGGAACAGCGAACCGCGCTGGCTGGGCGGCGAATTCCTTTGGCTGAGCGAGCGCAGCGGCTGGCGTCGGGTGTTGCGAGTGGATTTGACCGGCCAAACGCTGCCGGTGACACCTGACGGCCAGGATGTGATCGAAGTGACAGCCCTCGATGCCAAAGGCGGCTGGCTTTATTATCTGGCCTCGCCGGACAATGCCACGCAACGCTACCTGTACCGCGCCAGCCTGGACGGCATGGAGGAGCAGCGCATCACACCCGCCGGCCAGACGGGCACGCACAGCTACTCATGCTCCGAGGATGCCGCATGGGCCGTGCATACCCGCTCCAGCATGACCTCGCCTCCGGTCGTTGACCTCGTCTCGCTGCCGAAACATGAGACCGTGCGCAAGCTGAAGACACAGTCCGCATTGAAGGAAAAGCTGGCCAGCATGAGGCTGCCAAAGACCGAGTTTCTACGCGTGGACATCGGGGACGGCATCACACTGGACGGCTGGATGATGAGCGCGGCGGATCCCGGCTCCAAGTCAAAGCACCCGCTGCTCATGCATGTCTATGGCGAGCCCGCGGGCCAGACTGTCAGAGATTCGTGGGGCGGCCAGAAGACGCTCTGGCACTGGATGCTCGCTCAGCAGGGCTACATCGTCGCCAGTGTGGACACGCGCGGCACGCCCGCGCCTCGTGGGCGGGACTGGAGGAAGTCCGTTTACCGCCAGCTTGGCATCATCAATGCGCGGGAGGAGGCCGCCGCGGTGCGGATGCTTTTGCAACGCCATGACTTTCTCGATCCCAAACGTGTCGGCATCTGGGGCTGGAGCGGGGGCGGCAGCAGCAGCCTTGACGCCATTTTTCGTTATCCCGAACTTTACCACACCGCGATTGCCGTCGCCCCCGTGCCGGACCGCCGCCTCTATGACACGATTTACGAGGAGCGCTACATGGGCCTGCCGCAGGACAACGAGGAGGGCTACAAGGACGGCTCGCCCATCACCCACGCCGCGAATTTGCAAGGCAACCTCTTGATCGTTCATGGCACGGGGGACGACAACGTGCATTACCAGGGCGTGGAAAAGCTGATGGACGCGCTTATCGCGAACAACAAGTCCTTCACCGTCATGCCCTACCCGAACCGCGACCATTCCATCAACACCGGCAAAGGCACCACGCGTCATCTCCACGAGTTGATGACCCGCTTCCTGAACCAGCATCTGCCTGTGAAAACAAGCGCGACGACTGACCCCTATTTCAAACCCTGAGCACATGAAACGACAAGCCCTCGCACCGCCCATCCTCGCGCTCGCCTCGGTCTGCGTGTCCGCCTTCACCCGGCCGAGTTTCTGCCGCCTACGCCTCCGTGGAAGGGCGCCAGCGAGGCCTTGATCGTGCCGCAGGATCATCCCTGGATCACTCTTGCGAGCAGTCCGGAATGAGCGATTCGCCGCCTTATGCGGAGACTATAAGCTGGCTGGAAAAACTGGGCGTGCCTCGCCGCTGGTGCGTGTGATCACCTTCGACCACACTGCGCAAGGGCGTCCGCTATGCGCCGTCATCGCCAGTCACGAAGGCGTCTCCGAAACCGCGAAACTCCCCGCCAACGGCAAACCCGCCGTGCTCGCGCAAGGCGGCATTCACTCCGGAGAAATTGACGGAAAGGACGCGGGCATGATGCTGCTGCGCGGCATCGCCTTCGGCGGCAAAGAAACGCTGCTCGTCGAAAACTTCGAGGAAGGCACGCTGGAGGCATTGAAGCCGCGTTGGAATGAAATCGAGAACAAGGACGCCCGAGTGCTCGAAATCGTGAACGAGCATCCTGCGGCCAGTTCGGGCTCCAAATGCCTCCAAGTCACCGCGACGCTCGGCGAGAACACCGGCGGGCATCTTTTCAAGCGACTCGATCCCATTCAAACTCGCGTCTTCTCGCGCTTTTACGTGAAGTTCGCCAAGGACGCGCCTTACCTGCATCACTTCAGCGGCCTCGGCGGCTACAATCCGCCCACCAACTGGCCGCAAGGCAGCGCCGGCAAGCACGCCGCAGGCGACACACGTTTCAGCGCCCGCATCGAGCCGAATGGCAGCTACGGCACGCTCGCCGTGCCCGGCGGCTGGATGTTTTACACCTACTGGCACGACATGAAACAAAGCGCCGACGGCGGCTTCTGGGGCAACGGCCTGTGGCCCGAAGGCAAACCCGGCCCGCCACGCGGCCAGTGGCAGTGCGTCGAAATCATGGTGAAGTGCAACGATATCGGCCAGAGCAACGGCGAGCTCGCCCTGTGGCTCGATGGCAAGCTCACCACGCACATCGGCCCCGGCACAAAAACCGGAAAATGGACCGGCGAAGGCTTCGACGTGCTCAAGAACGGCCCGCAGACCTTCGAGGGCTTCCGCTGGCGCACCGTCCCCGAGCTCGCCGTCAGCTACTTCATGCTCAGCCACTACGTCACCGAAAACGCCTACCGCCAAAACAACGTCGCCAATCCGCCCAAGACCAATTGCGTGTGGTTCGATGACATTGTGATCGCCACGGAGTATGTCGGGCCCATCTCGAAGCGTTGATACGGTCATGTCTTCTTCGCGCTTCAGCACGGCTGCTCTGGCACTGGTCCTCTTTGGAGCTGTGCAAGCTGTTGGGCAGATGCCTCGCGCGTTCTTCTCGCAGCACTGCGAGAAATGCCACTCGGGCGCGAAACCCAAAGGCAAGTTCGACATCACGAAGCTGAGTGCGGATTTCAGCGATGCCAGCAATCGCGAGCACTGGCAGCGGGTGCTGGAGCAGATCCAAAGCGGTGACATGCCACCCGAGGACAAGCCGCGTCCATCGGAGCAGGACGCCAACACCGCCATGAAGTGGATTCGCGGCGAGGTGGACGCGATTGAACTGGCTCGTCGCGCCAAGGAAGGCCGTGTGGTGCTGCGGCGGCTGAATCGTGCCGAGTATGCCAACACGATGAGAGATTTGCTCGGCGTGGAGGTGGATCTGGCCGATCTGCTGCCGCCCGACACCTCGACCAATGGCTTCGACAACAACGCGGAGCTGCTGCACACCTCCTCTCATCTGCTGCGCAACTACCTCGACGCCGCCGACCGCGTGCTGGACGAGGCCATCGCCAGCAAACCGAAGCCCTGGATTCTCAACAAGCGCTTCGACATCAAGGACGAACGCACCGTGAAGCCGAACGGCAGCGTGTATCGCCATGTGCCGGACGGCGTGGCCATTTTTGCCGCGTGGGAGTCGGCGAACATCCGCGTGACGATGTGGAATTTCCGGAGCCATGTGCGCGGCAGGTATCGTTTCCGCATCTCCGCCTACGCCATCCAGAACGAGGGCAAGCCCGTCACCTACCGCGTCACCGCCGGCACGCTGAAGGAGGTCACCGAGGAGCGATTGGTCGGCTATTTTTCCGTGCCACAGGACAAACCGACGGTGATCGAGTTCACCGAGCAGTTGGAGCCGGAAAACCGCATCCGCATTCTCGCGGAAGGTCTGCCTGCCACGCCGCCGCAGGTGCAGCAGGTGGGCGTGGAGAATTACAAAGGCCCCGGTCTGGTGGTGCAGTGGGTGGACATCGAAGGCCCGCTGCTCGAATCCTGGCCGCCGCCGAGTCATCGTGCCTTGTTCGGTGATCTCAAGCAAGAGCGCGTGGAGCGCGAACGCTACGAGGTCGTCTCCTCACAACCCCTGGCGGATGCAGAGCGCTTGCTCACGGATTTCGCTCGTCGCGCTTTCCGTCGGCCCGTGTCCTCGCAGGAGATACAGCCCTTCCTCGCGCGTGTGCGCAGTGCCTTGAAAAACGGACGCAGCTTTGAGCAAGCCATGCGCCTTGGCTTCAAAGGGATCTTGGTTTCGCCCGACTTCCTCTTTCTGCGGGAGCGCGGACCGCGCCTCAGCGATTTCGAGCTGGCGAGCCGCCTCTCCTATTTCCTGTGGAGCTCGATGCCGGACGAGGAGCTTTTAAAACTTGCCACCGCCAACCAACTGCACGAGCCCGAGGTGTTGCGCGGCCAGCTCGAGCGCCTGCTGCGTGATCCGAAATCGAGATCCTTCACGGAGAACTTCACCGGTCAGTGGCTCAAACTCCGCGCCATCGACGATACCCTGCCGGATCGCACGCTCTACCCGGAGTATGACGACATCCTCAAAACCGCGATGCTGAAGGAGACCAAGCTCTTCTTTGATGAAGTGCTGAGCCAGGACCTGCCGCTGACAAACTTCGTCCACTCTGAATTCACCTTTCTCAATGAACGACTCGCACGGCATTACCGCATTCCCGGCGTGGAAGGCATGGACATGCGCAAAGTCACGCTGCCTGCGGGCAGTCATCGCGGCGGCTTGCTCACGATGGGCAGCATTTTGAAGGTCACGGCGAATGGCACGACCACCTCGCCCATCATCCGCGGCTCTTGGGTGCTGGAGCGCATCCTCGGCACGCCGCCGCCGAAACCGCCGCCAGATGTGGAGGCCATCGAGCCGGACATCCGCGGTGCCACCACCATCCGCGAACAGCTTGCGAAGCATCGCAACGTCGAAAGCTGCGCAAGCTGCCACAAGAAGATCGATCCGCCCGGCTTCGCGCTGGAGAGCTTTGATGTCATCGGCGGCTGGCGCACGCACTACCGTGCCACCGGCGAGCCACGCATCATCGACGGCCGCCGCCGTCGCTACTGGGACGGCCCCGCCGTCGATCCTGGTGATGTCACCCCCGACGGCCGCCGCTTTGAAAACATCGACGGCTACAAGCAACTGCTCATCGAGAACAAAGACCAGCTCGCCCGCAACCTCGCCGAAAAACTCCTCGCCTACGGCACCGGTGCCGCCCCCACGTCCACCGATGACACCCAGATCGAGAAAATTATCTCTCGCGTCCACGCCAGGAACTTTGGCTTCAAGTCGTTGATCCACGAAGTCGTGCAGAGCGATCTCTTTCAGACGAAGTGACTTCTACAAACATGAAACATGTCATCCTTATCCCAGTCTTCTACGCATTGACTTGTCCCCTATTGGCAGGTGAGTCTGCGCTAACTAAGACTTATCAGCCGCTGGATGGACTCGGTGCGGGTTCGATTGTCATTTCTCAGGTCACTTGTCATGACTGGTATTCACACAACGGTCAGCCCACTTCCATTGGTTTGATTTCTGCTGCCAACGTCCCGCCGACCAACAACCCAAAAGAAGCGATAGAAAATCTGAACCTCGCCTCAGTTTGTGGAGTCCGGTTTAGCTGTGGAGATATGGATCTGACCTCCGAGTTAACTTTGGATGCCACCGCGTTTGCAATCCCGGAGCGATTCGACCATCCGCGTGAAGAGATCGTTCGGGCTTCCCTGGAATGCCTGAGGCGCTGCCTTCCAGACAAACTGCGTCAAACTCCTGTCACTCTAAAGTCATCGAATGAGAACGAAGCTTGGTTAGCTGAGATCGTCCGTCAGTTTAACATGCATGACCGGAGCAAAGTCTTCTTCACGCCAGCTCAATAAACCAGCTCTCCATATCTCCTCTTCTCCCAGTCTCATTGTCTCATTGTCTGATTGTCTCCCTGTCTCATGAACACCCGCCGCCATTTCCTCCGCACCACGGGCATCTCGCTGGCTCTCCCGTGGCTGGACAAGCTTTCCGTCGGTCATGCCGCGAGCGCTTCGCCGACACCGCGGCGCATGATCTGCATCTGCGCGCCGCTGGGCTTTTATCCGGAGCACTTCTTTCCCAAGCAGGCGGGCAAAGACTACGCGCTCTCGACCTATCTCGACATCCTCAAGGATCACCGCGATGACTTCACAGTCATCTCCGGCCTGCAGCACGCAGGCATGGGCTCCAGCTTTGCACATCAGGCCTCGGCCAGCTTTTTGACCGGCGCTCCTGGCGCGGGCAGGCCGGGCTTTCGCAATGCCGTTTCACTCGACCAGTTCGCCGCCGAGCACCTCGGCGCCGCAACCCGCTTCCCCAGCCTCGTGCTGTCGGGTGAAGGTTCCGGCGGCCTGTCATGGACACGCACCGGCGCCTTGATCCCGGCGGACAACTCGCCCTCGAAGGTCTTCGCCCGGCTTTTCCTCGAAGGCGAGGCCGCCGAGGTGGCGCAGCAAATGCGCCAGCTGGAGGATGGCCGCAGCATTCTCGATGATGTGCGCTCGCAGGCGAAATCGCTGCTCTCCGGCCTCGGCAGCGAGGATCGTGACAAGCTCGACGAATACCTCACCAGCGTGCGCGAACTGGAGCAGCGCATGGTCAACGACGAGAGCTGGGCCCGGAAACCAAAGCCAAAGATCGACGTCAAGCCGCCGCAGGACATTCAGAATGCCGCCGATCTCATCGGTCGCACACGCCTGCTCTTTGATCTCAGTCATCTCGCGCTGCAAACCGACTCCACACGCCTCATCACCATCATGCTCGCAGGCAACACGCAGGTGCCGCCGATTGAGGGCGTGTCTCTCGGCCATCACGACCTCTCGCATCACGGCAAGGATCCCAGCAAGCTCTCGCAGCTTCAAATCGTCGAGCAGGAGACGATGAAAACCGTGCGCGATCTCCTCTCGAAACTCCAACAATCCAAGGAGGCCGACTCCAACCTGCTCGATCACACCACGGTCTTCCTCGGCAGCAACCTCGGCGATGGCAGCAGCCATTCGACCAAGAATCTGCCCGTGCTGCTCGCCGGCGGTGGTTTCAATCACGGCCAGCATCTCGCCTTCGATCCCGACAATCCGCCGCCGCTCTGCAATCTCTTCGTCAACATGCTCCAGCGCATGGGCATCGAGACCGACAAGTTCGGCACCAGCACGGGAACGCTCACCGGCGTGGAGATGAAACAGGTGTAAGAAAGCTCAAATGCTCTTCCTCACTCCACCACCTCGACCACGGCGGCGAGTTGATGCGGTTGAGCGCCCAGCTTCACGCGGGTGCCGTCAGTGCATTTGTTGACGATCGTCGAAGCCATGTCGCGAACGGCTTTTTGCAGCCGCGCCTCATCAGGATGCTGTTTGGCGAGCGCATGAAGCTCCGGCAAGGCCTCCACCGTGATGCCCATGGCATCGAATTCATCAAGCAAGGCGTGAATCGCCGGCAGCGCGACCGCATCGACCTCCGCTGAGCGGCCGAGATCGGCCAGCGCACGCAGAATGATCACATGGTAAACCGTGCGCGCGTTGTGCGCATCGAGCCAGCGACCGTTCTTCGCCTGACCAGGCGCGACACCGACACGAAACTTCTCCAACGCGGCCTCCTTCATGCCTGCACGAGCCAGCAGTGACACGGAGAAGGCATTGTAGTTGAAGTTCGCGCAGCATTTCTGCTTCGCCGCCCATTCTGCGGCACGACGACCCGCAGCGAGATAGCCTTCCTCCTTCAAAAACTCACCTGCCCGCAACAAGGCCACGCCGCACACACCCGTGTCGAATTGCGAACCACCATCGGGATCAGGCGTGATGATCCAGCCGTCTTGGATCTCGATGGTGCCGTTTTGGAGGTGTTTGGTCGTCATGTCGCCAAAACGGATGTTCTTGCCTCGCAGGTCCGGAAACGGAAAATGGCCCTGCGGCTGCTGAAGCCTCAAAAGCACACTCGCCGTGCCTCGCAGCAGCTTTTCGACATCCGCGACACGTTCCGGCACATGTTGCGCCACATGCGGATGCATCGTCACGCATGCGTCGAGCATGTAGGCATACACGCGGACCATTTGATCCGGCAAAAGCTCGCCCTTCATCAAGGTGCGCATCGCGCGGCCCTCCGTCTCCAGCGCGGCGAGGAGGAGCTTCACCACCTCCGCGCGGCTCAGTTTCAATTCAGAAGGCTTCTGCCCCATGCGGCGGCCATCCGGCACACCTGCTTGATCACCAAGGATGCCTTCCATCGCCCGCGTGATCTCGCGCACCGCCTTCGCATCGCCGGAAGCCATCGCGGCGGCCAGTTTCGGCCCCTCGGCCTTCAACGCGGCCTCCATCTCCGCCGTGGGATGAAACAACGGCTGCCCGGCCATCGACCAGCCACCCGGATCAATCCCCACCGCCTTCTCCGCCTCGCGCAATTGCTGCTCCGACTCCGCCGGAAGCCCCGCATTGAACTTACGCGCCAGTTTCTCCACCCGCTGCACCAGCTCCCGATCATTCTTCTCCCGCGCGATCTGCCGCGCCATGCGCAAACGAGCCTCCGATTCATCGGGCGCGAGCGCGTGGACGGTCGTGGAAACCAGGATTATCAGCAAAATGGAGCGGAGAAGATGCATGACGATCTGTGTCCAACAAACGCTTCGTGTATGACAACCGTAACCAAACATTTTTTTGTCACATAGCTTCGCGCAACCGAACCTGCGGCGGCGTGTTCTTGCGGGACGTGAAAACGCCCTTTCCCAAAACACACGCCCTCAACACAAACCACCGTCGAATGCCGCGGACGTTGACCTTGCTGGCCGCTTGCTTCTTGAGCATCGAACCCACCGCGATGGCGGAGCCGCTCGCCGCCGGAGATCACACGCGCACGGTGAAGGTCGGCGATTTGCAGCGCCGCTACCAGGTGCATGTGCCGGGCAGGTATGAATCATCGAAGGCGATGCCGGTGGTGATCGCGTTTCACGGTGGTGGTGGCAATCCCGCGAGCATGGTGCGGCTCAGCGGGATGAATGTGAAGTCGGAGGAGGCCGGTTTCATCGTGGTGTATCCGTTTGGCACCGGACGATTGGAGAACCAGTTGCTCACCTTCAACGGTGGCGGGTGCTGCGGCTATGCGATGGAGAACAAGATAGACGATGTCGCCTTCACGGCGGCGCTGCTCGATGATCTCGCCACGGTGGTGAAGGTCGATGCGAACCGTGTCTATGCCACGGGCCTCTCGAATGGCGGCATCGTGTCGCATTACGTCGCCTCCGAGTTGAGCGACCGCATCGCCGCCATCGCGCCGGTCGGCGGTCCGCTCATGATTGACGCGGTGAACGCGAAGCGCGCCGTGCCGGTGATGCATTTCCACGGCACCGCGGACGCCTTCGCGCCATTCCAAGGCGGCTACGGCAAAGGATCGTTCGGACGAAGCAAGGGCGTGACGGACTTCCGTTCCGTCGAGCACACGATCCAAACCTGGGTGAAAAACAACGGCTGTAATGCAACGCCTGAAGTCGTCCCACTGCCCGACAAGGCCGCTGACGGCATGAAATGCACCCGCAAGACCTGGAGCGGTGGCCGCGACGGCAGCGAGGTCGTGCTCATCGAGATCGAAGGCGGCGGTCACACCTGGCCCGGCATGAAACCCATAGTTGAGATGCTAGGCCCATCCACCATGGACATCTCGGCCAATCACTTGATGTGGGATTTTTTCCAAAAGCACCCGCTAAAGCCCGCCACTGCCGCGAAAGGAACCTCGAAACCATGAAGCTCATCCTCCTGCTCTTCTTTGCATTGTTCGTGTCTATCGCCGGGGCTCAGGGCCCGTCGTGGGTGACCCCTGCGGTGCGGGCACCGCATGTGGCGCATCACACGTTCGAGAGCAGCGCGCTTCAATCGAAGGTGAGCTTTCACGCTTACACGCCGGAGGTTTACGAATTGGAGAAAGAGCGGCGCTTTCCCGTGCTCTACTGGCTGCATGGCACGGGCGGAGGCCTCGCGGGCATTGCGCCGGTGTCCGCCTGGTTTGATGCGGCGATTCGTGAAGGCAAAATGCCGCCGGTCGTCGTCGTGTTTCCAAATGGACTGGCCACGAGCATGTGGTGTGACTCCAAGGATGGCGCGGTTCCGATGGAGACGCTCGTCGTGAAGGAACTCGTGCCGCATATCGACGCGACCTTCCGCACCTTCGCGAAACGTGAAGGCCGAATCGTCGAAGGCTTCAGCATGGGAGGCTACGGCGCGGCTCGGCTTGGGCTGAAGTTCCCCGAGGTCTTTGGAGCCGCGTCCTGCCTCGCGGGCGGGCCTCTCGACCTCGACTTCCAAGGCCCGCGCACGAGGGCGAATCCTGCGGAGCGGGAGAACATACTGCGCATGACCTTCGGCGGCGATCTCGACTACTTTCGTGTCCAAAGTCCGGTGACTCTCGCGGAGAAACAGGCCGCCGCCGTGCGCGGAAAAGTGTTCATGCGAGTGGCCGCGGGATCGCGTGACTTCACCGCGGCGCTGAACCGTGAATTCTCCAGCCATCTGAAGAGGCTGAACATTGACCACACCTTTATCGGGGTGCCCGGCGTCGGTCATGAAACCCTTCCGCTTCTTCGCGGCATGGGCAATGAGCAGTGGCAGTTTTATCGTGCCGCGCTCGCGGCTGTCTCGCCGACGATCCGCTGATGAAAACGGCCGCCCGCTTGTCATCTTCCTGTCATCCGCACGTTTCAAAGACCCGCGCATGAAAACCTTCCTCCTCCTTCTTGCGATCAGCAGCCTCGCGGCGCAAACGCCGATCATCTTCCCCAAAGACGGCGGTGTGCTCGATGTGCGGGAGTTTGGAGCGAAGGCGAATGATGACGTGGATGACACGGCATCCATCCAGAAGGCGTTGGATGCGTTTCCGAATGGAAATCGCATCGTGTATCTGCCGGCGGGCATATGGATCGTCACGGACACGCTCCACTGGCCGAAGGGCGAGGGCGGGAATGGTGAGAAGCGGACGATTTTGCAAGGCGCGGGCATGGCGTTGACGAAAATCGTCGTGCCGCCCTCCACGCCAGCTTTTGGCGACCAACCGAAGGCGGTGCTGTGGACGGGCGTGAAGCCCGCGCAGCGGTTTCGCAATGCGGTGCGCGATTTGACGATCGAGATCGGCGCGGGCAATCCGCAGGCCATTGGCATGCAGTTCAACGCGAGCAACCAGGGCACGATTCGCAACGTGACGCTGCGTGCGGCGAAGGACAGCGGCCTCATCGGGATCGACATGGGCTTCACGGATGAGATCGGGCCGCTGCTGGTGCGAAACCTCACCGTGGAGGGCTTTGAAACCGGCATCGTGACCAAGTGGCCGGTGAACTCGAACACGCTGGAGCACATCACGCTGCGAGGTCAGCGCAAGCTTGGCTGGCACAACTACCACCAGATGATATTCGTGCGCGGCCTGACCAGCGAGAACGCCGTGACGACGCTCTACAACGAAAAGGACTCGATGGGCACGGTGACGCTCGTGGACTCCAAAATCACCGGCACCGGCATCGACGCGCCCGGTTTGCTGAACCAACGCCAGATGTATCTGCGCGATGTCGAGATCACCGGACATGCCACTTCGGTCGATCACGCCGACAAAGGTCGCGACAAGGGCGATGTGAAGGATGCAGGCCGCATCGCGGAAGACACCTCGCATGCGAACGTGGCCGCGCCGTTTCGGTTTGAAGGCGAGAAAACCTTTGCGGAGGCTGGCAAGGTCACTCACTAGCCGGTCAAAGAAACGCCCGAAGTGCCGTGGGAAGGCAAGTGGGCGAACATCGAAGCCTTTGGAGCTGATCCAGACGGCAAAACAGATGCGAGCGAGGCTTTGCAGCTCGCCATCGATTCCGGCGCGGAGACGATTTACCTGCCAGCAGGCAAAGAATTCTTCTTTGACGGTGAAGTGGTCATTCGCGGCCCTGTGAGGCGCATCATCGGCCTCGAAGGAAAATTCCGCAGCGAAGGAAAAGCCGTGTGGAAGCTGGCGGACGGTCAAAACGATGCTGCCGTCGTCATCATCGAGCGCATGAACAACCGCAGCGGCGGACACGGCGTCGAAATCCAGCATGAATCGAAGCGCACGCTCATCGTGAGCAGCGTGATCGGCTTCACCGTCGAAGGCAACGGCAGCGGCGACATTTTTCTCGATGACTACTGCGGCAGGCTGAATCTGAACGCAAAAGGCCAGAGCGCCTGGTGTCGCCAGCTCAACACCGAGCACGACGGCGTCATGTGCCGAAACAACGGCGGCAGGCTGTGGATCCTCGGCATGAAGACGGAGAAAATCGGCACGATCATCGAGACAGTGGGCGGCGGTATCACGGATGTGAGCGGTGTCTTCATCTACGCGAACCGCGGTTGGGAGCCTGATCTGCCCGCCTTCATCTGCCACGACAGCACGCTGACACTGTCTGGCATCAACGACCGCAACTACTCCCAGCGCCCCATCGTCATCTGGACCCGCGAAACGCAAAAAGGCGAGACGCGTGATCTCAAAGAGCGTCCATGGGTGTATCTCAGCCGGTGAACCAACACTCAGCGGTTTACTGAGAGAGCTGATCGGACTTTTGTCGTTTGAAGGTCCATTCATGAAAGTACTCCTCTGCCTATCACTGACCAGCTTGGCCCTCGCCCAGCATCCGCAGCTCAAAACCGGTCCGAATGCCGATCTCGGCGGCGTTTTGCTCATGCCGGCGAATGACAAATGGAATCGCGATGTCTCCAAAGACGAGGTCGATCCGCTCAGCGATGCGATCATCGCCTCCATTGGCGCGGAGACGGGCCTGCATGAGGACTTTGGCATCGTGTGGAAGGGCCAGCCGGGCGGCATTCCGTATTACGTCGTCAGCGGTGACCAGCCAAAGGTGCCGGTGAGCTTTGAGTATGCGGACGAGAGCGATCCGGGGCCGTATCCGATCCCGCCGAATGCTCACATCGAAGGCGGACCGCAGAGCGAGGGCGACCGCCATGTGCTCGTGCTCGACAAGGACAACTGGAAGCTATACGAGCTTTTTCACAGCTTCCCGCTGGATGGTGGCAAGTCGTGGAAGGCCGGCAGCGGAGCCATCTTCGATTTGAAGAACCCCAAGCCGCGTCCCGCTGGCTGGACGAGCGCTGATGCGGCCGGTTTGCCCATTCTGCCCGGTCTCGCCCGCTACGATGAAATCTGCGGCACGAAGAAGCTCACGCATGCGCTGCGCTTCACCGTGAAAAAGAGCCGACGCGCCTACGTGCCGCCCGCCACGCACTTCGCCAGTCCACACAAAGACGAGAACCTCCCGCCGATGGGCATGCGCGTGCGTTTGAAGGCCAGCTTCGATACCTCGAAGTTCACCGGAGCCGCCAAAGTGATCCTCGAAGGCCTCAAAACCCACGGCATGATCCTCGCCGACAACGGCGGCGACTGGTTCATCAGCGGCGCGCCCGATGATCGCTGGAACCACGAGGAGCTTTTGCCCATCCGCAAAGTGAAGGGCAAAGATCTCGAAGTCGTGAAAATGGGGCCGATGACAACGCGGTGAAGCGTTGAGGTTGGCAAGAAAATTGGGATTCAGATGTTTGGGCTAATTTTCTTGCCCCCAAATTTTCCTGCCAAAAGTAAGCCGTATGACTCCCACCCGTCCGTCCCGACCTCGCGTGCAGCTTTGGATGCTGCGCCTCATGATTGCCATCTTGCTCACGGGTTTGCCCGGAGCGCTGCTGCCAGAGATCGCCTTCCAAAAGTTCGCGTGGCTCATGGGCTACGGCAAACAGCCCATCACACCGCTCATCGTTTACCTTTCGGGAAACGCTGGCTTTGCCTACGTCACCATCGCCGTGCTGATCTGGGCCATCTCGCGAGACGTCACCCGCTACCAGCCGCTCGTGCGCCTCTGCGGCTGGACGATGGTGCTCGCAGGCCCGGCCTATCTCTCGATTGATCTCCAATGCCCGCTGCCGCTGTGGTGGATCTTGATGGACAGCGTGGGCTGCTTCCTCATCGGCATCACGCTGCTGTGGGCCTGTCCCCGACAAACAACTGCCTGAGTCGCATGCGCTTCCTCCTTCTGTTCCTTTTTGGACTGCGGCTCTCCGCGGCTGAATCAATGCAACCCGGTGAGATCACCACGCCGTTTCCGACAATCAACCACCTCGCTGTCGAATGGCAGATCGAGGGCGATGGCGATCTCGACGCGACTTGTGAGGTGAAAGTGCGAAAAGAAGGCGAAGCGGCCTGGCGCGATGCTGAAGCATTGCGGCGTGTGCCTGCCGGCAAGAGCTAAAAGACCTCGCCGATCTTCACTTGGACGAATCGACTCAGCGGCAGCGTGTTCGATTTGGAGGCGGGAACGAGCTACGAGATCGAATTGAAGCTCCATGACCCCGATGGCGGCTCCGCGACGAAAGTCGTTCAGGCAAGCACCCGGCCCGAACCCATCGCCAAAGCCGATGCGGTGGTCAAAAACGGCTCGAAGGGCGATTTGAATGCCGTGAAGCCCGGCGAGGTGCTGTTGCTGGCGGATGGCGATTACGGTGCGGCGACGTTCAATCGCGATGGAGAGCCTGGAAGGCCGATTGTTTATCGCAGCACGAGCGGAAAGGCTGTTTTCAGCGAGATCAGCCTGACGAATCGCAAGTGGGTGTATCTCGAAGGCGTCACCGTGAACGGGCCGGTGCGCTTGAATGGCTCGGAGCACTGCGTGGTGCGGTGTTGCCGCATCAACGCGCAGTTTGGCATCAAGGCTTATAAGCCGGGCATGATGAACGGCTGCATCGAGGACAACGTCATCACCGGCATCCGCGAGTGGAAGCCGCAGATCATGGGCGCGGGCGGCGACAACGAGGGCGAGGGCATCCAGTTCACCGGCAGCGGCAATGTGATCCGCCACAACCGCGTCAGCGGCTTCCGTGACTGCATCAGCCACATGGAAGACGACGGCGCGGCACCGCAGATGTGCAATGACATCCTCAACAACGATCTCAGCGCCGGTCTCGACGACGGCATCGAGGCCGATTTCGCCCTGCACAACTGCCGCGTGATGCGGAATCGCCTCACGAACTGCTTCGTCGGCATCTCCTCGCAACCCGGACTCGGCGGGCCGAACTACTTCCGGCGCAACGTGATGTTCAACATCATCCTCGAGCCCTTCAAACTGCACCGTTTCAGCCAGGGCGATGTCATCCAGCACAACACCGTCGTGAAAGCCGGCGACGGCCTCGGCATTCACACCAGCGAGCCATTTGATCACGCCGTGATCACCCACAACCTCATCATCGGCGGCAAACCACCCGAAGGCGCAAAATACGGCGGCTACGGTCCTGGACGAGGCCGCGCCGTCGATGCGCAGAGCTTCGGCGACCACTGCCTCATCGACCACAATGCCTACGCCGTCCTCGGCATGCCCTTTGAAGGCAAAATCCGCTCCTGGACCTTCCAAAAGCTTCCGGGCACCGAGTTCGAAAAACACGGCCGCGAGCTCAAAGTCCCCGTTTCACTCCCCGAAGACCCCGCAAGGCTCTACGAGCCACCTGACTTCTCCGCACTGACTGAAGCGGGTGCGTATTCGGGCGAAAAAATTCCCGTGTATGGGCCGAGGCAGTAGTTTTCACTTCCGCTTCATCAGCTCACGGAGAATCGGATTCGGGAAGCGGCGGCTTGGAGTAATGGCATAGAAGCTCTCCTTGATCTGGGGGAAACAGTGTCGCTCGACGAGCGCACCGCTTTCCAACTCGTCACGAACGACGACGGGCGGGACGAGGGTGACACCATTCGTTTCACAGGCCATGAGGCGGAGCATGGCCATGTCATCGACTTCGGCTGCGATGATGGGACGAATGCCGGTTTGATCCATGAGGACGTCAAATGGGGCACGGATGCTGCTTTCGAGGCTGGGGAGCACGACAGGCGTTTTGCGCATGTCCTCGGGAAAGCGAAAGGGCTTCATGCCGCGTGTTTTGTGCCCCACGAGACTCACTGTTTGTTCGTCGAGCAAATGACTGTGCCAGCCGGTCTCGGCATCGCGGCGCACAGGCGTGTTGGAAAGCACGACATCGAGCGTGCGGGCCTGGAGCTGGGTCAAAAGCTCGCGCAGTGTGCCGGAGTGGATGATGAGCTCGACATCATCGCGGGTGATGAGCGGTCACAGGAAGGTGAGCTGGAAGTTGCGCGACAAATTCGACGCCGCGCCGACACGGAGGAAGCCGCGGCTGCGTTTGGCGCGGTTTTGCAGCAGGTCGGTGAGTTCCTCGCCGCTGCGGAAGATGGAGTCGGCATATTCCAGCGCGATCTGGCCGGCCTCGGTGAGCACGAGGGCCTTGTGCTTCCGCTCAAACAGCGGCTGGCCGAGGTTTTCCTCCAAACTGCGAAGCTGCACGCTGAGGGCCGATTGCGAGAGTTTGAGATGCTTCGCGGCCTTCGTGAGGCTGCCCTCATGGGTGATGGCGCGGAAGTAGCGGAGGTGGTGGTACTTGAAGTGCCATCCTGAGCGGAAACATCCACAGCAAAACCGTGAATATGAGTCTGTTGAAAGCGGCCAGCTCATTCAGAGCACCTCAACATATAATCTTATTCTTCATGGCCTCCAAATATTGCGATCTTGAAAGGCGTAAAGCTAGCCCATCAACCATGAAACCGACCCTCCTTGCCCTCACACTGGCTTTTTTGAGCACCTCCGCTTTCGCCAAAGTCGAGCGCATCTGGATGACGCACCAGTCGCCGGACAACTCGAAAATCGTCATCTCTTGGGAAACCACCAACCCTGGCGATTCCGTGGTCGAGTTTGGCACATCGCCACAGCTTGGTGAAAGCGCGAAGGTGGACGGCAGCCGCACGCTGCATCATGTGGAGATCCCGATCCCGCAGAAGGATGTCGTTTATCACTACCGCGTGAAGAGTGGTGATCAGGTTTCGGACATCAACACCTTCAAAGGCTATCCATCGAAGCTGCTGCGCATCGCTGTCGTGACGAACATCCGCGCGGACGCGAAGCTGAACTTCGCCGCGATCAAGAAGGACGACCCGCACCTGCTCATCTCCGCGGGCGACACGGCCATGCAGTATCAATTTGCCACGCAGGCGGACAAGGAGGCCACCAAGTCCCACAGCACGGCCATTGACACGCAGGCGGACCTTTTCCGCAGCACGCCCTTCATGGTCTCACTCGGCAATCTTGACCGCAAGATCCGCCCCAACGGCATCAGCATGGAGGAGCCGGGCTACGACATCGCCGCCACCGGCTACAGGAAGTTCTTCGCGCTGCCCGGCAAGGAATGGATCTGGGCCTGGGACGTACCGGACTTCGATCTACGCCTCATCAGCGTGGACATGAGTCACACCGGCGACTTCGGCAAACCCAACCAGGCCTGCAACGCCTTCGACAAGGACTCCGAGCAATTCAAATGGTTCGAGGAGACGATGAACAGCACGAAGGCGGGCTTTGTGATCACCGTCTATGGCGAGACCAGCGGCACGGTGCGCCGCCATGCCGAAGGCGGCTGGAAGCGCGTCATTGAAAAAAGCAGCATCGCCATCTCCGGCGAGTGCTACCACGCCGAGCGCACCGAGCTGGACGGCATGACCTACTACAACAGCTCCGTGCGCGGCAACGGCACCTTCGGCCACGACACCAAGGCCGCCTTCTCCGACAAGTCTGCCAGCTACAAGCTCATCACCCTCGACCGCGACGCCGGAACGATGACCGTCGAGATCAAGGCCCTGGACGACGGCCGCGTGCTCGACAGCAAGACTTTCAAGAAGCGCGCGCAGTGAGCATTGCTGGATGGGGCCGGGCACCGATTTCTCTCCGGCAATCAAGCGCTCCTGGATGCAATACAGCGGCGCCTGCATCGGTTTACCTCATTGCCAATCATTAGCCGGTCATGAGAAGCTCCCTTCCAGTTCTCTTTGCGATCCTTGCGGTCTTTTGCGGCCAGTCATTCGCGGCTCCGCCGAACATCGTCTTCATGTATGCCGACAATGTCGGTTACGGCGATCTCGGCTGCTATGGCAACAAGGAGGTCAAAACGCCATACCTCGACCGGCTTGCGGCAGACGGCGCGCTCTGCACGGATTTTTACGTCGTCACCTCCACCTGCACCGTGTCGCGCGGTGCGGTGCTGACAGGTCGGCATCCGCTGCGCAACGGTTTGCTGCATCAGCTCGTGGTCGAGGAGAACTGGCATGGCGTCGGCCTGCCGCACCGCGAGCGCATCATGCCGCAGTATTTAAAAGACGCGGGCTACGCCACCGCCTGCATCGGCAAGTGGAACATCGGCTTTGCGCCCGGCAGCCGCCCCACGGAGCGCGGCTTCGACGAGTTCCTCGGCTGCCGCAGTGGCAACATCCATTACTTCGCCCACACCTACCACGGCGAATACGACCTGTTTCGCGGCACCGAGCTGCAACGCATGGAAGGTTACAGCGGCGACCTCTTCGCCGAGGCCTCCGCTGATTTCATCCAGCGCCAAAGCAAGGGCGGCAAGCCGTTCTTCCTCTACCTGCCCTTCAACGCCCCGCACTACGTCAGCAAGATCAACGTCGCCGAGGGCGAGATACCGCAATGGCAGGCCCCTGACCGCGCCTTTGCCGCCTACGGCTGGGATCCCTCCGAGCAGAATGAAAAACGCCGCTACCTCGCGGTCATCACCGCCATGGATGACAACGTCGGCCGCGTGCTCGCCGCGCTTGATGCCGCCGGCCAGCGCGACAACACGCTCGTCGTCTTTGTCTCCGACATGGGCCCCATCCTGCGGCCCACGCACGGCCTCGGCGTCGCCAGCGCCGACATCTATCGCGATGGCGCGCCCACCTTGTATGAAGGCGGCATCCGCGTGCCTGCAATCTTCCGCTGGCCCGGCAAAATCAAACCCGGCACCGTCTCGAAGGCCATGCTCAGCCACCTGGACCTTCTGCCAATGTTTTTGAAGGCCGCAGGATTGCCCGCGCCCAAGGATCGCATCCTCGACGGCCGCGACTGTCTCCCAGCGCTGGACGGGGACGCCCCCTCACCCCACGAACGCCTCTTTTACCATCTGCGCGACACCGTCGCCGTGCGTGAAGGCAGCCTCAAACTCATCCGCCCGAAAGCCAAAGCCCCCTGGGAGCTCTACGACCTCGCCACCGATCCCTCCGAGAAGCAGGACCTTGCCGTCAAACGTCCGCAGGAAGTCGAACGCCTCGCAAACCTGATCACCAACTGGCAGCTTGATGTGAAAAACGACGCGAGCGAGCCGGTGAAATACAAGCCGGCAAAAAAGCAGAATTAGTCGACATTTACAAATGACTCCCGACAAGCAGCAGGCGATTCACCGTTTCAGAACGACACCAGACAATCTGTTGATTGTAGGGCAAGCTGGAACGGGAAAGTCCTTTTTGCTAAAGCATTTGACCGAAGGGATTCCACCAAATAAATACGCAATAGTAGCCCCTACGGGCATGGCTGCCTTGAATTGTGAAGGAAGCACCATTCACGGAATGTTCCATCTTCCTGTCGGTCGGTTTCCATTTGGTATCATTTCCCGTGATGGAGATTGGTTGAAAAACCTCAAGCGTAATGGGGAGTTCGAGGGGCTTGAAATTTTGTTTATCGACGAAATATCCATGGTGCGCTCAGATGTTCTTGATGCATTGGATCATGTGCTTCGTACACAAGGGCCTAATCCTGCCGCGCCGTTTGGTGGAGTGAGGTTGGTGGCGCTTGGTGATCCACTTCAGCTTCCACCGGTTGAGAAGATAAATCACAAGCCTTGGTTCGATGGCAGTAAACGAAATGCATGGAGGTCACCCTGGTTCTTTGGTGCCAAAGCTTGGGCTGATGCTGCATTCAAAACAGTCGAACTAACTACAAATCACCGCCAGGAAAGCGATCCTGAGTATGCCAAGTTGCTTGACTGGGCTAGGCTGGGTGATCTGATCGAAATGCATCACGAACTGCTTGATGGGCTGAAGCGATCGTTGCCAGACCAGAATCGTGCCCTCCGCGTTATGTGCACAAACAAGCAGGTTGCTGACTACAACTCCCAACAGTTGTACAAACTGGAAGGAGATGCTCTGCGGTTTATCGCCACCGAACAACGTTGGACTGGGGACACTCCCGTCGAAAAGGACATACTCCTGAAGGTGGGTGCTCGCGTTATGCTAAGGGCTAATATATCCGTTGCGGAGAACTGGGTAAACGGCACACTTGCTGAGGTTGTTGAAATAGACAAAAGCAATGAGCGTGTAGTAATTCAAAATCAAATCGGCGATAAGAAGACAGTGGCGCGCCACACCTGGACTTATGAACTCAGCTGTAGGAGAGCAAATAAAGAGCCTGATGAAGCGACATTCACTCAGATCCCACTGACACTGGCCTGGGCGATTACGATCCACAAGATGCAAGGTCAGACCGCCACGTCGCCAATTGTTCTCGAAGCTGACAATGCTTTTGTTGGCGGGCAGGTTTATGTGGGCCTTTCGCGAGTCTGTTCGCGCAGCCAAATCTGCATTCCCAATACCCTAAGGCGCATCTGGCCTGAAAGAAGGGCGCTGAATTATCTGAAGAAAACTCTTCCCCATCGTTATTGGTGAAGAGTCGTCCAAGGCGAACATTCCAACTTCCCACATGAAGTCCCACCGAACGCTCTTGCTCTCTTTTTTTGTGATCCTTGCGATCTCTTGCGGCCTGTCTTTCGCGGCTCCACCAAACATCATCGTCATCATGGCGGATGACATGGGTTTCTCCGACCTGGGCTGCTATGGCGGAGAGATTCAGACGCCGAATCTCGACCGGCTTGCAGCCGAAGGTGTGAGGTTCACGCAGTTTTACAACTGCGCACTCTGCGGTCCTTCGCGCGCCGCATTGATGACCGGGCAGCATCCGCATCAGGTCGGCATCACGCTGTGGACTGGCCTGCTCAATGACCGCTGCGTGACGATGTTCGAGCTGCTGAACCGCGCGGGCTACGAGACCTGCGCCGTCGGCCGGCTTGACATGCTCACGGCGGAGGACTGGCACGAGCCGGAGAACCTCTCGCGGCATGTCGGGCGCTACTTTGGCACCACCGGCCACCAAGGGCCGGGCAATTACTTCGCCGATGTGCGCAACACGGCTTTTTACCGCGACGGAAAGCCGTACTCCATTCCCGAGGGCGGCTACAAAACCGATCTCATCACCGATTTCACCCTCGAGTTCCTCCAGCAGCGCGACAAGCAGAAACCCTTTCTTCTCTACATGTCCCACTACGCGCCACACTGGCCGCTGCATGCGAAGGAGGCGGACATCGCGAAGTATCGGAAGCTCTACCGCGAACTTGGCTGGGACACCGCGCGCGAGCAGCGGCTGAAGCGGCTCATCGAAAAAGGCCTGCTGCCAGCCAGCTCACAGCTCGCCGCGCGCGATGCCAAAGCCAAGCCCTGGGGCGAGGCGCAGAACCTCGACTGGGAGGCCGAGCGCATGGCGGTCTTCGCCGCGCAGATTGACTGCCTGGATCAAAGCGTGGGCCGTGTGATGGAGGCGGTGCGCGGCACGAACACGCTCGTCTTTTTCCTCAGCGACAACGGCGCCTCCGACCGGTCCGTGGGCCAGCTCGACAAGCCGGACCGCACCTGGCGCAGCGATGGCACCCTCACGCGAGTGGGCAACAAGCCCGGCATCATGCCGGGTCCGGCAGACACCTTTGTCACCGCCGGCCCGGCCTGGTCCTGCCTGTCAAACACGCCGTTCCGGGATCACAAGCAGTCGAACTACGAAGGCGGCATCGCCTCCCCGCTGATCGCCTGGTGGCCCGGCGTGACGAAAGCCGGGCAGATCACCCATGAGCTGAGCCACATCACCGACATCACCGCCACCGTGCTGGATGTCGCCGGGCAGACTTGCCCGCAAAAGTTCGACAACCGAGTCATCGCCCCGCCGGCCGGAAAATCTTTGCGCCCGGTGCTCGAAGGAAAGCCGCGAGCAGGCCATGAAAGCCTCTGCTGGGCCACCAGCGGCCACCGGGCCGTGCGCAGGGGCCCATGGAAGATCGTCTCCCCGCCGAAGGGCGCGTGGGAACTCTACAACCTCAGCCAGGATCGCGCCGAAACCCGCAATCTCTCCAGCGAACATCCCGAACGTGTCGCCGCGATGGCCAAGGAGTTCGAAGCTTGGCACCGCCCCTGGCAGCCTAACTGAAGAACTGACAAAAACCCGCCATGAAACGCCGCCTCTTCACCCAAAGCCTTCTCGCCGCGCCTTTGCTGAATCTCCATGCTGCGGAAGGCGGTTTGCGCATCGCCACGTTTGAGGTGGATGTCACGCCGCCGCTGGAGTCGCCGCTGTGCCATGGCAATGTGATGCCGGTCATACAGATCGTCACGCCGCTGCTGGCGCGGGGCATCGTCATTCTCGGCTCCGGGCAGCCCATCGTGCTGTGCGCGCTGGACTGGGTGGCTCTGGCCAATGCGAGCCATGTCCTGATTCGCGAGACCATCGCCAAGGCCGTCGGCACGACGAGTGATCGCGTGGCGGTGCATACGGTGCATCAGCATGACGCGCCGGGCAGCGATTTGGATACGGAGAGACTCCTCACCGAGCACGGGCTTGGCGGGCGATTTTCCAACGCGCAGCTCGACCAGCGTGTGTTCGAGGCGATTGCCGATGCGGCGCGGAATTGTCTGACACAGGCGGAGAGTATCACGCAGGTCGGCTTTGGTTCGGGGAAGATCGAGAAAGTGGCCTCCAACCGCCGCGTGCTCGGCCCGGACGGCAAGGTGTCCTTCACCCGCATGAGCGCGTCGAAGCATCCGCAGGCCGCCACCGCGCCGGAGGGCGTGATTGATCCGCTGCTGCGCATGGTGACCTTCTGGCAGGGCGAAAGGCCCCTCGCCGCGCTCAGCTACTACGCCACGCATCCGATGAGCTACTATGGCAAAGGCGGCGTGAACTGGGACTTCATCGGCGGAGCCCGTGCTTTGATGGACAAGGCCGCGCCCGGCGTGCGCTTCATTCATTTCAACGGCGCGGGCGGCAACATCACCGCCGGCAAATACAACGATGGCAGCCCGGAAAACCGCCCCGTGCTCGCCGAACGTGTCTTTGCGGGCATGAAGGCCGCGTGGGAGTCGCAAAAGAAGCAAATCATCACCGCTGCCGACATCGAATGGCGCATCGAACCGGTGGCGCTGCCGTTGCGCAACCCGGAGGCTGCCGGCGCATTGCTCAAAACCCTCGCGGACTCATCGCTCCCGTTTGCCAAGCGGGCCTTCGCCACGCGTGAGGCGGTGTTCATTCAGCGCGCCCGTGAAGGCGTCAAAATCCCATTGACCTGCCTGCGCCTCGGCGGCGCGCGCATCCTGCACATGCCCGCCGAGCTGTTCATCGAATACCAGATCGCCGCGCAGCAGACGAGCCCCGGTGATTTCATCGCCATGGCCGCCTATGGCGACAACGCGCCCGGCTACATCGGCACGCGCATTTCCTACACCCAGGGCGGCTACGAGGTCGGCCCGGTGTCGCGCGTGAGTCCTGATGTGGAGGATGTGCTGCACTCCGCCATGAGAGCGTTGCTTGCAACCCCGGCATGAAATCTGAGCCGGTGCGCGAAACAGACAAGGACGGCAATGCCTCCAGAATGGATGCCATGCTTTTCAGCGATGCCTAAACCCCATCAAATGGATTACAACCGCCCGCGATATTCGCCCGGAGCCACTCCCACCCATCTTTTGAAAACCCGCGAGAAAATAACCGCGTTCGCATAACCCACGCCTGCCGCCACGGCCTCCAGCTTGTCGCTGCTGGATTCGAGCATTTGACGCGCTTTTTCCATGCGCAGACAGGTCAGGTGCTGCATCGGGCTGCGGCCCATTTCCCTCATGCATAGCCGCCTCAGATGCTCCGAGCTGCAATGGCAGCGATGAGCGAGTTCCTCCAGAGTCCAGTCGCGCGCCAAATCCTCCCCCACCTCGGTCCACAACTTCGTCACGCGCGGCTCGCGGCTTCGCCACGGCTGCGCGAAGCGGCGGACAGTCGCCTGGATCAGCTCCAGCCAATGATGGATCATGCGCGGCTCCCTTTCCCCCTCCCATTCGGCACGGAGACCGGACACAAGACGGGAAGCCTCATCCGCGCGGGCTTTGGACACCACCGGCGAGGATGCCCCAACGACAGGCGCCACAAAGGCAGGCTCGTCATAGCGCACCCATGCGAAGGACCAGCGCTCGCTTCCCGCGGCGTAAAAAGCGTTAAGCACCCTCGGTGGGGCCAGGCAGACCATTCCTGGCCTCACCCGTTGCCACTTGCCGTCCAAAAGGATGAATCCACTCCCGCTCACACAGGCCAGCACAAAGCTGCCACCGGGGCTGATTCTGACACGACGATAGGGAGGCAGCGCTTCGTCGAACCCGAGCCGTGCGATTCGACTGCGGGCAAGCTCCACGCAAGCGGAGGCATCCAGCATCCACCGCCTCAGGCGGGGGCCGTCGAGGGTGGTCTCCTGCCAATTCCCGTTCCCTGTGTTGATGGCGCGCTTCATTGCTCCCACACTGTTGAGCGACTCGGAGAACGAGGCAAGAAGCTCATGCGCAGATGATCCATTGGGAAGCCGGAGTTCCTGCGGTTTTGCCTGGTTCTCACTTAGCCACCTTCTCCTTCTCATCACCATGGGCGTCGGCGTCTTGCTTCGGAGCGGTGGTGTGGTCGCGGGTGCGGAGGTAGGCGACGAGGTCGCGGAGCATCGGCGGCGGCAGGGCCATGGCCATCGGCGGCATGGCGGACACGGGCGGGGTGACGGTCTTGACCTGGCTGCGAGGGTAAGTGCCCGCCTTGCCGTCCAGGCCGATGACGGTGAGCTTCTCAGGCGTGTCTTCGGTGATGCGGCCTGCCACGAGCGCGCCATCCGCGAGCGTCACCGAGGACATGCCGTAACCGGCGGTGATCTCGGCATTTGGATTCAGGAGGGACTCGACGATTTTCTCGGGCTTCAAGCGCTCGGCCACGAGATCAAGCGCAGGCCCTTGGATGCCGCCATCGTTGCCGACCTTGTGGCATTGGAGGCAGGCGCCTTGATTGCGAAAGACGACCTCGCCAGCCTTCGGATCGCCGCCGGTGATGCTGAGCATGGGCACGGCATCCATGGCGCTTGCAGCAAAGGTGGCCGCAGCCTGCTGCGCGGTGGCGTCCTTGGAAGTTTGCAGGGCGAGGAAGAGATCGAGCCATAGTTCGCGCCGCAGGCCGCTGGCCTCGCGCTTCGTCCAGCGCTCCAGAGCCTCGGCGGGATGCAGGGCGGCGATGACTTCCAATCCCGCACGCGCTGCAGGCAGAGGACCGCTGTCGGCGGCCTTGCGGGCGGCATCGGCGAGGCCTTCGAGCTTCATCGCGAGGCCGTGGCGCAGCGCCGCGGCGGCGACCTCGGCGTTCGTGTCTGTCAGATGCGCGGTGACGAGCCTGCGGGCTTCATCGGGCGCTGATTTGACGAGGCTGTCGAGCGCGGCGGTGCGAACAGCGGCTTGCTGCTTCGTGTCGGCGACAAGGCTGGCCAGCGTGGTGGTTTCAAGCTGGGTGCCGGTGTCATCAGCGAGCTTCAAAGCGAGCGCGGCAAGCTTCTGCGGAGGCTGGCTGGCGAGGAACTGCTTCAAGGCGCCGCCGATGCTGCCGCCGAGTTCCTTGAGGCTTCGCGCCCCGCCAGGGATCGCGCGGTAACCACCGAGCACAGGATCGGTGGTGATACGTTTTTCCCAAAGGCGCAGTCCATGCAGCGCGGCCTCGCGCACGCTGATGTCGAGCGCGGCATTGGCGGCGTGTTGCAAAAGAAGCTCCGCATTTCCGCGTCGATAGCTGGCGCAAACGATGCGGCGCTGCACGAGCAGGGGCATTTCGGCGGTGGGCGACAGTTTTGACAAAGCCTCGCCAGCAGCCGTGTAGAGCGCGGCGGTGTCGTAGATGGCGCGAATGGCTTCATCGCGGATCATGACGTCGCGATCAGCGAGGAAGCGGGCCAGCTCCGCGCTTTCCTGATGGCGAAGCTGGAGCACGGCGAGCAGGCGCAACTCCGCGCTGGCATCGCTGGCGAGCGCGATGGCGCTTTCGATGGTGCCGAGGCGCTTCAACGCGGTGCCGCAGGCATGACGCAGCACGATGTCAGTGCCTGCGTTGGCTTTCGCCGCTGCATGAATGGCCGCGATGGCGGCAGCATCTCCTGTTTTGGCGACACGGCTCAGTGCGATGATGGCGAGCGACTTCACGCGTGGCGATTCATCGGCAGTCATTTCAAGCAGACGGGCCTGCACGTCTTCGCCACCAGCATCGCCGAGCACACGGGCGGCATTGGCGCGGATTTCGGCATCTGTGTCTTTGGAAAGCTCGATGAGCGCGGCCCGAGCCGCTGCTTCGTTCTGTCGTGCGAACTGTCCAAGACCCCAGACACCATTCAAACGGCTCGCGACTGGCTGGGCGGCATTTTTGGCTGCGGCGAGCAGCGCTGCCTGTCCGGCCACACCGCGTTTGACGAGCTCGAACTGCGCCATCTGGCGCAAGCGGCGGTCGGGCGATGCCAGCGCGGTGGCGAGCTGATCTGGCGAATTGGCGGTGAGGCCGCGCTTGAACATCGCGGCGAGTTCTGCGGCCGCTTTTTGCAGAGCTGCATCCTTGGGGGTGAGCTTATGGATCGCGCCATTGGAGTTCACGGACCAGCCGCCGCCGAAATCGCAGATGTAGATGCTGCCGTCGAAGCCCTGCTCCACATCGCTGGCACCCACGCCTTCGACGATGACTTCCTCGCTCGCGAGTGAATAGCCCGCACCGCTGCCCTTCACGCCATAAGCGGTGATCTTGCAGCTCTGCGGCGCACCGCCGTAGTCAGCCAGCAGGAACTTCCCACGCAGATCCTCCGGCGCGGTCTGTCCCGTGATCCAGGCGAGGCCGGAGGGACCGCGGCTCACATTTGCCGCAGGCGGATAGGCCCAATGGGGACGGTTTTCGCCCTCCGTGGCAAACATCTTCTCCGCCACCCACACGCTGACCTTGGGATGAAACTCCTCCCAGTCCATGTGATCGACATACTGATGCGCGCACTGGTGGCTCATGTCCCAGCCGGAGTCCGTACCTTCGAGCGCATAGACCATGCGCGCCTTGTCACCGATGTCGCCGGTGTTGTCGAAGGTGAAAAGATTGCCGTTCTCGTCGAAGGCCAGCTCGGTGGGGTTGCGCAGGCCATTGCAGAAGACCTCGAAGCCCGTGCCATCCGACTCGCAGCGGAAGATCGCACCCTTGCCTCCAGCCTCGAAAACTTTGCCCTCCTTCGTGGTCACATGATAGCCACGGTCGCCGACGCTGAAATACAGCCGTCCATCCGGCCCGCGCACGATGCCGTGCAGATCGTGGCCGATAAAGGAAACGCGTACGCCGAAGCCGGTGACCAGCGATTCATTCGTGTCGGCGACGCCATCATCGTTCGCGTCGGTGAGCTTCCTCACACTCGGGATGCAGGTGAAATACACCGCATCATCCTCCGGCAGCACGGAGAAGCCGAGGCCGTCGAGTTGCTCGTAAAAGCTGTCCGCAAAGACCGAGCGCTTGTCCGCCGCGCCGTTGCCATCAGCGTCCTCCAGGCGGATGAGCCGGTCGGCGGTGTTGGTCCAAAAACCCTCCGGCACACGGCCTGGGATGGAGTTTTGCAGCTTCACGCGGTCCTCCAGCGACCGGGACTGAAAGTCGCCGCGGATGAATTCATTGATGCCGCGCAGGTCCGCCACGCCCTGCCAGAAACGGTTCACCTCGGCCACGAAGATGCGGCCTTTGCGATCCATGCCGAGGCTGCCGGGGTTCTGCACAAAGGGAAAGCGCACCCATGTGCTGGCGCTGAGCCCGGGATGCTTCACCAGGCCGGAAAAGGACTCCGGCTGGTTTTTCATCGCAGGGATCTCGGTCACGATCTCCTGGCGGCGCTGCTGCATCTCCTGGGGCGTGAGAGCATGCGCGGATACAACGGCAAGGAGAGTGGCAAGGCAGGCGGGCGTTTTCATGCGTTGAAGGAAGCTATGCAAAAGCCATTATACGGCTGTGGCCATGATTCCAGCCAGCCGAATTTGGCAGGCACCGGCAGTCATTTCACAACTACAGCCGAAACCAGCCAAAACTATTGCGGTATTTCGAGCTTGAAAGGCATGCCAGATGCGGGCTTGAAAGCGCATCTTTTCGTGAGGCGGGAGACTTGAGTCCGCATCACTTCCCGCCATAAACCGGCGGCTGCCAGTCTTTGGGCAGCTTGCCCTGCGGTTTCACACCGGGTGAGCCGGCGGGAATGGGGTGATCCTCAAATTTCAGCAGTGGCAGGTCATCGGGCAGGTGCTGGATTTTGAAATCCTTGAACTGGATCTTCATCGCGGGGCCGACATGCACCTGCACGCCGAGCACGCCGTCGAGCGAGCGGCCTTTTTCGTCGAAGTCCATGAGGTCGGCGGTCATGTGGCCGTCAATCCAGTGCTGGTGATGATTGCCGCGCACGAGCACGCGGTAGTCGTGCCATTCATCCGGCGCGAACTGTTTGACCTCCATTTTCCCAACGATCCACGGCCTGCCATCCGGCGCGACGATGACCTTCTCCCCGGTGTGCGCGAGGATGCGGCGTCCGCGCTCCTCATAGAGCATGCCGTTGTAGTCCGGGTTGTTCGCCACGATGTCGCACTGGTAGCCGCTGACGATGTCCAGCCCGACTTCCGGCAGCATGGCGCCGCGATATTGCAGGCCGCTGTTGCCGCCGGCGGTGACCTTCACCTTCACGCGCAAATCAAAGTTGCGGATGGTGGAGCCTTTCCAGGTGAGGAAACGGTTCATCTTCAGCGTGCCGTCGGTTTTGCCGGTGATGGCACCATCCTCGACGGACCAGTATTGCGGATCGCCGTCCCAGCCGTTGAGGTTTTTGCCATTGAAGAGATTCACCCAGCCATCCGGACCGGGCGGCACGGAAACGGCCGCGCTGGCCACGGGATGCGCGTCGGTGGACTTTTGAAACTGGCCCTTCATCGCTGGCAGCGGACCGCCGTATTGGGCGACAAGCTCATCCGTGCGCTGGCGCAGCTTTTTCAGCGTGCCGGCGTGCGCAGGATCGCTGGCTAGGTTTTTCAGCTCGTCGGGATCGTTTTGAAGGTCATGCAGGTACTCGTGATTGTGGTCAAAGTAGCGCACATACTTGAAGCGCTCCGTGCGCACGCCTTCGTAAGCGGGGATGCGGTTCCGCACGGCGAAGTGCTCGTGAAACGTCTCCGTGCGCCAGCCGGCGGGTTTGGCGCTTTCGACCAGCGGTTTGAGGCTGCGGCCATGATAGGCCGCGGGCACGGGCACGCCCGCCCAGTCGAGGAAGGAAGCGGGCAGGTCCACATTCAGCGCGGCGGCCTCGCTGACCTTGCCGCGCTGCGGTTTATCCACGCGCGGATCGGCGATGATGAGCGGCACCCGCAGGGATTCCTCAAAGTGCGACCATTTGCCGGTGAGGCCGCGGTTGGCCATGTGATAGCCGTTGTCGGCGGAATAAACGACGATGGTGTTGTCCGCGAGTCCGGCCTCTTCAAGCGCCTTGAGGAAGCGGCCGATGGCGTTGTCGATGCCGGTGACCTGGCGCAGGTAGGCGCGCATGTTCGTCTGATACTTCTCCGGCGTGTTCCAGCGCCAGAAGTAGCGCTCGCGGGTGATGCTGGTTTTGAAAAAGTCCGGCAGCGCCTCAAAGATGGCCGGATCATCGAGACGCGGGCGGTACATCTCCTGGTCGGCATACAATCCGTTTGCGGACTGCGGCCAGGCGAAGTGCAGGCCGGGGCGGCGGTCGGCGTCCTCGGCATGGCAGGCGTTGAACCACATGTTGAGCGCGAAGGGCTTGTCCTTCGGCTGCTGCTTCACGAACTCGATGCCACGGTCCACGATGAGGTCCGTCTCATGCCGCAGGGTGCCGTCCGGCAGCTTTTTGAAGAAGGGATTGCGGCCAATATCCTCGAACACATCGAAATGATCCGCCGGCTTGCTGCCTTTGGGCAGCTTGGTGTGCCATTTGCCGTAGTGGCCGGTGCGGTAGCCCGCCTGGCGAAGCAGATCGGTGTAAAACGCCCGCGCATTTTCTGCTGTGAGGTGCTCCGGCTCCTCCTTTGTCCCATGGCTGCGGCCCATGAGGCCGGTGAGCATGGTGGTGCGGCTGACCCAGCAGATGGAGTGGCTGACGAAGGCGTTCTGAAAGCGCGTGCCGCGCGCCGCGAGGGAGTCGAGATTCGGCGTCTGCGCCAGCGGATGGCCGTAGCAGCCCAGCGAGCCGGATGTCTGGTCATCGGTGAGGAAGAAGACGATGTTGGGGCGGTCCGCCGCGGACGCGAAAGCGCCGAGCAGGGCAGTGAAAACGGGCGGAAGGAGCTTCATGATTGGTCTCCGATTGAAACGCCATATGCGGGATGATCCTGCTGGCAAAGAGTGTGTCGCATTCGGCAGTGGCTGCGCGGCTTCTCATCCGGCACCATTCATGAGGAATGGCTGGCGCGGAGTACGGGCTTGTGCTTTGCGCGCGCGCCGTCCAGACTCCGCCGCCATGCGTTACCCGCCCCTGCCAGCCGACCTCTTCACAAGCAACCGCCAGCGTCTCAAGGCCATGCTGCCTCCGCGTTCGCTGGTGATCCTGCACGCCAACGATGTGATGCCCGCGAACGCTGACGGCACGCTCGGCTTTGTCCAAAACAGCGACCTGTATCATCTCAGCGGCGTGGACCAGGAGGAAACCATCCTCATGCTCTGCCCGGACGCGCCCGACCCCAAGCAGCGGGAGATGATCTTCGTGCGCGAGACCAACGAGCAGGTCGCCCTTTGGGAGGGTGAAAAACTCACGCAGGAGCAGGCCGCGGAGCGCTCGGGCATCCAGCGCGTGAGCTGGCTTCAGGACTTCGAGACCGCCTTCCGCCAGCTCATGTGCTACGCGGACCAGGTGTTCCTAAACTCCAACGAGCACCCGCGCGCCACCAGCCCGGTGGAGACGCGCGAAACCCGCTTCACACGCCGCGTCCGCCGGGAGTATCCGCTGCACGACCTGCGCCGCCTGGCCCCGCTCATGCACCGCCTGCGCAGTGAGAAGCACCCCGCCGAGATAGCGGCCTTGCGCGAGGCCGCGCGCATCACGGGCGACGGCTTCAGGCGCGTGTGCCGGTTTGTGAAACCCGGCGCGCATGAGTTTGAAGTCGAGGCCGAGCTGGCCCACGAGTTCCTCCGCCAGCGGGCGCGCGGCTTTGCCTACACGCCCATCATCGCCGCCGGAGCGAACGCCTGCGTGCTCCATTACATCACGAACCACCAGGAATGCAAAGACGGCGACCTCTTGCTGCTCGACGTGGCCGCGAACTTTGCCAACTATAACGCCGACCTCACGCGCACGATACCGGTCAACGGCCGCTTCACCCCGCGCCAGCGCCAGGTCTATGATGCCGTGCTGCGCGTCTTCCGCGCCGCCTGCTCCATGCTCCGGCCGGGTGTCATCCTGCGGGAGTACCAGGATGAGGTGGGCCGTCTCATGACCACTGAGCTACTGGGCCTCGGCTTGCTGGACCGAGATGCCGTGGAGAAGCAGGATCCCGACAAGCCGCTCTTTAAAAAATACTTTCCGCACGGCACCAGCCACCATCTGGGTGTGGATGTGCATGATGTCGGCGCCACCTGGGAGCCCCTGCGCGCCGGCATGGTCCTCACCGTCGAACCCGGCATTTACATCCGCGAGGAAGGGCTGGGCATTCGCCTGGAAAACGACATCCTCATCGGCGAGACCGAAAACACCGACCTCATGGCGGACATACCCATCGAGGCGGAGGAGATCGAGTCATTGATGGCAGCGCGCGCTCGGTGACGGCGTCAGAGGAAAAAATAGGAATCCCCGCTTGCAAAGCACGGCTTCTCGTTGAGCTTTCGCCGTCCACCTGTTTGAAGGTCAGGTCAGAAGATTCATCAGGTGAGCGTTTCGTCGGTGAGGTTTCTGGCAGGTCACGATCAGAGACACATTCAGCATCACCGACAATGAACACCAAAATGTATGTGGGGAATCTCCCCTTCAAGGCATCCGAAGCGGATCTGCGCGATCTGTTTTCCCAGTTTGGAGGCGTCACCGACGTCTTCCTCCCGATGGATCGTGAGAGCGGCCGCCCGCGCGGCTTCGCCTTCGTCTCCATGGACACTCCCGAAGCCATGAATGCCGCCATCGCGGGTCTCAATGGCAAAGACTTTGGCGGCCGCGTGCTGACCATCAACGAAGCCCGCCCGAAAGAGGAGCGCCCCGCTTATGGAGGCGGCGGCGGTGGTGGTCGCGGCGGTTACGGCGGCGGCGGCGGTGGTCGCGGCGGCTATGGCGGCGGCGGCGGTGGTCGTGGCGGCAAGAGCTGGGACCGCGGCGGTCGTGGCGGTCGTGAAGAAGAAGGCGAGCGCTGGTAAGCGCCACTCCTGATTCCCTTTCAAATCGGCGGAATCCTGCTACCGGCAGGATTCCGCTTTTTGTTTCTCCTTCGAACGCGGCCGTCAAAGCCGCGCCTGCCATTCCCCCAGACCGCGTGCTCACCGCCGACTTCGACTACACCCTGCCGCCCGAACTCATCGCCTCCGAGCCTCTGGCCGGCAGGGCGGATTCGCGCATGATGGTCGTGCAGCGCGACAGCGGGGTCGTGGAGCACCGTCATTTCAGCGAGCTGCCTGGCTTCATGCGGGAAGGCGACCTTCTCGTGCTCAATGACACCCGTGTCGTCCCCGCGCGCTTCTTCTCCAATGACGGAAAAAAAGAGCTGCTGCGCGTGGACAGCCTCACCGCCACACGCTGGCGCTGCATGGTAAAGCCCGGTCGCCGCCTCAGGCCGGGCCACACCGTCGGGATCGGCGGCGCCACCGGCACCGTGGTCGAAGTCCTGGAAAATGGCGACCGCGTCATCGAATTCGACCAGCCCGTGGATGAGGACGCGCACGGCCACCTGGCCCTGCCGCATTACATGGGCCGGATGGACCGGGCGGAGGATCGCGAGCGTTACCAGACCGTCTATGCGCGCGCTTCGGGCGCCATCGCCGCGCCCACAGCCGGGCTTCACTTCACACCGGATCTGCTGGCCGCGCTGCCGCATGCCTTTGTCACCCTGCATGTCGGCGCGGGCACCTTTCAGCCCGTGAAAGCGGAGCGTGTCGAGGACCATGTCATGCACTCCGAGCGCTACCAGGTGCCTGAGGAAACCGCCGCCGCCATCGCCGCCGCGCGCCGCGTCATCGCCGTCGGCACCACCTCCATGCGCACTCTCGAATCCGTAACCCGCGACCACGGACGCATCACCGCAGCTGGTGGCAGCACGGACATTTTCATTTATCCAGGATTCAAGTTCCGCGCCTGCGGCGCGCTGCTGACAAACTTCCACCTGCCAAAGTCCACCCTGCTCATGCTCGTCAGCGCCTTCGCCGGCAAAGACCTCATTTTGAGCGCCTACGCCGAAGCCGTGCGGGAAAAATACCGCTTCTTCAGCTACGGAGACTGCATGTTGATTTTGTGAGTTCTCCCTCACCTCCGCACGCCCTTGAACTCACGCGTCAGGCTCGTCAGGGAGTCCTCCACGCCCATGCGTTCCAGGCTGCTGGCGCCGACAAAGCCGTCCGCCGTGGTTTTGCCGAGGATGTATTCCACATCTTTCGGCGTGTTGATGGGTCCGCCGTGGGTGAGAGTGAAAATGTCCGGCTTCACGCTTTTGGCCGCGTCTATGATCTCCTGCGTGCGGTTCACCGTGAAGTCCCAGTCCACCACGGCATTCACCACGCCGATGCTGCCGCCGACGGTGGTGCCGACGTGGGCGATGACGGCATCCGCGCCGTTTTTCGCCATTTCCACAGCCTCCTCCGGCGTGGCCACATAGACGATGCTGAAAAGGTCCATGCGCGAGGCCAGGCCCACCATTTCAAACTCCTTCCGCACGCTCATGCCCGTCTCCTCCAACACGCCGCGGAAGTGCCCGTCCACGATCGTGTGCGTGGGGAAGTTGTTCACGCCGCTGAAGCCCATCTCCTTCACCCGGCCCAGCCAGTGCCACATGCGGCGGCGCGGGTCCGTGGCATGCACGCCGCAGATCACGGGGATCTCCTTCACCACGGGCAGCACCTCGTATTCGCCGATCTCCATGGCGATGGCGTTCGCATCTCCATACGCCATCAGGCCGCAGGTGCTGCCGTGGCCCATCATGCGGAAGCGCCCGCTGTTGTAGATGATGATGAGGT
Source organism: Verrucomicrobiaceae bacterium UBA2429 (assembly GCA_002343505.1). Classification (GTDB taxonomy): domain Bacteria; phylum Verrucomicrobiota; class Verrucomicrobiia; order Verrucomicrobiales; family Verrucomicrobiaceae; genus Prosthecobacter. The sequence goes on along the minus strand of DDQZ01000105.1, from coordinate 28,875 downwards.
CGGCGCCGCCTTTCTCGATGAACTTGGCGCTGATGCCAGTGCCCGCGCCCGCGGCAATGATGGGCTCCCCCTTGGCCAGGGTGGCTTTCAGGCGGTCAATGACTTCCTGCTTCGTGTAGGGGTTGCCGATTCCGGTCCAAGGGTTGGGCATGGTGGTGGTGGATTTGGGATTGATATTGGATGGTCACGCGCGGCACACTGCCGGATGACACATGCTATAAAGCGACAAGCAGCGTAAACCACAAGTCCCGCCACCATGCACGCCTCCGCCGCCATCCATGAACTATCCGAAACGCACACCCACGGCCCGGACACCGACTATCGCGTGGTGCGCGCCGACGAAGCCGACCGCCGCCCCTGGCTGCGCGGTGCTCCGGTTTGCGGCAGCCTGCGCGCGCACCGTATTTCCCACGCCGGCGTCATGACGGCGCGCGCGCCCTACCGCATCGTGCGCATGCACCAGGGCGGCCTGTATTTCCTGGCCTGCCTGGAGGGGGAGGGCCGCGTGCTGGTGGACGGCCGCTGGCAGAAATGCGGCTCGGGCATGGCCGTGGCGCTGCCGCCTTTCATGGTGAACGCCTTCGAGGCCGTCAAAGGCAAAGCCTGGCGCTGCTGCTGGGTGCGCTATGAGCAGGAGCCCGGCCAGCGCCCCATCCTCAGCAGCAGCTCCCCGCAGATGGCCGCCTTCCACGGCAGGCCGCTGTGGAGCGCCATCGAGGGCCTTATCGAAGAGGCCGCGCACGAGGCCAAGCCCGCCGCCATGTTTCACTGGGTGGAGCTCATTCAAAGCTACATCGAGCGCTTCGCCCAGCCCTGGCAGCAGGACGACCGCCTCTGGCGCGTGTGGGAAAAGGTGGCCGCCGATGTCGGCCGGGACTGGACGCTCGACGAACTGGCCCACCAGGCCCACGTCAGCTCCGAGCACCTCCGCCGCCTCTGCCGCAAGACCCTCGGCCGCACCCCCATGCACCACGTCACCTGGCTGCGCATGAGGAAGGCCTGCGAGCTGCTCTCCACCACCAACCTCAAAGTCGAGACCGTCTCCCACACCGTCGGCTACCAAAACCCCTTCGTCTTCAGCAACACCTTCAAAAAGTGGATCGGCTGGCGCCCCAGCGAGCACCGGAGCCGCATGGGGTCGTGATCAACATTCCACGCCCCAAGCCTGGAGACCCCGGCGCAGGCAGGATGAGGCTTGGCGGATGATGCGTCAGGCTCTACCATTCACCATGCAGCCGCGAACCGTGATCAATCTGGACGAGCCTATCGGCAAGACCGTGGGACGGCGCAAGCCGCCTGTCTCCCCTGCCGGAATGCAGGAGACTCGGAACCAGTTTTTCGCCAGCCAGGGGCACTTTCTTTGTCTGCGCGGGGTTTACAGATTCAAAACTCACCGCGAGAAGGACATTCCCGACCTGATCTTCCTGCGCCAGCAATACCCCGAAGTCGTGACTGACTGACCGCTCATGGAACTCCGACTCCTGCGCTCCTTCATCGCCGCCGCCGAGGATGGCAACATCAGCAAGGCGGCCGCGCGCCTGAGCCTCACGCAGCCCGCGCTGAGCCGGCAGATCAAGTCGCTGGAGGATGATCTCGGGGTGCCGCTGCTGGAGCGTGGCGCGCATTCGTTTTCTTTGACGGCCTCAGGGGAGCTGCTGCTGCGGGAGGGGCGCGCGCTGCTGGAGCGGGCGGATCATTTGGAGCAGCGCATCAAGACGGCGGCGCGGGCGCAGACGCTGCGTGTGGGCTATTCGCCCTCCCTCACAGCGGGCATCCTGGCGCCGGCGATGGAGGCCTTCTCCCAGCTTCATCCGAAGGCGCGCGTGGAACTGAGCGATCTCAGTTCGACCGAAATGGTCGAGGGACTGCAAAAAGGCGCGCTCGATGTCATCGTCACTGTGCCGCCCGGCAAAGAGGTGCCGGAGATGGTTTGGACGCCCGTGCAGAAGCAGCGCTGGTGCGTGGCCGTGCCGCGCCAGCATGCCCTGGCCGGCAAAACGACCCTGCTGCCCGCCGATCTCGATGGACAGCGCCTCGTGGTTTACAATCAGCGCGAGTATCCCGACTACTGGGCGCTGCTTTCAGGCTGGTTCAAAAGCCAGGGCATCAAAGCCCGCGTCGCCAGCGAATGCGACGGCGTGACCAGCCTCATCAGCGCCGTGGAGGCAGGCCTCGGCGTGGCGCTCGTGGTGGAGCGCATCGCCTGCCTCGTGCCGGAGCGCATCGTCTTGAAGACACTCCAGCCGCAACCCGCGCCCGTCTGCATTTCCGCAGGCGTCACCACGCGCCAGGCCAGGGACAAAGTGCTGGCCGTTTTTGTCGAGGAACTGAAAAGGGCGGGGGAGGTGTTTGCCAGTGGTTCTCATCACGGGGAGTGAGCCTTCGGCGTCAATCACGGTCGGGGCGCAGACTTGCCAGCCGCCGCTGGATTTCCTCATGATCCACATCCTGAACGGTGCCGAGGGCTTGGCGTGCGGGCTTTAAAATTTCATTCTCGATGTCCAAACCGCGGCCGAACACGGAGCGAAATAAATCGAGCACATTCAGGCGGAAGGCATTCGGCTCTTCGGCTGCCTGGATGAGGAGATCCTGGCTGCAAAGCCGGAGATCCTCAATGACATCCGCCTCGGTGGGATGACCGCCACAGAGTTCGCGCACGCGTTGGAAGGCGCGCCTGTCCTTGGGCGCCAGACCTTCCTGGTCAGGCGCGCGGGAACGGTGCAGCTTCGCCAGCAGCACATCCCGCAAATGCGGCAGGATGACTTTGATGCCATGTCTGCGCTCCATACGCGCCCGAAGCAGATAATGAGGCGTGGTGCGGAACAGTTGCGGCGGGCAAATCTGGATGCCGTAGGCGGCGCGGATGCTGCCTGTGGCGCCCAAGCCCGCCGTCTTTGCGATCTCGCGCAGGCGCTCGTTTCCTGTGAGCGCCATCACATCCACATCGGCGCTGGTGAAGGACTCGTCCAGGCAGAGCTGGATGGCGGCGGAGCCGAAAATGGTGAGGGGTTCGCTGTAACCGGGCGCGTCCTTTTTTAGCGCTGCCAGAAAGGCATCCAGCATTCTGCCCGCGGGCGTGTCCCACACCGGGGGTGGAGTTTCCCAGCTCATGATTTCACAGGGAAGTTTGCGGCTGCGCCGGGATCAAAGCGCCGCAGCGCCTGCATGATGAGACGCGCCTCGACTCCTGATGAGGCGGCGAGTGCATGCGCCAGCTCGCACCATTTGCGGCGGCGGCGCAGGCTTTGGCTGGTCAAAACACGCGCCACCATGCGCGCCAGCCGGTAATAGGAATCTGGACGTCCTGTTTCCGCGAGTGCGAGCAACCGCGCGGCGGAGGCGCCCGCGGCGGGGGGCTGGTGCGGACTCGGATTTGCAGGCTGGGACATGGGCGGCCATTTTAGCCGCGTCCCGCCTGGAGACGAGAGGAAAGATGCGGCTCACACTAGCATCGCCTTGAGCACATGGCCGTGGACGTCGGTGAGGCGTCGGTCAATGCTGTTGTGGCGGACGGTGAGACGCTCGTGGTTGATGCCGAGCTGGTGCAGGAGGGTGGCGTGGATGTCATGGGCGGTGGTGGCATTGGCGGTGTCCTGCGGGCGGAATCCCCATTCATCACTTTCGCCATAGGTGCCGCCCAAGATGCCGCCGCCGCAGAGCCAGTTGGTGAAGACGAAGGGGTTGTGGTCCCGGCCCTTGCTGCCCTGGGAGCAGGGCATGCGACCGAATTCTGTGGTCCAGAGGATGATCGTGTCCTCCAGCATGCCGCGCTGTTTGAGGTCTTTGATCAGCGCCGCCGTGCCATGCGCCATGCCGAGGGAGAGCGGCTCGTGATCGCGCTTCACGTCCTCATGGCTGTCCCAGTTGCGCCGGGGGAAGCCGTTGTCGTTGCCGCTCCAGATCTGCACAAAACGCACGCCGCGCTCCAGCAGACGGCGGGCGACGAGGCATTTGCGGCCAAAGAATTCGGTCTCGGCTTTGACGTTGATCGTGGTGTCATCCACGCCGGGGCCTTCGGAGGCGAGACCGTAGAGGTCCTGGATGTGCCGCGGCTCCTTGGAGACATCCAGAGCGTCGGTGGCGCTGAGCTGCATGGCGGCGGCCAGTTCGTAGCTGCGAACGCGCGCCAGCAGGCGGTCATCACCGGGGCGCGCTTGCGCGTGGGCAGTGTTCAGTTTGGCCAGTACATCCAGCCCGGCGCGGTCGGAGCCGGGGGTAATGAACTCGCTCTGCGGCGGCAGCAGATCGGCGACGGGTTCGGCGCTGCCGGGGCGGATGGCGGTGCCCTGGTGCTGCGCGGGCAAGAAGGCGCTGGCCCAGTTTTTGGCGCCGTTGGAGGCGAGGCCGCGGTGGTCCGGCAGGACGACGAAAGAGGGCAGGTTGTCGCTCTCACTGCCAAGCGCGTAGCTGACCCAGGAACCCGCGCTGGGGAAGCCTGGGAGTTGGAAGCCGGTGGTTTGCAGCAGCGTGCCCTGGCTGTGGACGCCGGTCTTGCCGACGACGTTGTGAACGAAGGCGATGTCGTCCACCACGCCGCCGAGCGGGGCCACGATCTCGCTGAGCATTTTGCCGGACTGTCCATGCGGTTTGAAGGCCCAAGGGCTGCCGAAGCAGGCGCCGGGGGTGCTTTGAAAGAGCTCCACCTTCTCTCCAGGGTCCCAGGGCTGGCCGTCTTTTTGGGTGAGCAGCGGCTTGTGGTCCCACATGTCCACATGGCTGGCCGCTCCCGCCATGAAGAGCTGGATGACGCGCTTTGCCTTCGGCGGATGATGCAGCCCGCCGCGCAGCGTGCCGGGCGCGCCGAGCGCGGCGTCCCGCAGCAGCAGGTCGGTCAGCGCGAGGCCGGTGAGGGAGGTGAGGAACTGACGGCGGTTCATGGTGTCAATCCAAATAGACGAAGGCATTGAGGTTGTAGAGAACGCGGGCGAGGGCGGCGGGGCCGTGGGCTTGAAGATGGGCGGTGAGGACGGTGCGCTCTTCGGCGGTGGGGGGGCGGGAGAGGGCGCGGGTGAAGGCGGCGTTGACGGGGTCTTTTTCCTGCCCGAGACGCTGGCCGAAGGTGTCGCTCATGGCTTCGACGAGGCGGTTGTTCCACTGGGTGAGGGCCTGGAGGGCGGTGGTGGATTCATCGCGCTGGGGAACGCTTTGGGAGGGGTCGGCGCAGTCGAGGCTGGTGAGGAAAGGCTGCGGCTGGCTGCGGACGATGAAGCGGTAGATGCTGCGGCGGTGGGCGGAGGGGTCGCGCGGATCGTGGAGGTGGTATTGATAATGCGGGGAGTGCTGCGGTTTTTCGATGACGAAATCCTGGAAGCTGGGTCCGCCGCGATCCTCCATCCGCAGGACACCGCTGACGGCGAGCAGGCTGTCGCGATATTCCTCGGCGCTGAGGCGGCGGCGGTTGGCGCGCCAGAGGCAGGCGTTGCTGGCGTCAAGGGCGGCGTTGGCTTCGTGATGGGTGCTGGCGCGTCGGTAGGCGCGGCTGGTGACGAGCAGGCGGACGAGGTTTTTCAACGAGTGCTGAGGGTCATCGCGCAGGGTGGCGGCGAGGTGGTCGAGCAGCTCGGGGTGGGTAGGCGGCTGGCCCATGCGGCCGAAGTCATTGGCGCTGGTGACGAGGCCCTGGCCGAAGGTCCAGAGCCAGAGGCGGTTGACAATGCTGCGCCAGAAGAGCGGGTTGTCACGCGCGGTGATGGCTTTGGCCAGCTCGGCGCGCGCGGCGGACTCGGGGGCTTCTGGAGGAAGGTTGAACTGCTCGGGCGCGCCGGGCCAGAGCGGGGGAAGGCCGGGTTGCATGAGACCTCCGGGGGCGCGGATATCACCGCGGTTCAGGAGCCGGATTTCGCGCGGCTTGCCGGCGGTGGCGATGAAGCGGCCCTGCGCGGTGAAGTCGGTTGAGGCGGCATAAACGAGCTCGCCTTTGGGGTAGGTGGCGAGCTTGGGATTGAGGTCGGCGAGCTGTTTTTCGATCTCGGCAAGGCGGGCGTCGCGCCGAGGATCGGCGAGTTCCTTTTCAATGGCGGCTTTCTGAACTTCAAGCTCGCGCATCTCGACGAGCGCGGCGGGGTCGCCGACTTCGCGGTGGTAGATGCCGTCGGTGAGGTTGGCGCGGCCCCAGCGCGGGGCGGCCTCAATGCTGTCGAGCGCGGTGACGGCGGCGCCCTGGGCCAGGTTGTCGTGGTTTTCACCACCGATGGCCTGCATCTCGCCGAGAGCGAAAATGTAGTCGTTTTTGCGCGGGGCCAGGCGGGTGGCGGTGACGCGGAGGTAGCGCACAGCATCGCGGCCCACATCAAGGACGATCTCGCTGTTGCGGGGATTGGGCTGGTCGGCGGCGGTGGCGTCGTGGATGAGGCGGACGCCGGTATTGAAGCCGGGGTCGTTGCCCGCCTCGACCTTGTAGCGCAGAGGAAAGCCGAAGCCGGCGCCGATGCTGTTGTAGTCGTCGTAGGCGGGGATAAGGCGGACTTGCTCGACGCCCTGCGGCTTGCCGAGGTCCACCTGGACCCACTTTTCGGCGGCCTGGATTTTGGAAATGTGGCTGTGCCATCCATACTGCGGGCGCAGCGGAGAGCCGTGCTTTTGTTTGAGTTCGGCGAGGCGGCGCTCGATGCCTGAGGTGCGCGCACCGAGTTCGCGCTTGGCGTCGGTGGTGAGTTTCGTTTGCTCGGCTTTGAGGGCGTTGATTTGGGCGAGCAGAGTATTGCGCTCCTTTTCCTTTTCAGGCGGCAGGCCGGTGAAGACGCGGTCGGCGCGATCCACGGCGGCAAAGACGGCGTGCAGGCGGTAGTAGTCCGTCATGGTGACGGGGTCGAACTTGTGGTGATGGCACTGCGCGCACTGGACGGTGGTGCTGGTGAAGATGTTGAAGACAGCGGAGACCATTTCGTCGCGGTCCAGGTGCTTGGCGATGCGGCCGTCCACTTTGCCTTCGCCCACCTCGCTGTGGCCGATGTAATCCCACGGTCCTGCTGCAAGGAAGCCGAGGCCGAGGATGCCGTCGGGCTGGCCGGGAAAAAGCGCGTCTCCGGCGATCTGCTCCTGCACGAAGCGGTCGTAGGGTTTGTCATCGTTGAGGCTGCGGATGACGTAGTCGCGGTAAGGCCAGGCGTTCATGCGCGGCTTGTCCTTGTCGTAGCCGTGGGTCTCGGCGTAGCGGACGAGGTCGAGCCAGTGCTGCGCCCATTTTTCGCCGAAGGCGGGGCTGCTCAGGAGGCGGTCCACGAGGGAGTCAAAATCGAAACTCGAAGCTCGAAATTCGAAGTTGTGCGCGCTGGGCGGCAGGCCGGTGAGGTCGTAGCTGAGACGGCGGATGAGGGTGGCGGGGTCGGCTTCGGGGACGGGTTTGAGGCCCTTCTCGGCAAGCTTGGCCTCAATGAAATAATCCACGGTATTTCGGATTGCGGATTGCGGATTGCGGATTGGCTGGAGACTCCACCAATCGAAGTCACGCGCTGGTTTGTCAGCAAGCACGCGCCCCTCGGACCAGACGGCGCCGGATTGCACCCATTGGCGGAGGGTCTCGACCTGGACGGGGGTGAGGGGTTTTTCCTTTTTCGGCATTTCGGGCTCGGGGCCGCTGACTTGCTCGATGAGCGGGCTGGTGTCTGGCTTGCCGGGCTGGAGGTGCTCCATCAAGGCCGCGCGGGTGTCGAGGCGGACGCCGCCCTTGGCATTGGCGGCGTCATGGCAGGAGAGGCAGCGAGATTCCAGAATGGGTGCCACCTCGCGCTCAAAGTCAGGCGCGGCGTACAGGGGGATGGCGGCAAGCAGGAGGGCTGGGCTGGCACGAAACATTGGCAAAGAAAACGCGCGGCACCGGTGATTTTCACGTCACGGCATCGCGTCACAAACCGGGAATGAGGGATTTTCGCGGCGGGAGATATTCGGTTGACGGTGTTGCCGCCTATGCAAGAATGGCGGCCCTCACGCCCCGGCGAAAGCGGCCCGCGCCCCTCGACGGACATCCCGTGAGCCTTCACACCATGAAAGAACAAGGCCACCCCACCACCTACGAGACCACGATCACCTGCACCTGCGGCGCGGTCTATCCCACCATCTCCACCGTGCAGAACCTGCGCGTCGGCATCTGCGCCGCGTGCCATCCCTTCTTCACTGGCGAGCAGCGCTTCATTGACACCGCCGGGCGCGTTGACAAGTTCGCCCAGCGCTATGGCAGCACCCGCGCCCGCCGCTCCGCTCCGAAAGTCAGCGAGGCCGCCGCCTCCTAGACCGCGACAATTTGATTTCCGAAAACGGTGCCCGCGCCTTCCCGGCCGGCACCGTTTTTCTTTGCCCGACTCCGCCTGACCCATGGACTACAGCTCCATCATCACCAGCAAACGCGCCCGTCTCGACCTCCTCGGCGAACTGATGGGCCAGCCCGGTTTTTTTGACGACCCCAAAAAAGCGGGCGAACTCACGCGCGAACACCGCCAGTTGACCGGGCTGCTGAGCGACTGGGACGCGCTGCAAAAGCTCAGGACCGAGTTCGAGGAAAGCCAGACCCTGGCGCGCGGCGAGGATGACGAGTTCGCGGCGATGGTGCGGCAGGAGCTGCCGCTGCTGGAGCAAAAAATCGCGGAGCTGGAGAAGGCGGTGCAGTTCGCCATCCTGCCGCCGGACCCGCTGGAAGGGCGCGACGCGCTGGTGGAAATCCGCGCGGGCACCGGCGGGGATGAGGCATCGCTTTTCGCCGCCGACCTGGTGCGGATGTACTCGCGTTTCGCCGAGACGCGCGGCTGGAAGGTGGAGACGCTGGAGTCCAGCCCCTCTGACGTGGGCGGCTTCAAGGAGATCGTGATGAAAGTGAGCGGGGAGGACGTCTTCCGCGTGCTGAAGTATGAAAGCGGCGTCCACCGCGTTCAGCGCGTGCCCGCGACTGAAGCGCAGGGCCGCATTCACACCTCGGCGGCCACGGTGGCGGTGCTTCCGGAGGCGGAGGAGGTGGATCTGGACCTGCGCGCCGAGGACATTCGCGTGGAAGTTTGCCGCTCCTCGGGCGCGGGCGGCCAGGGCGTGAACACCACGGACTCAGCCGTGCAGGTGCTGCACCTCCCCACGGGCATGATCGTGCGCTGCCAGGACGGACGCAGCCAGATCAAGAACAAGGAAAAAGCCCTCACCATCCTGCGCTCGCGTCTGCTGGAGAAGAAGCAGCAGGAGGAGGCGGAAAAATATTCAGCACACCGGAAAAGCCTCATCGGCTCGGGCGGACGCGAAGAGAAAATCCGCACCTACAATTACCCGCAAAACCGCGTCACCGACCACCGCATTGACATGACTTTGTACAATCTGGACATGTTCATGGAAGGCCGCATGGAGGCGATGACCCAGGCTTTGCTGGCCAGCGATCTTGAGGAGCGGCTGGCGGAGGCCGGGCTGAAATAAAGACGCGCTCACTTCCGGCTGGCGAGGTACTCCAGCAGATCGGCGGCCTCCTGCGCGGAGAGGGATTGCAGCAGCCCCTCCGGCATGAGGGAGGCGGGCAGCGGCGTGAGCTGGATGCCCTCGCGGGCGTAGGTGAGCGTTTCGCCGGTGAGCAGTTTCACGGTGACTTCGGGGTCCGTGCCATTCACCACAAAGCAAGTCCGCACCTCGCCGCCGGCGGTGACGAGGCTGTGCGCGCGATACTCCGGGGCAATGGTCTTCGAGGGCTGCAGCAGGCTTTCGAGCAACTGCTCCCGCGTGAGCCGCGCGCCGACATGCGTGAGGTCGGGGCCGATGCTAATGCCGTGGTCACGATGACGGTGGCAGGCCAGGCAGGAGGCCAGCGCGCCAAACGGTGAAAGCAGCGCGGCCCCGCGCGCAGGATCTCCTTTCAAAGCCAGGATGGCTGCGGAATCGGGCGCGGCACCGAGGCGGACTCGTCTTTTTTCAGGCGGCATGAAGCGCTCGAACAGGGCGGCGATGAAAGCATTAGGATGCGCGTCCAGATGGTGGGTGGATTCCATGAATGCGAGCCGCAGTACGCCATCCGCATCAAGCAGCCGCGCCAGGACCAGCGCGCGCTCTGGCTGGTCGTTGACGAGTTTGTTCCAGGAGTCCCGCGTGCCGTCAGCGAGCGCCTGCTTGAGCGCGGCAGCGAAATCTGTGTCTCCCTCCTCTCTTCCGGCAGGCGCGGGCAGGCTCTCGATCCAGCGCCAGAGCAGGTCCAGTCCGCGCGTGTCCACCTCGCGCGCGCCAATGAGGGGCATGTGGCCGGGGCCACCCTGGGCGATGCGCGCGATGAGCGTGCTGGCCCAGGGACGCCCCGGCGCCACGATGCGCGCTCCGGGCAGGCCGAAGTCTCCTCGCAAAGGCGCGCCATCGAGCATTTCCATGGCGTCGAGTTCCAGTTCGATATTGGCTTTGAAGGCCACGGAGCCGCCGCCGTGCAGGCGGTGGCAGTGCGCGCAATTGGCATGCAGCCAGGCACGCGCGCGGTCTTCGAGCGGCGCGTCATCCGCGCCGGCCAGACGCGCGCTGGAGGTCTCGAAAAACTCCGCGTTCACCAGGCCGAGCCGCAGGGCGTCATCCGCGCGCAGCACATCAGCTCCAGCGCCAGGCGCGAGCTGTTGCGGGCAGAAGGCGAGGGCGTGCCCGGTCCACGGCGTGTGGCAGCGCATGCACTCGGCGCGCGCGGGGTAGGCGTGGGCGCGTCCGTGGAGCTGCTTTTGCGCGCCCTCCGCCGGGACGAGTTCCGCGTCCGTGCCCGCTTCATTCCAGGCGTAGCTGTAGCCCTGCCAGTGAGCGCCATCATAATGCAGGAGCTGGGTTTCGACGGGGCGGGACTCGTTGATGAGGGTTTTGACCAGCACGCTGTCAGCGGGCCACTGCGTGCTGGCGCGTTGAACGGTGCCGTCAGCGCGGCGCTGAATCGTGGAGGCCACCGCGCCCGCGCCCGGCAGAGCGATGAAGCGCCGCGCCTCAAGTCCGTCCTGCCACACAGGCTCGGCGACATCGAATTCATAAACCCCCGGCGCGAGTGTCTGCGCGGCCGTGTTTTGGAAGATGCCGGTGCCGTTGAGACGGCGTGGAAATTCTTCCGCGCGCCCGGTTTCGGGGTTGGGAACCAGTTCGAAAAACGCCGCTGTTTTGTCCCAGTGCGCATAAACCAGCTCCCCGTCCGGCAGCAGGCCGAAGCTGACGATGCGGTGCGGCGTGTCGGCGATCTCCTCGTGCCGCGTGACTTTGCCGCCATCATGCCAGAGCGCCCAGATTTTGCCCGTCTCGTAGTCGCCGTAAATGCAGGCGCCGCGCAGGGCGGGCAGCTTTTTGCCCTCATACACATAACCGCCCGTGATGGAGGCCGCCTCGGTGTGCGGATGCGCGGCCACCGGCGCTGTCACGGGCGCCAGAGCGCTGAGTGTTTCCAGTTTGATGGGCTGCGGCCCTTCCAAAGCGCTCCAGCCGTGGTTGCTGCCGCGTGTGACGAGATGGATCATCTCCCACAGCTCCCAGCCGACATCGCCGCACCACAGCCGCCCGCGCGAGTCGAAGCTCATCTTCCACGGATTGCGAAAACCGAATGCCCATATCTCCGGGCGGACGCCGCTTTTACCGACAAAAGGATTGTCCGGCGGGATGCGGTAGGGCAGGGCTGGCCCGGTGGGATCCACGTCAATGCGCAGGATGGCGGAAAGCAGGTCGCTGTTGTCCTGGCCGGTGTTCAGCAGGTCCGGCGGAGCGGGCGCTTCGGCATCGCCGGTGGAGATGTAAAGCATGCCGTCAGGCCCGAACTGAAGATGCGCGCCATTATGCCCGCCGGAGAGCCAGGTCAGCAGCACCTGCTCGCTTTCGAGGACGAGGCGCGGCGGGTCATTTTCATCCAGCAGAAAACGCGAGAGCCGGGTGCCGTCCGCGATCTTCGCCCCGACGGTGTAGGTGACAAAGACCTGCCGGTTCTCCCGCCAGCGCGGATGGAAGGCGATGCCGTAGAGATGGTCCAGCGCCGGGTGCTTCACTTTGAGATCGGCCATCAGAAATGGCGGGCCGGGATCGCGCGGATGGTTTTCGAAGCACCAGACCCTGCCGCGATTTTCCAAAACGACCACGCTCCCGTCATGCGGAACGATCTCCAGCACCTCGGAAAGCTCCAGGGTCTCGAAAACCGGCGCGGCCACATAAGGCGGCGGCGGCTCCGGGGATCCCTTGACGCGGGAACCGGACCAGGGAGCGCGCGGCTCCGCACCCGCGCAGGCGGCAGTGGCGGCGAGGCAGAGGCAAATGGCAAAGCGGCCCTTCATGCGGGCGGGAAAGTGGAGCGCTCCAAGCGGCGGGCAACGCCGGAAAACACCCCCGAAATTGAGCGGAAAATGCGGTTGCAAACAGCTTCTCAACGCTCATACTCCCCGCCCCTTGCGAGCCGTCACACTCCCGCCGTCGGTCTCCAGGTCCGGCCATTCCTTGCGAATGAACCGGAGCTCGCCCTGGAGGAAACCCGGCAACCCCATCCACCCACATGTCCGTCCGTCTAGCCAGATTCGAAATGCCCAACCGCCTCGTGCGCAACGAGGCCACCGCCACCGACACCTACGCCCAGTTTGTCGCCGAGCCCTTTGACAAAGGCTACGGACACACCATCGGCAACTCCCTGCGCCGCGTGCTGCTCTCCTCCCTGGAGGGCGCGGCCATCACCTCCGTGAAAATCCGCGGCGTCGAGCACGAGTTCAGCACCATCCCCGGAGTCGTCGAAGACGTGGTGCAGATCGTTCTGAATCTGAAAAAAGTCCGCTTCAAGCACCACAGCGAGACCAAGGAACCCCGCCTTCTTTCCGTCACAGCCGACAAGGAAGGTGTCGTCACCGCCGGCGACATCAAGGACGACAATCACTACGAGATCATCAACAAGGACCAGGTCATCTGCACGCTCGACCGCAAAACCAAATTCGAATGCGAGTTCGAGGTGCGCGTCGGTCGCGGCTTCTCCTCCTGGGAGGAGAACAAGCGCCCGGACACCCCCATCGGCGTCATCCCGATTGACTCCATCTACAGCCCGGTGACCCGCGTGAAATACGCCGTGGAAAACACCCGCGTCGGCCAGAACACCGACTATGACAAGCTGGTGCTCGACATCTGGACCGACGGCCGCATTTCCCCCAGCGACGCCCTTCTCCAGTCCGCCGCCATCCTGCGCCACCACCTTGATGTCTTCGTCAACTATGACGACAAGGCCATCGAGTTCGAGGCCGCCCCCGAAGCCCAGACCGAGGAGAACAGCGAGCTGCGCAAGCTGCTCAACATGAGCGTCAACGAGATCGAGCTCTCCGTCCGCGCCGCCAACTGCCTCAACAACGCCAACATCACCTCCGTCGGCCAGCTCGCCATGAAGAGCGAGGCCGAGATGCTGCGCTACCGCAACTTCGGCAAGAAGTCCCTCACCGAGATCAAGGAAAAGCTCTCCGAGCTCGGTCTCTCCCTCGGCATGAAATTCGACGCATCCCTGCTCGAACCCTCCGCCGGCGGCGTGTCCCTGCTCGCACGCAGCAGCATGATCACCGACGAGGACGAGGACGCAGACGTGGTGGACTTCACCAACCTTGTGGACAGCAACCTGCCCGACGTGGAAGACGACGAATAAACCCGGCAAACCCGCCCTTTGAAAGCCAAACATCATGAAACACGGAAGAAAAGTCCCCAAGCTCCAGCGTGACGCCTCCCACCGGAAAGCCCTGCTGGCCAACCTCACCTGCGCGCTCATCGAACACCGCCGCATCCGCACCACCCTGGCCAAGGCCAAGGCGCTGCGCCCATACGCGGAGAAGCTCGTCACCCTCGGCAAGCGTGGCGACCTCCACGCGCGCCGCCTCGCCGTCGGCACTCTCCACAGCAAGGCCATGGTGAAGAAACTCTTCGAAGAAATCGCCGTCGCCTCCAAAGACCGCGCCGGCGGTTACACCCGCATCACCAAGCTCGGCCAGCGCCGCAGCGATTCCGCCCCGATGGCCTACATCGAGTGGGTGGACGCTTATGTGCCTGCCACCGTCAAGGAGGAGACCGTTCAGCCCGCCACCGCCGAAGCGGCGGCATAAGGACGGTCCCATGGAATGCACGAGGCGCGGGCATCGAAAGGTGTCCGCGCTTTTCTTTTCGAGACTGCGTGACGTGGCCTGTCCCGTGCTTCCTGACGGGAATGGCGCTTGAATCCCCCCGCGCCGTCCCCACCATGCCGCACATGCGCAAAACCAAAATCCTCTGCACCCTCGGACCCGCCACCGAATCCGCCGAACGAATCAGCGAGCTGATCTCCAAGGGAGCTGACATTTTCCGGCTGAACATGAGCCACGCCTCCCACGACTGGGTGCGGACCGTCTATGGCCGTGTGCGCGAGGCCGCCACCAGGGGTTCCAAGGAAATCTCCGTGCTCATGGACCTCACCGGACCGAGCATCCGCACCGGCGATCTCGACCAGCCCTGGCAGCTTCAGCCGGGCGATCAGGTCGAGCTGCGCTGCAAGCCCGAAGCCGCTCCGACCGTCCCGCTTTCTGTCACGGTCAACTACCCCGAACTCGGCAAAGACCTCCGCCCGGGTGACATCATCATGGTGGACGGCGGCATGATCCAGATCAAAGCCGCCGAAGTCTGCTCCAGCCGCGTGCTCGGCACCGTGCTCACCAAGGGGGAGATGAAGTCCCGCCGCCACATCAACCTGCCCGGCGTGCCCGTGCGGCTGCCGCCGCTCACGCAGAAGGACTACGCCGACCTTGATCTCGGCGTCGAGCTCGGCGTGGACTTTTTCGCCCTCAGCTTTGCCCGCGAGCCGGGCCACATCCAGCATTTGCAGCTTCTGCTGGAGCAGAAGAACAGCAAGGCTCGTGTCATCGCCAAGATCGAGAACCAGCAGGCGCTGCAAAACATAGACACGCTCGTCGAGGCCAGCGCCGGCATCATGGTCGCGCGCGGCGACCTGGGCAGCGAATGCCCCATTGAGGAGCTGCCCATCATCCAGCGCCAGATCGTCGAACGCTGCTCCTACCACGGGCGCAAGGTCATCGTCGCCACCCAGATGCTGGAGAGCATGATCGAAAACCCCGTGCCCACCCGCGCGGAGGTCACGGACATTTTCAACGCCGTCATCGAGCAGGTGGACTGCGTCATGCTCAGCGGCGAGACCAGTGTCGGGCGCTACCCGGAGAAATGCGTCGAGGTGCTCGACACCGTCATCCGCCGCATCGAAAAGAAATATCCCTCGGGCCGTTTCGCCTCGGATGCGCCCTTGAAAACGAACAAGCACAAGACCGTGAAGGCCGCCATCCTGCTGGCCAACAGCATCCCTGGATCCAAGCTGCTGGTCTTCACTCTGCGCGGCGTCATGGCGCACCTGCTCGCGCATCAGAGGCCGGAGTTCGCGCCCATCTTCGCCTTCACGCCGCACCGGCATGTGAGCCGCACCCTGGTCACCGCACGCGGCGTGCAGCCCTTCGTCCTGCCCTTTGCCGAAGGCGAGCCCGAGGCCGCCATCCGCGACGCCATCAACCTGCTGCGCCGGGAGGACCTCATCAAGCCCGGCGACCCCCTCGTCATTCTCAGCGACGCGCTTTACGACGGAGTCAACGTGGATGCCATCCTTCTGCGCGAGGCATAGCCTGCCAAACCGGCAAAATCTCACTGAGGGAGAACCCGCCAGGACAAATGGCGGGTAGTCCACAAGCACGAGGAATTCCAATGTCGGTTTGGTTGATAGTTAGGCCTCCCCATCCGCCAGATCATCGACGACCGCGATGAGACTCTGCACTTCAATCGCGAGTTCAAGCAGCATCTCGACGCTTTGAAGATCCCGCATACTTACCGCCAGTTCCCCGGCATCCCTCACGACCCCAACATGGTCCTCGACACGCTCGGCGAGGACAACCGGGCTTTTTACCGGCGGACCTTGTCGGGTGAAGCGACCATTGACTCTACAGACTCGGCAAGACGGAGCACTCACACTTCCCCATCGAACATGCTTTCCAACCTCGCCGCCGTCTCCGCCTTATCGAACTCCCCCGAAGCCCGCCCGCAAGAGTTCTACGAGCGCAGCCCGTGCAATGATCGCGAATTCCCGCGCCATCCGGCGGGCGTTGAACGCTGAGCGGTAGCGGGATGTGAGTTCGCTGAAATCGGGCTGGCCTTGTGTCGTTCCGTCGTGATGCCAGACTTCTCGAACCGCTCCGTTCTTTTGATCCTCGCCCCATGCCTGCTGCTCGCCTTTGACGCGGCGGCGAAGCCGAACATTCTTTTCATCTACACGGACGATCACTCCTACCGCACGCTCTCCTGCTACGAAGGCGCGGAGTCTTGGGCAAAGACGCCGAACATGGACCGCCTCGCTGCTCGTGGCGTGCGTTTCACACATGCTTACATCGGCACCTGGTGCATGCCCTCCCGCACCACCATGCTCACCGGCCTGCATCAATACGGCGTGCGCACGATGCGCATGACGCCGCCGTATCCCGGTGCGACGTATGATCCGCGGCAGTGCCGCTTCTGGCCCGCCGTTTTCCGCCAGCAGGGCTACCACACCGCGCAGATCGGCAAATGGCATGCCGGCAACGACGCCGGCTACGGCCGCGACTGGGATCATCAGATCGTCTGGAACCGCCCGCGTCATCCCGACAACGCGCCGAACTACTACCATGATCAACTCCTCTCCATCAATGGCGGCGAGCCGCATGTGGTGAAGGGCTACTCCACCGACAACTACACACTCTGGGCCGTGGATTACATCAAGGGCGCGAATCGCGACGCGGACAAACCGTGGTATCTCTGGCTCTGCTACGGCGGTGTGCATGCGCCGTATCAGCCGGCGGAACGTCATCTCAACGATTATCCTGGTGTCACCGTGGCGACGCCTGCTGACATCTATCCACCGCGCCCAGGCAAGCCCGGTTACATGCAAAAGATCGCCGCGTGGGAAAAAGGCCCCGACGGCGAACCCGTGCTCAGTGACAAGGCCATCGGCAGCGAGGTGGGCGATGACTTTGACCGTGATCGCGGCCGCTCGCTTTCGAAGTGGTCGCGCCAGTATCATCAAGCCGTGCGTTCGCTCGATGAAGGCATCGGCCAGGTGCTCGCCGCGCTGGAGGAGAGCGGGCAGTTGCGCAACACGCTCGTCGTCCTCACCGCTGATCAAGGTTACGCATGGGGCCACCACGGTTTCCGCGCCAAGCTCGCGCCCTACGATGCCAACATCCGCAGCCCGCTCATAGTCTCGATGCCCGGCACACTGCCTGAGGGCAAAGTCTGCCGCACGCCCGTCGGCGGCGCGGATCTGCCGCCCACCTTCTTCAGCTTCGCCGGTCTGGATCTGCCGTGGGAAATGCACGGACACGACCTCACGCCGCTGCTGAAGAATCCGGACGGCGCCTGGCCGCACACGACGATCATGCCCTTCACCGCCGACAAATTCGGCGCGGATTGCGATGTGGTGCCCGCTCCGCCCGGCAATCACCACAAAACCGGCATCCCGTGGTATGTGATGCTTGCCAGCGGTCATCACAAATACATCCGCACGCTCGAAGCTGGCGAACCCGAGGAACTCTACGACCTGCTGTCCGATCCTGACGAACTCACCAACATCGCCGGACAACCTGGGAACGCGGAGTTGCTGAACAAACTCCGCGCCGCCGCCGCCGCCGAACTTCAACGCACAGGCGCAAAGATGGTGGACTCCCTGCCGCCGGTGAAAGCGCAGTGACGCATTGAATTTTCCCGGTCAATGAGACGGGTTGCAGCCCTGTGGCCTCTCCGCATGAGTCAAGCCATTCGCGCTCCCATGCTGATGCAGGGCAGCTCCAATCGGCATCCGTGTGCGCATTTTTCAAAATATACCGCGCCGTCACCTTTTCCCTCCAAAACCTCAGGGACTTATGGCAGTCTGGCCGCCGGACCATGAACCCTGAGCTGAAAGCCGACTCTACCGCCGCGCCGTTCCTCACCACGCGCTGGACGCGTGTGCGTCTCGCGAAGGGCGATTCCGAGGAGGGCCGTCTTGCGCTCGCGGATTTGTGCGAGGCCTACTATGAGCCTGTCGTCGCCTACTTGCGCTGCGTGCTGAGGGACGCGGACGAGGCGCGCGACCTGAGTCATGCGTTCTTTGCGGAAATCCTCGCCGGAGGCCGCCTCGGCACGGCGGACGCGGGCCGCGGCCGCTTCCGCTCCTACCTGCTCGGCGCGGTGAAGCATTTCGTCTCGCATCAACGTGAGGCCGCGCGCCGCTTGAAGCGCGGTGGAGGCGCCAGCGTGATCGGGCTGGATGATGAGGAAGCCGCCGGGGTGGCGGACGCGCGGCAGCCCTCTCCCGACACGGAGTTTGACCGGCAATGGGCCATCACCGTCATCACCCGCTCCATGGCCGCGCTGCGCGCCTGGTGCGAGGCGGAGGGGCGCGGGGAGTTCTTTGAGAAAGTGGGCGGGCTGCTCAGCGGACAGGCGGCGCACGGTGACCAGACCGCGCTCGCCGCCGGATGCGGCATGACTTCCGACGCCTTCCGCATGGCCGTCACCCGGTTAAAAAAGCGCCTGCGCCAGTCTGTGCAGGAGGAGGTGGCCGGCACGCTGGATGACCCCGCCACCGTGCAGGACGAGATGGCGGCGCTCTTCGCCGCCCTGAGCGGATGACATTTTTTTGTTCGGTTTCCAGAGCGGACGCGTCAGTTTACAGCCATGAGCGCTTCATCTCCCGATCCCGCCTGCTCCCACTGCGGCACCGTGCTCCCCCCCGGCGTGCCGGAAAGCCAGTGCCCCCGCTGCCTCATGGCCGAGGTCATGCTACCCGCGCCGGATGACGAAGCCCCCACACTGCCGGTGGCACGGCCTGCGCCCTCCCAGCCAGTGAATCAAGTTCCCGATCTGCCCCTGCCCGAGGAGCTGACCGCCCTGCTGCCCGGCGGGAACTACCACGTCGAGAGCTTCCTCGGCCAGGGCGGCATGGGTGCCGTCTATAAAGGCATGCAGGTGCGCCTGAAGCGCCCCGTGGCCATCAAGATCATGCACCGCGCCCTCGGGAAGGATTTTGATTTTGCCGCCCGCTTCGAGCGCGAGGCCCAGGCCATGGCCAAGCTCAACCACCCGAACATCGTCAGCGTCATTGACTACGGCGAGGCCGGCCCTGACTACCTCTTCATCGTAATGGAGCTGGTGGATGGCGCGGACATGATGGACGTGATCCGCACCGGCCGGATGACGCAGGAGATGGCGCTCACTCTGCTGCCGCAGATCTGTGACGCGCTGCAGTTCGCGCACGACCACGGCATCGTGCATCGCGACATCAAGCCCAGCAACATCATGCTCACCCGCGACGGGCGCGTGAAGATGGCCGACTTTGGCCTGGCCAAGCACTTCGATGCCGAGAGCAGCTTCCGCACACAGACCGGCACCGGCATGGGCACGCCCGACTACGCCGCCCCCGAGCAGTTCGATCCCGACGGCCACATTGACCACCGCGCCGACATCTACGCGCTCGGCGTCATGATCTACCAGATGATCACCGGCCAGCTTCCGCGCGGCGTGTGGAAGCCGCCCTCGCAGCGAGCGGAGGTCGCTCCCCAGTGGGACGACATCGTGGAGCACGCCATGCAGAACGATCCAAAGGACCGCTACCAGCATGCCAGCGAAATCAAGACAGATGTCACCAGCATCCCGCTGGCGGGTAGCCGCGTCCGCAAGGACGTGGCCGAAACGCCACAATCAGCCGCCAAGCTCCACGCTCTTGCGAGCGCGGCTACGAAATCCCGCGCCCTTCTCCTCTTCGGCCTTGTCGTCGGTGCGGTCCTCGCAGTCGGCGCGTTCTTCGCGCTACGCGACTCAGGCGATGGCAGGGCGGCTGGTCCCCCAGCCGCCGCGAGCGGCCCAGTGCGCACGAGTGATGTGAAACCACCCGCCTCACCCAGCGCGGCGCTTGGAGGACCAAGCGCCCTACCCGCGACAGCGACCAAAGACGCCCCCTTCGTCAACACCCTCGGCATGAAGTTCGTCCCCGTGCCCATCACCGGCGGGCCGACGGACAAGCAGCGCGTGCTCTTCTCCATCTGGGAGACGCGAGTGCAGGACTACGAGGCGTTTGTGAAGGAGACGAAGCGCGAGTGGCCTAAGCCGCAATTCGAGCAAGGCCCAACGCATCCGGCTGTGAACGTGACCTGGGAGGAAGCGCAGCTTTTCTGCCAATGGCTGACGACGCGCGACCGTGCGGCGGGCAAGCTCGGCGCGAACGAACACTACCGGCTGCCGAGCGATCACGAGTGGAGCTGTGCCGTGGAGCTTGGGACGCGGGAGGATCCGGCGATGCTGCCGCTCACGAAGAGCGCGAAGATCAACGATGTGTTCCCATGGGGCACGCAATGGCCGCCGCCCAAGGGAGCGGGCAATTATGCCGGAGAGGAAATGCAGCCCGACCGGGACGCCGGGAAATTCCCGGCCGTCAAGGGCGTGATCGCGGGTTACAACGATGGTTTTGTGACCACCTCCCCGGTGGGCAGCTTCGCGGCGAATCGGTTTGGCCTTTATGACATGGGTGGCAACGTCGCTCAGTGGTGTGAGGATTGGGGTGACAAGGACCGAACGCGTGTGCTGCGTGGCGAGTCTTGGGGGGGCGACGTTCGCGGCCGTCTGCTGTCGTCCCACCGCGAACGCGTGCCCTCGGGCCGCTACAACAGCTTTGGGTTCCGTTGCGTGCTGTCTGCGGTGGCAGCCCCGGCGCAATCCTCGGCCGCCGCCACCAAGGACGCCCCCTTCGTCAACACCCTCGGCATGAAGTTCGTCCCCGTTCCCATCACCGGCGGGCCGACGGATGGAAAGCGTGTGCTCTTCAGCGTGTGGGAGACGCGGGTGCAGGACTATGAAGCATTTGTGAAGGAGACGAGGCGCGCGTGGCCGAAGCCGGATTTCGAGCAGGGGGCGACACATCCCGCAGTGAACCTGAATGAGGAGGACGCCGCCGCCTTCTGCGTGTGGCTCACGGAGCGCGAGCGGAAGGCCGGCCAGCTCGGCACGGACAAGTCCTATCGCCTGCCGGGCGATCACGAGTGGAGCTGCGCGGCGGGGATCGGCGACAGGGAGGACGCCGCAAAGCCGCCGAAGGAAAAGAGCGGGAGAATTTCAACCCACTATCCATGGGGCGCCCAGTGGCCGCCACCACCGGACGCAGGCAATTACAGCGGGGAGGAGTTCCGGGACGACCCGCAGTCTGGAAAGGGCGGCAGGATCATGCTCGAGGGCTACAACGACGGCTTTGCGCACAGTTCGCCCGTGGGGCGCTTCGCGGTGAATCCGCACGGCCTTTACGACCTGGGCGGCAATGCTTGGGAATGGTGCGCGGACTCGCAGGAGGGCTGCCTGGTGCGCGGCGCTTCCTGTGTTGACGGGAAAGAACGCGTCATGCTGTCCTCATGGCGCATCACGCCCCCGCCGGCGACTCGCCAGCCCAACTATGGCTTCCGCTGCGTGCTGGCGCCGGCGGCGCAGTGAGCCGCGCAGCCGCCGGCAGGCAAACACCCGGCGAAACCGCCATCTTTCCCCTCCACAATGTCAGGGACTTGTGGCAGCATGCCCGCCGGACCATGACCCCTGAGCCGAGACCCGCCTCAAACGCCGCCGCCTTCCACACCACGCGCTGGACGCGCGTCTGCGCGGCCAAGGCGGACACCGAGGACGGCCGCAAGGCACTGGCGGACCTTTGTGATGCCTACTACGAGCCCGTCGTCGCCTTTCTCCGCTGCGAGCTGAGGGATGCCGACGCGGCGCGGGACATGAGCCACGCCTTCTTTGCCGAAATGCTCGGCGGCGGCACGATTGACCATGCGGAGCGTGAGCGCGGGCGCTTCCGCTCCTACCTGCTGGGCGCGGTGAAGCATTTCCTCCTCCGCCAGCGCCTCCATGCCAGCCGCATGAAGCGAGGCGGCGGCGTGGAGGCCGCGTCGCTCGATGACGAGGAAGCGCGCGAGGTGGCGGACGCGGCGCAGCCCGCCGCCGACCGCATCTTCGACCGCCTGTGGGCGCGCACCTTGCTGGATCATGCGCTTGATGCCTTGCAGGCGGAATGCACCGCGAAAGGCAAGGCGGCGCTCCACGATGCCGCGAAACCGTGGCTCGCCGGCGAGTCCGAGCACGGCGACCAGCTCGCGCTCGCCGCGCAACTCGGCATGAACCTCAACACGCTCAAGAGCGAGATCCACCGCCTGAAGCGCCGCTACCGCGAGCTGGTGCGGCAGGAGGTTTCCGGCACGCTGAATGCGGGGGACTCCATCGAGGAGGAGATGGCCGCCCTCTTCGCCGCGCTGCGCCGCGCATGAGATTGCCTGCAACTTTTCCCTCGGCACGATTCAGCACACCGGCATGAGCGATCCCGTTTCCCCAGACTCCCCGATCACCTGCCCGAAGTGCGGCTCACCCCTGGCGGACCCGGATGCCAAAGGACTCTGCCACGCCTGCCTCATGGCGGAGGCCATGCGGCCCGCCGCGGAGGGGGACGCCGCCACCATCCCCATGGCGCGGTCCGCGCCCGCCCAGCCGGCGCATCAGGCGCCGGATCTGCCGCTGCCGGAGGAGCTGACCGCCCTGCTGCCGCACGGCATGTATCATGTCGAGGGCTTCCTCGGCCAGGGCGGCATGGGCGCGGTGTATCAAGGCATCCATGTGAAGCTCAAGCGCCCTGTCGCCATCAAGATCATGCACCGCGAGGCCGGGCGGGATTACGACTTCGCGATGCGCTTCGAGCGCGAGGCGCAGGCCATGGCGAAGCTCAGCCACCCGAACATCGTCGGTGTGCATGACTACGGCGAGGCCGGGCCGGATTACCTCTACATCGTCATGGAGCTGGTGGACGGCGCGGACCTCATGGACGTGATCCGCACCGGCCGGATGACGCAGGAGATGGCGCTCACTCTGCTGCCGCAGATCTGTGACGCGCTGCAGTTCGCGCACGACCACGGCATCGTCCACCGCGACATCAAGCCCAGCAACATCATGCTCACCCGCGAGGGGCGCGTGAAGATAGCGGATTTCGGCCTCGCCAAGCATTTCGATGCCGAGAGCAGCTTCCGCACTCAGACCGGCACCGGAATGGGCACGCCCGACTACGCCGCGCCGGAGCAGTTCGATCCCAACGCCACCATCGACCACCGCGCGGACATCTATGCGCTCGGCGTCATGATCTACCAGATGATCACCGGCCAGCTCCCGCGCGGCGCGTGGAAGGCACCCTCCGAGCGCGCGCCGGTGGCCCCGCAGTGGGACGACATCGTCTCCCGCGCCATGCAGAACGATCCCGGCGACCGCTACCAGCAGGCCCGCGAAGTAAAAACGGATGTCACCAGCATTCCGCTGGCGGGCAGCCGCGTCCGCAAGGACGCGGCCGAAACGCCACAAGCAGCCACCAAGCCCCGCGCTCTTGCGAGCGCGGCTGCGAAATCCCGCGCCCCGCTGATCTTCGGCCTTGTTGTCGGTGCGGTCCTCGCAGTCGGTGCGTTCTTCGCGCTACGCGACCCAGGCGATGGCAGGGCGGCTGGTCCCCCAGCCGCCGCGAGCGGCCCAGTGCGCACGAGTGATGTGAAACCACCCGCCTCGCCCAGCGCGGCAACGAAGGACTCCCCCTTCGTGAACACCCTCGGCATGAAGTTCGTCCCCGTGCCCGTCACCGGCGGACCGACGGACAAACAACGGGTGCTTTTCAGCGTGTGGGAGACGCGGGTGCAGGACTTCGAGGCGTTCGTAAAGGAGAGCGGGCATTCGTGGGCCAAGCGCCCGGATGTGGAGCAAAGGCCCGGCCACGCCGTCGCTGGCGTCAGTTGGGAGGACGCGAAGGCGTTTTGCGACTGGCTCACGCAGCGCGAACGCGCCGCGGGCAGGCTTGCCGCGGGCGAGACCTACAGACTGCCCACCGACCACGAATGGAGCTGCGCAGCGGGCATCGGCGGGCGCGAAGATGCGGCGCAGTTGCCGCACGAGAAGGATGGCAAGCTCGCCGATGTCTATCCCTGGGGCAGCCAGTGGCCGCCGCCCGCCAACTCCGGCAATTACTGGAGCGAGGAACTGCGCCCGCTGCTGGCGGCAGGGAAGTACGCCTTCATCAGCGGGGAACTGCCGGGCTATCAGGATGGCCAGGCCACGGTGGGCCCCGCGGGAGCGCAGGCGCCGGACCGCTCCGGCCTCCACGACCTCGGAGGCAACGTGTGGGAGTGGTGCGAAGACTGGTTCGACCAGAGGAAAACGTCCCGCGTGAGTCGCGGGGCCTCGTGGGACATGAGCGACCGCACCGCCCTGCTCTCCTCCAAACGCAACCACAACGCCCCCAACATGCGTGTCTTCAGCGGCTTCCGCTGCGTGCTGTCCGCCGCGCCTGTTGGCACCAGTTCTGTCTCCCCGTCTCCGAGTCTTCCATCGCGGCAGCGACCAAAGACGCCCCCTTCGTCAACACCCCCGGCATGAAGTTCGTCCCCGTGCCCATCACCGGCGGGCCGGCGGACAAGCAGCGCCAACAGCTTCGGCGTCGCCACGCTGGGCCTGAGCATCAGCGACCCGCCGACGCAGTCGGAGGTGCGGCAGCTCGCCGACAAGCTCGACGAGCTGATCACGGCGCTGCGGAGGTGAGGCGGGGCGTGCTTTTCGCTTGGCAAAGGCGCGGGCGCATGCTTTTTGAGCGCCGAAACCCAAGCCAGACATGAAACCCCGCCTTCCGGTCCTCGCCGCCTTTGCCGCCGCACTGGCCGGCTTGACCGGTCCAACCCCAGCCCAGGAAACACCCGCCGTGAGCGAAGCCAAACCCGTGACCATTGTGATGGAGACCAGCAAGGGAACCATCGAACTTGAACTCGACGCCGCCAAGGCCCCGGGCACCGTCGCCAACTTTGTCAGTTATGTGAAAAAAGGGCATTACGACGGTGTCGTCTTCCACCGCGTGATCCCGGATTTCATGATCCAGGGCGGCGGCTTCACGCCGGACATGGAGCAGAAGGCCACGGACGCCCCGATCCAAAATGAGGCGAAGAACGGGCTGAAAAACGCGCGCGGCTCCATCGCCATGGCGCGCACGCCGAACCCGCACAGCGCGTCCTCGCAGTTTTTCATCAACCTGAAGGACAACGGCTTCCTGGACTATCCCGGCGGCGATGGCTGGGGCTACTGCGTGTTTGGCAAGGTGAGCGCTGGAATGGAGGTGGTGGACCAGATCGCCCAGGTGCCCACTGGCACAAAAAGCGGCCACGCCAACGTGCCCACCGAGCCGGTGCTCATCAAGAGCGCCAAGGTGAGGGAATAAGCCGCATGCTTTTCCAAAGGGCGGCCTCCGCGAGGAGGCCGCCTTTTTCATGCGCATAAGGCGGCGGGGAGATTCATGCTTGTCGCGCGCGGTGAATTGTCCCAAGAATGCCGTTTCCCGCCCGTAATTCACGCTCCCCAAAAATCATCATGTCCAGACCCAAGACCACCGCCACCGGCCGCAACATGGCGCTCATCGCCGCCTTTCTGGGGTGGATGTTCGACGGGTTTGAGATGGGGCTTTTCCCGTTGATCGGCGTGCCCGCGCTCAAGGATCTGCTGCCAGGGCAGGAGCCGGTGGTCATCACGAACTGGTTCTCGGTGATCATCGCCACCTTCCTCGTGGGCGCGGCCACGGGCGGCGTGCTCTTTGGCTGGCTGGGGGACCGCATCGGGCGCGTGCGGGCGATGAGTTTCTCCATTTTCACCTACGCTGTTTTCACGGGCCTGTGCGGCTTTGCCACGGAGGCCTGGCACATCGCCATCCTGCGCTTCATCGCCTCCCTGGGCATGGGCGGGGAGTGGGCGCTGGGAGTGGCGCTGGTCAACGAGTTGTGGACGAAAGGCAACCGCGTCTGGGTGGCCGGGGCCATCGGCGCGGCGGCGAACATCGGCTACCTGCTGGTGGCCTTCCTGAGCCTGGGGCTGAACAGCTATGTGGAGTCCTGGCATGGCATGAGCATGAGCCTTGGCCTGTCGAAGGAATGGGCGGACAGCCTTTTCCACAACAGCGCCTGGCGCTTCCTGATGATCAGCGGCGCCTTCCCCGCGCTGCTCATCTTTTTCATCCGCCTCTTCGTCCCTGAGTCGGAGAAGTGGCACGAGGAAAAGGAGGCTGGGAACACCTCGCACTGGAGCAACACGGACCTCTATGGCGTGCTCACTGGCGGCATGGCGGGCATGGTCATCATCTGGGCGTGGTCGCCCATGGGCCTGGACTCGGCGGCGCAAGCCGGCGTGGTGACGCTCTTCGGCCTGGCGGCGGTGCTGTGGGGCTACCTCTTCCCGGTGCGCCGGTATCTGGCGCGCGCGGCCCTGGCCGGGGCGCTGGGCACGGTGGACCGCAAGGTGGTGATCCGCCACATGCTCATCGGCGCGAGCCTGGCGGGCGTGGCGCTGCTGGGCACCTGGGGCGCGGCGCAGCAGGCGCCGAAATGGTCCACCGAGCTGGCTGCGAACGGCTGGCTGCATCCGCGCGAGTACACCCAGCTCGCCACCTCCTTTGGCGCCATCCTGGCCACCTTCTTCATGCCGGTGGTGGCGGACATCTTCGGGCGCAGGCTGACCTACTCGCTGACCTGCCTGGCCGCTTTCGGCAGCGCGGTGCTGTTTTACAAGACCAATGCCGAAATCTCGAACTGGTTCTTCATCTCCGCCTTCATCATCGGCGGTGTGAGCGCCTCGTTCTACGGCTTCTTCCCGCTTTATCTGCCGGAGCTGTTCCCCACCCGCGTGCGCGCCACCGGCCAGGGCTTCTGCTTCAATGTGGGCCGCATCATCGCCGCCGTCGGCGCGCTCCAGCTCGCAAATCTCGTGGGCCTCTTCGGCGGCAATGGCGCCGCGTCCTCGGCCAATGCCTACATCGCCTTGTGCATGGTGTACTTCGTCGGCGTGGCCATCGTCTGGCTGGCGCCTGAGACGAAGGGCAAGCCGCTGGAGTGAGGGATGGCCTGGCGCTCCAGGACGGGGGAGGGATCAACCAACGATCAGTCCCCTGGACTTGCGCTCTTTCTCGCGCTCCAAAATGGGGACAGTCTCGCCAATCTCGATCACCGGCGTGCCGAGCGAGCCGATTTTGGCGAAACTGAGCCCGGCGAAGCAGGGCACTTCCGCGGCGAGCTGGTGGAACACATCCTCGATGCTGTGCAGTCCGTTCGAGCCGCCGCAGGCGACGTTGAGGTCGCGCAGGATTTCCCAGGTGTCACCCGCGTTGCCGGGGCTGTTGACCGCTTTGTTGAGGCGCTGGAGACGGCCGGTGACGTTGATCATGC
The DNA here is from genome assembly GCA_002343505.1 of Verrucomicrobiaceae bacterium UBA2429. GTDB lineage: Bacteria > Verrucomicrobiota > Verrucomicrobiia > Verrucomicrobiales > Verrucomicrobiaceae > Prosthecobacter. The sequence goes on along the minus strand of DDQZ01000105.1, from coordinate 1,678 downwards.
TGCCGCTTTTCTCAGCGTATGAGCTGCCGGGCAGGACCACTTGAGCCAGTTCGGCGGAGGCATGGGCCAGGATGTGGAGCGAGGCGAAGAAGCCTGCTTTTTCGATTTCCTCCCTGGTGAAACCGGCCTTGAGCAAATCCTCACCCAGAGCGAGCAGGAGGCGGACTTTGCCGGAGGCGAGAAGGCCGCGCAGGCTGTCGAGCCTGGAGCCGGGTTCGACGCCAAGGATCTGGCGGACGCCGTTGGAATTGGGGTTCAAGTCGTCCGCGCGCAGATATGCGTCCGCGCCACCGGTGCGGGGGACGACATCCACGTTTTCGGTGCCGAGTGTCCTGGCGAGCTGCCTGACAAGGTAAAGTTCCTCATTGGTCATTCGGGCGCTGGCGATGATGACGACCTCGCCGCCTTTGGCTCCGGGGGCGGCGGATGCGATGGTCTGCATGGCTTTTTTCCACGAGGCGGACTCGTGTTTGCCGCCGGTCTTGATGAGAGGCTCGGTGAGGCGGAACTCGCTGTTCACGAAGTGAAAGTCGAGACGGCCCTGGTCGCACATCCAGGTGGAGTTCACGTCGTTGTTCTCGCGCGGTGTCTGGCGGTATAGGGTGTCGCCGCGCGCGCCGATCTCCATGTTGCAGCCGCGGCCGCATTTGGTGCAGATGCTTTCCGTCTCGCTCAGGAACCAGACGCGCTGCTGGAAGCGGAAGTCGGTGCTGGTCAGCGCGCCGACGGGGCAGATGTCCACCGTGTTGAGGGAGTAGTTGTTTTCCAGGCGGCGGCCGGGATGCACGGCGAGCGTGGTGTGGCTGCCGCGCTCGGTGAAGCCGAGCACGGGGTCGTCGGCGATCTCGGCGGTGAAGCGGATGCAGCGGCTGCACATGATGCAGCGCTCGTCGTCGAGGCGCACGCGCGGGCCGATGTCCACATTCTTCGGCTTCTTGACCTTGTCCTCGCGGAAGCGGCTCTCGCCTTTGCCATGCTCGACGCTGAACTCCTGGAGGCGGCACTCGCCGGCCTGGTCGCAGATGGGGCAGTCGAGCGGGTGGTTGATCAGGAGGAACTCCATCACGCCCTTGCGGCACTCCTGGGTGAGCAGGGAGTCGGTGCGGATGCCCATGCCCTCGGCCACGGTGTTCGCGCAGGCGATGACGGCGCGCGGCATCCAGGAGATTTTGGGCATTCCGTTCGCGTCTTTTTCCGGCTCCTGGCCGGGTTGGGGACGCGGTGGCATGCCCATCTCCACCAGGCACATGCGGCAGTTGCCGGGACTGGTGAGCTTGGGATGGTAGCAGTAATGCGG
>DDQZ01000105.1:0-227 GCA_002343505.1 Verrucomicrobiaceae bacterium UBA2429 | reverse complement strand
CTTGGGATGGTAGCAGTAATGCGGCACGTCCTTTTTCGCCTGCTTGCACGCCTCGATCATGCGCGTGCCCTTGGGGAACTTGTGCCAGACTCCGTCAATCTGCACATTCACCAGGTCAACAGGCGGTGGCGCGGCGGGCGTGTCGGCGGCGGCGGGGGCGGGCATGTGGGCAAAGGAGGGGTTTGGGCGATTATCGGAGCCGTGGGAGGGGAGGCAACCCGAATTTA
>DDQZ01000028.1:72731-72993 GCA_002343505.1 Verrucomicrobiaceae bacterium UBA2429 | reverse complement strand
CCCGCGCCCTCCGCCCCCGCCAGCCGCACCAGGCTCACCTGCGCCGGCCAGAAAACCGCCAGCCCCTTCCAAGCGATGAGCGCCAGCAGGCCCGTGATCATCACCAACCCCGCCGCCAGCCCCGCCGCCGTCAGCCACACCCGCAGCTCCCCCGGGGCGCGCCGTGCCCGCACGCCAGCATCGGGCGGCGGCAGCGGGGCATCCTGGGCGGCAGACTCCGGCATGGCGAGAAATGAAACCGCCGCCACCATGCCCGCCCCGG
>DDQZ01000028.1:5626-72585 GCA_002343505.1 Verrucomicrobiaceae bacterium UBA2429 | reverse complement strand
GTCCAAAAGCAACCCACATTCTCGACCCGCAGCCGGCTTGCCGCAGGGAGCCGGGCTTGCCAAGCCCCGGCATCCAGGCATCGGGAAACGCTTGAGTCTCATCAAACCAAGGTCTTTCTCATTAAGGCCGTAGTTTTCACCACGGAAACAGTTGTCTGCGTCATCGAAACAGTTGTCTGCGTCATCGAAACAGTTGTCTGCGTCATCGAAACAGTTGTCTGCGTCATCGAAACAGTTGACTGCGTCATCGAAACAGTTGTCTCCGTCACGGAAACAGTTGTCTCCGTCACGGAAACAGTTGTCTCCGCCACGGAAACAGTTGTCTCCGCCACGGAAACAGTTGTCTCCGCCACGGAAACAGTTGTCTCCGCCACGGAAACAGTTGTCTCCGTCACGGAAACAGTTGTCTCCGTCATGGGAAAAGTTGCCTAAATCCCTGAGAAAGAGGTATTTGCCGCAAGGTCAGGCGATTTGGAGTGGAGGAAAGGCTTGGGTTTTGAAGTTCTCATAAGGGGTGAAATTGAGCTTGAAGCTGCTCATTGAATTGACCGTTGGTAATGGATCCCATTTCATCATTTCCGCACAGAACGTTTCGTTGTCCAACTTCGACCCCTCACTTCACTGTCCAGCACCGCATCATTCATGAGCAAGCCTCTTCTCTTCCCCGCCTCCGTCGTCGGTTCGCTGCCGCGCCCGGCCTTCGTGCTTGATCTCATCAACGACCGCCCGCCTGTCTCCGCCGAGCGCTACACGCACGAGATGCAGGCCGCCGTGCGCTACGCCGTCGCCATGCAGGAGCACGCGGGGCTGGATGTCGTCACCGACGGCGAATGGTGGCGCAAAAGCTACATCGGCGTCATCGCGGAACTGGCGCACGGCTTTGAACTCGGCACCGCGCCGGATGGCCGGCCCATGACCGTCGTCACGGACAAGCTCTCACCCAAAAACCCCGGCTTCATCGCCCGCGAGGTCACGTTTCTCAAAACGATCACCAACCGCCTCATCAAGTCCACGCTGCCCTCGCCCGCGCTGCTCGGCGAGCGCATGTGGCACCCGGAGAAGTCCGCCAAGGCCTATCCGAACCGCGATGACTTTGTGCGCGACTGCGTGCCCATCCTGCGCCGCGAGCTGGAGCTCGTGCGCGAGGCCGGGGCCGGCATCGTGCAGATTGACGATCCGCATTTGTGCCTCTTCGTGGACCACGATGTGCGCGGCAAATACACCGACCCCGATGCCGCCGCCGACTTCGCCGTGGACACGGTCAACGAGGTCGTCAGCGGCATTTCCGGCGTCAAAATCGCCGTGCATCTCTGCCGCCGCGCCGGTGGACGCGCGCGTGGCGAGGTCTGCCATGGCGGCGGCTACGGCCCCATCATTCCGCACCTGAACAAGCTCAAGGCCCACCACCTCACGATGGAGTTCACCGCGCCCCAGGCTGGTGACATGACCGTCTTCCGCGAACTGCGTGAAGATCTCGAAATCGGACTCGGTTGCGTGGATGTCACACCCGGGCAGGTGGACTCGGCGGAAACCATCGTCAGCCGCGTGCGCAAAGCCTTGGAATTCCTCGCCCCCGAGCGCATCACGCTCAATCCCGACTGCGGCTTCGCCCCTGGCTCCGGCGCCGCCGTCAGCCTCGACGAAACCTACCAAAAGCTCAGCAACGAGGCTGAAGCCGCCCGCATCCTGCGCGCGGAGCATGGGTGAGTGGCTGGCGCCGCTGCTTCGATGGCTGGGAGTCGCGTGTTTTGGCTGTGGCTTGACACGATCAGGCCAGCATCACCGCTCATGGATGACAAGGCCGGCTTTTTCATCCGGTCTGGCAATGAGGACCTTCGCCTGATTTCCGTCTGATTTGCCGTCCCTGCCTTTTACGACGGTGTTTTGGGCGATGAGAAACCGCCCGCCGCTGATGGGCGCAATGCCGACGGAGGCGTTGAACTCCCATTTGCCGGTGAGCCGCAGGTTCTCATCGGCCCGCAGCAGCACCTGCGGTTTCCCGTAACAGCCGAACCACCACGCGCCGCTGGCGTGAGCGGCGGTTTGGATGCCCATCAGTGTGTAACCGCTGGCGAGCACATGGCGCCTCTGGAAGCGGAAGCCGGTGTCATATTCATAGACGTAGTTTTCCCCCACACCGGGCGGCAAGCCACCCACGATAAAAAAACGCCCATCACGCCACGCCATGCCGCCAGCGCCGTGCACGACCTCCGGCACGCGATGCTTTGCCAGCTCGGCCAGCGTTTCGGCGTCATAGACACACACCCAGGAATCCGCCTCGCCGGCGGGCCGGTTGAATTTTGCCAGGTTCGTGGCGACATAAACGCGGCCATCGTGAAAGCAAAGGTCGCCATGATGATCCGCCACGGGAACCTTTTTCAGGATGCGGCCCTCCGTGTCGGTTTTGACGAGATAATCGGTCCAGCACCAGTAGATGGCATCCTTGCCGTTCGTGCAGATGCCTTGGAGATGGCGCGGATAGGTGCCTTCGCAAGCGGTCGCGTGGAAATCCGCCGCATGGAGTGATTGAAGCGTGAGGAAAGCAAAAAACAGAAGACGCATGGCAAGGTGAGGTTGGAGTCCAGGCTTTAGCCGACGGTTTGGGATGGTTGAGAGGTCAAAGATCGGCTAAAGCCTGGACTCGAACTTCTCAATTCGAGAGAGTTACTTGGATTCGCCATTCGCGAGCTTGTTGTTGGCAAAGGTGTTGTCCTCGCCGCCTTCGACTCGCAGCGACGGCGCAGGCTGGCGGTCTTTGCGGCGATCAGCAATAAGGCAGCCGGTGACGAGGCTGTGGCTCGTGTTTTGCAGCAGCAGACCCGCGCCGTCGCTGTCGAGGATGGAGGAGCCGCTGATGTTGAAGGTGTCGCCATTGATGATCTGCACGGCGGCGGGATGCGTGCGCACGCCGTCGATGTGCAGACCGGTGAGGGTGATGTCGCGGCAGTCGCGGAAGACGAGTCCGCCTTTTACGGCGGCGGCTTTGCCGCGGTAGTAGGGCGGATTGCGGTCAAAGGTGTTCGGGCCGATGGCGAGGTTGCTGCACCCGACCGCGAGAAGGTCATGCTCGAAGCCGACGCCGAAGGTGTTGCCGGTGATGACGGCTCCGCGCACTTCCTGGAGGTCGATGTTCACGGAGACATCGCTCAGCACGTTGTCGCAGATGCTCAGATGGCCCCAGCGGGCGGTTTCGTCGTTGCCGTAGGGCTTGCCTTTGCCGATAAAGCGCACATTCGCCGAGCCGGGCGAGACGCTGTTATGCTGAATGGTGCATCCGGTGATGCTCACCTCGGCGGTGGAGCCTTCGGTGCAGTCGATGAGCACGTTTGCGGTCGGCGGTGCGTCGGGAGCCATGTTGCTCTCGATGTCGCAGGTGCCGATGTGGAGGTTTCGCACGCCGCCGCCGCGTGTCACCACGCCGCCGCCGGCGTTGTAGCTGATGTGGCTGCCGGTGATGTTCGACTGGTGGAGGTCGACGTGGTCGTAAAACACGCCCACACCGCTGTTGTGATACAAATGACAGTCGCTGATGATGACATTGCGGTTTCGCACGGTGAGATGGATGCCGTGTCGTGCCTCATGCACCGACACGCGTGTGATGGTGAGCTGCATGGTGCCTGTGGCCTCGATGCCATCCGCCCCGGCATGCGCGCCGACGATTTCGATGCCATCCACCATTGGCGTGCGCTGCCGCGCGAAAATCTCCGGCTTCAATGTTGTGGGAGCCGCCGTGCCGCCGTGCGTGCCTTTGAAATGAAAAGCCGGTCCCGCGCCTTCCATCACGAACCGAGCCACACCGTCGCCACTGAGCGAGATGAAGCCCGTTTGGTCGAGATCGACCACGATGGGCTTCGTCAGGCGATACGTCCCGCGTTCAAACCGCACCGCGCCACCGGCATTGACCATCGCTTGCACCGCAGCGGTGTCATCCGCCTTGCCATCACCGATGGGCTGGGCGTGAAGAGAGAAGGACAACAACGAGAAGAGAAGCAGGCGCGAGAACATGAGGCGATGTCATACGCACATGAGACGGTCATTTGCGCGGCTCAAAATACGCCTCAAAGGCGTTTGTGAGGCCTTCGCCGAAGGTGATCCAGTGCTTGCCCATCGCGGGCTGCTTGATGCCTTCGATGTAGTTGCAGTTGAACTCAAGGATGACGGCATCAATGCCGAAACGCGTGAACCAGCCCTCGCCGAGCGTGCCGGGATTGCGAAACGAGGGCTTCGTGGACCCGACGGTGAACCAGGTGTGGTCGCGCAGGCATTGCTCGAAGCGGGCCATGCGGGCGAGGTAGGCGTCGATGTCGGGAATGTCTGGACGGCTGATGTGCAGCATGCCGTTGCCGTCGTTGTGCAGGTCCATCGCGAAGGTGGGCCGGCGTCCGGCTTTGATCTCGCTTTCGAGCCAGCGCTCCAGCGCCGCGTTTTCCGGCGCGAGCTTAGGATCGGCGGGCTTGTCCCACTTCCGGTTCAAATCCCAGCCGCCGAGGTTGAATCGCGTGCCCCCGCGCTCGACGCCATCCTTGTTCGCCATCGGTAGAATGCACACGTTGTAGAGCGCGAGGCACTTTTGCGCATCCGCATCGCCTTTCAGCAAGCGGCGCACGAGTCCTTCGACGACCCAGTTGCCCACCGGCTCCCACGGATGCGCGCGTGCGCGGATGAAGACATGATTTGGCGCGTCGTCGTTGCCCACGCGGATGATCTCCAGATCGCGACCCTGCACCGTTTTGCCAATCGTCTCGATTCTCACCAATGGACTCGCTTTGATCTCATCAAGGAAGCGGTTCAAGTCCGACACGCGATACGGCTCGGCCCTCGCGACGAAGAGCGAATCGGCTGGCATCTCGAGCGTGACGCGCACGCGGCCTTCTTCCGGCGATTCCGTCGCCACGGGCGTCCAATTTTTACCATCCTGCGAGATGACGACCTGCTTGATCTCTTTCGCCACCGAGCCGGCTTTGCTGTTCCAGACATTGGCCATGTTTTTCAGCTCCAGCGTGAGCTTTTGACCCTTCGCGGCCTGAATGCGGAAGTGAAAATGTCCCGCCGCACGATTCGGCGAGAGCCGCTCCTGATCGTAGAGCAAAAACACCTGCACCGTGCCGTCCTCAGCGAACTCATAATACAGCGGCGAGGCATTCTCGAAGCTTGTGTCGATGAAATCGAGCGGTGGTGATGGCGCCTCGTCAGAGCGGGCTTGGGCGATGACGAAAATGATTGTCAGAAAAAGTGAAACGAGTCGGATCATGGTTTTGGAAATTGCCTTGAAAGTTCAACGCCCCGGCTGGATGCAAGTATCGGGCATGAGAAATGGGGTGTCAGCGCACCTCCGCCCAGTCAAACTCCAGCCTGAGGATGTCCGGACTGTGCCGCCCCTGAGAGCGCTTGTAGGTGATGACGTGGAACGACTCTCCGCCATCGCGCTGCGTCCAATACCCCTGCGCATAGTAGCCGTCATCCAGGCGGGATTTCTCCGCGTTGTCGAGGATGACATGGCGCGTGATGCGCAGTGTCGCGGGATCGAGCTTGAAAAGAGCGAGCTGCATCAGTCCCTTCTCCACCCAGTTGCGCCCGAGCAGGTAGCACTGCCCGTCCTTTTCAAACAGACGCGGGCGGCCGATGTGTTGTCCGATGAAGTCGTTGTCAGCGTTCAGGTCGGTCTTTTCGATGATGCGGAATTCGGCGTCCGTCCGGCACAGCCACTGCGTGTCATCGTAGCCGCGGGTGGTGACCAGAAACCCGTCGCCGTGCGGCATGAAGGCGCTCTCATTGATGGGCGCGCCGCCCAGTTCGTCCGTGATGCCGCGCACGAAGCGCCAGGTGCGGCCGTTGTCATCGCTGCGGATCACATTGACCGGCCCGGGGCGGCTTTTCGCCGGATGCACGCGGCGGCCTCCGGCGAGATGCTCGAAGTTCATCACCAGCATCCAGGTGGCGGGGCCGCGCACGATGAAGTCGAAGGGATAGCCATACTCCACGCCGTCCACGATCCCCACACGCTCGATGGGGCTGAAGGTGTGCCCGCCGTCGGTGGAGCGCACGACCCCCATCCCGGAGCGCAGGGTTGCTTCCGCGTCATAAACATCGCTGTAATTGGCGATGTCACCGTTCGGAAAGCGCACCCACTCGCCCATTTGCATCGTCATGTCAGGATGCGCGGCCAGGGACTGCGTGCCCAGCACCTTGCCGCTGGCGCGATCCAGCCGGATGAGGTCCAGCGCCGCGCCGGGGTCCCTGGCATGGGCGCGGCCGTGCTTGCAGGAGACCAGCACCTCGTCATCAAGCGCGAGCAGCGCGGGGAAGGCCAGATAGACCCCGCCCGCCTGCTCTGGGGCGGGCGCGAGATGGTGCGTCGTCCTGGTTTTGGGCGCCAGCGGCTCCAGAGCCATCAGCGCGGGACAGAGGAGCAGGGACAGCAGGGGGACCGCTTTCATGACCTGATACTACGCGAATGCCGCGCTCTTTTTTGACCCCACTCCGGCTTCAGTGCCCACCGGGAGCCTGCGTCTTTCGGATGACCGGCGCGAGCCACTTCGCGGTCTCGTCGGCGATGACGTTGTAGCCCGCCAGATTGGGATGCCGGTCACCGGCCCAGCCTGGGAGGTGGCCAAAGAGGCCGTCGAGGCGGTTGTCCATCACGACGACCTTCGGTTCGGCGCCTTCGGGCGTGATGTAAGGCGTGGCGAGCGGTCGCAGGTTCTCGGGTATCTTTGAAAGCGGGAAGCGGCGGTAGTTGAGGCCATCGGGATTCTTTTTCAGCTCGGCGAGGTAGCGCGGCGCGATGTCGAAGACCGCGAGCTTTTCCTCGGCGGCGATCTTCCTCACGGCGGCGTTGATGTCATCGTGGGTGTTGGTAGCCGAGTACGGAATGACGGTCATCGGGATGAGCATGGCCTTTGGGTGATCCTGGCGCAGGCGGGCAAGCATCTCGCGGAAGTCCTTCGGGAAGTTTTCGGCAAACTTCTCCCGCCTGGCGATGTCGTTGATGCCGTAGCGGATGAAGATGTAGTCGGCCTGCGGCTTGGTTTTGACCGCCTTGTCGTAGCGGGTGTCGAGCAGGCGGCGGATGAACTCGCCGCTGACGCCTTCGTTGCACACATCACAAGGAGGCAAATCGCCCTCGGTGGCCAGTTTGATGCGGAGCATGTCCTCGAACTGCGGTTCATCGGGAGCGTGTTTCTTTGGAAAGCCCGCCTCGGTGGTGCTGTCGCCCAGCAGGATGATTTGGAGGCGCTTTTTGCCCGCCGTGGCATCGCTGAAGGCAAAGGGCTGGCCGCCGATGAGCTGGTCGGAGGTGATCGTGGGGCAGATCAGGCGCTCGACATGCTGGACGAAGATCTCCGTGCCGCGCGTGTGGCTCACATAGGGCCAGCGGGCGGGATTGTACATCGTGTCGGTCATGTCTCGCATCAGCACGACATGTTTGCCGTTCCTCGCCATCTGGCGCAGGCCGAAGGGGCGGCCTGCGACGCACATATTCAGATGCACGCCCATGAGGATGACATGATCAATGCCTCTTGAATCGAGGAGGTTCCAAATCTCCACGCCGCTGTCGCTGACGGCGTCCTTCTCCTGGTCAATGCGCAGTGTGTTGATCTGTTTCGTCCACGGGGCGCGAGGATTCAGACCTCTGGCCGTCAATTCGGCGGCCCACTTCTCGTGTTCTTCGGGATCGTCATCCTCGCCGCCATCGCTTTGATCCAGCGGATATACCGCCATCTCCTCGGCGGGGATCTGTTTGCACCACTCTCCGATCTTGTCGGGCAGGCGCGGCGCGGCCGGTGCTGTCCTGGCCCGTTCGCGGGCTGGAGTGCCCTCGTAGGGCTTCATGCAACTGCTTGGCGCGTGAATGATGAGCACTCCGGCGGCGCGGGCCTTTTCGAGCACTTCGTTCATGCGCGGAGCCATCTCCACCGCGCGGGTGACGGCGTTTTTGCAGTGGTGCAGGTCCCACATGTCACACACGATGACGGCGGTGCTGGACGGCGGCCATTGCTCCTTCACCAGCACGGGCCTGCCGGAGGAGGACCGGGTTTGCAGCGTGAGGGAAAGCGGCGTCTCCGCGGCAAGACTGGCGGCGGCGAGAAGGCAAAGGGCGGAAATGCGCATGCGTCCTATACGCGGCCGGGTGCCTGCCATTTGTCACCGCGGCCGGAACTGCGCCGCTGGATCCCGTCATGAGCTGCGAATGGCCTGATACAGCCATGCCCGCGCGTAAGTCCAGTCGCGCTTGGCCGTGGGCACGGAGATGCCGAGGATCTCGGCGGCTTCTTCAAAGCCCAGGCCGGCGAAGTAGCGCAGCTTCACCAGCTCGGCCTTGCGGGCGTCGTGCGCCTCCAGGGCGGTGAGAGCGTCGTGGAGGGCGAGCAGTTCGTCGTCTTTCCCGGCGGGGGCAGCGATTTCGATTTCATGCACGTCCAGATGCTCCGCGCCCGCACCGTGCTTGGCGGCGAGCTTGCGCCGCGCTCGCTCGATGAGGATGCGGCGCATGGCCTCGGCGGCGGCACTGAAGAAATGGGCGCGGTTTTCAAAACGCTGATCGCCCAGCCGCAGCCAGGCCTCATGCACGAGCGCGGTGGGCTGGAGCGTGTGGCCCGGCTGCTCGCGCGCCATCTTCGCGCGGGCGAGCTGGCGCAGCCCGGCATAGACCTGGGTGAGCAGATCGTCAGTGGCGCCGGGATCGCCACGCTGAATGGCATCGAGCAGTAGTGTGAGGTCGGCCATGACAGCGGGAGTGTGCGGGAGGGCACGGGGGAAGGCCAGTCCAAATCGCAGCGCAAGCCGGGGGCGTGCCGGGCAGGTGCCAGAGGGGGTGGTGCGGGGGGCGCGCCCGCGATTCTTCGGCATCCTGCCCAGGCGGCAGAGGCGTCCGCGCTGCAAGAACAACGGCAGCCCCCCTGAGGAAGCGCCCATCCCCTCTCCGGGGCGATGACCCCGCCCCATGGAGGCTGTTGGAGTGACTCCAACGTGTTGGCATACGGCACCCTGTGCGGACGGGGGTGGCATCCATGAACTTGTTGGAGTGACTCCGACGGGATGGCATACGGCACGCTGTGCGGACGGGGGTGGCATCCATGAACCTGTCGGAGTGACTCCAACAGGATGGCATACGGCACCCTGCGCGGACGTGGGTGGCATCCATGAACTTGTCGGATTGACTCCGACGGGATGGCATACGGCACCCGCGACACGCGCACCCGGCATCCTTGAACCTGTTGGAGTCACCCCAACGGCCTCTTTGACCCGCCCCCCGCCGCTTTGCCTGTCTGGGGGCGGCGCTGGCAGGGGCGGGGTGGTGGCCGCTTTTATCCATACACCGGGGCTGGCACCTCCTGGAGGGGGGTGGTGTAGAGGGTGCTGCGCACGCTGCCATAGATGTGGGCGGCCACCCGTACCTGGATGGGGCCGGTGACACCCTCCGGCACCCGGCCATAGACACGCAGGCGGGTGTTTCCGCCATAAGTCTCACAGCGCACCTCCGTGCCGTCCTGTAGGATGAAAAAGATGCCCTGGGCCGGGTCGTGCTGGTTCAGCTTCAGGTGGGCGCCGCGCACGCCGATGAGGTGGCCGGACACATAGACGTCCGGCTTGTCCGTGGTGCAGCAGATCACCGTCGCCAGCTTCGGTGTCACCAAGCCCGCAAAGCCCTGGCTCACGAGTCGCAGCCCCTGCCGCCAGGCGCGGATGGCATCCAGGCTGAAGGCGATGCTCATGCCTGCCTTCACCTGCTCCGCCGTGTGGAAGTCATCGTGCCCCGGCTGGCTGCCGCCCGCCGTGGGGTAGAGGCCGATGAGGCCATACAGCCCCGGCGACCAGCGGCTCGTCGCGCCTTTGGCCAGCATCTGGCGCAGGTAGGCCTTCAGGACCTGCGCGCATTGCTCCGGCGGCAGCCCCGTCTCGGCGGCCACGGCGGCATCCAGCTCCGCCTCGGTGATCTGCTCTCTCTTCACCGCCCGGCAGGTGAATCCGCCGCGTGGGTTGGGAGCTGGGTGGTAGAAAAAACCTTCGTCCATGCGGTGGAAGCTATCCACATTGCCCCGCCCTGTCACGCTTCATCTCACCCGCCTCCCGGCCTCCGGTGCCGGTGCCGGCCTTCATGAGGAGTGGTTTGGTGTGGCGGCGGGGGCATGGGCGGGTTTCTCTCAATGCTCATGCGAAATCCCACGCGGAAAAGGATCAGCGAGACTTCCCCACCAACGTCCCGGCTTCGCGGGCGAGGAGGTCGGCGATGAGCCAGGCATACCAGTTCGCTTCGGTGCCGGCGGGCCAGTTGGCGGCGATGGCGGTCTTGGCGGTTTCGAGGGCGGTGCGGGCTTCGGCGGGGTGGTTTCGCTGGTGCTCGGCCATGGCGAGGATGGTGGTGGCGGCGGCGGTGCCGCGTTCGGGGGCGTCCGGGTTGGCGCGCATTTTTGTGGCCCAGTCGGCGGCGGCGTCCCAGTGGCCGAGGCGGTATTCGGCGAGGGCGTTGAGGAGTTGCATCCAATGCGCATCGGCGTGGGATTGCGCGGTCGCCACGAAGGCGGCGAGCGTCGCGGCGTCCACGCCGGAATCGGGGGCGAGCAGGCAGGCCTTGGCCACCTGTTCGGCCTGCGTCGGGTCGGTGGTGTTTTTGAAATGGCTGGCGGCTTCCGCGCAGGCAGCGCGGTAGGCGTCGCGGTCGTTGGCGCCGAGCAGCGTCGCGGCGAGGATCAGGCGTTCGCGAGTCGCGTTTCTCCCGGTGCCGGCTTCGAGTTCAGCCCCGCGGCTTTCGATGAAATCGCGCGTGGCCTGCGCGGCTTCGGCGAATTTCCCCGCGCGGCTGAGCGTCTCGGCGGGAGTCGGCTCCGGCGCAGGATCGGGCTTGCCGTCGCGCCCGGCTTTCCACTCGGCGAGGCGGCCCTCGATGGCGATCGTCCATGGGTGCTCGGGCTCCATCACCTTGCGCATGAGCGCGGCGGTTTTCTCGCCGAGGGCGATGGCTTCCTCCTTCCGGCCCGTGCTCCAGTAGCTGCTCGCGAGTTCGCCCATGGGCCAGAGCGTGTCGGGATTCCCGGGGTTCCCGTGCGCGGCGACGATCTGTTCGCGCAGCTTGAGGGCTTCCTCATGCCGGCCGGCAGCGGCGTAGGAACTGGCCAGGCCGGTCATGGCAAAGAGCGTGTATCGATCCTTCGGACCGCGGACGCGGATCAGCCGCGGCACGATCTCCTCCCGGAGGGCCAGCGCGTCCTGCATGCGCCCGGCGTCTGCATAGGCTTCCGCCAGGATGATCGAGGGCCAGAGCGTGCCCGCGGCATCCGGGCCGCGGAGACGGCGCATACGGACGAGGGCATCTTCCCCGAGCTGGATGGCTTCATCGGTGCGCTTGGCGACGCGATAATTATGCACCAGCGCGCACTGGAGGTTGAGGCTCTGCGGGGCATCCGGCCCGAACGTGGCGCGGTAGTAGGCGAGCGCACTTTCCCGCAGCGGGATGCCCTGCTCGGGCAGGCCGATCTCGAAGTAAGTGGTGGCGATGGTCTCCTGCAGCCGGGCGCGCCGGGCGGGCGGCAGGTTGGAGTCGGCGTCGAGGCGCTTGACCGCACTCGCGAGCGCCTCGAGCACGGTCATCTTCCGCGAATACGTCTGCGCGGACCCTAGCTCGGTGGGACTGCGGAAAACCTCCGACATGAACTTGGCGATCGCCTCGGCCTCCGCGCGCGCTTCCTCGGACTCGGCCAGCCGCTGCCCGGCGAGTTTTTCCGCCGCCGTGGCGCGGCGCGTCTCGGCCTGCGCGCGCGCCGCCTGCCACAGGCTCGCCACGATGCCGATGACCAGCGACGCAGCGATGGCGAGACCGGCAGCGAAGGCGACTTTGTTGCGCCGGATGAGCTTGCCCAGGAGATAGGCCGTGGTGGGCGGGCGCGCGGTGATGACCTCGTTCTTGAGATGGCGCTGAAGGTCGAGCGCGAGGCCGTTGGCGGTGTCGTAGCGGCGCTGGCGATCTTTTTCCAGGCACTTCATCACGATCCAGTCCACATCCCCGCGCAGCGCGCCCGGCAGGCGGGCGGCGTCAGTGTGGCGGCGCTTCGCGGCGGAGGTCAGCTCGTTGCCGTCGAGCGTCTTGAGGCGCTGGGAGGGCCGCGGCGGGTCCGCCTCGCGGATGAGGCGGCGGATTTCTCCCATGCCGGCCTTTGCCATGGTGGCCATGTCGATCGGCGTGCGGCCGGTGAGCAGTTCGTAGAGCAGCACACCCAGCGAGTAGATGTCGCTGCGCGTGTCCACATCCAGCGAGGTCATCTCCGCCTGCTCCGGGCTCATGTAGAGCGGCGTGCCGATCATCTGCTCGAACTGGGTGAAGAGCGTGCCGTCGGTGAGGCGGCCCTGGGTGGCCTTCGCCACGCCGAAATCAATCACCTTCGGCACCGGCCTGCCGTCGTTGACGGTGACGAGGATGTTCGAGGGCTTGAGGTCACGGTGGATGATGCCTTTCTGATGCGCGTGCTGCACGGCGTTGCAGACCTGGATGAAAAGCCCGATACGCTCCTCATTGGAAAGCCCCTTCTCATCGCAGTAGTCGGTGATCTTCACCCCGCGCACCAGTTCCATGACAAAGAACGGCCGCCCCTGCTCCGTGGCTCCGGCGTCGAACACGCGGGCGATGTTGGGATGGTCCATCATCGCCAGCGCCTGCCGCTCCTGCTCGAAACGGGCCACGACCTCCTTCGTGTCCATGCCCAGCTTGATGATCTTCAGCGCCACCCGCCGCCGGACCGGCTTGTCCTGCTCCGCCATCCACACCGTGCCAAACCCACCCTCGCCGATCTGCTGGAGCAGTTTGTAGGGGCCGATGCGGTCGCCCGGCTGCTCGCTCAAAGGCAGGCCATCGGGCACCAGGCGCACGCCGGGATTCACCTTGAGCGTCGCCAGCGAGTCAGCCGCCGGATCATCCAGAAAGCCTGCCGGCATGGCATCGTGCGCCGCCAGCATTGCGCGCACCTCGGCCAGCAGCGCGGCATCATCGCCGCAAGCCCTCGTGAGAAATGTCTCCCGGTCCTCCAACGCATGATCCAGCGCCGCGACAAAGATGTTCGCGGCAGGGTTTCCCGAAGGTGGAGTGTTCATGGAAGTGCTCATACAACCTGCTCATGCGAGAAAGCGCGAGGAAAAGGATCAGAAGATTTGACGGACGCTGTTCCGGCGGCGTCATCTGCCCTGTCTGAGCAAGCGGGAGCCCGCCCTGCTCATGCGCGGTTGAGCGGCGTGATGCGCGGCAGCGGCGCCGGCGGCTCCACGGCCTGCACACGCAGTTTGAATTCGCCCAAAGACGCCGCGCTGACCGCGGCGGAGCCGGTGCGCCCTTCGAGCGCGGCCTTCACACCGCCCGGGTCGGCGGATTGGGAATGCCGCCGCCCTGAGAGGCTGGCATCAGGCGAGATAGGATCCGGCGATGTCGCCGGCCATCTGGCGCGCCTTTTTCAAGCCTCCATGCGAGTCGAGAATCCACACCGCGATCATGAGGCCGCGCGCCCGGTGGTGCATGGCGAACATGCGCGCGGGCTTGTCATAAACATCCCAGAAACCGGCGACATGCACCACCAGCTCGCGCTGAAGCTCGGGGCCGTGAGGCCCGTCCAGCTTCTCCAGCGGGAAGCTGCTGCGCGTGCCGCCGAACCAGCCTGGTTTCAAGTCCGCGTAGGACCAGCTTGTGGTCAGCGCGCCGCGCACTTTCTGCGCGAACATTTCCAGGCTCGCGAACTGCCCTGCATGGCCGGTGGCGATCATGCCGTCGCACTCCCACGATCCCGCCAGGGTGGAGCGGTATTTCCGGTAGGCGATCAATGCCGGGATGTCCGCCTCATGATTGAACTCGCCAGCGAGCACCGCCTTGTGGGAGGAGGGCAGGATGATCGAGCCGCCGCGGGGAAGCGCGGCGCGCTCCTTTTTCAAGAAGCCCCTGACGGAGCCTGTGGCGAGGAGAGTGGCGATGCCGCCGAGAAGTGTGGTGCGCCTCATCATGGTCTGAATCTGCCTGATCCCGTCCTGACGGCAAGCCCGCGCGCATCCGACCAAAGTCGGATACCCGGTCCGCGCCGGATGAGTGATGATGCGCCAGCCAGGGAGGTTGATCCGCAGCTTCCCTGTCACTGTTCCATCCGACATCATGAAACCCGCGCGCCATCTTTTCATTCTCGCCATTTCTTCGAGCCTGGCTGGTCATCTCACCGCCGCCGAAGAAAAATCCACCCTTGCCGCGGAACGCGCCGCCATCCGCGAAGCTGCCTCGGCATTCTGCGCCGGGCTGCATCGCGAACGAATCAGCGGCCTGCCCTCGGAGGCGCAGTTGCAGCGGCTGTCCCCGCTGCTGACGCCGGAGCTGGTCTCGCTCTTCCAGCGCGCCCGCGTCCTCCAACAGGAGCAAATGCGCAGGCATCCCGATGAGAAGCCTTACTGGATCGAGGGCGATTTGTTCAGCAGCATGTTTGAGGGTGTGACCTCCCGGGAGATCGGCGGGGTGTTCAGCGCCCCGACTGTGGACGCGACGGTGCAAGTGCGCCAAACCCACGTCTCGCAAGGCCTGCCGCCGGTCTCGTGGACGGACACACTTGTCTTCAAACGGCGCGGCCAGGGCTGGCTGCTGGACGACATCCGCATGGGGGGTGACTGGGCCTTCAAGTCCGGCTCGTCATTGCGCGCCATCCTGCCCGGCGGGGGGCGGGATTACGAGGACCACACCACGCTCGACGAGCGCTGGAAGGTGCGCTTCACCCGCGACGGAGAGGAAGTCACCCGTGTCACCATCCAGCCGGAGGACGACTCCTCCGAGCCGTTCATTTTGTTCGGCGGCGATGGCGGCGAGACATGCCCGATGCCGGTGTGGGTCGTCTGGGGGCCGGATGGTGACAAGCTCGCGCTGCGCCTGGGCGACAGTCCGCGCTTCACACGCACGCTGATATTCCGGCTGGTGGACGGCGCGTGGAAGCCCGTGGCGATGCCGGAATTTCACCCCAGGGAAAAGGTCACTTTGCAAGGACACGGTTTTGAAGAGCGCGACCGGCTCGTGGACGCCGAACATTGGCAGGACGCCGGCACGCTGGTCGTGAAGTACTTCGGCAGCTTTGCGAAGGGGGACGAAGGGGACGGCTGGCATCAGTTTGTCAGCGTCAGGATTGACGCTCAGGGCCGGGCGGAAGTCGTCGGATTCCTGGATGTGCCTGGAGAGGAATGAAGCTTTCAATCACAACACACAACACCCGATATTAAACATCATGCGTTACACAAACCTCGATCTGCTGTTCACACCTGAAGGCGCCATTGTCGGCGCGGTGACACTGGCCCTGACGATTCTCATCTGCCGGCCGCGGAAGAAAAAAACGGACTCCGGACCGCCGGATTCGAAGGATCTCGTCGGGCGTTTTCGCGCCAGCATGGAAATCAATTACCAGCGCTGGCACGACGGTGTTGGGTATGATTTGCCGCTCATCGCCCAAGCCACTCCCGAAGAGCGCGCGCGGATTGAGAAGCTGGTTCTCGCCGAGCCCGTTTATGACTGGCGTGTTGTCGAGGCGCTCTGTCATTTGCGCACGCCGGACGCCATCGCCAGGTTAAAAAACGCGCTTGCCACAAGTGCCGATCACTCGGTGAGGATGGCAGTCACGGAGCGTGCCGGTGATATCGTCAGCCCGGAGGAGCGTTCGGCGGCCATCATCGCGGCAGTGCGCGAGGCGCCCCTGGTCAAAGGGCTTCATCACGCGCTGCAGCAGATACCTGCATTCCGCCGGCCCGAGATCATCGAGGAAGTGAGGCAGGCCGTGTTGAAGCGCGAGGGGGACGGAGTCCCTCACTGCGCCGGACTGCTGTTGTTTCTGCATGGCAAAGCCGTCAGCCTTTTTGACAATGCGCATCGTGATCTCCTGCTCCGCTTCAACACCAAGGATCCGGCCGCGCGCGCCGCGGCATGCCGCGATCTGTTTGAACTGATCGGGGACTCACCCGCAGCATGAAGACACGGCAGATGAACGAAGCGCTCATGACTCCGCATGAGCAGGTGCGGGGCGGGACCGCCCAGTGCCGGCGGCTCAGACTGCCGCTGCTTTTGCTCGCCGAGCAGGCCGGCCCAGATGTCCTCGCCGGGCTTTCCGCGCTCATGCGCAAAGTGCCGCCGCATGAGAAATTCCCGCGGATCTCCGGCTTCTCCCAGGCTGGATGGACCTGGCGCCCCGCCGTGCGGCGGGGGCCGCCTGGCTGTGCTGGCTGACGGAGTGAAAGCCCCCAACCATGCGAACCCTCATGCTTCTCAAAATTCTGCTCATCATCCTCGTCATCGCCATTGTCCTCGGCACCGGCATGATCCTGGAAATCCGCCGCGAGCGCGCTTTGCGCGAGTGGGCATCGGGAATTCCGGGCGCGCGGCTGCACTGGCCCTTCATTGCGGTTGAGCATCCCTCCGTGCCTGCGGCGGAGCTTGTGGAACTCCTCATCCAGCGCGCCCCGGTGTCGTGGGCGTCGGCCATTGAGACCAGGGGCGGCAGCGGGGATGTCTGGCTCGTCGAATACCGCGCCACTCCTCCGGGGAAGAAGTCCACACGCTGGTTCACACTCGTCGCCTGGCGGAGGAATGACCTTGGAAGTTGCGGGCCTTTGGAGCATGCTGACGCCGGCGCAAGGACTCTGGGCCGCTGGTCCTGCCGTGTGCTCAGCGGCCTGATCACTGTCTCCATGCTCCATGAAATCCTGGGCGAACAAAACCCCCGCCCGCGCTGAAACCAACTGTCATTGCCCTCATGAAAACGCTCCCGCTCGCGCTCGCCCTCATTGTCTGCGCGCACACCTCGCGCGCCCAGGAGAAATCCGCCTTTGCCAGCTTCATTGAGCTGCCCTGGCGTCATGTCATCGGCGGTCATTCCGCCGGGAAATGGCACGACAGCGAGGCTGCCGGCCGGCTGCTGGGCAAGCCAGGCATTTCATACCGTGTGTTTTCCCTCAAGGGTCCGGCTGGCAGTGTCACCGCCGGCAAGGCCGCGCCTGAGGCGGATGTCTGCCCGGATGTGTGGATGCAAATAATCACGCCCCGGCCGGATCCTTCGGCGCCTGTCACCCTCGGTGTGAACGCCTCATGGGATCCCATGCCGCGCGCGGCTGTGATGGCGGACACCGGGGACGGGGCTCTGGCAGCGGTGGTGCGCGGCATGCTCGTCAAGCGCGGCATCGCAATCCCGGAGGTGAAAATCCATCAGCGGCTTCAGATTGACCTCGACGGCGACGGGCGCGCCGAGACACTGGTGGCAGCCAGGCGGTTTGTGAACGAGGTGGAACTCTTCAGCGCCGCGGCCGGGGATTACTGCCTGGTCTTCATGGAGCGCGAGACCGCGAAAGGTGTGACACGGCAGATTCTCCACGGCGATGCCTATCCGCGAGCCGATCCTGAAGCCGCGCCCAGTATTCACGAGATCACAGGATTGCTTGATCTGGACGGTGACGGGCGGCTGGAGGTCATCACTCACACGGGATACTACGAGGGAGGCGGCTGCCAGGTCTGGCAGTTGCGCGGTGACGAGCTTGTGAAAGTCATCGAGCTGGACTGTGGCGTGTGAGCACCGCCTCTGCCGGCTTGCGCGGTCTGCCAAGCCGGTCCAGAAAGACTCCGTGCTCACCGATTACCACACCCATACTCCGCTTTGTCATCACGCCGAGGGCAGCCCTCTGGACTACGCCCGTCACGCGCGCTCCATCGGTCTCGCGGAGATCGGTCTCTCGGACCACAATCCGATGCCGGAGCAGTTCGACAACTGGCGCATGGCCCTGGCCGACTTGCCCCGCTATTTCGAGATCGTGGACGAGGCGCGCGCGGAGCTGCCAGATTTTCCCATTCGTCTTGGCCTGGAGTGTGACTACCTGGAGGGGGGCGAGGATTGGATCGAGAAAACAGCGCGCATGGCGGAGTGGGATTACCTCATCGGCAGCGTGCATTACATTCATGACGGCATCGCTGTGGATGACCCGAAATACCTCTCGCGCTGGAGCGGCGCGGCGGACATCGAGGCCATGTGGGCAGCCTACTGGCGGCTTTATGAAAAAATGATCCGCAGCGGTCTCTTTGATTTTTACGCGCATCCCGACCTGGCCAAGCGCTTCGGCCTGCGGCCGGCCGGGGATTTGCGCTGTTATTACGAGCCGGTCATTCAGGCGCTGGCGGACACGCGCGGCGTGCTGGAGGTGAGCACCGCAGGCCTGCGCAAGGATGTGCGCGAGATTTATCCCGCCCGGGAGATGCTGGAGATGGCGTTCAGCGCGGGCGTTCCCATCGTCATCAACTCGGACGCGCACACTCCGGGTGATGTCGGCGCGGACTTCGACCAGGCTCTGGCTCTTGTGCGCGGCGCGGGCTACCGCAAGACGGTGCGCTTCGAAAAAAGGCGGCGTGTCGAAGCGGACCTGCCTGAGAGCTGGCCGCCGCGCTGAAGGAGCGCCGGAACACGCCGCCGTGTGAACTCCGGCGGGCGGCCGACTCGGTCATTGACTCCTGCGGGTGTGATGAGGGAAGATGCGCGCATGAAAATCGCGCATTGCCAGTTTGAGTCATGGTGCGGGGAGTTTGACCACAACCTCGCGCGCTTCGAGGAGGGAATGGGGCGGGCCGACGCGGCAGGGGCGGTGATTGCGAGCTTTCCGGAGTGTTTTCTCACCGGTTATCCCGACACGGAGGAGCTGGCGCGCGCGGGGGCCTTCGCGGCGGATTCACCCGAAATGATGCGGGTGCTGGATGTGACGGCGCGGCATGAGGCGCTGGCCATCATCGGCTTCAATGAAACGCGCGGGGTGGACCTGTACAACACGGCGCTGGTGGCGCATCGCGGGCACTTGCTGGGGTTGTACAGCAAGTGCGCGGCATATCAGAAGTTCCACAAGCAAGGACGCGACTTTCCGGTTTGGGAGCACAAGGGCTTGAAGTTCGGCGTGCTCATCTGCGCGGACGGAGGCTACATCGAGCCGGCGCGCATCCTGGCTCTGAAGGGCGCGCGGGTGATCTTCGCCCCGCATTTCAACTACATCAGGGACAGCGGGCTGATCCAGCACTTCATGAAAGTGCGCGCGGACCACACGGCGCGCGCCATCGAGAACGGCATCCACTTTGTCCGCGGCAACAACGTGGTGCTGGACGCGGCGAAAAGCGGCATCACGCGCAACGCGGGCGTGGGCTACGGCGACAGTTACATCATGGACCCTGGCGGCGAGATCCTCGCCCAAAGCCGGCGGCATCAGGAGGACTTCATCATGGCCGAGATTGATCCCGATCCGCGCAAAGACCGCGCTTGGGGCATGAGCAAGTCGGCCTGGAGCTGGCGCGAGTTCAAGCCATTCATGGATGAGGCCATGGCGCAGGCGGATGGCGGGTGATGCCAGGCACCGCTCACGCGCCAATCGCCCTGCGCAGGCGCGCCAGCAGCGGCCCCGGCTTCCTCAGCGCGTGCTCCCAGACACGCAGCACCCTCCAGCCCGAGGCGCGCAGCTCCCGCGCCACCCGCCGGTCCCGCGCCTTGTTGCGCGCGATCTTCGCGTCCCAAAACGCGCGGCGGGATTTCGGCCTGCGGAAATGCAGCGGGCAGCCATGCCAGAAGCAGCCGTCCACAAACACGCACACCCTCTCCCTGCGAAACACAAAGTCCGGCCGCCCCGGCAGCCTCTGCCCCCGCCGCCAGCCCGTGATCCCGTGCGCCCGCATCAGAGCCACCATCACCAGCTCCGTGTCCCGGTTCCCGCTCGACCGTATGCGCGACATCACCTCGCTGCGCTTGGCTTTGGAAAACACATCGGCCATGAGAATGATGGGATCCTGCGCGCCTCCGCTCAGCTTTTCGACATATACCTCCGCCGCTCCGCGTCAGGCAGCTTTTCGACCGCATAACGCAGCATCGTCCTGGGCATGTTCGGCGCATGAAGATCTAGAAACCCGCGCAGCACCGCCGCATCGCGCTTGCCCGCCTCGCGCAGCATCCAGCCGCAGGCCTTGTGCATCAGGTCGTGCCTGTGCGCGAGGAACCGCTCGCACAGCCGCAGCGTGTCGCCGAACTCTCCGCTGCGGATGAAGGCCAGCGTGGCCAGCACAGCGATGCGTTGTTGCCACAGGCAATTCGATCCCGCCAGGGTGTCGAGCACGCCGCGCTCTTGTGTGCGCAGCCATTCGCCCAGGATCAAGGGCGCGCTCGTGTCCACGAGGTCCCAGTTGTTGACCCAGCGGGTGTTTTTCAAATACAGGCTCACCAGTCGCGCGCGCGCGGCCTCGTTCTTGCGCGCCTTGGCAAAGCGCCGCACCAGGATCAACAGCGCCAGCAGCCGCTCCTCATGCCACTCCGAGCGCAGCAGCACGAGCACATCATCCTCCGGCAGCGCATCCGTCTGCGGCAGCACCGCCCGCACCTGCGGCACCGTGAGCCCGAGAAACCTGTCCCCCTCCCCATATTCGCCCGGCCCTGTCTTGAAAAAACGCTTCGCCGCCTCCGCCCGCTTGGCGCAAGCCTGAGCGCCGAGCTGGGTTCGGATTTGGGTGAGCGTCATGGGAAATGATCCCTCGATTTCTTTCACGAAACCCGAGCGGGCAACATGAATGTCTCCCACTTTGCTCAGGCGAGCAGCTCGGTCATGACATGCCCATGCACATCGGTGAGGCGGAAGTCGCGGCCGGCGTGGCGGTGGGTGAGGCGCTCGTGGTCCATGCCGAGCTGGTGCAGGAGGGTGGCGTGCAGGTCGTGGACTTCGACGGGGTTTTCCTCGGTGTATTTGCCGATGTCGTCGGTGCGGCCATGCACGTGCCCGGGCTTGAAGCCGCCGCCGGCGACCCAGACGCTGAAGCAGTCGCGATGATGGCCGCGACCGTTTTTGCCCTCGCGCCAGGGGGTGCGGCCGAACTCGGTGGCCCAGAGGATGATGGTCTCGTCCAACATGCCGCGCTGCTTGAGGTCGGTGATGAGGGCGGCGGTGGGCTGGTCCACGTTGTGGGCGAGGTCGGCGTGCTCCTTCATCTCGCCGTGGGAGTCCCAGTTCGGGCGGGAGCCGGTGTCAATCAGCTCGATGAAACGCACGCCGCGCTCGGCGAGGCGGCGGGCGACGAGGCACTGCCAGGCGAAGTCGGCGCCAGGGCCTTTGACTTTGCGGTCGAGTCCGTAGAGACGGCGGATGTGCTCGGGCTCCTGGGAAAGATCGAAGGCCTCGGGAGCGGCGGTCTGCATCTGGAAGGCGGTCTCGAAGGACTTGATGCGCGCGGCCAGGGCGCTGTCGTGCGGGCGGGAGGCGAGGTGGCGCTGGTTGAGGGCGCGGGTGAGGTCGAGTTCGAGATTTTGCAGGTCTTTGGCGGCCTGCGGGGTTTGCAGGTTGGCGATGGGGCGGTCGCCAGGAATGACGCGGGTGCCCTGATGCGCGGCGGGCAGGAAGTCGCTGGCATAGACCTGGGTGCCGCCATAGGGCAGGTGGGGGCAGATGACGACGAAGGAGGGCAGGTTTTGGTTCAGCGTGCCGAGGCCGTAGCTGACCCAGGACCCCATGCTGGGCCGCGCGAAAGTGGGCGAGCCGGTGTGCATGCCGAGCGTGGCCTCGCTGTGGTCGAAGTGGGAGGCCTTCATGCTGCGGATGAGGCAGACCTCGTCCATGACGCCGCGCAGATGCGGAAAGATGTCGCTGACCTCGGTGCCGCAGTTTTTGTTGGGCGCGGCGCCGAAGACATTGCCCATGAGCTTGTCCGGCCCCTGTCCGTCGCGGCCTTTGGCAAGCGGCTTGGGGTCGAAGGTGTCAATGTGGGAGACGCCGCCGGTGGCGTAGATCATGATGAGGCGTTTGGCCTTGGCGCGGGTGTGCGGGCGGCGCGGCGCGAGGGGGTCGTCCGCGGCGAGCAGCTCGGAGAGCACGCCGGGAAACAGCAGCGGACTGCGGGCGAGGAGGGAGCGGCGTGTGAGCATGGCGGCGTTTTTTTGGACAGGATTGACAGGATTTCAGGAGAAACAGGATTGTGGAAGGAAGATTTAGAATCGCTTGGAACCCCTTACACTCGTGCCATCTTGAGCCATGACACCGCAAGAGTTCGCCTCAAAGCACCAAAGCCTGGTGTGGTCGCGCAGGGGCGCGGCGCCGGAGGTGATTTTGCGCGCGGCATTGATGCAGCCGAGATTTCACACGATCCTTGACGCCTGCTGCGCTTTTGGATTGGAGAGGGTGGCAGGGGAGTGGCGGGAACTTGCGCGGGAGCAAGGCCGCGATGTAAGGCGGGCGGCACCACTGGTGGAGCGGATGCTGCGGAACATTGAAGCGGGGTTTCGAGATGCTGCGACCTGACACACTTGAGCTTTGGCAGTTTCTGGAAAACCAGCCGGCTTTGCAGGGCTTCGTTCTGGTGGGCGGCAGTGCGCTGGCACTGCGCATTCGGCACCGGGTGAGCGAGGACTTGGACTTTGCCTGGCCGGGTCTGAAACTGCCACGAGCAAGACTGGAGGCGCTGCTTCACTTGTCGGATGGAAAAGGATTCCATGCCCGGCGCCGGGATGATCCAGGGGTGCTTGACGAATTTGAGATCGCCGGCATGGACCTGCATGACTACCAGCAGGATTTTTTGGTCAACGAGCGGGTCAAGCTGAGTTTCTTCGCCGCGGATGAGGGACTCGTCCGCATCCTTTCCAGCACGGGTGAGGAGGCTGTTCGTGTGGCGACGCTGGACGAGCTTTTTGCCAGCAAAGCGCTGGTGACGGCCCAAAGATCGAAGACTCGTGACTGGTTTGATCTTTTTGTTTTGATGACGCGTCATGGCAAAACTTTGGAGGACATGAGAGCAGTTTTTCAGAAAGCCGGCATGAGCATGCAATTTGACACGGCGCTGCAGAGGCTCTGCTCCGGTCAGCCTTCGAAGCATGACGAAGGCTATGAGCATTTGATGGAGAATCCGCCGAGCCTTGAGGAAATGACACGATTCTTCCAAGCGGGGCGTGACGCCTATGAGAAGCGGCAGGCTGCCGAGCGTGGCAAGAATGTGCGGTGAAACGCTCATAGCGTAATCAATCGAGATAGAGAAACTCGTTCGTTCTCAGCAACGAGCGAGTCAGGGAAGTCCAGGCTTTGGCGGGGTCTGGAGTTTGTTTTTTAAGGGTCTTCAGATGGGTGAGAAGAAGGGTTTGTTCTTCGGTGCTTGGGGCGCGGGCAAAGAGCTGGCGGTGGAGACGGGTGAGGTAATCTTCGTTGTAGCGCGGTGTTTTGAGCAGGTCTTTGACGATGCCCTCGGCGGTGGTGTGGACGGTTTCGTCGTTGAGGAAGTGGAGGGCTTGCAGGGCGGTGACGGAGCTGTCGCGGGTGGCGGTGCAGGCGTTGGGGTCGGGGCCGTCGAAGGTCTGCATGTAGGGGGCGGCGGTGAGGCGCTTGGTCATCAGGTAGATGCTGCGCTTGTTGCTCGGGTAGTCGTCTTTGAAGGGGTGGTGCTGGGTGTAGCCCCAGTCCTTCATGGCGGGGAAGGGGAAGGGTTTGTCCTGCGGTGTGAGATCCAGTTTGCCGCTGAGCAGGAGGAGGGTGTCGCGCAGGGATTCGGCGTCGAGACGCTGGCGGTTGAATTTCCAATAAAGCGTGTTGCCGGGATCGGAGGCGAGGTTGTCCGCGCTGTCCGTAGAGGCCATGCGCCAGGTGCGGGAGGTGAGGATGCGGCGGTGCAGGTGCTTGAGGGACCAGCCGTGGCGGATGAAGTCGGTGGCGAGCCAGTCGAGCAAGTCGGGATGCGTGGGCGGCTCGCCGCGCAGGCCGAAGTCGCTGGTGGTGGGGACGAGGCCTTTGCCGAAGTGGCGCTGCCAGACGCGGTTGACGATGACGCGGGCGGTGAGCGGGTTTTTCGGATCGGTGATCCACTGCGCGAGTTGGAGTCGGCCGCTGGTTTTGGCGGCGATGTCAGCAGGCAAGGCGTGGCCGCCGAGGATGTCGGGGAATTTGCGCGGGACTTCGGCGCCGGGGCGCTCGGGCTCGCCGCGCATTTGCAGGCGGGCGTTGGAGGGTGCTGCTTCGCTGACGGCGTAGGCGGCGGGGATGAGGGGGAGTTTTTTGAGGTGCTTGGCAAGGTCTTCGCCGGCGTCGCGGGTGCGGCGGAGTTGGCGGTCGAGTTCGCCTTTGAGGCGGCGCTGCTCGTCGAGGCTGGCGGTTTTTTCGAGGCGGGCGAATTCGATGGCCTTGGCTTCATCGGCGGCGAGCCGCTGGGTGAGGTCGGCCTCCAGGCGGCGGGTCTCTTTTTCGAAGGGGGCGAGCTTGGCGGCGGCTTCTTTTTCCGGGATGAGCGGCGGGAAATGGTGCTGGGCTTTGAAAAGCTCGAGGCCGGGCTGCGGATAGCGCGTGCTGGCGAAGATGCCGTAGAGCCCGTAGTAGTCGCGCATGGTGACGGGGTCGAACTTGTGGTCGTGACAGCGGGCGCAACTCAAGGTGAGGCCCATGACGGTGCGGCCGAGGTTGTCGAGTGTGTCCTCAATGGTGACATGCCAGGGATAGCGCTCGATGAGGGAGCCAAAACGGCGCGAGAGGGCGATGTAACCGGTGGCGATGGTCTGGCGGTTTTTTTCCTCCTGGCTCGCGGCGGGCAGGAGGTCGCCTGCGAGCTGCTCGGTGAGGAAGCGGTCGTAGGGCAGGTCATCGTTGAGGGACTGGATGACGTAGTCGCGGTAAAGCCGGGCCTGGGGGATGGGATAGTCGGAGTTGTCTCCGGCGGTGTCGGCGTAGCGGACCCAGTCGAGCCAGTGGCGCGCCCAGCGCTCGCCGTAATGGGGGGAGGACAGGAGGGATTCGAGGGCGGCGGAAAGTTCGAAATTCGAAATTCGAAATTCGAATTTGTCCGGCGGCAGCCCGGTCAGCGCATACGAGAGGCGGCGGGCCAGGACATGCGGCTCGGCATCGGGCGCGGGGGTGAGGCCGGCGGCTTCGCGTTTGGCCTGGATGAAGTGGTCAATCGGGTTGAGCGGCCAGGTTTTGTCTTTGATCTCGGGGAGGGGCGGATCGGTGAGGGGCTGGAAGGCCCAGTGGGTGGACGCGGGCTTGTTTTCGGCGACGGGCTGCGCGGTCTCCGGCCACTCGGCTCCGGCGGCGATCCAGGCGGTGAGGGTTTCGATTTGCCGCGGGGAAAGGCGCGCGCCTTTGGGCGGCATCTGGTCGTTTTTGTGCGTGGAGGTGACGCGTTTGAGCAGCTCGCTTTGATCCGGTTTGCCGGGGACGATGGCGTGATGGCCGGAGTCGGCCTGGACAAAGGCGCGCGCTTTTTGATCGTAGCGCAGGCCGCCGTTTTGCTCTTCGGGACCGTGGCATTTCACACAGTGGGTTTCGAAGATGGGCTGGATGTCGCGGGTGAAGTCGGGGGCGGCAAGCGCTTGAGCGCCCGTGACCAGAGCGGCTGTAGCTTGAACGGCAACGAGACGCATCTTCATTTCAGGCGAAGCGTTCGGGGTTGAGGATGCGGCGTTTGCCGGCCTCCAGGTGCGCGATCATGAGGCGCGCGGCTTCGTCGGGCTGTCCGGCGATGATGGCGGCGATGATGGTCTCGTGCTCGGCGGTGGACTCGGCGGGGCGGGCGCGGTCGGTGTCGGTGACGCGCAGGATGACCTGGTGAATCTTGTCGCGCAGGCGCTCCATGGTGGAAAGGATCTCCCGATTGCCGAGATAGGAGGCCAGCAGGTAGTGCATCTGCTCGTCGAGGCGCATCAACTCGCGCAGATCGTTTTCCGCGAGTGCCTGGCGCTGGCTGGCGAGGTTGCTTTGCAATTCCTCCACCTGAGCCGGTTTGAGACGGCCCGCCAGCCTGCGCACCACCCAGGACTCGACGGCTTCGCGCAGCTCGTAGTGGTCCACGATGTCCTCCACGCTCAGCCCGCGCACGACGACGCCCTGCTGCGCTGAGATGGTGACAAAACCCTCCGCCTCCAGCCTTTCGAGCGCCACATGCACGGGCGTCTTTGACATGCCAAGCTGGACGGCAAGCTGGCGCTCGGAGAGAAACGTGCCCGGCGGAAACTCGCCGGAAGCGATGAGCCGCCGCAGCTCGGCGTAGGCGCGGGATTGGAGACGGACAGGGGAAGGCGTGGATGAGGCGGGCATGGAATCTGACTGGTATGCCAGGTACGAACGGGGGAGATGAAAATCTTTCACGCGGAATGAATCGCGCCGTCTTTGCCGGGGCTAAATCACGTCGACGTGTCGAGAATTGCCTCGACATTTTTAGTCTCGTCCGGAGTAATGAGGCTCGATGGTTGCTCACAGAGGAGCTGCCTGATGAATCCGCCATTCCATCACACGATGATTCCCAGATTTGCTCCCGCCTCCGTCATCCCGTGCTTTTCGCTGCTATTTCTGCATACAGCACTCCATGCTCAAGGTGACGCACCGCCGTCTGAATCTTTGAAGCCGGATTACCAGGTGCGGTTGCTGCATCCGAAGCGCATCCAGGATTCCGACAGAGGCAAGCTGCGCGAAACTGCCACCCTCGACGGCATCATCCGGGTTGGGCTTTATGGCAGGCTGGCGGAGCAGTTCACCGCAGCCATGACGGAAGACAAGCCCGCCGCGGTCAGTGGCATGCGGCTTTATCTCGACGGGGTGGCGATGGAGGGATTGCAGCCCGCGATTTTTCAGCCTGAGGCGGCGAATGATGTCCTGCCGAAACCCGCCTGGGTGCTGGAATTCCAATTGACCCGCACAGCGCAGGATGAGGCGAACCGGAAAGCCTGGGACGCCCTGCTTCCCAGGCTGAGTTTCGGCGGGAACGCGGTTCAGATCGGTGTGGGTTTCAACGGCCAGCCGGCCCATCCGGGGGATGGCAGGGAGCTGTCTTTCCAGGCCGTGTCGAAGGGAAAAGCATGGGCAGTGATCCTGTGCGGCCTCAGTTTGCTGGTCTTCGTCCTGGTTTGGGCGGTGCGGTCAGGAATGTTGCGCGAGGCGGGTCCCGGCACGGCTTACAGTCTTGGAAAGACGCAAATGGCCTTCTGGGGACTGCTCGTGGTGTTGTCGTTTTTCGGAGTCTGGATCGTGAGTGGAAAAATGGAGCGCATACCCGATCAAGTGCTCGTGCTCGTCGGCATCAGCGGCACCACCGGCCTGGCGGCGATGCTCATCGGCGACGGCAAAAAGACCGCGGCGGCGCAGAAGGCGGAGGAGCTTCGCGAAAAGATCGCCGAAGATGCCGCCAAACTGGCGGAAATCGAGGCGCGAAAGACCGCCATGGAAAATGAGAAGAAGGCCGCCAGAGAGACATGGCCCGTCGAAAAAGAGGCGATTCTTGCGAGCTTGAGCATGGAAGCCGGATCACAGGCCCAGGCACTGAAAAAGAGCAGGGAGGAACTGGCCGCGCGCGAAAAGGAATCCCGTGCGGCTCCGGCTGACAAACAGTGGTCCGCCTGGTTCACGGACATCATTTCCGATGCCAGCGGCCCCAGTTTTCCCAGGGTTCAGATGATGTTGTGGACGCTCGTGCTGGGCGCGGTCTTTGTGAAGAGCGTCGGCACGGCGTTCACGATGCCCGAGTTTGACAACACACTGCTCCTGCTCATGGGCATCAGCAACGGCACCTACCTCGGATTCAAGATGCCGGAGAAGAACGGCTGAGACCCGTCTGTCCGAGCGACTCCGCCCGCGGACCTTGAGGCAAATGCCTCATTGCGGGCAAACATGCCAGGTGCAACATGGCCTCCTTCCTGCGCGTAGCTGTCCATGCGGCGGCATGGTTCGCGCGCAAATCCCCTCTGAATGATTCCACGTTCGCACATCCTCCAGATCGTCCTGGGCGGCGCCTTTGCTGTCGGCCCGGGTCTTGCCGCCGAGAGCTTCACGGCGGAGCAGATCGAGTTTTTTGAAAAAAGCGTGCGCCCCGTGCTGGCCGAGAACTGCTACGACTGTCATGGCGGGCACAAGCACGAGAACGGCCTGCGTGTTGACCTGCGCTCCGCCATCCTGCGCGGCAGTGATTACGGCAAGGTCGTTGAGCCTGGCAATCCCGCCGCCTCAAAGCTTATCAAAGCCATCCAGCACGCGCCCGGTGTGGAGGCCATGCCGAAAAAGGGCGGCAAACTCCAGCCGCAGGAGATCGCCGCGCTGGAAAAATGGGTGCAAATGGGCCTGCCCTGGCCTGAGGAAAAGGAGGTGGCGCACGGTCCTGCCAAGGACCCCATGCAGCACTGGGCCTTTCAGCCGGTGAAAAAGCCCGCCCTTCCCGAAATTCGAAATTCGAAATTCGAAACTCGAAATCCCATAGACGCCTTCATCGCCGCCAAGCTGGAAGCCGCCGGTCTTGATTTCGCCCCGCCTGCGGATGCCGCCGCGCTTTGCCGCCGCCTGCATGTGACGCTCACCGGCCTGCAGCCTTCGTTTGAAGAAGTGAAGGCATTCGAAATGGCCGCCGCGCGGGATCTGCAAGCCGCCGTGCGCGAACTCTCGAACCGCCTGCTGAACTCCCCCGCTTACGGCGAGCGCTGGGCGCGGCATTGGCTGGATGTGGTGCGTTACGCCGACACCGACGGCTACCAGGTGGCGGGAAAAAACAACCGCTACCCCTACGCCTACACATACCGCGACTGGGTCGTGGACTCGCTGAACCGGGACATGCCGTATGACGAGTTCCTCACCCACCAACTCGCCGCCGACAAACTCCACCCTGAAGACCCCGCGCATCCTTCGCTGGCAGCGCTGGCATTTCTCAACGTGGGAGACCGCTTCATCAACAACAAGGACCTGCAAACTGACGACCGCATTGACGTGGTCACGCGCGGCATGCTCGGCCTCACCGTCGGCTGCGCGCGCTGCCACGACCACAAATACGATCCCATTCCGAGCAAGGACTACTACGCGCTCTACTCCGTCTTTAACAGCAGCATCGAACCCGCCAATGAGGCGCTGCCGGTGATCGGCAAGGCCGCCGATGAAGCTGAGGCGAAGGACTATCAGGACAAGCTCGACGAGATCGCCCGGAAGGAGATGGACTTCAAAAAGAAGGTCTATGATGAAATCCGCGCCCCGGAGCGGCTGGTGGATTATCTTGCCTTCATCCGCGAGGCTCAGGACATCAAGGACGGCACCGCCCGCAAAGGACGCGCCGGCCAGCTCAAGCTGCGTGACAAGGTGGCCGACAAATGGGAGGACTTCCTCAAACGCCACGCCCTCAAGGACAAGCCCCACCCCGTCATGCTGGCATGGAAGGAATTCATCGGACTGCCCGAGAAGGAGTTCGCCGCCAAAGCGCCCGCCATCGTCGAGAAACTCGTCAAACCCGAGGCCGGCCTCGGCGGCGTGCCGCGCAACGAACTGGCCAAACGCCCCGCGCCGAAGAGCTTCCAGGACATCGCCCAAATGTATGCCGACATTTTCAACACATGTCTGGCTGGCACCGAGCCCGAGAATGACGATTGGAAGCAGGTGCGCGAGATTTTGCAGGCCGAGCCGAGCCCGATGGCCTTCCCCGTCGAGCGGATGAACGAGTTTTTCACGCGCAAGGACTTGGACAGCGTGGTCAAGATCGCCAACGAGCGCGTGAAGCTGGACGTCGAGCACACCGGTGCGCCGCCGCGCGCCATGGTCATGCTGGACCGCGACAAGCCCGCCGACGTGCGCATTTTCATCCGCGGCAATCCCAGCCGCCAGGGCGAGGTGTCGCCACGCGGATGGCTGACGATGTTTGGCGGGGAGAAGTTCACCGATGGCAGCGGCCGGTTGGAGCTGGCGCGGAAGATCGCCAGCAAGGACAACCCGCTCACCGCGCGGGTCATCGTCAACCGCGTGTGGGCGCAGCATTTCGGCAAGCCGCTGGTCGGCCAGCCGAGCGACTTCGGCGTGCAGACTGACGCGCCCGCGCAGCAGGAGGTGCTCGACTACCTGGCCGCCACGCTTATGGAGGAAAGCTGGAGCCTGAAAAAGCTGCATCAGCGCATTGTCACCAGCCGCGCTTGGCAGCAGGCCAGCCGCGTCACTGCGGAGAAAGCCCTCAAAGACGCCGACAACGAGCTCATCAGCCGCCAGAACCGCCAGCGTCTCGATTACGAGGCCATGCGCGACGCCATGCTGCAAGTCACCGGCGAGCTGAACGCCGCCCAGGTCGGCGGGCGCGCGGTCGCGCTCAATGACAAAGCCGCCGATACCCGGCGCACGCTCTACCTGCTCGTGGACCGTTACGAGCAGGCCACCGTGCCCGCCATGTTCGACTTTGCCAATCCGGACAGCCACAGCCCGATGCGCTACAACACCACCGTGCCGCAGCAGGCGCTCTTCCTGATGAACAGCCCCTTCCTGCGCCAGCGTTCCGGCACCCTGGCGGAGAAAACGCCCGTGCAGGGCAGCGCGATAGACTCCCAGGCCATCGAAGCGCTCTACCAGCGCGTTCTGCGCCGCAACCCCAGCCCCTCCGAGGTGGAGCTGGCCCAGCGCTTCTGCAATGACGCCGACACCCTCGGCAAACGCGCCTTCGCCTTCGTTTGGAGCTATGGCTGGGGAGCTGTGGAAAAGGACCCCGCCACCGGCAAAGCCAGCGTGACAGGCTTCACCGCACTGCCGCATTTCGACGCCTCCAGCAAACGCTGGACACCAGGAAAAGCCTTCCCTGACAAAGAGCACGGCCATCTTTACCTGGCACCCGGCAACGGCCATCCAGGAGGTACGGGCAAGTCAGCCATCATGCAGTGGACCTCGCCTTTGGCTGGCGAAAAAATCCGCGTCACCGGCGCCGTGAAGCGCTCCAGCGACAAGGGCAATGGCGTGCGCGCCTGGATCATCTCCAACCATGCTGGCGCGTTGAAGGAAGTCTTCATCAAGCCCGCCTCCAGCAGCGAAATCGCCGTCGAAACCACCGTTCAGGAAGGGGAGGTGCTCAGCTTCGTGGTTGAAGCCGAGAATGGCGACACGAATAGCGACAGCTACTCCTGGGCGCCGCGCATCGAGCGACTCGATCCCGTCACCGGTCAGGCTGTGCTGCTCACCAAATCGGACACCGATTTCTGCGGCCCTGCCGGTTGGCCATTGAATCGTGAGAAGCCGCAGTCTGCGCTGGCGCAACTTGCCCAGGTGCTGCTCATGTCCAACGAGTTTCAGTTTGTTGACTGAGCACTGGTCGCGTGGCGCCGGTTTTAACCGCTTTCAAGTCGAGAGCAGTTCCGTCACGTCCACTTCGGCGTCCGGGAAGCGCGCGGGGGCGGCCTTGCCCTCGTGAAGGATGATTTTGGATTCGTAACCGAGAAAATTCGGCGCGCGGTAAATCTCCAACTGCTTTTGCGGCACGTTCAGAATCCACACCTCCTCAATGCCAAAGCGGGCGTAGAGCGGTAGCTTGGTCGTCTGGTCGTACGCCAGGCTGGAGTCCGCCACTTCGATGACGAGGAAGACATCGTCGGGGCCGGGATGCGCCGAGGTGTAGTCATCCTTGGCGGGGCGCAGCAGCATGAGATCTGGCTCCGGCTCATTGTGCTTGTCCAGCCGCAAGGGGCCCTGACTGGCAACGAGCCAGCGGCTTTTTGAGAGGCGGCTGAAGATGCGGGTCAGGCGATAAACCGAGCCGCTGTGAAACGGACCAATGGGCATCATGTCAACAATCTCCCCTTCAATGAGTTCGACCCGCGCGCCGGGCTTCAAAATCCCGGTCTCGGCCATGCGGTAGTAATCATCCACCGTGAAACGATGCGTCAATGTGGCGGGCATGGCGGGAATGATGCGCGCTGCGGATTCGAATGCAAGGGCGGGCAACTAACGCCGCTTCGCGCGCTGGTAGCGGCTTTGGCGTTCGTCGGGTGTGGAGGGCGGGGTTTCCGCCGGTGCGGGGGAGGCGGATGGCGCGGGTTGGGGCGCGGCACCGGAGTCGAGCCGCTGGCGGTGCTGGCGCGCCTCTTTTTCGGCGGCTTTCGATGCGGTTGGACGCGCGGGTTTGACCACCAGCTCGGGCAGGCGCCAGCCGGTGCGGGTGACGAGCGCCTCGAACAGCAAAAGCACGAGCGTCAGCACGAGCAGGGGCAGTGTAAGGTCCGTGAAACGCGGGATGGCCGGGCTGCGCCAGGCGTCGCTCATTTCGAGAAGCTCGCGCCCGCCGCTGGCCTGGGAGACGCGGCGCAGCTCCTCCACGCGCGCCTCGTCAAAGGCCCACTCGGCGCTCGTGCCGGCCAGCACGGGGCCGAAGCCCAGCGCCTGCGCGCCCACGCGCACCGCGCCGCGTGTCATGGCGCCTTCCGCCAGCACGGTCGAGGCCTGGAAGTGGCCGGGGGCGACGCGCTCCCAGGCGATCTCCTGCCGCGCTTCCGCGCCCTGGCCGTGGGCCAGCATGA
Organism: Verrucomicrobiaceae bacterium UBA2429; assembly: GCA_002343505.1. Taxonomy (GTDB): domain Bacteria; phylum Verrucomicrobiota; class Verrucomicrobiia; order Verrucomicrobiales; family Verrucomicrobiaceae; genus Prosthecobacter. Next base: position 40,345 of record DDQZ01000028.1, on the reverse strand, counting down.
TGCGCGGGGCCTTGGCGCGCAGGGTGTCCTCCCATTCCTCGTCGTAGAGCAGATCGAGTGTGAGCGTGTTTCCCTCCAGCCGGTGGCGCAGGCCGATGCCGGGCGGCAGGGTCTCCCCCATGAGCCAGCGGGTGAGCGTTTGCAAAAAGTCGCCATACTTCGGCCAGGCGCGCGCGCTTTGGGAATGCTCCCCGCCGAGCGGGAAGGAGACAGCCGCCGTGCGACCCGTGCCGCGCGCGCCGAAGGCCACGAGCGGCGCCGCATACTCGTCTTTGCTGACGAGCGCCTGCGCGGCCCAGTCCCGCAGGTAGCTGAGGTTGTAGCCGTCCACCTGCGCGGGCCATTCCATGCCCTGGCCGCTGATCTCCAGCAAGCCGGGCGCGGACTGCGCGCCCACGGGCTCGGTGATGAAGGCACCGCGCGCCACGGCCACGGTCTCCTGGCTGAAGATGCCGGGCAGCTCCTCGGCGCGGTCGGTGTAAAAAATGCGGCCTTTGCCGCGCGCGGCGATGTCGTCGAGGAAGGCCGCGTCAGGGTCCGCGCGGGTGCCGAGGGCGATGACGCTGACGGTGCCGCTGTTCCTGGTGATCTCCTCCAGCAGCGCGCGGTAGGCGTCCGGCTGCTCGGAGTCGGCGGCGTCGGAGAAAAGGATGATGTGCCGCTGCCCGGCGGGCGCTTTTTTGAGCTGGTCCCAGGCGGCCTTGAGGCCGTTATAGACAAAGATGCCGCCGCCCATGCTCTCAATGCGGCGCACGGCTTTCTCCATCTTCTCGCGGTTCGGGCCGATTTGCTGAAGCGGGACCATCTCGTGCGCCTCGCTGTCCACGGCGAAGACGGCCAGCAAATCCTGCGGGCCGAGGAAGCGGATGGCATTGCCCGCGCCCTCGTTGGCGAGGGACATCTTGGTGAAGCCGCTGCGCACGGTCATGCTCATGGAGCCGCTGCGGTCCATGACGATGGCCATGGCCACCATGAGCTTGCGGTGCTCCTGCTTCATCTCCATGGACACGGGCAAAAGAGGGTCCAGCGCCGACTCGAAGTAGCCGCCCGCGGCGAAGCTGTGCCGCCCGCCGGCCATGAGCAGGCCGCCGCCCTGCTCGCGAACGTGAAAGTCGAGCGCGGTGAGAAAGTCCCCCGGCAGCTCATAGGCGGGCACGTTGTTAAGGATCACGCATTTGGCCCCCGCGAGCTGGCCGGGCCGCACGGATCGGGTGGCGGTGACGGTCTCGACCTCGAAGCCCTGCTTGATCAAAACTTCGGCCACCGGGTCGTCCGCGTAGGCGGTGAGCAGCAGCACGCGCGGGCCGCCGGTGATCTCGATCATGGCCTCGTGGCGGTTGTTGCCCGTGTGCGCGTCCTGGCCGGGAAGAATCACCGCCTCGTAATGCGCCGCGCCTGTCTGGATGAGGCGGTCCGTGAATCGGACCACGCCGCTGCCGAGGCGCACGGGCACGGTGTCGGTCTTGAGCTCGCGGCCATTGCGCAGCAGGATGAGCGGCACATCCGCATCCGCGCTGCCGCGCACGCTGACCTCGATGAGGAAAGGCTCGCCAAGCTGCGCGCGGGCGGGCATTTTCAGCCCTGCCACACGGTAGTCCCGCTCGTCACTGGCGCGCGCCAGCAGGTAATCCAGCTCCACTCCCTGGCGCGCGAGCTTTTCCGCCAGGCCGGCGAGCGGCTCGGTGGCATAACCATCTGTGACGGCCAGCACGCGCGCCGGACGCCCGCGTCCCTCGCGCTGCGCCAGGGCCAGCGCCTGGGAGACGGCCTGCGCCGTGAGGGTCTGGAGCCGGGCGCGCTCCATCATCTCCGCGCCCTGCGTGCCGCGTTTCATCACCTCCGCAGCGTAGTCGAGATAATAGACGCGGTCCTGCGATCCGCGCGACTTTTCCAGCAGCCGCTCCCACTCCGGCAGGCGGCGCGCCAGGGCATCCTCGGCGGAGACGGACTGGTCCAGCAGCACCCAGAGATCCACGCCCTCCGCCAGCCTGCGCCACTGCGGCTGCGCCAGGATGAGCGTGACCAGCGCCAGCAAGGCCAGTCGCAAGGGGCGCAGCACCCCCAGGCGCGGCAGCATCCAGCCCGCCAGCAGCAGCAGGGGGAAAAGCGCGAGCCATTCGGGGTGGTGGAGGGTCATGGCAGAGAGCGTAGGCGATGAGGAATGGCCGCAAAAAACTCAAAAAAACGCAAAAGGATGAAGGCGACGGGGGTGGAACTCATGATGCATTTGTCGAGGCTTCCGTGCTTTGCAGTGGCAGGATATTCCGCTCTCTGCTCCACCACCAACTGCCCATGAGCAGAAGCAGCAGGGCCAGGAGCCAGAGGGGCTGGTGGGGGCTGGTCTCGCGGCGGGTTTGGGTCAAGTCCGCGCGGATCATGGCGGGATCACCCCAGGTGGCGGCAAGGGACAGATCCGCCTCGCGCGTGTCGGCGAAATGCGCGGCTGCGGTGAGCAGCACGGTTCCGCCCTGGCTCACGGTGAAGTGGCCGGGCCGCGCGGGGGCGCGCAGCAGGCCGCCTTGCACGGGCGGAACCTCGCGCGCTTCGCCCTGGGTTTCGATGACGAGGGGCGGCGCGTCCGGGCCGCCGAGGTGGGCCAGGTGAAGGCGCTGGCGGGTGTCGTAGTTGGCGGACTCGGGCGCGATTTTTTCGGCGCGCAGGCTTTCCAAAAAACGATGCGCCAGCACGGCGAAGGCGGGCATTCGCAAGGCGCCGGAGCTGTCGGGATCGAAGAGACAAAGCAACAGCCGTCCGCCTGCGGGCATCTGGCGCAGCAGGATGAGCGGGCGCTCGCCCTGCCAGAGCAGCACGCTGTCCCGCGTCAGGCGCGGCGGCGCCGGCGCTTCGCGCGGCAGCAGGCCCTGCCAGTTCAGTCCCTCCATGAGCGGATGCGGCTCGGCCACGATGCCGCCTTTGGGAAAGGGCGCGTCCCTGGCCGGGGGCGGCAGGATGACGAGCGCGTGCCGGCCTTCGGGCAAAAGCGTGGCCTCGCGCCAGACCGCCACCTCCAGGTCCGCCGACACGGGGCTGGCACTGCGGCCTGTGTGCGGCAGGCTTTCCAGCAAATGCCGCATGGCCTCCGGCAGACCCACCGCGGGTGCGAAAACGGCGAGCGTTTTCGGAGCCGGGCGCACCAGGGGCAGCTCGTCATCCAGAGGCAGCGCGTCGCCCGAGAGACGCAGGAGCAGGCGCCCGTCGCCCTCGGCGGGAAAAGGGCCGGAGAGGGAAAGCATCTCACCGGGGGCGAGCGCGAGCGTTTTCGCGGATGACTCCACACCCGCCGCAAGCGCGCGCCATTCGCGCTGCTGCGGGCTGCGGCCGTGATTTTTCACCAGCGCGTGCCAGAGCCATTGCCCGTCCTTTTCCTCCACCCGCACGCCGGCCCAGCCGACATTGTCCGTCGCCTCGCCCACGGCCAGCACTTGCGCGCCATGCGCGGGAGTCTCGTCCAGTCGGTGATCCGTGACGAGCACCACCAAGCCCTCCGCGCCGGCCAGTCCGCGCGCAACGCGCAGCGCGGGGGCCGGATCATGCGCGCCCAGCAAAGGCTGCCACGCGGCCAAAGCACGCCGCATGGCGACCGGCTCAGGACCGTGATACAGCGCGGGCGCGGTGGCATCCGTGGTCAGCAGAGTGAGTTCCACGGCGGCGGGAGGTCCGCGCAACTGGCCGAGCACTTCATGGACCGCGCGCTCCGCTGGCGCGCGGAAGGCCGCCATGCTGGCCGAGGCATCCAGCACCACGGCCACGCGCTGCACCGCGTCCCTCCCCAGCCAGCGCGGCTGGGCCAGCAGCCAGGCCAGCAGCAGCACCATGAGAAGCTGAAGCCAGAAGGGGATGGAGACGCGCAGCTTTTCAAAGCGGTTCCCCGTGCGGCTCTCCCGCCGCATTTGCTCCAACAGAAACAGGGTCGTGCATGTCACGCGCCGCTGCCGCCGCTGAAGAAAATGAATCGCCACCACCACCGGCAGCCCCAGCAATGCCCAAAGCCCGAGAGGGTTGGCAAAGGTGAGGCTGGCGGGGATGAGGGACATGTTGGGAGGATCAAAGGTTGTCAGCGTGATTCCCTGCCTCACCCCATTTCCACGGCGCCGGCGGGCACGCCTTCGGTTTGCAGTGCTTTGAGAAACTCCGCGTCCGAGGACACGCGGACCAGGGCGATGTGGTGCCTGAGGGCGGCGGCTTTCCAGAGATCAAAATGGCGGCGGTAGGCGGCCTCGTAGCGGCGCAGCAGCGCGGGCTCCACGCGGTGGTCGTGCGGCAGGCCGGTCTCGGGATCGAGAAACTCGTAGCTGCCATCCCAGGCGGGATCGGCCTCCTCGCGTGCGAAGGGCGCCAGCACGATGCCGCGTCCCTGGCGTCCGGCCAGGCTGCCGAGCACCGCCTCGGGCGGGCAGGTGAAAAGCAGATCACTCACCAGCACGCGCAGGGCGCCCGCGCGCAACTGTACACGCTGGAGATCGGGCGGCGCGGAGACCGCGCTCATGCCCGCCACCCGCTCCGGCCATTGCCCGCCGAGGATGCTCTCCGGCTCCAGCGCGCGGCATTCCGCGCCAGCCACGGCGTGGCAGCGCAGGGAGGCGCCGCTTTGCAGCGCGGACTCGCAGACAAAGGCCAGCAGCTCCAGCGCGCGGCGTTCTTTGGCCGCGTGGGCGAACATGGAGGCGGACACGTCCAGAATCACATCCACCAGCGGGCGCACCTCCTCGCGGTAGAGCTTCATCGTGTAGGAGCCGGTGCGCGCATAGGCCTGCCAGTTGATCTGGCGCGGATCATCCCCAGGCAGGTAGGCGCGGTGATCGTGGAAATCCAGGCTGCTGCCCGTGCCGGTGCCGAGAAAGGAGCCCGCCTGCCCGCGCCAGCGCTGCTGACGGAAGGGCAGCCTCAGCACCCGAGCCCAGGCACGTGCATGCGCGTTCAACGCGCGCAAGGCGGCGGTGTCATGCAGCAGGGACATCGGCGGCGGGTGGGGGCGGGGGTTTGTCCAGGCTCAAGGCTTGGTCTTCGAGTTCGCGGTAGAGGGGGAAAAATCTCCATGCATACACCAGCGCGGCAAGCATCCAGATGCCACTCAAGCTGGCACTGAGGACCAGCACCGTGTCTCGATATTCATAAGCGATGGATTGCACTCCAAAGTGCGCGGTCGTTGGTGTCACAAAGCTGAGTCCAGGCAGCCAGTCCACATCAAGCACTTCTCCGCTTATCACAAGGCCAAAGCCAAGTGCCAAAAGAATGATCTGCACCACCCACCAATTGGCGAAGTGGTTTGCTTTGCTCACCTGTATCAACACAGGAAGGAAAGGCGCAGCCAGGAAGCAGGTTATTCCTTGTGGCACATCCCAGTCTAAATCTCCCATTAAGCCAGCCCTGCAGAGTATAACCGCCATGGTGAACGCCAAAGTCAGCAGGCAAAGAAGCATTGAGAATGCGACTCCTGATGCCCATCCAGGAAGAAAGAGCCGATAAAATATCCCACTCAAGTTCCGCAGTCTCTGAAGTCCCACAACGCAGGTGGGAAAGTGTGGCATTTCCTCGGTCATCACGTCCATGCAGGTGAACATCGTCAGAAACAAAAGGGGCAGAAAATACCAGATTAGTTCTTCGGCATCATTCGTCAGCAAGGAATGAAGCACCCCGGCCAATGTCAGCAGACTTAGCATGACCAGCGCGGCGAAGCGCTTGCGTGTGCTGTGATTTTCGGAAGCGGGAGCAATGCGTGAGGCGCCCATCGCCAGCAGATACCAGATGCTGTAAACGGTCAGCGTCAGCACCAGCACAACGATTCCCGCCTGCTGCCACAGGCTCAGATCTCTGAAATCCATGAGGAGGCTGTCCGCCTCGGTTGACATCACCACCCCGGCTGTAAAAAAGCCCAGCGGCAGCGCCGCGAACCCCAGCGCCACCCCCAGTGTCAGCCGCAGCAGCAGCGACGCCTGCGAGGAAAAGGCCAGCAAGGCGGCGGAGAGAATGCCGGAGCCGAGCACGAGAGAGGCGAGCCCCAGCGCCTCGCGCGCGATCTCCACCCCGCCGAAAAAATAACGCGCCACCATGTAGGGCAGCACCGAGCACGCCACCAGCAGCGTCTGGCCGTAAATGGCAGCCCATTTCCCCTGGAGGATGCGCTGCGCGGGCATGGAGGTCAGCGCCAGCATGTCCAGCGTGCCCGCCTTGGCCTCGCTGTGCAGCGCGTCGAAGCCGCGCAGAGGCAGGACGACCAGAAGCATAATACCGGTGAGAACCCAGAAGGCGGAGTTCATCATCTCCAGCGACAGTTCCAGATTCGCACAGGCCAGCAGCAGAATGAGCGCCGTGTGGAAAAGCGTGAGCGCGTAAGTGAAGAAGCGCGTGCGCAGCCCCTGGCGCAGCTCCTTGACCACGATGGGGCTGAAGTGGTCGCCAAAATCCTGCGGCAATGCGAGCGCGGGCGGTGGGTTCATGCTTCGGTTCCTCCGGGGGTTGTCATCTGCCGTGCCTCGCGCCGCGCCTCCCGCGCGCGCCTCCAGGCGAAGGCGGCCGGCACCAGCAGCACGAGCGGCCACACCAGTGCGGCCAGGGCGGCCATGCGCAGAAAGGCCGCTTTGTCCGCAGCCTGAGCGATGGCGTGGCCCAGCGGCGCCATCTGCGGCAGCGCGCAGGTGAACCAGGGCGTGGTGCTCGTCATGGTGTGGCGCATGACCAGCAGCCCGCCCAGCCAGGACAGCGCCACGGACAGGACCAGCCACCAGATCAGAAAAGCGGGAAACAAATCCGCCCCCCGGCGCGCGCGCGGCAGAATCTGCACCAGCGCCGCCACCATCCAGGTGCCGCAGGCGGAAATGAGAAGAAGCAAGGCCTGCTCCGCGCCGCTCATCGAAAACGCGAGCGCCGCCGTCCCTGCCGTCAGCAGCACGGTGAAAAGGAACCCCGTCACCCAGCCGGGTGCCAGCAGCCACATCCCCAGCCTGCCCGGCAGACCGCGCCGGTAAAAAGCCGCGTACACTGAGGGCACCGTGTTCACCGGCTCGGTCAGCACATCCAGCATGATGAAACCGATCAGCCCCGCAGCGACGGCATCCACGCCTTGACTCCACGAGACGGCCCAGGCGATCCCCATCGCCGCCAGATGCACCAGTCTTTTTGGCACTGAGAGCAGCGACGCCGCAGGGGCGATGCGCGTGGCGGCCAGGCTCAGGAAATAAAACACCGCCCAGGCAGCATAGGCGAGGACGAGCAGCACTCCCGCCACTCCATCGGCAGTGAATGCGGAGAATGGGCCGGAAATGGAGATGCGTGATCCAGGGCTCATGCCCCCCATCCGGGACATCATCATGAACGACATCATCCCGCAGCCGCCCATGAGCATCGGCAAGCCCACCACGAGCAGGCGCAGCCAGAAATTCTTCTGAGTGGACAGGGCCACGATGAAGGCCGCAAGCACGAGTCCCGCCAGAGTTTTTCCTCCCAGCGCCAGCATCTCCCCGAACAAGTCCAGCCCGCCATGCACATAACGCGCCACCACATAGGGCAGGATGCTCAGGGCGATGAGCAGCGACTGCGCGGCGATGGACAGCCACTTGCCATAGACAATGCGCCACGGCGACAGCCGCGTGAGCGCCAGCATGTCCAGCGTGCCCGCCCTGATCTCATCCGCCACGGCGGAAAAGCCGCGCAAAGGCAGGATGACGCAAAGCACGAGCGTGACGATGCCGTCGAACCACGCATGGGCGATCTCTGAATTGCCGCCACCTCCGCCCAGCAGCGTGAGCAGCACCAGCACGAGATGCAGCGTCAGCATGACGATGGCAAAGGCGCGCGTCCGCATCCCCTGCCGCAGCTCTTTGACCACCATGGGCGAAAGGCGGTCCGGGAAATCGGAGAGGGTGAGGGTTTGTGTCATGCGCTTGGGGTTTTGATCGTCAGCCACCGAAAAATCCAACCAGCAGCCCGGCACCGATGGGAGCGAGCCCCGCCAGACTTGTGGGCTGCACACCGGGCAGCAGGACCGCGTTGGCTGGATTCTGTGGATCGTAATAAACACGCACTCTCCCGCCTTGCTTGAAGCGCGCCTTCTCTTCATCCAGCCTGCCGCCAAAGCACACCCCGGTGGATTCATACTCCACGCCATCCACCTCATAGCGGTAGTGGGGAAGCCAGCATGAATGATGCACGATGCGCGGCCCCTCCCGCGTGACCGTGTCCAGCGTGTAACTCTTATCGGAAAAATGCGTGACGATGCCCTGGGTATGCGGCCATTTCCGGGATTGCCAGCCCAGCCGGATGGAGTCTCTGCTGACAATGAGCAGGAACACTCCCAGAAGATGGCAGGCTGTGGCGATCAGGTTCATGATTTCAGCAAACAGAGATGATTCCCGCACTCTGGCGCGTGCCTGGGTAGGGCGGCTGGTCCTCCAACCGCCGCGAGCGAAGGCGCAGGGTGCGAATGGCGCGGAAGGGTGGCTCGGAGGTCTGGCTTGCGCTCGCGGCGCGTTGAGGACAACGCGTCCTACCTGGTGCCGCAGGCGCGCTTGCCAAAACGCGGGAGACGGCTGCGAGAGCAGGGCAGGTTTCTTTGATCCAAAGGCGCATGGCGTCAGGCGGTTGTTGGCGGAAGGGGTGGGGGCGGAGGCGGCGCGCCGGAGTCGAGGCGGCCGAGCATGTCAATGAAGGCGTCCTCCAGGCGGCGCTCCTCGCGGTGGTAGTCGAGCACGGGCAGGCCGTCCTGGATCATGCGGCGCAGCACGCCGGCGAGGGTGGCCTCGTCCTCCGCCTGGATGCGCAGGCGCGCGCCGCGCTTGGTCTCCTCCACGATCTGGATGAGAGGCGCGGTGAGCGCCCATTGATGGAGCAGCGCCGGGTCTCCGGCCACCTGCACATTCACCAGGGTGGCGCCGGCGCTTTCGGTGCCGCGGATCATGCTCTCGGCGTCGCCATGGTGGACGATGCGGCCTTTGTCTATGAAGAGCAGGCTGTCGCACATCTCCGCCAGCTCGCTGAGGATGTGGGAGCTGATGAGGATGGTCTTGCCCTCCTGGGCGAGGATGCGGATGAGGTTCTTCAGCTCCACGCGCGCCTTCGGGTCCAGGCCGGCGGCGGGCTCGTCGAGAATGAGGATCTGCGGGTCGTGCAGCAGGGCGCGGCCCAGGCAGAGGCGCTGGGTCTGGCCCTTCGACATCTTGTCGCACATGCGCGAGGCCAGCGGGGCGAGGTCGGTGAACTCCATGACCTCCTGCACACGGCGTGCGCGCTCGACGCCTTTGAAGCCGAGCGCGCGGGCGTAGAAGTCCATGTATTCGAGCACGGTCATGTTTTCATACGCGCCGAAGCTGTCCGGCATCCAGCCGAGCAGCCGGCGCACCTTGGAGGGATGATGCACCACATTGTGCCCGCCGATGCGCACGCTGCCGCGCCCCGGCGAGTCGAGCGTGGCCATGATGCGCATGGTGGTGGTCTTGCCCGCGCCGTTGGCGCCGACAAAGCCGGTCACGCGCCCGTGGTCTATGCTGAAGGACACGCCGTCCACGGCCTTCAAGTCGCCAAAATTGCGGTGCAGCTCCTCGACGAGCACGGCGGGCTGGGCGCGGTCCATTTCATGGGTGGAGGTGGTGGGCATGGGATCGGGAGGGATGGCCGCAAAAAACGCAAAAAGACGCAAAAATTTGGGAGCCGGGGTCAGAGCATTTCGAGTGCTTCGGAGAGAACGTATTTTTTGATGTAAAAGCGTCCGGCGCCAAAATTGAGCAAGAGGCCATGCTCACATCTTGAGCTGCGCAGGTATCCCAGAATTTGGGCGGCGTGCTCGCTGGTGACAGCGCGCACGGCCTTCAATTCGACGATGATGGCTTTTTCAACAAACAGATCGGCGAAGTATTCTCCCAACAGGCTGTCATCCTCATCGAAAACCTGCAGAGGGGCCTGCTGCTCGACATTCAGTCCTTGTTTGCGCAGACGATTCGCAAGCCCCTTCTCATAGATTTTCTCCAGATGACCCGGCCCATGATAGCGATGCAAAGCAAAGGCTGTCTCCCGAATCACATCGCAAAGCTGAAAAATCGGATCCTTGCTCCGGCTCATCATGTTGTGAGTGGGCGGTGTTTCTTGATGCCTGTGTTTCATGATTCCGTTTTTTGCGTCTTTTTGTTTTTTTTGCGGCCAATCCTCACGGTCTGGCCACCGGCCCGGAGACGAGGATGCGGTCGTCCTGCCAGCGGATGGCGGCGAGGGTGTCGAGGGTGAGGCCGTGGGCCTGGCTGGCGCGGGCGTAAAACCAGCCGGTGCGCTCGATGAAGTGGTTGGTGAGCTTGTCGCGCAGAGTCTGCTCGGCGGGCTTTGCGGCATCTCCCAGCGTTTTTTGGGCGGCCACAGCCTCCGCCTTTTTCAGCACGGCGCTGGCGCCGGTGGCGAGGGGCTGCTCCAGCACCCACCACTGGCGCTCGTCATCCTTGTAGCAAAGCCAGTCCACGGTGAAGCCGAGAGCGGAGATGACCTCGGGCGCGGCTCCGGGCGCGGTGCCGGCTTTGAGTTCCAAACGCGCGCGCGTGGGCACGACGGCGCGCAGCAGGTGCCCCTGCTCGGTGCGGCTTTGAAAGTAATTGCCGCGCCGCTCGCGCCCGTTCTGGGTGAGCTGCACGGCCTGGGTGTTGTGGGTGCTTTTGAGCTTCACCCACTGGGTGTCCGGCAATGCCAGCGGCTCGATGGTGGCAGGCTGCGCGGTTTCAAAAGCCGCGCCCAGCAGCACACCCGTGCGGCAGACCTGCTCCTGCGTGACGCAGGCGGTGGCATCGCCCGGCTCCAAGTGCAGATGGACAAAGCGCCTGCCGGTGCCGCCCGTGCCATCCTGCACCAAAATGAGCGCCACCATGATGACGCTGGCGCCGAGGGAGAGCAGCGGCGTGGTGAGGAAAAGCCGGTGCCGCCGGCCGCTGGGTGCCAGCACAAAAAGATTCACCGGTCCGACGAGGATGCCGAAGATGACGAGAAAGGCGATGACCTGCCAGGAGGCAAAACTGCGCTCGCCAAGCAGACCGAGCAATGGCCAGTCCGAGGCGGTGCTGTGCCTCTCGACGAGTTTTTTCAGCCGCGCGGGCTCGCCCCAGTAACGGTTCACGGTTTCGAGGGGCGCGAGTTTGGTGCCGTCCCAGCCGAAGACGCTGATCTCGCCGAGGCCGGTTTCGGTGCGGCCTTCCTTCGCTCCCGCCGGCAGTCCCAGTGAGGCGGCGGCGACACCGGGTGTGGTGTAAAGGTGCAGGCGTCCGCCCAGGCGCACCCAGTCGAGCAGGGCGCGGCGCGCGGGTGCTTTCAGTTTTTGCCAGTCGGTGTGGGTGAGCAGGAGGAAATCGAATCCGCTGAAGCCAAGCCATGATTCGGGGAGATCGGCGGGATCAAACTGGCTGCCGAAGGTTTCGATGTGACCGTAGTGCCTGCTGCTGGAACCGCGTTTGGATTCGATCTCCTTTTTCAGTCCGGCCATGCTTTGATCCGCCAGCGTGTTGCTGAGAGCGACGGCGGGCATGGCGGTGACGCGGTTTTCATGCTCGTAGAAGGTCTCCGTGGCGAAGCCGGCGCCATTGACATGCCCGCGCCACTGATGATTGCCGCCGTAATTCAGGGCGTCGTTGCCATACGCCACCGAAAGAGGTACGAGAAAAGAGGCCGACTGGCTGGAGCCGGCGGGCATGTCGAGCGTGAAGCGGCTGTCATGGCGGTGCTCTTTGCCGTAATGATGGGACACCGACTCGAAGTCGAAACTCCAGCGCGAGTCGCGGTTCGTGCCGTTGACGGCGAGCACGCGCACCGGCGCGTAACCTGAGGCGGGCGCGGGTTCGAAGACGCTTTGGATTTTCACACTGGTGCTGGAGCTTTTGTCCAGCATGGCGTCCGCCAGGGTGTTTTGCGCCCGCGCGGCGGCGGCGCAGGCGAGCAGGAGCGCGGCAAAGGCGAGTTGGTGTTTCATCAGACGGCTTCCTTGAGAGTTCGGGGCAGGGCCAGATTCTGCACGGGCACCTCGGCCAGAATGGCGCGCACCACGTCGGCGCTGGTCCGGCCGTCCATGCGCGCGGAGTGGTCGAGCAGCACGCGGTGGTTGAGCACGGGCAGGGCCAGGGCCTGCGCGTCCTCGAAGCTGGCGTTCGGCCGCCCGTGCATGAGCGCGCGCGCCTTGGCCGCCGAGGCCAGGCTCAGGGCCGCGCGCGGGCTGGCTCCATAACGCACCCCGCCCGCCGCCTGGGACTGGCCTGGGTGCGTGGCATCCACCAGCCGGGCGATGTAGTCTGCCACGACTTCCGGCAGAAAAATGCGCCGCGCCTCGGTCTGAAGCCGCATGAATGCCTCCGGCGTCAGCACGGCGTCCACCCGCGGCTCCACGCCCAGCTCGCGGTGCAGGACGATCTTTGCCAATGTCTCCGCAGGGTTGCGCAGCACCTCCAGCTTGAACAAAAAGCGGTCCACCTGCGCCTCGGGCAGCGGGTAGGTGCCTTCGAGTTCGATGGGGTTCTGCGTGGCCAGCACGAAAAAGGGATCGGGCAGCGTGTGCGTCTGCCCCAGCACGGTGACGCGCCTTTCCTGCATGGCCTCAAGCAAAGCGGACTGGGTCTTGGGCGAGGCGCGGTTGATTTCATCCGCCAGCAGCAGGTTCGTGAAGACCGGCCCCGGCTGGAAGACGAACTCCCGCCTGCCATCCACCTCCTGAAGCACGGGGTTTCCCGTGATGTCGCCCGGCAGCAGGTCGGGGGTGAACTGCACGCGGCGCGTGGTGAGGCCGAGAGCCTTCGACAAGCCCTTCACCAGTTCCGTCTTGCCCAGGCCGGGCAGCCCCTCCAGCAGCACATGCCCGCGCGCGATGACGCCGCAGAGCACGAGTTCGATCAGTTGCTCCTGGCCGAAGAGCACTTCATTAAGCGCCTGCTTCAGGCGCGCCACATCCTGGCAGGCCGCTTCCGTGTTCTGATCGGTGGAGTAAGAGTCCGTCATTTTGCCGACTCAAGCAGATGCCATGCCTGCAAGTCGAGATGAAAATCGCATCCTCAGCGGAAGACGCGCTTGAGCACCGCTTTTTCCGCAGGGGTCAAAGCCTCGCGCCAGACTTGGGCTCCGCCCTGGCCGGTGGTGGCTGATCCCGCGCTTTGTCCCGGCTGATAGTTCTTTTCCACCTCATGTTTGCCGTCGCGCAGCGCGGTGAGGTCGCCGACTCGGGCGCGGGAAAGATCGTCATTTGAGACGGCCTGGAGGTTGCTGGTGCCAAAGTGGTTTTCCTCATCAGCGAGAGTCAGCGGCGCGGTGCCGGGGCCCCGGCTGATGCCGCCCCGGCCGGGTCCATCGCCTTCGCATTCCTGCTTGAGCAGGCCGAGCATGGCGGCCAGGGCGTCGTCCCCGCCTTCGCCGTCGCCGAGGAAGCCGGGGTTTTCACAGAGACCCTCGCAGGCGCCTGCCTTGTTCTTCATGGATTCGCGGAGCTGCTTCAACTGATCTTCGCTCAAGCTTTTGAGGTTTTTCGGATCCACGGAGGCGAGCGCTTCCAAAAGCGCGGGGTCCAGCTCCAGGCCGCCATTTTTGAGATCGGCCAGCGCTTGCTGGAAGTCGTTCAGCAGGCGTTCGCGCGCGGCTTCGCTGAGCTGATCGGCGTGGTTTTGCAAAATGTTCAGGCTCATTTCGGCTCCGGCGAGGTTTTGCCCAAGACGCTGGATTTCCCTTTGGAGCTGTTCCTTGAGAGTGTCGCCCGCGTGCAGGCTCTCATGGCTGAACCACTTCTCAGGCTCCTGTCCGCGCAAGCGCTCGATCTTGGCCTGCTGCTCCTGCTTTTCCTCCTCGCTGAGGATCTGCTCCTCGCGCAGTTTTTCGAGCCAGTCCTCCATTTTGGCCCAAGCCTGCGGCTGCACCGCGGGTGCGGCCGCCGCCTCGGAAGTCAGCGGCAGCCACAACGCCAGAGCGGGACCGCCCGCGAACAGAGCCAGGGGCGCGGCGATCATCTGCCAGCGCCAGCGCCACCCGTCGTCGCAGCGCTCGGGGGGCTGTGGCCACGGGCCAAGCCCGGCGGCGGCTGTTGTCAGCGCGTTGTGCAGGCCGAGTTCGGACTCCAGGCGGACAAGGGCCTGCGTTTCAGAGATGAAGTCGCGACGCGCCAGCAGCCATGTCAAACCTGCCGCCAGAATTAGCGTCCCGCTCATCCACGGAAGGATGCCAGGCCAGCCGGGGCCGTCGGCCAGCGCGCGCAGCGACAGAATGAGAGCGAAGCCTGCCAGTCCCGCCAGCGCTAGCAGGGGGGCCAGCCGCGCCAGCCACCAGCCCAGGTTCGCTTTGGCGCGCGTGCGGCGGGCGCGCAGTTGCCACGCGGTGCGAAACCGGTCTTCGTCAGTCATGCCGCATACATAGGCTCCAGGGATGAATCCGACGAGAAAAAATTTTGCCGCCCTTGAGCCCTGACGGTTGGACAGGCCGGGCAGAGCGTTCAAAAAAATGATTTCCAGGGTTGCAAAGCCCTTTCAAACTTTTATTCTGAACGCCGCTTGTGAAATTTTTCACAAGCTCAGAAAACGACAAATTATGGGTAACTTCTTTCCGCGCTGGACCAATTGGCTGCCTCTGAAGCTCGCCATCGGCGCCGCGTTTATTGCATTCGGCGTCAGCGTGGGCGTGGCCTATTATTTCACGCCCAAATACACCCGTGTCGGCTATGAGCCGACCCAGCCGGTGCCGTTTTCCCACAAAATTCATGCCGGCCAGCTCGGCCTGGACTGCCGTTACTGCCATTCCTTTGTCGAGCAGTCCGGCCACGCCAACGTGCCCACCAACCAGACCTGCTTCAACTGCCACGGACCCGGCAAGGGCAACATCAAGGCCGACAGTCCGAAACTCGAACTCGTGCGCAAAGCCCAGGAGACTGGCGAGCCGATTCCGTGGGTGAAGGTCCACAAGGCGCCGGACTATGTTTATTTCAATCACAGCGCCCACTTGAACCGCGGCATCTCCTGCCAGTCATGCCACGGCAAGGTCAATGAAATGGAAGTCGTCAAGCATGCCGAGCCGCAGTCCATGGGCTGGTGCCTCGATTGCCACCGCAATCCCGAGCAAAACTTGCGTCCGCTCGACCAGATCACCAATTTGAACTACAAGCCCGGTGATCTCGACCGCGCCGCCTTTTATCAAAGCCTGCTCGGCAAAGGCGTGAAGGCGGATGAAATCGCCGCCGCCATCCAGGAGGACGGCAAGGCTTCCAGCCTGGACGAAATCCTCGCCCTCGCCTCCTCCACTTACGGCAAAAACGTCACCCAGCTCGAAGTCGGCTCCCAGCTCAAAAAGCACTGGCAGGTCATGCCCCCCGAAAACTGCACCGCCTGCCATCGCTGATCCGCGCCCACTTTTCACGACTTCTTTTCCGCCCCCATGAAACGCATCTGGAATCACCCCGCTGAGCCTCAGACCGGCAAGCGCTACTGGCGCAGCACCGCCGAACTCGAGCAGCGCTCGGAGTTTCTGAACAAGCTCGGCGTCGAATTCCCCGCCGGCGACACCCTCACCGAGGATGAGCGTGAAAACTCCCGGCGCGACTTCCTCAAGCTCATGGGCGCCTCCACCGCCATGATGGGCCTCGCCGCCTGCCGCCGCCCCATCACCAACATCCTGCCCTACACCAATCATGTCGAGTGGGTCGTTCCGGGCCGTCCGCTGCTTTACGCCACCGCCATGCCCACGGCGAATGGCGCGACACCCGTGGTCGCCGTCACGCACGAAGGCCGTCCCACCCATTTGCAGGGTAATCCGCTGCATCCTCTGAGCGGAGGCCTCGACGCCTTCGCCCAGTCCTCCGTACTTGATCTCTACGATCCCGAACGCTCCGCTAGTCCCCTGGTCAAAGGCAAAAAAGCCGCCTGGGACGAGGCGAACAAAGAACTTTCCGGCATCATTGAATCCGCCAAAAAGAGCGGCGGCGCGGATCTCGCCCTGGTGGTCGGCGGCGGCAATTCGCCCACGCTGCATCGCCTGCTCGGCGAGGTGAAAGCCGCCTTGCCGCAAGTCAGGCTGTTCGGCTATGAGGCAGTCGGCAACGAGGGCCAGGCCGCCGCGAACAAGGCCATCCTCGGCGCCGGCGTGAAGACTTTCGTCCGCTACAGCAAAGCCCTGCGCATTCTTTCCCTCGACTGCGATTTCCTCTCCCTCGATCCCCAGGCTGGCGAGCCGATCAAGCATTTCACCAAGCAGCGCGCCAAAGACGCCCCCGGCGGAGAGATGAACCGCCTCTACGTCCTGGAGAACCGCTACACCCTCACCGGCGGTATGGCCGACCACCGCAAGCCGTTCGCCGCCAGCCTCATCCCCGCCGCCGCCGCGCTCATCGCGGAGACACTCGGTGACAGCTCCGCCAAGGCCCTTGCCGACACCGCCACTCCCGGAGTGCGCGAGTGGCTGGGTCCGGTCATCCGCGACCTCGTTGACCACAAAGGCAAAGCCCTCGTGCTCGCCGGCTCCCGCTATGGAGCCGAGGTTCACGCGTTGGTCGCATATATCAACAACGCCCTTGGCGCCTACGGCAGCACCATCGAGTTGCGCCAGTCCAGCGGCGAGGCGGAACTCGGCGGCTCTGCGGAACTCGCCGCCGCTGTCAGTTCCGGCGCGGTGAAAACCCTCGTCTCCCTCACACCCTCGAACCTCCTTTTTGACGCCCCGGCCTCTTTCGCCGCCGCTGTTGAGGAAAAAGGCGTGCAGGTCGTGCATCTCGGCCACCTCGCCAACTCCACCGCGCGCAAGGCCGCCCTGCACATCCCGGCCGCGCATTACCTCGAATCCTGGGGCGATGTCCGCGCCGCCGACGGCACTTACTCAGTCGTCCAGCCGATGATCCAGGCGCTTTATGATGGCGCCAGCGAGATCGAACTCCTGCTCGCCATTCTCGGTCGCAAAACGCTCGGTCCCGTCCAGCCTCCCGCCGACGGCGCACCCGCGCCAGAGGACCCCGCCCACCAGGCAGTGCGCGACACCTTTGCCATCGTGGCGAGGAAGCTCGACGAGGAAAAATGGAACCACACCCTGCGCGACGGCTTCCTCAAAGGCTCCGCCTGGCCGAAAGCCGCCAGCGAGGTCAACACCGCTGCCGTGGCAGGCATCGTCGCCAAGGCCAGGCCCGCCGCCGCTCCCTCGGAGGAGGCGCTGGAAGTCGTGCTTGTGCCCGATGCCGGCGTCTATGACGGACGCTACATCAGCAATGCCTGGCTCCAGGAGGCCCCAGATCCCGTCACCAAACTGAGCTGGGACAACGCCGCCTGGATCGGTTCCGCCACCTTCCGCGCGCTCAAGCTCAAGGAAGGCCAGATGGTGAAAATCACTGTTGGCGACGCCGAGTTGAAGCTGCCCGCCATTGAGGCCCCCGGCCATGTCTCGAACTCCATCACCATCCCGCTCGGTTATGGTGAGAAAGGTCTTGGTTTTGTCGCCTCTGACACGAAGAACAAAGGCCGCGGTTTTAACGCCTACCCGCTGCGCAAATCCGCCACCGAATTCGTGCTGACCGGCGCCAAGATCGAAAAAACCGGCGACATTTACGAACTGGCCGTCACCCAGGAGCACAACACCATGGAGGGCCGCGCCCTCTATCGCGAGGCCACCCTGGAGACCTTCAACAAGACGCCGGATTTCGTCGAGAAGACGGGCATGGACAGCCACATCCCGCAGAACATCTCGTTCTACAAAGGGCAGATTGGCCGCAAGACCGAGACCAACCCCGAAGGTTTCGACTACGATACGAAGCACCAGTGGGGAATGACCATTGACCTCAGCAAGTGCCTCGGCTGCACCGCCTGCGTCATCGCCTGCCAGAGCGAGAACAACATCGCCGTCGTCGGCAAGGACCAGGTGCGCAAAGGCCGCCTCATGCAGTGGATCCGCATGGACCGCTACTTCGCCAGCGCCACCTGGGGCGAGCAGAACGCCAAGCGCGACGACGTGAACATCTCCCCCACCGTCGAGCAGCTCGAAAATGCCGAGATGGTCCAGCAGCCCGTTGCCTGCCAGCAGTGCGAGTCCGCTCCGTGCGAGACCGTCTGCCCCGTCAACGCCACCGTCCACACCGACGACGGCCTCAACGCCATGGCCTACAACCGCTGCATCGGCACCCGCTACTGCGCCAACAACTGCCCCTACACCGCGCGCCGCTTCAACTGGTTCGACTACAACAAGCGCCCGCTCGACGAGCTTTACCTCGGCCCGCTTTCCTCCAAGGACAAGACCGGCGTGCGCGAGTCACTCCAGCTCCAGAAGAACCCCAACGTCACCGTCCGCATGCGCGGCGTCATCGAGAAATGCACCTACTGCGTGCAGCGTCTCGAGTCCGCCAAGATCCTGCAAAAGCAGAAGCAGCGCGACTCGAAGGACTTCCGCGTGCCCACGGACACCATCAAGGTTGCCTGTCAGGCGGCCTGCTCCGCTGACGCCATCGTCTTCGGCGACCTCGCCGACCCGAAATCCGCCGTCAACAAATCCAAGGCCTCCCCGCGCAACTACACCCTGCTCAAATACATCGGCACACAGCCGCGCACGAGCTATCTGGCGCGTCTCAAGAATCCGAACCCCGCCATGCCTGGACACGAAAACGTCGCCGCCTGGAGCGCCCATCAAATTTGAAAAATCGAAGTTCGAAGCACGAAACCCGAGACAACCGCATTTCATGAACCCCGCAGGCCTGCAATCCATCCACCTTGTCCACGGCAGGATGGTTTGCGGCTCCCCGAATTTCGAGCTTCCAAATTTTCCCCTCATCCGCTGACATGTCCGAAGCAGTCGCCACCGCTCCCCACACCGCAGACACTCACTCCGGCGCGCCGCGCATCCTGGATCGTGAGCCGCTGGTGCTCAACCAACGCTCCTACTCCTGGATCACCAACCGCATCTGCGGCATTGTGGAAAACAAGCAGCCCTCCCTCTGGTGGCTGCTTTTCATCCCCTCCGTGCTGCTCACCGGCCTCATGGTCTTCTGCTTCGTCTATCTCATCAGCACCGGCGTCGGTGTCTGGGGGCAGAAGCAGCCTGTCGCCTGGGCCTGGGACATCACCAACTTCGTGTTCTGGATCGGCATTGGCCACGCGGGCACGCTCATTTCCGCCATTCTCTTCCTCACCCGCCAGAAGTGGCGCACCTCCGTCAACCGCGCCGCCGAGGCCATGACACTCTTCGCCGTGATGTGCGCGGGCCTGTTCCCCGCCTTCCACGTCGGGCGCGTCTGGATGGTCTGGTTCCTCGCCCCCGTTCCGAACGCCAACGCCATCTGGCAGAACTTCAAGTCCCCCCTGCTTTGGGACGTGTTCGCGGTCTCCACCTACTTCACCGTCTCCGTCATCTTCTGGTACATCGGCCTCATTCCCGATCTCGCCACCCTGCGCGACCGCTGCAAGCCCGGCCTGAAAAAAGTCCTTTACGGCATGTTTGCCCTCGGCTGGCGCGGCGCCAACCGCCACTGGAGCCACTACGAGACCGCCTACATGCTCCTGGCCGCGCTTTCCACCCCGCTTGTGCTCTCCGTGCATTCCGTGGTGTCCTTTGACTTCGCCACCTCCGTCGTTCCCGGCTGGCACACCACCATCTTCCCCCCCTACTTCGTCGCGGGCGCCATTTTCGGAGGTTTCGCCATGGTGCTGACGCTCATGATCCCCGTCTCGAAGATCTATGGCCTGGGTGATCTGATCACGCCCAAGCACATAGACAACATGGCGAAGATCATCCTGCTCACCGGCACCATCGTCGGCTACGCCTACTGCATGGAGTTCTTCATGGCCTACTATAGCGCCAACAAGCTGGAGTTGCAGACTTTCCAGATGCGCGCGCTGCACGGCCCCTCCATTTGGGCTTACATCTTCATGTTCAGCTTCAACGTCTTCGCGCCGCAGCTCTTCTGGTACCGTCCCTTCCGGCACAACCTCTGGGTCGTCATGTTTGTCTGCATGTGTGTGAACGCCGGCATGTGGTTCGAGCGTTACGTCATCATCGCCACCACCCTGGAGCGCCACCTCGTTCCCGGCTCCTGGCGCGTCTATGAGGCCACCTGGGTGGATAAGTACACCTTCCTGGGCACCTTCGGCTTCTTCATGATGCTCTTCCTCCTCTTCCTGCGCTTCCTGCCCGTCATCGCCATCGGCGAGGTCAAAGGCGTGCTGCCGCAGTCCAATCCCCACCACGATGACCACGGCAAAGATGGCGTCCAGGAGGAGGATCTCATGGGCTATCCCGACCGTCATGTCCCGCGCGAGGCCGCCGCCTGAGCCGCATTTGAAACTTTGAAATCCAATATCTGAAATCCACGTGAGCACCACCCTCAAACGAGTTCATGGTTTCCTGGCCGAGTTCGACAGCGTGAAGGACCTCTACCACGCCGCCGAGCATGTGCGCGACGCCGGCTACCAGCGCTGGGATGTCCACTCGCCATTTCCCATCCACGGCATGGACCACGCCATGGGTGTGAAGCGCTCCAAGCTGCCCTGGCTCGTCTTCTTCGGCGGCATGACCGGTACCTGCGTGGCCTTCTTCCTCCAGACCATCACCCAGACCACCTTCTGGTCTGACATCGGTCTGAGCTTCCTTCAAACGCTTGCCGAGACCTACCCCACCGTGGTTCAGGGCAAGCCCACCCACATCTGGACGCTGCCCGCTTTCTTCCCGGTGATGTTCGAACTGACGATCCTCTTCTCGGCTTTCACCACGCTCTTCGGTCTCATGGGCCTCATCGGCCTGCCGCGTCTGAACCATCCCCTGTTCACCTCCAAACGCTTCGGCAAATTCTCCGACGACGGCTTCTTCGTCTGCATTGAGGCGCGCGACCCCAAATTCTCCCAGGAGGGCACCAAGTCCTTTCTGGAGAAGATCGGTGGCAAAAACGTCGAGCTCGTCGAGGACGAAATCTGATCCCGGCGGGTGTTCCCAGGTCTTGCCGTGTCAATGCACGCCGGCCCAGCACGGAATCCCTGGTTACCCTCAGCACCGTCATCAGCTTGGCCGGCTTGCAGCGAGGACATTGCTTTTGATGAGGCGGGGCCGGTCTGCGTCAGGGACTACGGGCACGGGAGCGGAGTATTTGCCCCCTTGTTCCCATGATGCCGCCGTTTTCGCACGCCCGCCCGGCGCTTTCATCCCGCGACATCACTGGCTTATCTTCCTCGTGTTTTCATTGAGAGAATGCTCGCGCCATGCGTGACGAACCCGCTGCCGCCAGTAATGATGCGGCGGACGGGTTCGCCGGTCTGCGGGTCGGTCTTCAGGGGTGGATCGCTCATTTTTTGTCGCACCTCGAAGCGGCGCGGCTGTTCCTGGGAATTCGCGGGGATGGTTTCGTAAACGTAGGTGGCCATGGTGGTGAATGGATCGTGGAATCGTGTTGGCATGCCGTTTTGTTTCAAGCTCTGAATAGGGCGAACGGAAACGCCATTGCGGCGGGGAAGTGACGTGCCGTGCCCCATTCTTCCGCAGACCCGGGCGGCGCGGAACATGGCAGAGAGTTCGACCATCGGCCCGCCCGTGCCCGTAAAGTTCAATCCTCCGCTTCGCCCTCTGTTTTCCTCCTCAGCGCCTTCTCCACCTCCGCCAGCGGCAGGCAGTTGATGATGTCTCCGCGCGTCAGCCAGCCCTTGCGCGCCGCGCGGATGCCGAAGATCACGTCCTGCAGGCCGCGCGTGCTGTGCGCGTCGGGATTGATGCTGCACTTCACGCCCTTCTCCTTTGCCAGCCGCCACCAGCGCCAGTCCATGTCCAGCCGCCACGGGCTGGCATTCAGCTCGATGATTGTTCCCGTCTCCGCCGCCGCCTCGATCACCGCCGCCACATTCACCGCGTAGGAGGGCCGCTGGAGCAGCAACCGCCCCGTCAGATGGCCGAGCATGGTGACGTGCGGATTCTTGATCGCGCGGATGATGCGCTTCGTCATCTCCGCCTCCGGCAGGTTGAAGACGTTGTGGACGCTCGCCACACAGTAGTCCAGCTCCGCAAGCACCTCGTCGGAGAAGTCCAGGCTGCCGTCTTTGAGGATGTCCACTTCCGTGCCGGTGAAAATGCGGAACCCGCCCTCGAACTCCTCATTCAACTCGCGGATGTCGCGCATCTGCGCGCGCAGCCGCCGCTCATCCAGCCCGTTCGCCTGGAAGCTGCTCTTGCTGTGGTCGGCGATGCCCAGGTATTGCAGCCCCAGCTCCCGCGCCGCCTCCGCCATCTCGCGCAGCGTGGCCTTGCCATCACTGGCCGTTGTGTGGTTGTGGAAAACACCGCGCAGATTCTCCAGCTTCACCAGTTCCGGCAGGCGGCCCTTTTCCGCCGCCTCGAACTCGCCCGAATTCTCCCGCAGCTCCGGCTCGATAAAGTCCATCCCAAGCGCGCGATGGATGTCCGCCTCGTCATGAATCTCCTCCGGCAGCGGCGCGCCCGCTTTGCCCTCGGCAAGGCTGAAAGCGTATTCGTTGAGCGACCACCCGCGATCCAGCGCTCGCTGGCGCAGCACCACATTGTGCTCCTTGCTGCCGGTGAAATACACCAGCGCAAAAGGATACTCCGCGCCGCTCACCACGCGCAGGTCGCATTGCACGCCCTCCTCCGTGTGGATGCTCGCCTTCGTCCCGCCCTGCGCGATCACCTTCGCCACCTGCGGCAGATTCACAAACGCCGCGATCACCTCCTCCGGCTTCTTCGAGGCCGCCAGGAAGTCCAGATCATGCACCGTTTCCTTCCCCCGGCGGAAGCTGCCGCACACCTCCGCGCGCGACACCTCAGGCAGCGCGCGCAACTCCTCCACCAGCGTCCGCGCCAGAGCATAAACCTGGTCCACGCGGAACTCCGAGGCGTGCTGTTCGTGAAAAGAGATGCTCTCCAGCAGCTTCTCCACCGTCTTCGCCCCGAAGCCGGAGAGCTTCGCCGCCTGCCCGTTTTCGCACATCCGGCGCAGATCCTCCAGACTGCCCACACCCAGTTCGCGATGCAGCGCCGCGATCTTTTTCGGCCCCAGGCCGCTGATGCCGAAAAGCTCGAACAACTTCTCCGGGAACTCCGCCTTCAGCCGCTCATAAAAGTCCAGCCGCCCCGTCGCCGCCATCTCGTGCAGCTTCTCCTGCAGCGCCTCCCCCAGCCCCTTGATGCCTCCGAGCCGGTTCTCCGCCGCCAGTTGCATGATGTCCCCCGGATGACTCTCCACGATCTCCGCCCCCGTCTTGTAGGCGCGGATTTTGAAAGGGTTCTCCCCCTTCAATTCCATCAACAGCGCGATGCGCTCAAAGATCTCGGCGGCAGCTTCACGGGTCATCCGCCCAGTCTGGCGCGCCCGCCGCAAAAGACAAATCCCGGCTGTGTGTGAGGAGCCAAGTCGAATGCGGGCACCGTCCCCGTCAAGTCCCGCATAGGAGCATGAGCATCCGTGACGCCTCATGCCGCGTTGCCCCCGGATAGAAATCTTGCACGTCCGCCAAACCATGCCCGCGTCCGGTCCATCATTCTCTCCTCAACCTTCTGCCTTTCCTCGCCGTGTTTCTCCAACATCACGGCGATAGCCAGCGGGCCAAAGCTCGGTCTATCTGTAAATCTCCTCCAGCCGGTGTGTGAGCTGGCGGGCATCGGACCAACCGGCTTCCACGAACAAGTCGAGAACCTTGAGCAGCGCGGCGAGGCAATCAGACTCCGAGTTGTCTTGGCTGTGGAAAATCTCGCGGTGGTCGGCGAGGGCGCACTGGATGAGTTTCACAACCTCGGAGACGGCGAGTGATTCGTGCTGATAGCCCGCAGCAGAGCTGGATGTAATGGCACGGGCAGCGACGAGAAACACCTCTCGCGGAGCACACGACAGAAGGTGCCGCAAAGTTTGGACAACGTAATGCGCTGTGTGCGGGTGCATCTCCTCGGCCAATGCATGGAGAAATCCAGCAGCCTCAGCCCAGAAGCGCTTCTTCTGTGGCTCGGTCAGCCGGTCGTCCTCCTTGTTCTGTTTCTCCGCAAAAGCACCGCTGGCAAAATAGAGCTGCATTGCGATGTTATCCACGATTCGCACGACGCGATTGATGGTCTCTTGGATTGGTTTCATTTTCTCGGCATCCGGCTGGCTGATGGCATGGAGTTGCTGCCAGCGTTCCTGATGCTGCCGCAGTTTCGATTGCGCGGCGGACAACAGCTTTCCAAAGAACGTCCATGTGCGCTGACGAACCGCTTCCTCCGGTGCTACGACTTCCACAGCGTCGCCGATGGTGAGCCAGTGGCCCATACGGCAACTGCCGGGCAACGATGACAGTGCATGGCTGGCCCGCAGGCTGTCGCACTCCGTGATGAGTGCGATGATGAACGACTCGGATTCAGCATCGCCCTTTCGGAGAAAGCGAAACAGATACACCTCGGCGATTCGCTCGTGGACTTTGTGCGTGTCGGGCGCGGCATGTGCGCGTTTGGCAATCCGACCGAGACGGAGCATTACGTCCGACACTGAAATGCCCCAGATCCGGTCGAGAGACGACAGCAGCATTTCGAGCACAGAGAAACGCCTTTCATAGCGGATGAAGAAGTCCACGAGCTGCCACATGAGTTTCGGCTCGACCTTTGCAAGCGCCGCTAGATCGCTAGCCACATTGAAACGCAGCGCGTGTGATTTGTCCCTGCACAGCCGTAGCAACGCGGCAGCGATCTGCTTGTCAGCGCGATCGAGACGCACCACGAGAAAAAGCAGCCCCTGTGCGGCATCAATGCGCGGAGCGGGCCAGCCCCAGCATGGCCAGCGGTCTTCTTTCGTGTCGTCGTTCTCCCGCGCCTTGGGAGATGGGTCGCTTGAGGCTGCCAGCAATATGCGGCGCACCGTCTTCCACCGCTCATCATCTGCGGGCCAGCGGGCGTAGATGGCTGTGGAATGGCAGGCACCGACCAAATGGCCCCAAAGTTCTTCCGACATCTGCGGGTGCACCTTGCAATGACGGCGCACAGCGCGTTCGCACTGACAGATGAGCTGCCAATGCTCGGCACAATCGTTGTCGGTTAGCTTTCTTCCTTCAGATTCTCGGAACGGCTTGAGTGCCTCCCGAAGTCGGAAGAGCTCGGAATTAACCTTGTCCTTCAGACTCACGTCCCGGCGTTCGAGCATTTCTTCGCTGGAAATGGGCGAGGATGTCACGCGGACACTTTTAGGCTCGCGATTCACAGGAAGCGGTTGCTGGTCCTGACGGTCGTTTCGCAGGGCGCGAACTTCTGGCAGCACGATGGTCAACTCATCGATCGCGCCGAGCAGTTTGTTTTGCGCGTGCTCCAGCCAGCCTGGCATAGGCTCTCGTGGTTCATCGCGGAGAAAGCGTGCGGTCTGCGGCAGTTCCAGAAGCATCCGCTCAAGCCGCTCGCGTTGCGCCGCATCACCCGATTTGTGCAGCGCGGCAAACAACAGAACGCCGCTGTAGCAGTAGTCCGGGTGCGTCAAGAAGAGGGACTCGAACAGGACAGGCTCCAATTCTCGCCCAAGCGACTGCGGATACTTTGCGCCAGCGGTAAGAAAAACCGACCACATCTCCGAGGTGCGATTGCGAGCAGCGAAGCGGTCGAGCGCCACGTTCAGGCGCGCCGTGTCACCTGCCGCAGCCCATTCATCGAGCAGCGTCTCGAAGCGCGTGAGGATTTGGTTCTCCTCATGTTCATGTCTGCGGCCCCAGATATGCCCATAGTCCTCGACCAGCGCACATTCCGCTCCGCGAAAGCTGAACGTCACCATGACGCGCTCATCCGATTCACCCCGTTCGAGTCTTCGCACCGCAGCGTTCCAGGCAATGCAGGCAAGCTCTGTCATCAGTCCAGCGTTGGTGCCCGGCCTGCTTTGGTAATATCCCGCGAGCGAGTAGTGGATACTGTTCCAGTTATCGCGGGTCTGCATCCGCATCGGCATGATTTGCCCACCGAAGGCCTCCCATTCGTTCGATTCAGGTTCGGTCGAGAATGCCGCCTCGAACAGCCGGAGCACCACGGATTCTCCTTCGTCGCCGAGATGCTTGAGCTGATGCGCCAAATCGAACAAATCCCAGTGAGGAAATCCGGCCAGCCGCTCCCGACTGAGCATCGAGCAGAACGCCGCCTCTGTCTCCGCAGGCGCAAGGCGGAATGTCCGGCATAGAGTTTCACTGGCCGTAAGCCCAGCGTATCGCCAACCGCGCGACACTTCCTTCGCTACATGATGCGCCAACAAGCCCCGCGCCGCCGCGTTGAGGTCGCGCAACGGCCCGTCCGCGAAGGCTGCGCTGGCGGAGTTGAATCGCGCAATGATGTGAACGAGCGGAGTCTCCAGCGAAGCACGTCCCGGCAGCAATGTTGCCAGCTTCGCCGCGAAACCACACCACGCACTTGCCCCGGCACGAAGGGAATCGTCCGTGACATCCTGTAGGCCCGAAGCCATATGTCGGAGTGCGTTCAACGCTGGTGAATACTCGTTAGTCGATGCCGCGACAGCGTCAGAGAGCGGCAGCAAATCGCAGGAGTCGTCCACTCGCCGCGCAGCGAGGATTGGCGCAAGAATCTTAACCGCATCGTTCAAGCGGTCGTCACTCTCCAACTTTAGCGCCGTTTCCCAGAAACCTGCCCGTCCATCGTGCCCGTCCCAAAGTTCTTCCAGCGCCAACAGGAAGCTCTGCCGATAGAATATGGGTAGCAGCGGATGACGGATGGCGAATGCCGAGAACGGTGCCGCTGTGTCCGGAATCAACGAGCGCGCCACGGCATAGTCGTGGAGAAGGTGATGGGAGAAGCGTAGTTCTCCACC
Organism: Verrucomicrobiaceae bacterium UBA2429; assembly: GCA_002343505.1. Classification (GTDB taxonomy): domain Bacteria; phylum Verrucomicrobiota; class Verrucomicrobiia; order Verrucomicrobiales; family Verrucomicrobiaceae; genus Prosthecobacter. Next base: position 13,647 of record DDQZ01000028.1, on the reverse strand, counting down.
ACCAACAGTGCTACCATGTCTCAGCGCCGGTGATTGGAGAATGCCGCGACTGCGAAGTTCCGTGACGGCATCGCGCTCTGGCACACCGAGAGAGACTTCCTGCATCGAAAGCGCCATCCTCCGAAGTTCCACCATTCGTCCGCAGATTGATTGGAGAGCGCTCTCACGGGCGCTGGAGCCAGCGCCGGACTGAAGTCGTTCTTCCCAAAATCTGCGAAGCAGCACCGCCGGACTGCTCCAATCGGCCAGCCTCGCGGCCGACACTCCCGCACGCAGGAGTTCCGCCGCGATCCTCAGGAAAAAGGGCGAGCGGTGAATGCCTACAGCACGGTGGCTGGCCCGCGCGCTCGCGATGAAAGGTTCGATATCCGACACCTTTACGATGAGTGCATCGAGATGGGCATCTGTCAGCCCGGAGACGTGAAAATGCGCGACACCTGCAAACTCGCCCGAAGCGTGGCCTTCCACGCCTCCGCCGGGAAACATCTCCCTCAGTTCACGCCCGTATTTCAGGTCAAATTCCCGCACGCTTGCAACGACATTCCAGCCCGAGTTGCCCCGCTGCACATCCTGAAGCAGACGGCGCAGCAACTTCTGGGTGTCCACGTCGCGCACGGCATCCAGCGCATCGGTAATGAGCACACCCCGCGCTCCGTCGGGCCAGTTGGCGAGCACATCATCCAGCGCACGTGTGAGACCGGGCAGATTCGGCAGGCCATTCCATTCCTTCCCAAAAATCTCCTCCGCGAGCAGCAGCACCACGGGAACACCGTCGCGAACGAGGGTCTCCGCGAGCGGGTGCATCAGCCCGCTTTTGCCACAACCCGGCTCGCCAGTGACAAGCAGGTGTCCGCACTTCGCCGCAGCAACCAATGCAGACAGTTCTGCTGTGCGCTCGATGTGAATCTCGGCATTCGGAAAACGCAGCAGCGTGTGGTCTTTGAGCCGGTCGAGGTTTCTCGTGGTGAGCTGCCGAAAAAACGCGATGTCCTCCGCGAAGGATTGCGCAGCCTTGAGTTTCATGCGTGTCTCGGTTGTCAGCCGCTGCCGCAGTGTGGCGGCTGTTCTCCGCAATCCACGCTCGTTGTTCTGCCGGAAGTGAAGATCGAGCCAGTTCCAGATATGTTTCGCGTCCGCGGGCTTTGATGCCAGAGAACTGCGAATGGTAAGCAAAGCCGTTTGTTCGCTTTGACCGCCATCGCCGAAGTCGAACACCTCTACATGAACCAGCCGAAGAAACTCACACAGTTCAACATCCGTCGGCAATTGCTTGTGTGTCTGCTTCCATGCTCGTTTTGTCTGCTCGCGCAGTGCGCTCATGGCTTCCCGTTCCTTCGTCTGCCTTCGCTTCAAGAAATCCGGCATACTCGTGCTATCGTCCGCGCGGAACGTGTTGAGCACACCTCGCAACTCCTGCGTGACCCGTCGGCCCGCCGTGGACGGCACTGCCCATACAAGGCGGCTGCAGTTTCGCGCTTCGCCGGCCAGCTCTGAGAACTGTCGAACAAAGGAACCGACTACGTCCGTGAACACAACGCTTGTGGCTGTAAGCGCGATGGCTCCGGCCCTGTGCTTGGCCGAAATGAAAATTTTACCTGCTGGCTCATCACTCAATTCCACCACGACATCATCCACCGCTCCGGCGTCCTGCATTGTCACCGCCGCGACATCAGCGCCGCTGACACCTTCCCAAACATCGCAGGCCTCCCCCGCCAGCATTTTCACGGCAACGAATGCAGCAACCTTCGCTTCATAGCCGACACCAACAGCAGTCGCGCGCCCTCCGAATTTGGAGCCGCTTTGTTTGATTGCGGTGCGTTTGGGAGCCTTTTTCACCGGCTGCTTGCTTTTGGTTGGAAGCGTTCACGGTGAGAGGATTGCCGCTGTCCCCGGACGGGACGCCGAACTATTAACGCTCCCGCGCTCACATTGCTGGCAACCTTCTGTTGTCCGTATCGCTCCGCTCCATTGCTAATGCACGCCCTCTCCCTGTGGAACTTGCCCTTCGCTTCGCTCACGACCTGCGGTTTGGCTTCGCTGTGAAGGAATGCACTGCCGGGCAGGGCAGTGTCGGAGTCGTAGAATGACGGGTTGGCGAGGAGTTGTCTTTCGCTTCGCAAAAGACCCGCAAAGTGACTTCTCGATTTAGGTTTCGCGCTCACGCTCGTCGGAATGCTGGACGTGGCGGAGTCGGCTTGTTCCTCGCCGATGTCGTCCTCAATGTCGCGGCTGGCGGTGCTGGGGTCTTTGGCAGCAGACTTGGCATTCAGCGGTCGGGACATGAGAGGAGAGTTTTCCAGGAAGTCGGGGGGAGTGTCAAGACAGGGCTTTGATGCGCAAGCCCTTCAGGCTTGAACAAGGCACGCGCTTTTCACGATTTCGTGACCTGATCCAAGGAAGAATCCAATCTCAAACAACTGAAAATCAGCATGATGCGGAAAATCGTTGCGTGTAATCCAAGGAGCTGACTGGTGATTTGGATTCGATTCCTGGCGGGTTGGGAGGGTTGCAGTCTCAAGCGGGCAACCGGGACGGTTGCCCCACCCTGGGTCACACCTGCCGCAGCGCCCAGGCGAGCACGAGCGGGGTGGTGAGCAGGCTGACGAGGGTGGTGGCCAGGACGCACTGGACGGCGGTTGGGGCGTGGCCGCCGTAGTGGCGGGCGATGACGATGTTGAAGACGGCGCTGGGCATGGCGCCCTGGACGATGAGCACGTTGCGCAGCTCCTGGGTCACGGGCAGCCATTGCGCGCAGGCCAGGAAGGCCAGCGGGATGAGCGCCAGGCGCAGCACGGGAGCCAGCACCGCCACCGACCAGCGCATGGCCTCCTGGCCCCAGACATCGTGGATGGACGCGCCGATGAGCAGCACGGACAGCGGCACGGCGCAGGCGCCCATCATGCCGAGAGTGTTGTGCGCCACATCTGGCACCCAGGCATGCAGGCCGGTGAAGTTCAGCAGCAGGGAAAAAAGGATGGCCATCACGGGCGGGTTCAGCGCCAGCCGCCAGGGCGCCCTGCCCAGGCCGGTGAGCAGGCCCACGCCCGCCGTCCAGCAGGCCAGCTCCACGCCGAGGGTGAAGGTGAAGAGCACGCCCAGCGTGCCCTTGTCCGGAAACAGCGAGGTGACGATGGGGATGGCCACGAAGCCGTAGTTTTGCAGTCCGCAGCTCACGGCGAAGGTGCGCCTGCCCGCGTGCTTTTGCAGCCCGATGAGCGGCGCGGCGAAAAATGACACCGCGATGCCCAGCGCCACCAGGCCGTAACCCAGCCCCGCCGCCAGCAGCACCGGCAGCGGGCTCATCACCGATTCATTGCCCGCCACGCGCTCCAGGATGAGGCAGGGCGTGAGCAGGGTGATGGACAGCTTCATCAGTCCGGCATCCGCCTCCTGGGGCAGCACCTTCAGCCGCCGCGCCGCCGCGCCCGCGGCCATCGTCAGATAGACGGGCAGGACCACGGTGAGGATGCTGGCGAAATCGAGCTTCAAAACGCGCCCTCCCATACTCCGCATGACGCCGCTGGCAAACACCGCCGCCAAATTCCCCGGCATTCCCGCGTTGCCATTGCGCGCGCTTTGTTTTATGAAGCCGGGCGGCCCGCCATGGACGAGCGTTTTCCACTTCCTTACCAGATCGGCTTCATCGTGCTCACGGCGCTCTTTGCCGTGGCCTTCAGCATCTCGCGCGAGCCGCGCCAGTGGCGGCGCTTCTGGCAGTCGCGCTTCACAAGGCCGGAGGATTTCTCCGTGAACCGGAACAAATACCTCGACGAGCGCCTCAAGCACTACGGCATCGTCTTCGCCATGATCTTCCTCGTGCTCGACGTCGGCGTCATCCTCACCGGGCTGACGCACAAGGCGCGCCATGAATCCCGCCTGCCCACCCTGGAGGAGCGCCTGCTCAAGCAGCGGCCCGCCACCCTGGAGGAATGACGCCCGCCCGGCGCGAATCCCGCCTCACTCCCCGCCATGCCCGCCGCCGGACTTCTCGGACTCCTCGCCTTTCCCGCGCTGGCGTGGGCGCTTTCGGAAAACCGCCGCGCCTTTCCCTGGCGCGCCCTTGCCGCCGGACTCGCGCTGCAGGCCGCGCTTGGCTGGCTCATCCTGCGCACGGGCGCGGGGCGCGCCTTTTTCCAGAGCCTGGACGACACCTTCCGCACCCTGCTGGGCTTTGCCGGCAAAGGCGCCGCCATGGTCTTCGGCCCGCTGGCCGACGAGGCGCTGCTGGCGGAGAAATGGGGGCCTGAGAACGCCTTCATCTTCGTCGTCACCGTCACCGGCACCATCGTCCTCGTCTCCGCCCTCTCCGCCGCGCTCTACCACTACGGCGTGCTCCAGCTCGTCGTGCGCGGCATGGCCTGGGTCATGCGCCGCGCCATGGGCACCAGCGGCAGCGAGAGCCTGGCCGCCGCGGCCAATGTCTTCATGGGGCAGACCGAGGCCCCGCTCGTCGTCCGGCCCTACCTGCCCGGCATGACGCGCAGCGAGCTGCTCGCCCTCATGACCGGCGGCATGGCCACCATCGCCGGCGGCGTGCTTGCCGCCTACGTCTCCTTCGGCATCTCCGCCGGGCACCTGCTCACCGCCTCCGTCATGAGCGCCCCCGCCGCGCTCATGATCGCCAAAATCATGCTGCCCGCGACCGCGCCCGCCGCCTCCACACGCGCCGCGCCGCCGCCCGGGGCGGAGGAAGACCCGCCCGTCAACGGCCTCGACGCCCTCTGCCGCGGCGCGCAGGACGGCGTCAAGCTCGCCATCAACGTCATGGCCATGCTCATCGCCTTCGTCGCCCTCGTCGCCCTGGTCAATCACCTCCTCTCCCTCGCCCTCGGCCTCCTCGGCGTCGTCAACACCACCCCCTTGCAGACCTTTCTCGGCTGGGTGAACGCCCCCTTCGCCTGGCTCATGGGCGTCCCCGCGCAGGACTGCCGCCTCGTCGGCTCCCTGCTCGGCGAGCGCGTCGTGCTCAATGAATTCATCGGCTACCTCAGCCTTGGCAACGCCATCAAGGACGGCGCGCTCCAGCCGCGCAGCGCCGTCATCGCCACCTACGCCCTCTGCGGTTTCGCCAACTTCGCCAGCATCGCCATCCAGGTCGGCGGCATCGGCGCGCTCGTCCCCTCCCGCCGCGCCGACCTCGCCCGCCTCGGTCTCAAAGCCATGACCGGCGGCCTGCTCACCTGCTACACCACCGCCAGCCTCGCCGGCCTGCTCACCCCATGATCCCGCCCACCCCATGATCCAGCCCACACGCCGGGACGACGTCCTCCTCGCCGACATCGCCGCCCACGGCGGCCCCGGCGACAACACCCGCCTGCATATCTGGTGGCTCGGCCAGAGCGGCTTCCTCGTCAAGCATGACGGCCACGTCTTCCTCTTCGACCCCTACCTCTCCGACAGCCTCACCGAAAAATACGCCGGCACCGCCAACCCGCACATCCGCATGACCGCCCGCTGCGTGGATCCCGCCCTGCTGCCCCGGCCCCGCGTCATCACCGCCAGCCACATCCACACCGACCACCTCGACCCCGGCACCCTCCGCCCCCTGGCGGAGAGCCACCCCGGCGTCCGGCTCGCCCTCCCCGCCGCCATCCTCGAGGAGGCCCGCGCCCGCCTCGCCGGCGCCCCGATCCAGTTCCACCCGCTCCACCACGGCATCCACATGCGCGGGCGCGGCTGGCAGCTCATCCCCGTGCCCGCCGCCCACGAGGACCTCAAGACCGACGCCCAGGGCCGCCACCACTACCTCGGCTACATCCTGCGCGCCGGCCCCTTCACCCTCTACCACAGCGGCGACACCCTCTGGCACGACGGGCTGCTCCCCGCGCTCTGCACCTTGGGCGCCTACCGCTGCCACGTCATGCTCCTGCCCATCAACGGGCGCAAGCCCGAGCGCGGCGTCGCCGGCAACCTCAACGGCACCGAAGCCGCCGCCCTCGCCCGCGCCTGCTCCGCCCACATCGTCATCCCCTGCCACTACGAAATGTTCACCTTCAACACCGAGCCGCCCGACGAGTTCGCCGCCGCCTGCGGCCGCCTCGGCCAGGCCCACGCCCTCCCGACCTGCGGCGGGCGCGTCAGCATGACCGCGGAGCCCGCATGACCCGCGCCCCCCGCCGCGTAAGCATCCGCCATGAACCGCGCCCTTCTTTGCCTCGCCGCCAGCACCGCCCTCATCAGCGCCGCGGATGACTGGCAAGCCATCGCCCCCTCCTTCACCCCGCCCGCCGGGTTCGCCGCCGACCTCGGCCATTACAAATCCCCCCTCATCTTCAATGACGGGCGCCCCGTCCAGACACCCGCGCAGTGGCAGGAGCGGCGGCGGGAGATCCTCCACGCCTGGCACACCCTCATGGGGCCGTGGCCGCCCGTGCTGGAAAAGCCCGCGCTCCAAGTGCTGGAGACCACCCGGCGGGAAAACCTCACCCAAAAGCGCGTCCGCCTCCAGATCGCCCGGCAGCAGACCGGCGAAGGCTACCTGCTCATCCCCGACGGCCCCGGGCCCTTCCCCGCCGTCTTCGTGCCCTTTTATGATCCCGAGACCAGCGCCGGACTCACCGGCAAGCCCTTCCGCGACTTCGCCTGGCAGCTCGCCCGGCGCGGCTTCGTCACCCTCAGCATCGGCTCCCCCGGCGGCGACGCCCGCCGCCCCGTCCTCACCCCCGGCGCCCGCTGCCAGCCCCTCAGCTACCTCGCCCACATCTCCGCCAACGCCTGGCAGGCCCTTTCCCAAATGCCCGAAGTGCGCCCCGACCGCATCGGCATCTGCGGCCACTCCTACGGCGGCAAATGGGCCATGTTCTCCGCCTGCCTCTGGGACAAATACGACTGCGGCGTCTGGTCAGACCCCGGCATCGTCTTTGACGAAACCCGCGCCAGCATCAACTACCAGGAGCCCTGGTACCTCGGACTCGACCCCGCCCTGACCCGCAAGCCCGGCCTCGTCACCCCGGACAACCCCCGCACCGGCGCCTACAGGCAGCTCATCGCCGCCGGGCGCGACCTCGTCGAGCTCCAGGCCCTCATGGCCCCGCGTCCCTTCCTCGTCTCCGGCGGCGCCGAAGACCCGCCCAAGCGCTGGGCCGCCCTCAACCACATCCGCGCCGTCAACCGCCTCCTCGGCCACCACGACCGCGTCGCCATGACCAACCGCCCCGACCACTCCCCCGACGCCGAATCCAACGAGCACATCTACCGCTTCCTCGAGTGGTGGTTAAAAAGGTGACCCCGCCCCGTGCAGGCGCATTCGCCGGAATGCGGGGCCTGGATGCCGCAGCGGGAGCACAACCCGCGCTTTGGCAAGCGCGCCTACAGCACCGTGTAGGCGCATTCGCCAGAATGCGGGGCCTGGATGCCGCAGCGGAGGCGCATCCCGCGCTTTGGCAAGCGCGCCTACAGGTGCTCGCGCGATCTCCTCAAGCGCCAGTAGCGCGGCCAGAAGTCCGGCAGCCAGAATTTCAACTCCGGGTAGCCCGGGATCACCGCGCCTGTGTGCGGCCAGTCACGGGCCTCCTTCGCCAGCCCCGCGCGCACCGGATTCTGCGCGATGTAGTGAACCAGCGCCTCATAAGCATGGCGGTCACTCTCTTCCGGGCGCAGCACATGGTCGTGAGCCTGGGGCTGCCAGCGGTGGCCGGTCTCCTTGAGCAACCCGCCGGAATGCCGGCGCAGAAAGCGGATGAATCCGCGCTGGTCTCCTTCGCGACTCCAGCCGTGCAGCAGGAGATGCACATGATCCGGCATCAGGCAATGCACAGGGCAGGCGACCTGATAACGTCCGCAGCCGTGCAGCAGCAGCCAGCGGAAACGGGTGGTGAAACGCGCGTCCAGCCAGCCCGCGCCCCGGTCCCGCACCGTGAGCGTCCAGTGGACGATGGCCCTGCCCCTGTAAGCTGAATCCGCCAGCCGCGGCAAATGATCGGGATTTGGATCGGGCTTGGGCGTCATTTCCTGCCACACAACAACACTCCCGCGCTTTGGCAAGCGCGCCTACAGCGCCGTGTAGGCGCATTCGCCAGAAT
>DDQZ01000028.1:0-5445 GCA_002343505.1 Verrucomicrobiaceae bacterium UBA2429 | reverse complement strand
GGCAAGCGCGCCTACAGCACCGTGCAGGCGCATTCGCCAGAATGCGGGAACACGCTCCGCGCTCGAAACCCCGCCCCGCGCTTTGGCAAGCGCGCCTGCGGCCCCGGCTCAGGCCGGCGGGCGGGTGATCTGCATGGCGGGGGTGCCGGCGATGTTCCCGGTGCTGGTGATGACGAAGACCTTGAAGCTGGCCACCGCGCCCGGCTGCGTCAGCCCGGCCAGCGTCAGCAGCACCAGCGGGCCGCCGGGCGCCACCGTGGCCGCCACCTCGTCGGCATCGTCGTCGTAGTCCGGCCCCGGCGTGTAGCGCACCTGGTAGTTTTGCAGATTGGGGTCCGTGCTCGCCTCCCAGGCGATGCGGCCTTTTTCCTCCGCCTCGTCCCACACCGCGGAGGCGTTCACCGGCTGCGGCGTGGAGCCCGGCAGCGGCGTCAGGCGCGGCAGGGACTCCACATGGGGGCTGCCCTCCGGGAAGTAGCTGGGCACCGCCTGGCGGTAGGCCTTGAGCACGGGGTAAATGGCGTCCTGGGTCGCATCCCGCTGGCGCAGGGCCAGGCGGAAGTCGCTCATCGCCAGCGTGTGGGCGCGGTAGAAGGCGCGCAGGCCGGCGATGTCGTCCTGGAAAGTCTCCATCTCATAGGTGCCCGGCAGCACCAGGGTGGTGCCCGCCGTGGCGATGCGCTGCCAGAGGTTGGCCGCGTCATCGAAGGCGTCGAGAAAGCGCGCCTCATTCTCCGTGAAGCCCGGCAGCACCGGCAGCGCGCCCGCGAAGGCCGCGCCCGCGCTCTGGCCGGCGAAGGTGCTCTGCACGCGCCCGCGGAACTGCTCCAGGCGCGCCAGCAGGGCCGTCTTGGCCGAGTTGATCTGGTTGCGCGCCACCTCGCGCGCGTTGAGCGTGGCCTGCACCTCGATGCGCTGCGCCACCAGGGTGGAGTAAAGGTCCGAGAGCGCCGTGTAGGAGGTGCCGCCCAGCACCAGCAGCGGCCCCTCCGGGCCGAGAGCCGCATTGACACTGCTCCAATGGGCCAGGAACTCGTCCGTGGTCCAGACATAACTCGCGCTTCCAGAGATGGCCATAGTGAGAGAGACTCGCCCCACCGTCCGGGAAAGTCAAATCCTTTGTCCAAAAAACGCCAAAAGCCGCCGATGCACCGGCAACAGAAACCCATGTGCCAGCACCAGCCGCCGGTGCGCCATCAACAACAACCCATGCGCTGCTAAAAGCCAGCCGTGTGCCGCCAGCAGCCGCAAATTTGCCAGCAAAATCAGCCGGTGCGTCAGCAACAAAATCAAATGCCACATGAGCAGGCCAAAATGACAACTCAACAAACTAAAATACCAGACAAACAGACCCAAATGCCAATCAAACAGATCAAAATGCCAGTGCAACAAATCAAAATACCAGTCAAACAGACCCAAATGCCATGTCAGCAGACTCAAATGTGACATCAAAACGCAATGAACAAGTCCTATCGTTTACAAATCACCATGCATCGTTGAGTGAACACCACACATCGGTTGCACAACAGACAGCATCAACAACTAGACACGCCGCATCGGAGACTTGACACGCCGCATCGGACAATGGACACGCCGCATCGGAGGCTTGACAGGCTGCATCGGGCACTAGACAGACCGCATCGGAAAGACGACGCGCTAAATTGAAGACTTGATCATTGGCATCATAAACTGGGTGCATCGCCGGAATGACGTGCGTAGGACGACTGTGGCTTTAGCCCGGTCGTCTGGTGCGCGCACGCTGCGCAACGACGCCTCCCCAAAGCCGGGCGGGCTGCGCCACACCCGGCCTACATTCCGGCGACGCGCCCCGTAAACTCAAAAAGCCGCATCGAACACCAGGCATGCCCCATCAGCCACTCCACATGCAGGAGCGAACACCCAAGACTGCCCCCCAGCCGCTGAAAAACCCGCATCCCCCGCGCCCGGAGTCCCGCATTTTAAAAGCGGAAACACATCCGCCACACCCAACCCCCGCATTCCGGCGGTTGGAGAGACCGGGGCACGAGGGCGCGCCCCGGAACACGCGAGGGCGCGTGTGCTCCCCTGCCAAAGGGGGGGCAGGCGTCCCGCCTGTTCGCGCAGGCAGGATGCCCGCGCCCCAGGCTCAGCCGTAACGATGCAGTTGAACCACGAATGGACACCAATGGGCACGAATCCATGCGCAGAAGACAGGGATGGGGGCGGCACCCAGGGGTGATCTCCCGGCGCTTCAGCCCACCGGACATGATGCCTGCAAAATCCGTGCTCATTCGTGCCCATCGGTGGTTTTCCAGCGCATGAACACGGCTTCAAGAAGTGCCATCCCCGCCTGTCAACCCCTCAACAAACCGCATCCGGCGCGCCCGGAGTCCCACATTTCAAAAGCGGAAACACATCCGCCCCGCACATCCCCCGCATTCTGGCGAATGCGCCTACGGGGCGCCGTAGGCGCGCCCGCCAAAGCGCGGGTTTGGCTCCCGCCCGCACACCCAACCCCCGCATTCTGGCGAATGCGCCTACGGGGGGCCGTAGGCGCGCTTGCCAAAGCGCGGGTTTGGCTCTCCCGCCCGCACACCCAACCCCCGCATTCTGGCGAATGCGCCTACACGGAGCCGCAGGCGCGCTTGCCAAAGCGCGGGTTGTGCTCCCGACGCCACACCCAACCCCCGCATTCTGGCGAATGCGCCTACCCGCCCCCGCAGGCGCGCCTGCCCAGCGCGGGGCTGGACCTCCGCGATGCCAGACACCACCGCCTTGCGGCGGCGGCCACTGTAGCCGCGGGCGCAAGCCCGTGGCAGCAGGCCCCGCGCGGGAAATCCCCGGCGGTCAGCCCCCCTCCGGCAGCAGATCCCCGAACCACGCCCGCGCCTCCTCCGGCTCCAGCCCGTGCTCCCCCGCCAGCGCCTCCAGCCGCGCCCGCTGTTCGGCGGCGGGGAGCTGCAAGTCGGCGAGGATGCGGCTTCCGGGGCCGGGCGGGGCTTATGGCGCCGCGGCCTGCGGCTTGTCCTCCAGCCGCAATCCCAGGCGGCCCGGCTTGGCGGTGAGTCTCAGCGTCTCGCCGCCGCGCTGGATTTCCAGGGGGATGGCTCCTTCCCGGGTTTCGCCGGTGAGTTTGACGACCTGTTCCACCTGGGTGATGACCTCGCCGTTGTAGCGGCGGATGATGTCGCCCGCCAGAATCCCGAGAGCGGGGCCCTGGCCCTCCGGCACGACCTCGGTGACGGTGACGTCGAAGGGGCCGAGGATGAGGGCGAACTGCGCCATCACCTCCGCCTTCTCCAGGCCCAACTCACCGGCCAGCGCCTCCAGCCGCGCCCGCTGTTCGGCGGCGGGGAGCTGCAGGCCGGCGAGGATGCCGAGGTAGTTCTTCGTCCGCAGGCGGAAGCTGGGATGCTCATGCCCCGTCGCGCGCCGGAAGCGCAGGCTGATGCCCACCGCCCGCCGCATCAGCGGCTCGGCCTCGCCGAGGCGGCCGGTATCCTGGAGCAACCGGGCGAGGTTGTTGAGGTCTGTGGCGGCCTCGGGGTGATCCGGGCCGAGGCTGGCCTCGTCTATCTTCAGCGCGCGCCGCATCAGCGGCTCGGCCTCGCTGAGGCGGTCGGTGGCCTGGAGCAACAGGGCGAGGTTGTTGAGCGCGGCGGCGTAGTTCGGGAGAGGTTCGCCGCCAGGGTTCTCGAGAATCTTCACCACCCGCTCCATCAGCGGCTCGGCCTCGCTGAGGCGGTTGGTGGCCTGGAGCAACAGGGCGAGGTTGTTGAGGTCTCTGGCGACATCGGGGTGATCCGGGCCGAGGCTGGCCTCGTCTATCTTCAGCGCGCGACGCATCAGCGGCTCGGCCTCGCTGAGGCGGTTGGTGGCCTTGAGCAACTGGGCGAGGTTGTTGAGCGCGGTGGCCACATTGGGGTGCTCTTTGCCGTGGGAGGCTTCGAAAATCTTCACCACCCGCTCCATCAGCGGCTCGGCCTCGCTGAGGCGGTTGGTGGCCTTGAGCAACAGGGCGAGGTTGTTGAGGTCTGTGGCGACATCGGGGTGATCCGGGCCGAGGCTGGCCTCGTCAATCCGCAGCGCGCGCCGCATCAGCGGCTCGGCCTCGCTGAGACGGTTGGTGGCCTGGAGCAACGAGGCGAGGTTGTTGAGCGCGGTGGCGAGTTTGGGGTCATCTGGGCCGAGTTTTTCCTCGCGGATGCGGACGACCTCGCGCATCAGCGGCTCGGCTTCCTTGTGGCGGGCGAGCTTGTCGAGGACGAAGGCCACTCCATGCTGCGCGTGCGCCCAGGCGAGGGGAGCGGCGGTCTTGTCCACGAGGGCGGCGGCTTTTTGGAAGTAGTCGAGCGCCTCCTCGTAGCGCGCGGCATCAAGGGCGATCTGGGCCTTGCCCGCGAAGGCCTGGCGCATGCGGTCGGCGGCGGCCTGCTCCTGCTGGAGGACGAGATCGAATTTCTTTCCGGCGTCCTCGCTCTGGCCGGTGGCAAGCAGGGCCTGGCCGGCGACGAGGGCATCCAGGCTGGTGCGGCCTGCGGCGAGGAGGGCGCGGAGGTCCGCCACCTTCATCTGCAACTGCTCCGCCAGGGCGGTCTCCAGCCGCTCCTGCGGCCACTGGCTGACGGGGTCTTTGGCGGGGTCGGTCTGCTGCTGGATGCGGGCCAGGGCCTCCTGCACCTGGGACATCTGCGCGGCGAGCTGCTCCTGGCCTTCGCCGACCTGCGCCACGGCGGCGGGCAGCGGGGCGGTGTCCCTTTTGACCCAAAACACGCCAAGCCCGACGAGCGCGAGCAGCACGAGGGCGGCGGTGAGCTTCCGGTGGACGCCGGCGAGGCTGCCGGCGAGGGACCGCAGCTCCCGCTGCGCCCGCTCCCGGTCCTGGAGGTCAAGGCTTCTGAGGGTGCCGACGGCGGCGGCGACGCTTTCGAGGAGCTTGCCGGGGGTGTGGGCGGCTTCGTTGCAGGTGCGGGGGGTTTTTCCCTCCAGGGGGGTGCCGGTGAATTCGCCGGTGGCGACGCGCTGGCGGTGCTCGCGCTGGAGGCGCTGCTTGAGGGCGAGCTCGGCGGGGCTGGCGTGCTCCTCGGTGAACCCGGGGGTGGAGAGGTCCGGGGCGCAGACGAAGGCGATGACGTCCTTCCCCTGCTGGTGGGCGTGGTAGTACTCGAACTGGGTCCAGGAGCACTGGAAGGCGGGGTGGCCGGGGAAGGGGGCGGTGGCGTGGCTGCCGTAGCCGAGGCCGGCGAGGTGGATGACGCAGGTCGCCTCCTCGATGGTCTCGGAGAGCAGGCGCTTCACATCCCCCGGCGCGGAGCGCAGGCTGCGGTCCTGGGTGAGGACGCGGAAGCCGGCGCGCTCGAAGGCGGTGTGGAGGTGCTCGCGCCACGGTTTGAGGTCCACCGAGGCCGCGCTGAGGAAGATGACGGGGTCTGGCATGGCGGGAGTGGGGGGGGGGGGGGGGGCGGG
>DDQZ01000087.1:341-31586 GCA_002343505.1 Verrucomicrobiaceae bacterium UBA2429 | reverse complement strand
CCGCTCCAAGCTGCCATTCGTTTGGTTCAAACTACCGTTCGTCTGGCGAAAACTACCATTCGTTTGGTCCAAACTACCGTTCGTCCGGCGCAAACTACCATTCGTTCGGTCCAAACTACCGTTCGTCTGGCGCAAACTACCATTCGTTTGGTTCAAACTACCGTTCGTCCGGCGCAAACTACCATTCGTTCGGTCCAAACTACCGTTCGTCTGGCGCAAACTACCGTTAGTTTGGTCCAAACTACCGTTCGTCCGGCGCAAACTACCATTCGTTCGGTCCAAACTACCGTTCGTCTGGCGCAAACTACCGTTAGTTTGGCCCGAACTACCGGTCTTCTGGCTCAATCTACCGTTCGTCTGGTGCGGACGACTGTTCGATTGCCGCAGTCTTCCTGGTGATTGCGGCATTTGAACCGATGAACCCGGCCTTTCGCACCTTGGCGCAGCCATTCGAAGGAACGAGAACGCTGGGACAGGGGAAGGGAGGCGGCTCGCGGTCTCCCGCCGCCTCACTTGCGGCTTGCAGTCGGGCCAGCCGGGTGGTTTTTCACGTCATGAAGCGACTTTTCCGCTGGAGCATCCTCGCCGCCGCCATCGCGCTGCCCCTGGCCGCCGCGCTCGTCTGGGGGTGCGATGCCTGGGTGCGCCGCGCCGGCGGCGCGCACTGCCACGCCGAAACCAGCGGCGTGCCAAAGACGGGCGCGGCCCTGGTGCTCGGCTGCTCGCCCCGGCTGGCGGACGGGCGGCGCAATCTGTTTTTCACCAAGCGCATCCAGGCTGCGGCAGAGCTCTACCACTCCGGCAAAGCGCGCGCCCTCATCGTCAGCGGTGACAACAGCACCAAACACTACGACGAGCCCACCGCCATGAAGGAGGCGCTCATCCAGGCCGGTGTGCCCGCTGCGGCCATCCACTGCGACTACGCCGGCTTCCGCACGCTCGACTCCGTGGTGCGCGCCCACGCCGTCTTCGGGCAGCGCCAGTTCATCATCGTCTCCCAGCGCTTCCACAACGAGCGCGCCGTCTTCCTCGCCCGCCGGCACGGGCTGGAAGCGCACGGCTTTGACGCGCCGGATGTCTCCCGCCGCATCGCCCCCACCACCTACCTGCGCGAATACCTCGCCCGCGTGAAAGCCGTCCTGGACGTGACCCTTCTGCGCACAAAACCCAAATTCTACGGCCCGCCCGTCGAGATCGGGCTGGAGTAAAAAGGGCATCCTCAGACACCCCCTACCGGCACGCCGCCACCCTGCCCCACGCACGGCGTTCGAACCACTCCAAACCCGAAGCGCACACCCAAAAACCTTGCCATCCGCAGCCTCGCCACACATCATCGCCCCGGAAAAATATTCAAAATATCGTCACAAACCGATATCGCAGCGAATAACAACATGCCGGGCATCTTTCATGATTTCATTACTCGCAGTCACAACTTATAAAGTCTTCGGAAAACCGGTGAGTCCTGCCGTGTTCTTGCTTTGGTTTCTTGGGGCGCTGGCTGTTTGGCTTTCCTTTCGCTTGCTGAAAGATCGGCTGGACCGTGCTCGCATTGCAGACTACGTCAAGCAGGGCGGCGGCGTGGTTGCTCGCATCGTCTGGAATCCGCTCGGGCGTGGCTGGCTCGGCGAGAGAGGCGACCGAATTTACGAAGTCACATATCGCACACGCGATGGCAAGATGGTCTCCGCGACGTGCAAAACCAGCATGTTCTCCGGAGTCTATTGGACCGGCGCCCCAGCACCGAATATCGAGCAATCGCCCGAGTCCATTCGATGCTTGAGCTGCGATGCCTCTATTCCTGAGAGTATTGAGCGTTGCCCGAAGTGCGGTTGGAGTTATGAGCGGTAAGAGAGAAAAAATCCGTCCAGATGCCTGGAAAACAGTTGCCAGGTATCCGTGCTTCTGTGCGTATAATATCGTCCTCCATGCCTGAGCCAACAGATTCCAACCAACGTCCATTAATCCTCGGCCTGGCCATTCTTGGTCTATTGCTGGTAGGAGTTGGCGGACTGGCCCACGCTTTCATCTTGAAGTCGCCTCTTGGATTGATTGCGTCAGCAATTTCATTTGGATACCTCGGTCATTTGGCTTCGCGCTAGAGCTAGATGTGACGGCTCCAAATGTCATCGGCATGACATGATGTCCATCCCGTAAAACGGTGTGTAACTGACAGAACTGAAAGGGTCATGATGTGAGGTGAGACATCTTCAGAGGCAGACACGGACGTCCACTCCCGGCAGCAGGGCTGCCCGGTGCGGAAAGCGGCAGCAGGCTGCCGCAGTCCAGGGGCAGTCGTCCCGTAGGCGCGCTTGCCAAAGCGCGGGGTTTGACTCCCGCTAACACCCGCATCTCCCGCATTCTGGCGAATGCGCCTGCATGCCCACCTCACGGCGCGGGGCACCACCAGCCCTGGGCGGCGGTGGCGGGGCGGGCGCGCAGGAAGAAGGCGCGGTGGGCGGGGAGGACGAGGCTTTGGCTGACATCGGCGCCTTCCGGTGAAATCCACGCGCCTTGTGCGCCGGTGTTTTGCAGCCAGTGGATGTCGTAGCCTTCGGTGCCGGGGGCGGTGTCGCCTTTCCAGAGCTGGAGCTGATCAGCAGCGTCGGCATTCGGGCCTGCGGTGAAGGCGTTGGCGGTGGTGAGGTGCAGCCGGCGCGGGGTGGCGGCGAGCGGCCAGGGCGGGGCGAGCAGGTTGTGGCCCTCGTTCAGCGCGCGCAGGAAGGAGTTTTGCCGCACATGACCGGTGAGGGTGAAGGCGGCGGGGGCGCGCGCCTTGAACATGACGCCGGTGCCGGGGGCGATGACGAGGCCGCCTTGATCCGCCACGGAGGCGTCGCCGACGAGCGCCCACTGATGCCGAGCGCCCTGCTTCAAGAGCCAGTAAGTCCGCCAGCCGGAGCCGTCGTGGAAGATGACCTGGTCCGCGCGCGCGGAGGCGGAGCCGCCGGTGAGCAAGTGCCTGTCAAAGACCCGGCCCAGCGTGCAGTGCGGGCGGATGACGACGCGCGCGCCGGCCAGCTCGGCGGGCAGGTGGTCCAGCGTGCCTCGGGTGTGGGCGGTGTCGGCCACGGCGCGGCCTTCCTCCAGCAGGGAAAGCTCCAGGCGATGGCCGGCCAGCGCGCCATCCCGCACCTCCAGGTAATACTCCTCCCGCGCGTCCACGGCGGCGCCGAGAGCGCCGTCGAGCAGCAGCGCGCCCTCCGCGCCGAGGCTGGAGATGAAGCCGGCATAGACCGGCGCGCGCACGAGGCTGACGCCGGCGGATTGCGTGCCGGCGCCAAAGTCATGCCGCACCCAGGCCTGGGGTGTGCTCGCGGCGGTGGCGCCGCTGGTGTGGGTGGCACGCAGGCGCACGATGCCGCGCGCGGGGCTTTGGCCGTTGAGATGGCTGATGCCGGTCCAGACGAGCTGGCGGCGGCCGCTTCCCACATCGCGCGCCACGGGCTCCAGCGGCAGCGGCACCCAGCCGGTGAGATCGGGGCTGGCCTCCAGGGTGAAGGCCACACCGGCGGTCTCGCCAAGCACATCGAGCACGGCGTCCACACGGCCTGCGGCATCGCTCACGAGGCTGAGGCCCGCGTCGTAGCGGGTGTTGGAGCCGATGGCGTATTCGATGAGGTCGTTCACGTCATCGCCGTCGAAGTCGGTGTCCTTGTTGTTCGAGGAGCCGGGCGTGCTGCCGGAGCCTGAGCCGCCGCCCGTGCTGCCACTGCCGCCCGCGCCGGTGCTGACGATCTGCACATTGTCAAAGGTGGCCGTGCTGAGCTGGTAGGTGCTGCCGGAGGTGAGTGCCAGGCCGACATGCAATGCGGACGGCATTCCCGTGAGGGTGACATTGCCCACGAGCGTCCAGGCGGTGCCATTGGCGGAGGCGTAGGTGGTGAAGCTGTCGCCCGCGCGCACGAGGCGCACCCAGTTGTTTGGCGCGGCATTCAAAGCCGGTCCCGCGCCGTAGTTCGCCGCCGCGCCGGTGGCCGCGCGCCAGACCATGCCGAAGCCGTTGCCCGCCCCCATGGGCGTGGTGAACATCATGACATGGCGGGACGCGCCGGTGAGCTGCTCGCGGAACATGACGCCGGCCTTGGCCCAGGGGTTTTGATTGGTCTGGCTCGTCACCCGCGCGCGGATCTCGCCGTCGCCGGTGAGCGTGGTGGAGGCGAACTGGAAGCCGTCGGCATTGAAGAAGATGTCCTCGCCCGCGCCGGTCATGGTATACTGGCCGGTGGAACCGTCGAAGATCGTCGAGCCTGCCACCGCGACCGCGCCGACATCCTGCCCCGCCAGGGAAATGACCGCCGGCGGCACATAAGAGACGCTGAGCACGTTCGAGGCGGTGCTGCCCGCGCCTGCGCTGTTTTGCGCGGCATTGGCGGGCAGTTGCACCGTCACCGCGCCCTCGGAGGCGGGCGTGATCGTCAGCGAGTAAAGCGCGCCGCTGCCGGTGAGATTCGAGGCGCTGCCGTTGCTGACGATGAAATCCGCCAGCGTCAAACCGGTCACGGATTGACTGAACTGCGCCTGCGCGACAAACGGCCCCGTCTCCACCGAGGAAGCCGAACTGAGCGTGACCGCAGGCGCCACCACGCTCTGCGCGCCGACGACCTGAACATTGTCAAAGGTGGCCGTGCCGAGCTGCGCGCGCACGCCGGAGCTTTGCGCCAGGCCCACATAGACATTCGCGGGCAGCCCGCTGAGCGTGGCCGTGCCGACCACGGTCCAGGCCGTGCCATTCGCGGAGGCGTAGGCGGTGAGCGTGGCGCCGGAGCGCACGAGGCGCACCCAGTTGTTCGGCGCGGCATTCAAGGCCGGGCCGCCGGTGTAAGCCGTGGCGCCGTTCGTGGCGGCGCGCGCCACCATGCCGAAGCCGTTGCCCGCGCCCGTCGGCGTGGTGAACATCATCACATGGCGCGAACCGGCGGCAAGCATCTCGCGGAACATGACGCCGGCCTTGCCCCAGGGATTTTGATTCGTCTGGCTCGTCACCCGCGCGCGGATCTCGCCGTCGCCGCTGAGCTGGGTGAGCGCGAAGTGGAAGCCGTCGGCATTGAAAAAGATGTCCTCGCCCGAGCCGCGCAGGGTGTAAAGCGAGCCATCGTAGCTCGTCGAGCCCGCCGCGCCGACATCGCCCACGTCCTGTCCTTGCAGGGTGGCGGCCACGGGCGGCGCGTAATTCACCATGACCGTGTTCGATGCCGTGCCGGGCACCGAGGCCGCGTTCACCACCGCGCCTGCAGGCAGCGCCACGGTGACGAGGCCCGCGCTTTGCGGCGTGATCGTCACCGCGTAGGCCGCGCCACTGCCGGTGAGATTCGAGGCGGCGCCATTCGTGACGGTGAAGTCCGCAAGCTCCAACCCGGTGACCGGCTGGCTGAACTGCGCCTGCACGGTGAAGGCACCCGTCTCGATGGCCGAGGCCGCGCTCAGCACCGCCTCGGGCGCGCTCACGGCCTGGGAGCCGAGAATCTGCACGGAGTCAAAGACGGCATTGGCGCGCCGGGAGATGTCGGAGGAAGTGAGCACCAGCCCCACCTGCACCTGCGCGGCCAGCGAGGTGAGTGTCACGGACTGAATCTGCGTCCACGCGCTGCCATTGGCCGAGGTGTAACCGGTGATGACATTGCCCGCGCGCACGAGCCGCACCCAGTTGTTTGGCGCCGCGTTCAAAGCCGGGCCGCCGGCGTAAGTCGTCGCGCCATTGGCCGCCGGACGCCAGACCATGCCGAAGCCGTTGCCCGCTGCGGGCGGCGTGATGAAGGCGCTGGCGTGGCGCGAGCCCGCGGCGGCGCTTTCACGGATCATGACGCCGGCCTTGGCCCAGGGGTGCGTGTTGTCCAGGCTGCGCACGCGGGCGCGGATCTCACCGTCGCCAGTGAGCAGCACTTTCGCGAAATGGAAGCCGTCGGCATTGAAGAAGATGTCCTCGCCATCCGCCGTGAGCGTGTAGGTGCCTGTGGCGGTGTCATGCGCTGTGACGCCAGCCACACGCGCGTTGCCGATGTCCTCGCTGATCAAGACGGGGGCGGGCGCGCCATAAATGCGTGCCAGCACATTCGAGGCGGCATTGCCAAGACCGGCGGCGTCCTGGGCAATGTTCGCCGCGAGTGACACGGACACGTCCGCGCCGGGCGTGACGGTGAAGCTCCAACTCGCACCGCTGCCTGTGAGCGCCGAGGCGCTGCCGCCGGTGACGGTGATGTCCGAAAGCGTGAAGCCGGTGACGGCATGGCTGAAGGTGGCGGTGACGGTGAAAGGCCCGCTGACCGGCGCGGGCGCGGCGCTTTCCAGCACCACGGTCACGGGCGCGGGCGCGCCGGCGGCCTGGTCGTCTATTTGATTCAAATAAGAGACGAGCGCGTCCATGTCCGCCACGCTCAACGTGACGCCGCTGTGCGCGCTGACAGCGGCGGCGAGCGTGGGCGCGGAGCCGTCATGCAGATAGGGCGCGGTGGCCCACACACCGCGCAGCGTGGGCACATCAAGACCCGTGAGCGCGGCACCGAGACGCTGGCCGCTGGAGGGCTTGAGCGTGCCGACATCGCGAAACACGCCGAGCGCGCTGTTGGTGAAATTTTCCCCGGCATGGCAGGAGGCGCAGTTCTCGCGGCGGAAGACTTTTTCACCCTCGGCACCCTGCGCGGTGAGCGCGCCGTTGCTGGCGCGGTGCGGGCTTTTCGACTCGCTGGTGAGCGAGGTGACATAAGCGGCGAGCGCGTCGAGATCGGCGCTGACACCGGCCTTGGGATCGCCCAACGGCAGGTTGCGCGTGCCGGTGTTGAACTGCGCGTCGGTCATCAGGCCCGTGCCGCCCGCGAGGCCGCGGATCTGGCCTTCGAAGTCATGCACCTCGTCGAAATTCCCGGTCCAATGCAGCGCGCCGTGCTGACCGTGGCCGCGCAGGGTGATGGTGTTGCGCAATCCCTCGCCGAAGCCGGTGAGGTCCCACACGCGGCCGTCGTGGCCGCCGTCATTGTGGCAGGCGGCGCAGGAGATGTAGTTTTGCAGCGCCAGGCGGGTGTCGGCGGCGTCATAGAAGTGCTGCTTGCCGAGCAGGACCTGCGCGGGCAGCGCCTCGGTGGTGACGGTGCTTACGGTGGCGAGCAGTGCGGGCGCGGCGCTGCTGCCCGCGAGCAGGCCGGCCACGTCATGCACCGTCACACTGCGGCTCATGAAGTTCTGCACAAAGAGCGTGCCGCCATCGGGCGAGAGCGCCAGGCCCTGCGGCGCGCGGCCCGTCTCAAAGCGCAGCAGCTCCTCGTTCGACCAGGCGTCCACCACGGCCACGGCGCGGTTGCTTTCGAGGGCGACGAACAAAAGATTGCCGAAGGGATCGAAGACGGCGGCGCTGGGCATTCCAGCATCATCGAAGTCCACACGCGCGGGCAGGTCCTCGGTTTGCGTGGCGAGGTTCAGCCGGCTGGCAATGGCGCGCACGCTTTGGTCGTGATTGAGCTGCGAGCCTTCGCGGAACATGCCCCGGCGGATGTTGTCCTGCTTCGAGGGAACCCAGGCGCTGAGGCCGTCGGGTGAAAGCGCGGGCGCGCCGAGGTAGTTCGGGATGCCGCGCGCCGAGGTGGGCGAGTCGGCGGCCTCGCTGTGCGCGAGCAGCAGGGTGCGCTCGACGGTCATGGCGGAGGCATTGACGACAACGACCTCGCCACCGCGTCCGCTTGTTTGCGGGCTGGCGGTGTTTTCCCCCGGCAGCGGCGGAGTGATGAAGCGGCTCACATAAACACGCGCGCTGTCCGCCGCCACGGAGACATGCCGCGCATGAGCGCCGACATTGGCGGAGCCTGTCTGCGCGCCGGTGGCTGGATGCAGCTTGAGCAAAAGGCCGGTGCCTTCACAAGCCACGAAAGCGGCGGAGCTATTCGGAGCAAAGGCCAGACTGAAAGGCCGCGAGCCGCGCGCGAGCGTCACGGTCTGCGCCACGGCGAAGGTGGAGCTGTCCAGGATGGAAAGCGTGGCGTCCTCGACATTGGCAACCCACACGCGGCCATCCGGTGCCACAGCCACAGAGCGCGGGGCTTTGCCCACGGGTGTCTCGGCGAACTTGGCGCGCGTGACGGCATCCAGCACGGCGACGCTGTCATTGTCCGGGTTCACCACCCAGACACGCGCGTTGCCCGTGGCGCGCGGCTCGATGGCGATGGCGCTTGATACAGCGGGACGCGCGGCGGTGAGCGGAGCATGGATGTTTTGCCAGAAGTCCCGTGTCACCACGCGGCCGGTGTCATCGGTGGCGGTGAGCGTGGCGAGGTAGCGGCCGGGATTGGCAAAGGTGTGCGTGACGGCGGGATTGGCGCTGAAGGCCGTCTCGATGGTGCCGTCGCCAAAGCTCCACTTGTAGCGCGGGTTTGCGCCTCCGGTGCTCTGCGCGGTGTAGGTGATGCTGGTTCCAGCAGGCGCTGGCTGGGTGATGACGGGCTGGAGTTCGAGGCCCGGATTAATCAGCCACTCGAAGTCCGCGCTCACGGGAGCAGTGTTGCCGTCGCTGACAGTCACGGTGACAATCCCCGCGCCCGCCGTTGCGGGTGTGCCGCTGATGACACCGGTGGCGGCGTTGATGGTGAGCCCGGACGGCAGATTCGTGGCGCTGTAGGCGAGTGTGTCGAGATTCACATCGCTGGCTTGCACGGGCAGGCTGAGCGCCATGCCGACGACACCGGTTTGATCGCCGGGATTCGTCAGCACGGGAGGTTGCGGCAGGGTGAAGGCGTTCGAGTTGAACTCCCAGGCGAGCACATCGTGGTTGTTGGCCAGACCGCCGGTGCCCGCAGTGAAACCCACCCAGGCCACGCCGCTGGTGAGCGCGGGCAAGTCAAGACCCGCGCGTGTGATCACCGGGCTGGCGGGGCGCGAGTTCACCACACCCTGCGCCAGGAAGACGCGCAGTGTGTCCGCCACGCCGTCATACTCCACCCACGCGGTGTGGCTGCTGCCGTCCTCGAGGTCAAAGGCGGGCGTGTGTGTGACGAGATGACTGGTCACATTGCCATTGGTCAGCACACCGACGTGATTGCCGTTCGGATCACCCGAACCCGCGTAGCTGTCGAACTCGACGGCGAGGCTTTTCAAAACGCTTTCATAACCGATGCCGCTGCCGCTGTTGCCGAGCGCGGTGGCGCGGTCGCCCTGCACGACGAATGCCATGCCGTCCGCGCCATCCGCCGTGCCGCTCATGCGAAAGACGAAGCGCGTGGTGAAGGAGGTGTTCGCCGACACGGGCAGGGCGCTTTTCATAAAGGCCGCGCCCGCCTGTCCGCCCGCGTTCGGCGTGAGGCGCAGGACCGGGCCGTTGAGCGCGGCGACGCCGTTAAGCTGCAGCATGGCGTCCGTGCCGGTGAAATCGGCGATGTTTTGATAAAGGTTCGCCGGCGTGACGCTCCACACAAACTCCGCCGAGGCGGTGGTGGAGCCGTCGGCGGCGGTGACGCTGACATTGAACTCGCCCGCCTGCGACGGCGTGCCGCTGATGACTCCCTGCGCGCTGATGGACAAGCCTGGAGGCAGGCCGGCGGCGGAAAAGGAGACCGTGCCGCCGCCGCCGGGCGCGCTTGCCAGGACGGTGAGCGAGGCGGCCACACCGACGGCGCTGATCTGCGCGCCAGGATTCGTGATGGTGACTCCCAGGTTCGGATCCA
Organism: Verrucomicrobiaceae bacterium UBA2429; assembly: GCA_002343505.1. Classification (GTDB taxonomy): domain Bacteria; phylum Verrucomicrobiota; class Verrucomicrobiia; order Verrucomicrobiales; family Verrucomicrobiaceae; genus Prosthecobacter. Next base: position 21,945 of record DDQZ01000087.1, on the reverse strand, counting down.
CGAGAATGATGGCCGCCTGCGACCAGGCGTCCTGCGCGTCGAGGGCGAAGAGCATCCAGTAACCCGGAGTGAGCACATTCTCATTGCTGTGCGCGGTGAGCGCGTAGCTGCCGGGCGCGGTCTCGGTGAAGGGCACGTTGAGAAAGCGCAGGTCGGTGTTCACCGAGTGCGTCTGCGAGGACATCTTGATGAAGCTGAAGCGCGCCACCCCGGTGCTGGCGGTGACTTGAAAAACGCTGCCGGGCGCGATGTAGGCGGGCTTTTGCGAGATGACCGGCCTCACCGCCGGCGCGCCATCCGCGGCGAACAACTGCGGCGGCGTGTAGATCTGCGCGTCGCGGTGGTCGGCGCTGTTGCCGGAGAGGCCGCCGCCGCCGGACCACACGCGCCCGTTTGGCAGCAGCAGGGCCAGCGAGTGGTAATTGCGGGGCACGCTCATCGCCGCCACCTCGCGCCACTGTCCGGTCTGCGGATTCCAGATTTCCGGGATGAGGATGCTTCCGGTGTCGTTGAATTTCCTGCCGGAGGTGTTGCCGCCGATGGCGATGACCTCGCCATTGGGCAGGATGACCGAGTTCACAAACTGGCGCGCGTAACGCATGGAGGCCGTCATTTGCACCACGGGCGCGCCGCCGCGGATGTCGAGGGTGAAGGCGGCGTTCGTGCTTGTGCCGGTGGAGCTGTCGAAGCTGTTGGCCGTGGTCGTCGAGGAGCCGCCTGCCACGAGGATGCGCCCCTCGTCATACATGGCGAAGCAGCCCTCCTTCGGATACAACGCGCCGGGCACATCCACGCCGGCGTAGGAAAGGCCGCCGGTGCCGGTGGCGGTGACCCAGTTCATCTGGCGCGTGGGGCCGCCGTGGAAAAGCCGCCCGTCCGGCGCCACGAGCACGAGCGGATGCCAGTTGCTCACATAACCCGGCTGGTTGACGACGACCGACCAGTTGATGCCGCCCAGCCGCGCCCAGCCGTTCGATGCCGTCCAGCGCTCGGCGGTGGTTCTGCCGCCATCGCCCGTGACGGTGAAGACGCTGCCGTCTGCCAGGGCCACGCTCGTGTTGTACCAGCGGCCGTCATTCATGTTGGGGATGGCGCTCCACTGGTTCGTGCGCCAGTCAAAGATGCTGCCGAGGCGCGTGGTGTTGCGCCCGCCGTTGACGAGCACGCGCCCGTCGGGCAGCATCACGGTGCCGCCGCAGAACATGTCGTGGCGGTTGTTGTTGATCTCGGTGAAGGCGCCCGTGGCGGGGTTCCACACTGCCGCGTAAGTGAACTCGACACCGCTCGGGAAAGTGGTGCGCTGGTTGGAGGAAAACGTCAGCAGCCGCCCGTCCGGCAGCGTTGCCGCCGTGACAGGGATGTGCGGCGTCCATGGAATGACGGGACCCCATTGGCCTTGAAGTGACAGCTCGTGCGGCGCGGGCGCCTCCACCTGCGCCGCCTGGAATTCAGGCGCCAGCGCGTTGGCCTCGGCGAGCAGTTGCTCGTCTATCTGATGCTCGTCATCGGCTTGTGCGGGGTGCGCGAGAAGCGCGGTCAGATAAAAGGGCAGGAGGAAACCACGAATGGACACGAATGGACACGAATTTCGGATTGGCTCCATGCGGGGGCTGGAGGTGTGGGCGGGAGTCAAACCCGCGCTTTGGGAAGCGCGCCTGTGGGAGAAAAAATTCCGGGAGATCATGGAGCGTTCGTCTGCGTCACCTCGCCATCGGGGGCGGTGATGAAGTCGTCGTCAGTAAGGGTTTTCAAAAAGGCCACCAGGGCGCGCTTGTCGGCGGCGCTGAGCTGGATGCCCGCGTCGGGATGCTTGGCGAGGTTCGGATCGAGCGTGTCGCTCCTCGGCATGGGGCCGCTGTAGTGCTCCACCACCTCCTCCAGCGTGGCGAAGCGCCCGTCGTGCATGTAGGGCGCGGTGACAGCGATGTTGCGCAGGCTGGGTGTTTTGAACTTGCCCTTGTCCGCCGCATTTCCCGTCACGAGCATCCGGCCCCGATCAGCCGGCTCCAGATCAAGCCCGTTGTTTTTGAACTGGTGATCGGTGAACAGCGTGCCGCCGTGGCAGTGAAAGCAGTCCGCGCCGAAAAGGCCGCGCGCGGGGTCATATTCGGTGACGAAGAGTTGCAGACCGCGCTTTTCCTCCTGGGTCAGCTCCGCCACTTTCCGCGCGGCGCGGTCAAAGCGGCTGTTCTGCGAAATCTGGCTCAGCAAAAACTGCTCCAACGCCTTCGCCAGGCGCTCCGTCGTCACGCCGCCAGGACCGAAGGCGCGGTCGAACTCCGCGCTCGCGTCCGCCAGCTTCGCCACCACGTTTTCCAGCGTCTCGTTCATCTCGTGCGCGTCCTGGATGGGCATGAGCACCTGCTCGCGCAGCGTCTTTGCCCGCCCGTCCCAGAAGAACTCGCGCGCCCAGGCCAGATTAAAAAGCGGCATGGCATTGCGCTTCCCCGCCTGACCCTGAGCGCCCAGGCTCACGCGGCGCGGGTCGGTCAGCGCGTTGGCGCGGCTGTGGCAGCCCGCGCAGCTTTGGGTGTTGTTGATGGAGAGGCGCGTGTCGTGGAACAGCCGCTCTCCCAACTCCACGCCTTCTTTTGTCAGCGGATTGTCCGCCGGCAAGGCCGCCTGCGGGAAGCGCTGCGTCACCGCCAGGTGAAAAGGCGTCGTGCCCGGCGGCGGCGGGGCCGCTTTCTCCGTCACCGCAGGTGATTGAAACAGGTCATAGCTCACCGACTGCGCGCGGAAGGCGCGCGCCAGATTGCCCGTGAGCTTCACAAGCAGCGGATCTCGCGCGCGGCTGTGCGTCGAGTCGCCATCCCTCACAAAATCCATGCCGCCCAGCAGCACCGCAGCATCCAGCGCCAGGCGGATCGTCACCGGGCCGCCGCCGCGGAAGTCCACCGGCAGTTCCACCGTCGTCAGGTTTTCATCATTGGCGATGTGGTAGGAAAAGCCGCCGAGCTGGCCGTCCGCGCGCCGCCAGCGCCCTTCCAGCGCCATGAACACATAGCCGCCCTGCCAGCCCCAATGCAGCCCGCACACCTCCGGGTTCAGCGCGTGCGCGGGCGGCCACTGCGCGGCATCACCCGCGTTCTCCTTCGGCGGCACGCCGACCTGGAAGCGGATGCCGGTGAAGTCCTCTTTCGGCAACCCCTCCGCCTCCGCCGTCAGCAGTCCCTTTTCCAGACTGAGAAAGCGGTGCCAGTCCTCCGACTCCAGCCACGAGCCGTCCGCGCGGCGCAGCGCCAGTTTTGAAAGCAGAAAATCCAGCCGGTTCACCGACAGGCCAGCCGGTGATCCCTCCGGCTGCCAGTGGTTCGACTTCAACTCACTTTTCTCCCAGACCGGTGCCACCTCCAGACGCAGCACCTGCGCACCTGCGGACAGGGCGGGAAGCAGGCCGGCCAGCAGAAGCAGCCAGATGCGTTGAATAGCGCCAGACATGAGAAGCAAAAATGCGAATTTTTTAAATAATGCAATAAAAGATCATACTTCTCATAACAAAATCTGTCAGTTTTTTGTATTCGTTCCAACTCCCCTTGCCAGGAAGGGGACAAAAATGCATCACCCCCGTCTTTCTCCGGCAACTCCGGGACGGGTTGCCGGTGAAGCTTGTCGGGGCATGTCCGCGCATTCCCGGCAGGCTCATGGATCGCGCCTCCCGCTGAGATGCAGGTGACGCCACGGATCCTGGAGCCGGCAGCGGTCCGCCCGACGCGCCTCAAAAAATGCAGACCGCTTGTTTGCCGCATTGGTGTGCGCATCTTTTGCCCTTCGACTCGGCTACTGCGGCATCTGCAACGGCTCCGGGCAGGCGTGCAAGCCCTGCAAATGACTCTGCGCCAGCTTGAAAGAGCGCTGCAAGGGCTTTTTGGGCATCTGCGCCAGCTTGAACCCTGCATCAAACTGCTTTTGCAACCAATGCAGCGGCTTTTTGCATGACTGCGGCGGCTTTTTTGATCGCTGCAGCGGCTTTATCCCTCTATGCAACGATAGCAGAGGCAGGAAAAGCTGCCACACAAGAATAAAAAGTTATCTCAACTGTTCAAAAAGTGGGTTCATTTTCATCTCAAGCGTCACTAGAAATCTGGATGGCCAAAAGAAATTGGCGAGAGCGAAGACTTAAGTTGAGGAAGCCGCCGCGGCTCTTAATCCAGACCACTCGCCAAAAGAAATTGGCGAGTGGTTTTGCTCAAGAGTCCAGGGCCAAACGCATGCCGTGTGTGTTTTTTCCGCTTCCGCGCTTCCCATCGTCCGCGCGCGGGCTTCAATGCGGGGCATGATCCCATGCCCTCTTTTGACGGAGCCGGAAGGTCGCGCGCGGCTCTCGGCCTTTTACCGCTCCGAGCTGGTGGAAAATGTCATGCCCTTCTGGCTGCGCCACGGCATGGACCGGGAGCATGACGGGATTTTCACCTGCCTGGACCGGGACGGCAGCCTGCTGGACAGCGACAAGAGCGTGTGGTTCCAGGGGCGGGCGGGATGGATGTTCGCCACGCTGTACAACACGGTGGAGAAGCGGCGGGACTGGATCGAGGCGGCGGGGTCGTGCATCGCCTTTCTCGACAAGCACGGCCATGCCACGAACGGCAAACTGTTCTTCACCCTCACACGCGAGGGGCTGCCCCTGCGCATGAGGCGCTACGCCTACAGCGAGACGTTTGCCTGCATCGCCCGCGCGGCCTATGCCCGCGCCACGGGGGACCACCGCTACCACGAGGCGGCGGTGCGGGACTTCGCGTCGTTCCTGAGGCTGGCCTTCGAACCGGGGGGCATGTCGCCGAAGATCAACGAGCAGACGCGCCCGATGATCAGCATCGGCCCGCCGATGATCGGCATCGCCACCGCGCAGGAGCTGCGGGCGAACCTCGGGCATGTCGAAGTGTCCGGGCGCAGCACCACGGAGTGGATAGACCGGTTCATCTTCGATATTGAGCGGCTGTTTTTCAAAGAGGACCAGGACGCGCTCATGGAGACGGTGGCACCGGACGGCGGCATCATTGACCACTTCGACGGGCGCTGCCTGAATCCGGGCCACGCCATCGAGTGCGCGTGGTTCATTCTGCACGAGGGGCGGCTGCGCGGTGAGCGGGCCTACATCCGCCTCGGCCTGCGCATCCTGGATTGCATGTGGCGGCGCGGCTGGGACGCGGAGCATGGCGGCTTCTTTTATTACCGCGATGTTTTTGACAAGCCGGTGGCCGAGTACTGGCAGGACATGAAGTTCTGGTGGCCGCATTGCGAGGGCATCATCGCCTCGGCGCTGGCGCATGAGATCACTGGCGAGACAAAGTATGCCGAGATGCACCGGCAGGCGCATGAGTGGAGCTTCAGCCGTTTTCCCGACCCGGAGCATGGCGAGTGGTATGGCTGGCTACACAGGGATGGCACTCCCTCAACGCGCATGAAGGGCAGCCTGTGGAAGGGGCCCTTCCACCTGCCGCGCATGCTGTGGTATTGCTCGGCGCTGCTCGCCGCGCCGCCGGCGGCCGCGCGCCTTTGAGTCTCGAAGATAGCCGCGCGCCCGGCGCCGCGTACAAAGCGGCCCATGCAACCACCTCCCGACCGCCTTGTCTCCCTGGACGCCTTCCGCGGCTTCATCATGCTCCTCATGGCCTCCTCCGGTCTCGGCCTGGCGCAGATGGCGAGGACGGAGCCGGATTCCCGTCTATGGCAGGAAATCGGCTGGCAGGTCAGCCATGTGGATTGGACGGGCTGCGCGCTGTGGGATTTGATCCAGCCCTCGTTCATGTTCATGGTCGGCATGGCGCTGCCCTTCTCCCTGATGCGCCGCAAGGAGCAGGGCCAGGGCTTTTTCGGCAGGTTCGGCCATGCCATCGCACGCGCACTGGCGCTCGTTTTGATCGGCGTCTTTCTCGCCACGCGGGACGGGGACGCGCAGACGAACTGGCAGTTCACCAATGTGCTGGCGCAGATCGGCCTCGGCTACGTCTTCCTCTGGCTGCTGGCCGTGTGCGGCTGGGAATACTGCGCGGCGGCGGTGGTGGTGATCCTGGCGGGAGTCTGGTGGTGGTTCGTCCAGCATCCGCTGCCGGGCGCGGATTTCGACTTCGCCTCAGTGGGCGCCGCCGCCACCGATCTGCTGCCCGGCGCGTCGGGCCACTGGAGCAAGCACCTGAACGCGGCGGCGGATTTTGACCGGTGGTTTCTGAACCTGTTCCCGCGCAAGGAGCCCTTCGTCACCAATCCGGGCGGCTACACCACGCTGAACTTCATCCCCGCCCTTGCCACCATGCTCATGGGCGTGGTGACGGCGGAGTTGCTCCTGCGCAGCCGCCAGACTCATGCGCGCAAATGCGTGAACCTGCTCGTGGCCGGAGTCCTGTGCCTGCTCATCGGCACTTTGATGGACATCTTCCTCGTCCCCTCCGTGAAGCGCATCTGGACGCCCTCGTGGGTGATCTTCAGCGGCGGCTGGGTGCTCATGATGCTCGCCGCCTTTTACTGGCTCGTCGAGGTGGCGGGGCAGCGGCGGCTGGTCTTCCCGCTCGTCGTCGTCGGCATGAACAGCATCTTCATCTACCTCATGCACAGCCTCGGCGCGGGCTGGATCACAGGCCGCTTGAAGACCCACCTCGGCGCGCAGTGGTTCACCGGCGAGTGGGCGCCCGTGCTGGAGCGCGGCGGCATGCTGCTCGTTCTCTGGCTGCTCTGCCTGTGGCTCTACCGCCAGCGCGCCTTCCTTCGGCTGTGATCCGGCGGCCCCTGGGGTGGCTCTTTCAGGTTTTGCCAGCGGGCACGGCTCATGCAAGAGATGTTTTTGCGACTCTGTGAAAATTTTTTGTGACATTCGTGCGCGAAATCGGTACATGGATGATGCAGGGAATATTCCCGCCGAAAAACAACACACACCACGCATCATGAAAGCGCTCCCACGTCTTGCGATCCTCGGGCTCCTTTTTGGAGCTTGCTCAGTCACCCTGGCCCAAGTGCCAGGCACCTACGGTGCCTTTACGGCAGCCCTCACCCTGACTCATAGCAAGCCGGGGACCGTTCTCAAAGACCCCGAGACCGGCAAGCCCCTGCCAGTCCTGGATGAATTTGGCGATCCTCTCGGCGGCCCGACTTACTTCAACGACTGGTTTATCAGCAAATCCACCCCCGCCGGTGATCCCATCAGCGACGAAGCCCACTCGGAGTTCATCTCCAAAATGGCCACCCGCAAATATTCCAACAAGGAAATCCTCCTCGATCTCGTCGCGGCGGGAGCCATTGAAGAAATTGGCAACGCGCCTTTCATCGCTGGCTGGTCGCTGATCGTCGTGACGGATGAGTTCGATGATTTCTCTGTACTCTATGCCAGGCACACCTCAGGCAAAGTCGTGGACATCACACCTTTGATCCAGCTACCATTCGGTGAAGATCCCACTCTGGGCGGCTATGCCCAAGATGTGAATTTCAAGTATGTGAATAAAATGGTGTTCAAGCCTGAGGACATCATCGAGACAGAAACCGTCACTGATGTTTACAAATACAAAGAAAAAGTCTCTTTCATCTGGATGGGAGACACCTTGATCGGTCACGGCATCCTCACAGGCGGCGGCAAGCTGACCTTTATCAACATCAAGGACTTTGACGGAACCAGCTTCAAATACCCCGTCTATGTGCCGGGAGCCTCCAAGGTCTCGGCCATTTCCGGCATCTTCACTCTGCCAAATGTATTCGACCCAGCCACTCTTAATCCGGTCAGCGGCGTCATCGAAGGCACTCTGAGCGCTGCTGGCGGCAAGGTGATACCTGACATTGACGCCTTCCTCTTCCCGCCCGTTGATCCTTGATCACATTGGCTGACCTTAACGCACCCGTCATCCTCTGGAGGCGGGTGCGCTTTTATTTCAACCATGAAAACCTGGATATTCATCGTTGGCGGCTGCCTTCTGGCAGCGGTGGTCTTCTGGTCCTTCCAGGCAGCCGGCCCCGATGAGGCACAGGCCGCCACGACCCGGACCGCCGCCTCTCCACCCGTGCCGGAAACGAAATCCCTGCCACCGGGCGCTTCGGGTGGAGCCAATCCAGGGAACCCCGTTGCACCTTCCCCAAATACCCCTGCGCCTGCCACCGTGCCGATGGACGCGGCAAACGAAGTGATCCTACAGGAGATCGAGCAGGCCTCCATTACCTACGATGCCAAGGACCTGCCGCGCATCCGGCCCTTTCTCAGCCATCCAGATCCCGAAATCAGGGAAGCCGCCATCAATGGCATGATCGTGCTCGGAGATGCCGCCGCCGCGCCCATGCTGCGAGAGGCGTCACAGATCGCCCCCACACCCCAGGAGGCCGTGCGCATGCAGGAGGTGGCCGCCTATCTGGAACTGCCCAGCGGCAGCCTTGTCAGCCGCACCAAGGACGGCCGTGCCGTTCTGGGAAATCCAAACCGGACGCCGCCGCAGGTGAAGGAACGCTATCCCGGCGATTACCGCAAAAAAAGCGCCCGGCCTCCGCAGCAGCCGAATGCCGCCGAAACACCCGCCTCATCCGCCACGAAAGAATGATGCGGCATTCATGACGCGTAGGTGGTAGTCCGCCAGCCCGCATCATGAAAACAGCCGCCCTTTTCTGCCTCCTCCCGCTCAGCATGCACGCCGCCGAAGTCTTCGAGGCGCGTGGCGACCGTGAAAAAGACCTGCCAGGCGGCAAGGAGGCCGACGGCATCCGGGGAGACTTCGTCTTGCGCAGCGACAAGGTGGAGGCCCTCATCTCCCACAACGCGCCCAACCGCCGCGCCAACATGAGCACCTTTTACGGCGACGACGGCGTCAGCCCCGGTCTGCTCTACGATCTCACCCTGCGCGGCCAGGCCAACGACCAGCTCACCGCCTACGGCCCCTGCGGTCATGGCCCCGTCTCCTATGTCCGCCCCGCCGCCACGCGCGAGGAAGGCACCGCCGCCGTCGAGAGCGTCACCACCGCCGCGCTCTCCGGCGGCGTTTTCAAGCGCCACGAATACCGCGTCAAAGACGGCGCCCAGGGCGTCTTCATCACCACCGTCCTGCGCAATGAATCCGCTGCCCCGCAGAAAGTCAGCGCCAAGGACGACCTCACCCGCTTTGACTCCACCGGCACCACCGCCGACGGCATCCGCTGGGCGGACGCCATCAACCCCGCCCACAAATGCGGCTACGCCTTCGGCATCCTCAGCCTCACCGGCATCGAAAATCTCACCGACACCCTCGATCTCGCGCCCGGCCAGGAGATCGTCATCGCCCGCTTCTTCGCCGTCGGCACCTCCCCCGCGCAGGCCGTGGGCGAGTTCCGCGCGGTGAAGGGCGGCGCGCTGGGCACCGTCAGCGGACAAATCACCGGCGCGGACGGCAAAGGCATCCCCACCGCCAGCATCCTCGTGCCGGAGGGCAAAGCCAGCGTGCCCGCCTACCCGGACACCGAGGGCAAATTCAGCCTCAAACTACCCGTCGGCCCTGCCGGGCTGACCATCACCGATCTGGGCCGCCCCGATGCACAAATCAGTCTCACCGTCTCCGAAGGCGCCACCACCGCGCCGAAGGTCGCGATGCAGGACGCCGCCGGCATCCGCTTCGCCATCACCGGAGAGGACGGCTCTCATTTGCCCTGCAAGGCCCACTTCGAGCCGCTCGACGAGGGCGCTCCCAAGCTCGATCTTGGTCCGCGCTGGCGCGCCCGCGGCTGCGTGGACCAGTATCACAGCGAGAACGGCCGCTTCACCCAGCAGCTCCCGCCGGGCAGATACCGCGTCGTCGTCGTGCGCGGCCCCGAGTATGGGCACATCGCCCGCGAGGTCAGCGTCGAAGCCGGAAAAATCACCGACTTCCAAGGCACCCTCAAGCGCCTCGTGGACACCACCGGCTGGATCAGCAGCGACTTCCACAACCACAGCACCCCCAGCGGCGACAACGTCTGCGACACCGACGGCCGCGTCATCAACATCGCCGCCGAGCACCTCGAATTCGCCCCCACCACCGAGCACAACCGCTTCTTTGACTGGGAGCCCACCATCCAGGCCCTTGGCCTCGCGCCTTTCATCAAGACCGTCAAAGGCGTCGAGCTCACCGGCCGGCGCCAGCACTTCAACGCCTTCCCTTTTGAGCCCGACCCCATGCTCCAGGATGGCGGCGCGCCGGTCTGGAATGACGACCCGCGCATCACCGCCCTCACCCTCCGCCGCTGGCAGGGCGAGCGCGCCGACCGCTGGATCCAGTTCAACCACCCCGACCTCTCCAACATGTTCGTGGACCGCGACGGCGACGGCATCGCCGACGGCGGTTTCGTCGGCGTGGGGGAGATGATTGACGGCAGCGAGTCCCAGAACGGCCCCGGCACCAGCATCCTCGCCGACTCCCCCTTCAGCCTCAGCCGCAGCGGCGTCGCCACCCGCGTCTCCTATGTCCGCGAGTTCCTCTGGCGCCAGCTCCTCAATCAAGGCCACCGTCTCACCGCCGTCGGCGTGGCCGATGCCCACAGCGTCTATGGCAACGGCGTCGGCTCCTGGCGCATCTACCTGCCCAGCAGCACCGACGACCCCGCCAAGATAGACTGGGCCGAACTCGCCCCCCGCGCCAAAGCCGGCAACATCATCCTCACCACCGGTCCCTTCCTCCAGGTCACCACCCCTGACGGCAAAACTGCCGGCGACGACACACGCGCAACCGGCGGCATGGACCTCCGCGTCCGCGTGCAATGCACCGACTGGATGGACATCAACCGCGTCCAGGTCCTCGTGAACTCCCGCCCCCATCCCGGCTTCAATTTCACCCGCGAAACCCACCCGCAAATGTTCCAGGACGGCGTCGTCAAGTTTGACCAGAAACTCCGCATCCCCCTCCAGCAGGACGCCCACCTCATCGTCGTCGCCCTCCACGAGACCGGCGACATGAAGACCGGCTTCGGCACCAGCGACTACGCCAAAATGCGCCCCTGCGCCTACAACAACCCCCTCTACGTGGACGCCGACGGCGGCGGCTTCCAGCCCAACGGCGACACCCTCGGCTTCGAAATCCCCGGCATGGGCGTCACCGCCGACAAGGCCCGCGCCCTGCTCGGGGGAGAGTGATCCCCACCCCAAGACTGCGCGCGGCTGCCCGGAGTGGCGGCATCACCTGCCTTCAAAATATGCAAAAAAATTTGCGCGGCACGGCACCCAGGGCACACCTGACCTCTTCATTCGCTGCGGAAATTCTTCTCAAACCCACTCCGCACACAGCAGCTCCGCCTGCATGAGCACCGTCTTCACCGCTTCCTCCTGCAAGTCCGGCGAGCCGAAGGAGCGGGGCGACTGAACCGAAGGCGAAGCCGGAGATAGCCGGCCACCGGATGCCCGAAGGGCGAACGAAGTGAGGCACACAGGCTGAGCGGAGCACAGGCCGCAGGCCGACCGAGCGGCGGCAGCGAGGGAGCCGATCTTCGCCCGCGCGCCTTCGCGCAAAAAAGTCCAGTCAATCGTCACGCTCTTGCGCACTTGGGTGATGAGTTCGGCGGCGATGACTTTGAGTTTTTCGTCGCCCATGGCCTTCACGGCGGACTCGTTGGCGTCACGGGCGGCGTGCCCGCGCTCATGGCGGCTAAAAATCTCGAATCGTAAAAGACTGGTTCTAAGCGCGTTGAGCGGGCGGGGAAAACTTCGCCCAAAAGTGCGACAATTTCCCGGAAGTCTTCAACTCCGAGGTAGGAGGTCTTGCCTTGCCATGAAGCTGCCGTCTGCCAACGGTCCCGCGCGCGGGAGGGGTGGGGATTTGCCCAAACGGAAGCGGAAACCGCGGCGGGCCAGGACGCGGCTGCCGGTGGTCTTCCAGGGCCGGAAGGTCCCGAAGGCCCGCCCGGCGAGGTGCCCTGGGCGAAGGTGCTGGAGCTGCTCGCGGTCAATCGGCTGCTTGATCCGCGCAGCGAACTCTTCGTGCATGAAAAATGGTTCCCACAGACGGCGATGGATGTGCTGCTGGACTGCGACTTCGCCGTGGCGCACAAGGACCGCCTCTACCGCGAAGAACGCCGCCGCCCCATGTCGCGGTGCCTGAAGCATTGCCGTCACAACGAAACGAGCAAACGCATCGAATGGGAATGCAACCGCGACAAGTGGCAGGCCGCCGTGCGCCGCGATGGCGCGCATCTGCTGCGAGCGCACTGGCTGATATTCACCTTCCGAAGGCCTGGATGAAGGCCACCTCAAGGGCGAGGCTCTCGTTCACGTTGGTGTGGAGGTGGGATTCGAGCTGCCGCAGGACGCGCAGGCGGCGGTCTGTCTCCTCAGGAGTCCAGCGCTGCGCCAGCTTGGCGGTGGCCTCGCGGAAGGAATCCAGATCAAGGTGTTCGCCGCCGACCTGCTGGCGGGCCACATCTCCCATCCAGGCGAGCAGCAGATCGAGCAGCGCGCCACGCTGGCCGAGGTATTCGGCCTGGATGGCGGCATCCACCTGGTCTTCCCTGGCTTTCAGCCAGGAGCCGTCGGTGGTCTGCTTGTAATGGTCCTTCTCCTTGTCAAAGGCCTCCTTGTGATCCCGCTCGATTTCGCCGCGCAGAGCTTCGAGGATGTCCTGGAACTCCGTTTTGAGCGCGAGGGCGGCGCCGAGGCTGCCGCTGGAGCGGACGGTGAGGTTTTCCAGCAGCTCCAGCAGACGCTGCTCGTAGGCGGTGAAGACGCGGACACCCTCCGGCGGCAGGAGGGGGATTTCAATGACGCGCGAGCGCGTGGTCGTAAGCAACGCTTTTGGATTGTGCGTGAGCAGGAGAAAGAGCGTGCCCGCAGGGGGCTCCTCCAGCGTGCGCAGGAAGGCGTTTTGCGCCTGGTCGTTCATGCGCTCGGCTTCGGCGATGACGCCGGCTTTCAACGTGCTTTCGGAGCGCATTTGGAAGTGGTGGATGAAATGACGCATGGTGTTCGGATCCGAGCTGTCATCTCCGACCTTGATGCGCCGGCTTTTGCCCTCGGGGCGCAGGATGTAGAGGCCTTCACGCTGGAAGTCCTCAAAGTGATGCCGCTCCCTGCCCGTGACCAGGCGCAGCACGCGCAGGGCGAAGTCCATGAGGTCGGCTCCGCGCGGCCCGGTGATGAGATAAGCATGGCCCAGCCTGCCGTGCTGGTGCGCGCGGGCGAGCAAGTCGAGGGCTTTGTCCGCTTTAAAGGGCATGGCAGCGTGTTTGCACGAGGCTCCAGATTTCCTCGTGAACGGTCTCCGGCGCGCGGTCCGCGTCCACGACCCGGATGCGCTCCGGCTCGGCGCCGGCCAGCGCGAGATAGCCGGCGCGCACTTTCTCGAAAAACTCGAGCGGCTGGCTTTCCATGCGGTCAAGCTCGCGCCCTGTCTCATGGATGCGGCTCCAGGCGGCGCGGGCGTCCATGTCCAGCAGCACGGTCAGGAGGGGCAGGGTGCCTCCGGTGGCGAAGGCGTTGACGGCGCGCACGCTTTCCAGGGGCAGGCCGCGCGCGCGGCCTTGATACACCGTCGTCGAGTCCAGAAAGCGGTCCAGGATGACAAACACTCCCTCCGCCAGCAGCGGGCGCACCTTTTCCCTCACAATCTGCGCGCGGCTGGCGGCGAAGAGCAGCAGCTCCGTCTCCGCGCACATGCCGCGGCCCTCCTGCGCGTGCTGGAGCAGATGGCGCACCTCCTCGCCGATTTCGGTGCCGCCCGGCTCGCGCAGCACCTCCACCCGGCGGCCGGCGGCCTCCAGGCGCGCGCGGAGGAGGCGGATTTGCGTGGATTTCCCGCAGCCTTCGGAGCCTTCGAAGGAGAGGAAAAAACCGGGCGGGTCGGCGGCGGGGGCGGTCAAGGGCGTTGGCGGATTCGTTGGCCTTGTTTTTAGCGCGAGCCGCCCCGATGTCGAACAAAACGAGCCGCTTTTGCCCGATCTCCGGCCGCTGGCCCGCTGGCCGATGCCACCGGGATGCGCAAATCCGCCCACAATTTCGTTTTGCAAAACCCGCGCGCGGGCGAACCTACCTCCCCCCATGTCAGAAGAAAAAAAATACACATTCGCAACCCGTGACTCGAAAGAGTCCGTCGAGCAGGGAGGCGGTTTCGCCCCGAAATTCGACGAGCACGGCCTCATCCCGGCCATGGCGATAGACGCGCGCACCGACGAGCCGCTGATGCTGGCCTATATGAACGAGGAGTCGCTCAAGATGACTTTTGAGAAGGGCCAGGCGGTCTATTACAGCCGGAGCCGCAAGCAGCTCTGGCACAAGGGTGCCACCAGCGGCGAATTCCAGGAGATCGTGGAAATCCTCACCGACTGCGACCAGGACGCGCTGGTGCTGCGCGTCATCCAGCACGGCGGCGGCTGCTGCCACACCAAGCGGCCCACCTGCTTTTACCGCCGCGTGGTGGCGCCGAAGGACGGCGGCCAGTTGAGGCTGAAAATGCGCGAGTTGGCCCCCTGAAATCCCGCGCCAGCTCGCGGAGCGTGAAATTCATGCCGCGAAATTCGAATTTCGAGTTTCGCACCCTGCCGCCCTCGCTAAAGACCCAGCGTTCCTTTCCCCCACACCTATGGCCATCCTCGTTGACACTGACACCAAAATCCTCGTCCAAGGCATCACCGGCGACTTCGGCTCCCGCCATGCCAAAGCCTCGCTCGACTATGGCACGCAGCTCGTGGCCGGCGTCACTCCCGGCAAAGGCGGGCAGACGTTTGACCACGGCGGCCACAAGGTGCCTGTCTTCGACACCGTGAGCCAGGCCGCGCGCGAGACCGGGGCCACCGTCAGCGCCATCTTCGTGCCGCCGCCCTTTGCCGCTGATGCCATCCTTGAGGCGGTGGATGCCGGGCTGGACCTCGTGGTGGCCATCACGGAGGGCATCCCTGTCAATGACATGATCAAAGTGAAAGCGGCGATGCAGGGCAGCCGCACGCGCCTCATCGGTCCGAACTGCCCCGGGGTAGTCACGCCCGGACGCGGTGAGAAATCCCAGGGCGGCTGCCGCATCGGCATCGCCCCTGGCTACATCCACAAGCGCGGCAATGTGGGCGTGGTCAGCCGCTCCGGCACCCTCACCTATGAGGCGGTGTGGCAGCTCACCACACGCGGCTACGGCCAAAGCACCTGTGTCGGCATCGGCGGCGACCCCGTGAACGGCACCAACCACCTCGACGTGCTGAAGATGTTCAACGACGACCCGGAGACGGAGGCCGTCATCATGATTGGCGAGATCGGCGGCAACGCCGAGGTCGAGGCCGCCCGCTGGGCCAAAGAGAACTGTAAAAAACCCATCGCCGCCTTCATCGCCGGAGCCACCGCGCCTCCGGGACGCCGCATGGGCCACGCTGGGGCCATCATCGGCGGCGCGGACGACACCGCCGCGGCCAAGAAGCGCATCCTGGCCGAGTGCGGCATTTCTGTCGCGGACTCACCCGCCGACATGGCGGAGGCGCTTTTCAAAGTGTGGGGCTGCTGAGGAGCTCGAAAATCCTGCGAAGGCGCGCGGGTCCAAGCCTGCGCGCTTTTTTGTTTCAGCGGCTCAAATCGCCTTGCGAGAGGACGCGGAAGCCGGCGTTGTGGAGCACCTCGGCCCCGATGTCGCTGTCATCACAGTGCAGGGCCAGCAGAGGATGCAGGCCGGGGCGGACGAGCAGGGGGTAGCAAAATTCGATGTTGAGTTCGGCGGTGAGCAGGGCGGAGAGGCACTCCGCCAGGCCGGGGCCGGACTCGCCGAGTTCGACGACGATGATGGGGCAGTCGGTGTGCGGGATGCCTTTTTCGATGAACAGCATGCCGGCGCCGTCGGGGTCGCTGAGCACAAGGCGCACGAGGGTCATCTCCGTGGTGTCCTGCATGGAGAGTCCGAGCACCTCGATGGAGTGCTCGCGCAGCAGGCGGATGAGCGCGAGCAGGGAGCCGACACGGTTTTGGAGAAACACGGACAACTGCCGGATGGCATGGCCGGCGGGGGTTTTGACGGGCATTTCCTGCAAGACGGGACTGTCCATGACGGGGGGATGGGAGTGTGGTGGATCAACCGGCGGGGCCCGCCGCGCCGCGCGGGTCCTCGAAGAGTGTGGCGCGCAGCGGGATGCTGGCGAGGGTGATGCCGCCGGTCTCAATGTTCCAGCGATAAACGCCCTGCTTTTCAATGCGCAGGCGCTGGAGATTGAGAACGATGTTGCGCGTCACAAAGGGCAGGAACTGCGATGGGAAAGCCACATCCACCACTGGCTCGAAGGGCGGCAGGCAGTCCTGCCCGGAGGGGTCAAGACAGCGGATGGTGAAGGTGTGGCGTCCCGCGTCGCGCGGCTCGAAGATGAGCCGGACGACGAGCGCGCAATGCGGATGCACGACCGGGAACTCGCGCGCGCAAAGGGTGTCGAAGGCTCCGAGGATGCAGAGCTTCCCGGAGTAATCGGAAGCCGAGTCGCAAAGGGTGGCCAACTGCACTGTCATCACGAAAGGGAAGGGGGTTAATTGCTGCGCTTGAAGAGCCGCCTGAAGAAGCCGCCCAGGGTCCGCTGCTCAGTCTGCGGAGGCGGCGCCGCCTCGGCGGGGCGCACTTGCTGGGCCAGTGGCACATCGTCCATGACACCTTCGTCCACGGCCAGAGCCAGGGGCACGTCCTTCATGGCGGCCACGAGCGGATCATCCGTGGGCGCGCCCTCATAGAATTTGGTGAAGACCTCCTTCACAATGGGCGCGGCCACCGCGCCGCCGCCGATCTTTTCACCGGGACGCCCCTCATAGACGACGGCGAAGGCGAGCACCGGCTGGCTGGCGGGCAGGAAACCGGTGAACCAGGCGAGGCGCTGGTCCTTGGCCACGCGCCACTGCGCGGTGCCGGTCTTGCCCGCCACCTGGGCCTGCGGGATCGCGGCGGAGCGGCCCGTGCCGCCCGAGCCTGAAACGACGGCCACCATGCCTTTGAGGATGGTTTCCCGGAACTCGGGGTTTAACATGAGCTCCCGCCGCACTTTCTTTTCCTCCGTGGCATCCACGACGATCTCGTTGATGGTCTGCACCTGTTTCACCAGCCGCGGCTGGAAGACGCGCTGCCCGTCCCCCAGCGCGGCCATGGACTGGCAAACCTGCAGCGGAGTCACAAGCACGGCGCCCTGTCCGATGGCGATGTTTGCCAGCTCGCCGCCGAGGATGCGGTGGTCGGCGCTGCTGGGCACGTTGCCGCGGCCCTCGGCCTTGAGCGGGATGCCGGTGCGCTCGCCGAAGCCGAGGCGGAAGGCCATGTTCGTCACCGGATCGGCCCCTGCCTGGAGCGCGGCGGCATAGAACCAGGTGTTGCAGGAGCGCTTGAGGGCGGTGATGACGTTCATCGGACCCTCGTCGTTCTTGGTGTTCCAGTTGTGAAAATAGCGGTCGCCCACGAGCATCGAGACCGTGCAGGGAAAGCTGGTGGCGGCGCTGACACGGCCGCTCTCCAGCGCGCCGAGCGCGGTGACGATCTTGAAGGTGGACGCGGGCGGGTATTCACCGCGGAAGGAGCGGGCAAAAAGCGGCATCTTCGGGTCGTTGGCCAGCTCCTCGTAGCGGGCGGAGCGGATGCCGGGGATGAACTCGTTGAGGTTGAAGCCGGGGTTCGAGGCCATGGCGAGGATGTCGCCGTTGCGCACGTCCATGATGACCATGGAGCCGCCGCTGCGCGCGGTCTTCTTCAAGGCGTTCTCGGCGTATTTTTGCAGGTTGAAGTCCAGCGTCGTCACCAAGGTGTGGCCGGGCATCGGGCGGCGCAGCACCTCGTCGGCCAGCAGCTTGCCATTCGGGTCAAAAAGCAGGTTGATCTCGCCCGGCACGCCTTTGAGGAAGTGATCGAAGGTGACCTCCAGCCCCTCGCGCCCCTCCATCTCCTCAAACAACGGGTCGCCGTCCACGATCGGTCCCTGCGGCAGCGGGCGTGTCTTGCCGGTGTAGCCGACGATGTGGCAGGCGGCGTCCTCGTGCGGGTAGTGGCGCAGGTAGGCGGGCTGGAGCAGGAGGGATCCCTCCTCAAGCATCAGTTTGAGCTTGGCCTGCTGCTCGGGCGTGATCTCCACATTCAGCCCCTCTTCGATGGAAAAGACCAGCGGCAGCCAGCGGCGGTGCTCGTAGTGGGTGAGCAGGCGCTCGTCCGGCAAGGACCAGTTTTTGCCCAGCAGTTGGTTCACCGCGTTGATGCGCTCTTTGGCGTAGTCCAGGATTTTCTCCGGGGTGGCCTTCTCCATGAAGGGGAAATTCAGGGCCAGATAGTTGACCACCTTGTTGGTGGCCAGGGCGATGCCGTTGCGGTCCACGATCTGGCCGCGCGGGGCCGGGATGCTCAGGCGCATGGTGCGCGCCTCCTTCTGTGTGAGCAGGCTGGCCGAGAGGTCGCGCTTTTTTTTCACCGCATCCGCTTCCGGCATCGTGCCGAGCGACTCCACAGGCAGGGCCTTGGGCGTCTCCTGAGGTTCCTGCGCGCCCAGGCCGGCGGCCGTGAGGGAAAGACAGCAGGCCAGGCGCAACACGGGCCGGTGGGAATGAAAAACTTTCAGCATGGGATTTCGGACCGGCCTCCGCCGGCCGCAGAGCATGATGCCGGAAAGGCGGGATGCCGTCAAGATGCAGCTCCAGCGGCCTGCGATCCCGCGCGCATCAGTTCGCGCACATATTTGCCCAGCATGTCGAACTCCACATTCACCCGGTCCCCCGCCTTTTTGCCGCGCAGATGCGTCACCGCGCGGGTGTGCGGGATGATCCAGCAGGTGACACTGCCCCCGCCGACCTCGGCGGCGGTCAGGGAGATGCCGTCGAGGCAGATGGACCCTTTGGGAATGACCAGCCCGCGGTGCCCGGGCGGCAGCTCCACCTCCAGGCGGTGGTCCTGCCCGTGCTGGCTCCAGTCCAGGATGCGCGCCGTCGCATCCACATGCCCCTGCACGAAGTGGCCGCCGAAGCGCGCGCCCAGAGCCATCGCCCGCTCCAGATTCACCAGCGAGCCCGGCTGCAAATCCCCAAGGCTCGTCACCTTCAGCGTCTGCATGAGCAGGTCGAATCCCGCGCGCCCTGATCGCGCGTCCAGTTCCGCCACGGTGAGGCAGCAGCCATTGACCGCCAGACTCTCCCCCAAGGCCAGCTCCGCCGCCAGCGGCCCCGCGTCCAGCGTCAGACGCGCGCTTTCTCCGCGCGTTTCGAGGGCGATGACCTGGCCTGTGGTTTCGACGAGTCCGGTGAACATGCGCCACCTTCCACGCGCGTCGCGGAAGCGCAAGAAAGGCCGCCGCCTTCGATGACGATTGCTGTCAAACGCCAGACGGCAAACCAGGCGGGACAAATCCAGCCCTCGCCACAGGGTCGCATGGAAGAACGTGGTGCTTTGACGACGCGCCTTCTGCCCCGCAAGTATCCGATGATCGCCCGCCGAGTGCATGGACTGGCTGAAGCGCAAGGTGCGTCGAGTGGCGGAGGCGGGCTGTTTTTTTCTTGTGGCGCGTTGGGGACCGGCGGTAGCCTCGCGATGATGAAAATGAGCCATCTCTCCTACCCGGCGCTCGTGCTCGCCGGCGTTCATCTTTTCTCCGGCATTCTCATGGCGCAGAAGGCGGACCCGTATGCCTACTCCATCCAGGTGTATCAACTGCCCGCGTCGGAATTGATCACCGGCTTTGTCTCCGAGAAAAAAGGCCGCCTGCGCGCCCCGAATCTGCCGCCGCCCAGCGCCAGCCACGGCGAACTGGAGGCATTTCTCAAGCGCGACCACGAAGTGATGAAGGAGTGGCTGGACAAACAGGGCATCGCCCTGCCGCCGGGCAGCCTGGCCTGCTACGACCCCGCCACCCAGACCCTGGCCCTGCGCTCCATGTCCACCATTCACGACATGATGCAGCCCCTGGTCCAGGCGCTGCTGGAGACATCTCCCGCACAACTCGCCTGGACACTGGAGATCGTCGAAGCGCCGGGCGCGGATGTCCGCCAGATCATGGCCGAGGCCGTCACGCTGCAAAACCACCAGCCTTTGCTGGAAGACCTTCTCGCCAAAGGCGCTTCCATCGTCACCATGCGCGGCGAGACAAAGGCCGGGCAAAGGACCGTCTCCACCCAGGGCTTGTTGCGGGAAGTGCCCACGGAATATGAAGTGGACGAGAAAAACCGCGCCAATTCCGCCAAGGAGCAAATCCGCCTCGGAACCGAGATCGAGTTGGACCCCGTCATCAGCCATGATCACAGGGAGATAGACATCAATGTCCGCCTCAAACACCAGACCGCGCCCTTGATCCAGCGCTGGGACCGGCTCACCGCAGGCTCGTCCCCCGCGCTGGAGGCGCAGTGGTCCGGCCTGCCGGTGGCGGAATTGACCACCAGCACCACCCTGCTCGACCGAGAAACCCGCCTTCTGGGTGTGTGGAGCCTGGACGCCGACCCGAACGCCGAGCGCCGGCAGCTCATGCGGGCGGCCTTTCTCCGGGCGGCTGTGGTGCATATCCTGCCACTGCCTGGTGACCGCGCCCTGCAAATCCTCACCCAGCGCGGCGAAGCCGTGACACCCACTCCTAAAAACGTGCGCCCCGTGGCTGACCCCGCCCTACCGCCGGGAATGCAGGTGCGGCGTTTCCGTATCCGTCCGGATTTCCTGTCCAGTGGCAGTATTCCCGCAACCGCCGCCGATCCATTCGCCGGCGCGGCCGCTGACATGCCGAGCGAGCCGCGTTTCAGGCGCAGCATCACTGTGGAGGAGATTCTCAAATCCTATGGCATCCCCTTCCCGGAAGGCGCCACGGCCAACTACCTCGCCTCATCCTCCGAGCTGCTCGTGCGCAACACGCCCGAGAACCTCCTCCTGGTGGAAGAGTATTTGGAGTCCCTCTCCGATTCCCGTCCGCGCATCCTGCGCCAAAGCCTGCACATTGTGGAAGCCGGCGCCGCCCTGCTCCGGCAGGTGGAGAAAGACAGCTTCGGCCTGCCGGACCACGCCGCCGCCTGGCAGACCGTGCAGGACGCCGCAACTCAGGGAAACGCGCGCATCGTGCGCTCCCTCTGGCTGGAGGGCAAAGGCGGCCAGCGCTCCAAGGTGAGCAACGTCATCGAGCATCATTACACCACCGAGCTCTCCCTGCCCGGTCCGTCACAACCCGCCGCCGATGACAAGACCAAGCCCTCACCGGGAAGATCGTTGCTGGGTGTGCTCTCGGAGATGATGCAGGCGGGCACCACATGGGAGGTGGATCCCGTCATCGGAGCTGACGCAAGAACCATTGACATCAACTGGCTGCTCCGACATCACCCGGCACCTTCCACGCTTCTTGTGAGTGACGAGGCCCCTCCGGAAGGAGTCCACCGCCTCGCCGTGCCGCAGTGGGAGTATCCTGAGCACCAGACGGACACCGCCATCACCCTGCTCTCCGGCTCCACCCGCCTGCTCGCGCTCTGGAAGCCTGACAAGGCTGAGGGCGATGTCATGCAGGCCGTCTTCCTGCGCGCCGATGTGGTCACATTGGAAGCGGAAAAGTAGTGAGCCCGCCCCGGCCCCTGGGAGGCAGATTCAGCATCTTCCGCTTGCCGACAAAAGCCGCCAGACATCTGCGTTCACGGAATGACTCCGGCACGTGCCGGAATGAATCCAGCACATGCCGGAATGAATCCAGCACATGTCGGAATGACTCCGGCACATGCCGGAGTGAAGTCGGCACATGCCGGAGCGGCGTCGGCACATGCCGGAGTGGC
>DDQZ01000087.1:0-163 GCA_002343505.1 Verrucomicrobiaceae bacterium UBA2429 | reverse complement strand
TGCCGGAGTGGCGTCGGCACATGCTGGAGTGAGCCCGGCATGTGTCGGAATGAATCCAGCACATGCTGGATTCATTCCGACAAGCCTCCTCGCGGCCTGACGGCGCGCCGGGTGCGCCTGATTAACCCGTTGAAAATCAATCTTTTGCCATGCCGACCTGGTC